>CAZCQP010000013.1:0-25672 GCA_964500895.1 uncultured Eubacteriales bacterium | reverse complement strand
CCTACGCCCATTTCTTTAAAGGCTGGGTTTAAAATGTTTTTGCGGTGCCCTTCAGAGTTCATCCATGCCTTCACCACGGCTTCCGGTGTGGTTTGGCCTTTGGCAATGTTTTCCCCAGCTGTACGATAGGAGATGTTAAAGCTTTTTAACATGTCAAAGGGGGAACCGTAAGTGGGGGAAGTGTGGCTAAAGTATTTTTTATCCCGCATTTCTTCAGATTTAATTCTGGCCATGCGGGAAACCTGCCAATTCATGGTCAGCGGGGCAACACCTTGTTTGGCCCGTTCTTTGTTGACCAATGTTAGCACTTGTTCCTCATAGTTTTTTACCGCCGGGTCTACCAAGGGCACATTCACCTTGTCGCCGGGGTATATCATGTTAGGGTTTTGAAATTGAGAATTCGCTCTTATAATCTCATCAAGTCCTACCTGATACTTCTGTGCAATGATCCAAAGGCTGTCGCCGGGCTGCACGGTGTAAACATCTACCGCTGCGTAAACGGGTGTGCAGGTTAAGGCCAGTGCCAGAACCACGGGCACAAAAATATTTTTTATACTTTTCATGGTATGCTCCTTTCGCCTGTGTTGCCAATAATTTTGGAATATATTTTTCGACAGTGTTATTATTTAACAACTCTAAAAGATTCATACCAGAAATTATTGGCAAGGCTTTTATATTTTGGCCGTTTGGTGTATAATGACAAAAGTATATGCGTTTGATTGCGCTGGAAAGGACTGTTTTTTACCTGTGCATAAAGATAATGATAATGATAATGACAAATATAAAGAACAAACGGATGCCCTTGTCCTGCCGATTATGGCTTTGCGGGGGCTGGTGGTGTTTCCCGGTTCTGTGGTGACTTTTGACTTAAGCCGTGAAAAGAGCATAAAAGCACTGGAATATGCCGTGTCTCATGAGATGCCGGTTTTTTTAACGTCTCAAATTAACCCGGAAGTGGACGAACCCACATTGACAGACCTTTACGCCATGGGCGTGGTGGCAAATATTAAGCAAGTGGTGCGTCTGCCTGGGCAGATGGCCCGCATTTTGGTGGAAGGTACAAGCCGTGCCCGGTTGTTGGCTCTGACCAATCAAGATACATTTTACGAAGGGGCACTGGAACGTGTGCCAACAGATGGCCGCCTGAACGATAGCCCCCAGGTTGAAGCACTGGTGCGCACCGCCAAAGAAATTTTTGAGCGGTATGCCCCGCTGTCCGGCCGGTTATCCCCCGAATCCATTTTAGACATTTTACTGGATGAAAAGCCCGGTGCATTGGCAGATGCCATTGCGGTGCAGTTGATGGTGCACGTCACCAAAAAGCAGGCCGTGCTGGAAGAACTGGACGACTGCAAACGGTTGACGGCGGTTATTGACCTTCTAAACGAAGAAATACAAGTGTTAACGTTGCAAAAAGACATATACGCCAAAGTAAAGGGTAGCATAGACCAGCACCAAAAAGAGTATTTTTTGAAAGAGCAGATGAAAGCCATCCAGGAAGAACTGGGAGGCAAAGAAGGCATAGATGGGGAAATTGCAGTTTTTCGGGAAAGGCTAGAGCAAATAAAAGCTCCGGAAGCAGTTGTTGAAAAGCTGGAAAAAGAATTTGTTCGGTTAAAGCGGTTAAGCGGTTCCCCCGCAGAAGCCGGGCTCATTCGGGATTATATCGACTGGGTGTTGGACATTCCGTGGAGCAACAAGAGCCGGGAAAACAAAAGCCTGCAAAAAGCGGAAAAGGTGTTAAACCGGGACCATTACGGTTTGGAGGACGTGAAAGAGCGGCTGGTAGAGTATTTGGCGGTGCGCCAAAACGCCCCCAAGCTGGACGCCCCTATTTTGTGCCTGGTGGGGCCGCCGGGGGTGGGGAAAACCTCTATCGCCCGGTCGGTGGCAGAGGCATTAAACCGCAAATACGTGCGCATGTCTTTGGGTGGCGTGCGGGATGAAGCGGAAATTCGGGGCCACCGCAAAACGTACATAGGGGCTATGCCCGGCCGTATTATGGCCGCTTTGCGCCAGGCCGGAACCGCAAACCCCCTTATTTTGCTGGACGAGCTGGATAAAATGTCCAGCGATTTTAGAGGCAACCCGGGCTTTGCCCTTTTAGAAGTGCTAGACAGCGAGCAGCATGTGGCGTTTAGAGACCATTATGTAGAGCTGCCTTACGATTTATCCGACGTGCTGTTCATGTGTACCGCCAACGCCATGGACACCATTCCCGATGCACTACGGGATAGACTGGAAATCATAACGTTAAGCAGCTATACCCAAGATGAAAAGCTGCACATTGCAAAGAATCATTTGTTGAAGAAGCAGATGCAAAAGGTAGGGCTGGCACGCACTGCACTAAAGGTCAGCGATGCAGCCATGAGCGACACCATCAGCTACTACACCAAGGAAGCGGGGGTGCGGCAGTTGGAGCGCCTGGTGGGCAAGCTGTGCCGGAAGGCTGTGAAGCAGCTGTTGTCCCAGCCCAAGGTAAAATCTGTTTCCATCACACCGGACAATTTGGAAGATTATTTAGGCAAGCGCAAATACCGGGTGGGCAAGAAGGAAGAAGCCAGCCAGGTGGGCATTGTGAAGGGCTTGGCCTGGACGGCTGCCGGGGGAGACACTTTGTCTGTGGAAGCCAGCGTGATGAGCGGCAGCGGTAAAGTGGAACTAACCGGGCATATGGGTGACGTGATGAAGGAATCGGCCCAGGCGGCTTTAAGCTACATTCGCTCCCAGCAGCATGGTTTTGCGCTGCCGAAACTGTTTTATAAAAATTTGGACATGCATGTGCACATTCCAGAAGGGGCAGTGCCTAAAGACGGCCCTTCGGCGGGCATTACCATGGCCACGGCCATGTTGTCTGCCCTGTCGGACATTCCAGTGCGCAACGATGTGTGCATGACCGGTGAAATCACCATTCGGGGGCGTGTGCTGCCCATTGGCGGCCTGAAAGAAAAAGTGCTGGCGGCCAAGCGGGCAGGGCTTTCCAAAGTGATTTTGCCGGAAGAAAACCAGCGGGACTTGCAGGAGTTGCCCGCCTATATCCAGGACGGCATGGAGTTTGTGCTGGTGAAGGATATGCAGCAAGTATTAGACCATGCCTTTGAAAACAAGGTGTGAATAAGTTGAAAAGGTGTCGTCATTGATGAAAGTTGTGAATGTTTCTTTAGAAGCGGTGGCTACGGCTCCCCACCAATACCCCCAAGATGACCGCCCAGAGGTGGCTTTTGCCGGGCGCTCCAATGTGGGCAAGTCCTCTTTAATTAATGCTATGCTGGGGCGAAAAGCGCTGGCACGTACCAGCCAGAACCCGGGCAAAACCAGAACCATTAATTTTTATAACGTGGAAAATGCCCTGCTTTTTGTAGACCTGCCGGGCTACGGCTACGCCAAGGTTTCCAAATCCCAGTGGCAGCAGTGGGGGGCTATGATTGAAGGCTATTTAACAGGCCGCCCCCAGCTTAAAGCCGTGATTTTGCTCATAGACATCCGGCACCCGCCCACCAAAAACGATGTGATGATGTTCGACTGGCTGAAACACCACCACGGCCAAGTGACGGTGGTGGCCACCAAGCAGGACAAAATAAAAAGAAGCCAGGTGCAGAAGCATCTGGGCATCATTCGCGGGGGGCTTGGGTTGGAAGCCACAGACCAGCTCTTTGCGTTTTCCTCCGAAACAAAGGCGGGCAAGGAGGAGCTGTGGGCGTTTATTTGCCAAAGGGTGGGCATTGAAGCAGGGGAATAAGTTTAGGTTTAATTGATATTGGTGTTGCAAACACAGGGGTTGCGGCTTTGCCGTGACCTTTTTTGTTGGGTTTACCCTGTTGGGAACCATCTGCCTATCGAATTGTTGTAAGATATTTAGATTTTGCTTGTAAAACATTGTTGACATAGACTATATTTTGGCATAATATATTGTTGTAATTTAGGTAATTAACTGGAAAGTAGCAATAATAGGAAACTGAGTGCAGTGAGTATTAAGCTGATAATGCAAAGTTAAGAAATAACCAGAATTATTTAAGGTTTAGTGATAATAAATACTATATATATTTTGGGATTGCGAGGCGTTTAAATTGGACTTTACAAAAGCTTTTTTGGATATTATCAATTCTAATTCTACTAATATTCGTTATTCATTTATGGCAATTGAAAAGTTAGTTATGGTAATGCTGGAAGATTACATAATCCAGCAAAATAAGCAATTTTTTTCTAACTATTCTAATAATCTCCATTTAAGTTCTCATAGAGTATTCGAGTATGATGGGTATGCTCCTAATGGATTTGATAATTTTAAAGGTAGCACCGTTATTGAATTGAAAGTATTTAGATCAACTAGATTTTCTAAAAATATGTTTTATGATATTGTAAAGAAATTTTCCGTGCAGGGAGATAAATTCAAAAATCTTATTTTAATTATTATTGGTACTGATACAAGAATTTCTCCACAAATGATAAATGAGATTCAGAGTAGTGTTGGTTTTAACGTGTATTTATGGGGTATAAATGATTTAATCCAAATATTTGAAAACAATAAAAGTTTATTTGAAGAAGTATACATGAATCTAAATACTTTGTTTCTAGAAGATACAATTTCGAAAAGTATAAAACCTGATGTAGCTACATATCTAGAAAAAAGGAAAAAATATATTGAGCAATTAAATAGAGAATATGTGACAGATAATTTAGTGCTCTTTCTAGGAGCAGGAGCATCAAGAAATGCTAACATTGCAACATGGGATACTTTAATATCTGAATTATTTGTTGCTTTAATTAATAAAGAATTATCGAAAAATGGAATAAATATTACAGATAAAGATAAAAAGAAAATAGTTCAAGAAATAATCACACAAAATGGTAATTCTCCATTATTACAAACTAGATATTTAAGAAATGGATTTGACAAGGAATTTCAAGATGTAATAAGTGAAATTCTTTACAAAAACTCTGTTCAGACATCAGATTTGCTAGAAGAAATAGGTCAGCTATGTATCCCCAATCGAGGAAAAACTGGAATACAAGCTATTGTTAATTATAATTTTGATGACTTAATAGAAGTTAATTTAGATAGGTTAAGGGTAAAGTATTTTTCAATATATGGCGAGGGTATGGTTTCAGGCAATGACGAGATTGGAGTGTACCATGTACATGGCTTTTTGCCACGCAACAAGAGTAAATATGAGAATTTAGCTAAATCATTGCTTGTGTTTTCAGAAGAAGGATATCATAAACTTTTACTTGAACCTTACCATTGGTCGAATATTTCACAATTAAACTTTTTAATAAATAATACTTGTTTATTTATAGGCCTATCCATGACAGATCCAAATTTAAGAAGATTGCTTGAAATAGCCGCGCAAAAAACTCCAGATGGCGACAGTACATGTAAACACTATGCTATCATGCCAAGATTCAATGTGAAAGCAGATGTAAATATTCAAGGAATAGGAAGTTTTGAAAAAGCAAATGAGGCATTGCAAGAATCGTTTTATAAAGAACTAGGTATTAATGTACTTTGGATAGATCAATACTCCGAAATTCCTAATATGTTGAAAATGATTAAAAGCTAAGGTAGATTTGCTTGGCGTATTTGCACTGCCTTCAATCAATATAAAAAGGATTTTAATGCAAGTGTTTTAGCTTCCCATTATGTTTATACCAAGCACCCCCATTCAAGAGCACCCAATAAAAACAGGGCTGCCCAGCTTTCCACAAGCCAGGCAGCCCTGTTTCATTTATGAAACGTTACTTTTCATCAAAATCCGGCATGGTGGGCGGAATGATATAAGGTGGGGGCGTTTGCTCTATTGCCGGTTCTACGGGGGCGGTATCAGGCACGTCTTCCACAGGGTCTGCCATCACTTGTTGGTTGTTGTTCACCGGGTCTTGGCTTGGGGCCGGTTCTTCCGGTGCAGGCAGGTTCTCAGGGCCGGTGCCCACACGCACTTCGCCACGTTTGGCCGCATACGTGCTTTCGTTCACCAATACCTTTTCAATTTGTTTGCCGTTTTCAAAAACCGTTTTATACACCTGGTATTTATAGCCGGAAGCGGGCTTCGTGTCCACCACCCGCTCACCCAACGGCAAGGAAGGGTCTTCGGTTACCTTTTCCACACCGGGGGCAATGGTGCCAATTAAAGCGTTTGTAAACACAAGCTCCCGGGTGGGGGAATGCATTTCATAGCCGTAAATGTTGACAACCACTTGGTTACCGGTCAAGTAGCTTTCAATAAACACCGGGTATTCTGTGTTGTTACGGAATTTAAGGTCTATGTACGTGCCTGCCAGGGTGGCATCGAAGCCATAGTCTGTATAGCCCACTTTTAAGGAGTGGTTTTGCCGCTCTACAATATCCAGTTCGGCAAAGAGCAAGGCGTTGTACAGCGTGCTGGACACCTGGCAAACACCGCCGCCGTAATCGTCCTGCAACTTTCCAGAAACGATGACAGGAGCCGGACGATAGCCGTTATCATAAGTCATGGCACCGAACACGTCATTGGTGGAGAAAACTTCGCCGGGGTACACCACAAAATCATTAATTTTGGAAGCCGCCGTTTGAATGTTAATGTTTCTTGGGTTATCCAATGTGCCTGTGTATGTGGTTGTAAAGCTGCCAATTAAGCTTGTGGCGTTGTCGAAGTCTTTCGAGGTCACTTCCGGCAACACTTCAACAAAGGCAACTTCCACCTCTCCGTCTGTGCGGGCGGCAATAAGGGTCTCCACCCGTTTTAAGGTTTCGGGAATGTCCGCCGCTGTGCCGGGCTGCTCTGGGGTGATGGAGAATTTCCCCCTAGATCTGGTGAGGGTGGCATTCACCGGTGGTGTGCCCAGCTTAGATGCAAAGTCTGTAATGGTTTTTTGCACCAAGTCTGCATTGTATGTATAGACGGGTTCGTATGTAATGGCTTTGGGTGTGGCCTTTAATGCTTCAATCTGGTCATAGCGGTGCTTGAGGGAACCGTTTCGGGCATATTCCCAGGCTTCATTCACAGCCGGTGCAAAGTCGTATTTGGCATCAATCTGCTTAAAGGTTAAGTCTAAGTGCTGGCCGTCGCCGTCAACGGAAATGTGCTTTTGCTGCAAATCCGGGGAAAAGGTTTCGTCCAGCTTTGCCAGCGCTTCTTCCGCCGTTAAGCCCCCCACATCCACATTGTTAATGGATATGCCGGGGTAGATGACATCGGTTTCCACAACGCTTTTCATCCGTTTGTTTTCACTATACGAAGCAAAGCCAACGCTGGAGCACACAATCACTAAAACAATACCGGCTAGAATGCCTAATTTAATGACATTGCTGTTCGACTTTTTCTTGTAGTTCCGCGGCCTGGGGCTTGGTCTGTGCTCCGGAGCGGGTGGTTTTCCAGTATGTTCCATTGTTATATCCTCCAAACACATTGTTGCGGCTTTAAAGCCAAATAGCGCAAAATGTGGCTATTCGTTGTCATTATACCGAAAGAAACGGCAAAAAGCAATTGTAAAAATATAAGGAATTTACCACAATTTTGTGGGATATAGCCCAAAACGCACCAGTTCCTCAATGGCCTGAACCACAGCCTGCCGGTCTTGGGGATAAGTAACCCCCAGCCAGCGACCCTGGCCCTGCAAAACATCTACCTGTGCTTTGCCAGCCTGAATCAAATCCCCCACAAGCCCGGGCAAAAAGTATTCTGCACTTTGCAGTTTATGCGCCTGTGCATCAAAAAATGTTGCAAACCCTTTGTGCATTGCCGGGAAAATATCTGGGAAAAAGCCCCAAGTGTTCATAGAGACTACGGTGTCGGTGGGCAAGGGGGTGTAGTTTACCCCGTCTTCTGTATAAACAGCCCCGTCCCCTCTTTTTTCAATGCGGGTACGTTCCACCACATCCATCAAATGGCCGGAGGGGCTAACCGTGCAAACACCACGGGCCACATGGCCATGTTCCGTAAGGGTATTGGCCAGCAAAAAACCCACCATGGCAGCATGGATAGCGCTGTCTGGCGGTGGCGGGTTTTGCAAATATTGGGCTAACAATGCAAAGGTGTCTGCACCATAAAAGTCGTCTGCATTAATAACAGCAAAAGGGGTATGTACCACGTCCTCTGCGCACAGCACCGCATGGGCCGTTCCCCAGGGTTTTTCCCGGCCGGCAGGCAAGGAAACGCCGGGCGGAAGCATATCCAACCGTTGAAAAGCATAGGAAACATCCGCCACTTTTTCAATGGTGTTCCCTATGCATTCTTTAAAGACAGCTAAAAGTTCTTCTTTGATGATAAAAACCACTTGCCCAAATCCGGCTTTTAACGCATCATAAATGGCGTATTCCATCATGATTTCGCCGGAGGGGCCTACAGGCGCAATTTGCTTTAAGCCGCCGTAGCGGCTGCCAAGGCCTGCTGCCATAATAACCAGTGTGGGCTTAATAATATCACCTCATGAATGATGTAAAATTAGTTTACACGGCCTAAATATTCGCCTGTGCGGGTGTCGATTTTAATTTTTTCGCCTGTGCTTAAAAACAGAGGAACGTTAACAGATGCGCCGGTTTCCACAATGGCGGGTTTGGTTGCGCCTTGGGCGGTGTCGCCTTTAAAGCCGGGTTCGGTTTCTGTAATTTCAAGCTCCACGAACATAGGGGGTTCAATGCCGAATACTTTGCCGTTATGGGAAAGTATTTTCACCATGTCGTTTTCTTTTACAAATTTCAAGCTATCGCCGATATCTGATGCATTGATGGACGATTGTTCAAAGTTTTCCACATCCATGAAGTGATACAGTTCCCCGTCATTATATAAATATTGCATATCTTTGCGATCTATGTGGGCTTTCGGCATTTTTTCGGATGGGCGGAAAGTACGTTCGGTTAAGCCGCCGGAAATAAGGTTTCTAAGCTTGGTACGCACAAAAGCTGCGCCCTTACCAGGCTTTACGTGCTGAAACTCCACCACTACAAAAATATCACCGTCTACCTCTACTGTTGCGCCATTTCTAAAATCACTGGCTGAAATCATGTTTAATATCCTCCTTAGACTTGCTTCCATAAATGAAGTATTTGCATTTATTTTATAGGAAATGCGTGAAATTTTCAAGCAAATATTTTATGGCATAAAAAAAGGGCTTCGGATGGGGGGAAGCCCAGGGTGGTGGGGGGGCAATTTAGGTAAAAATCATTTTAGCAGCAAAGAGTTTTTAGAACTTCGACCATCTCAGCATCAATTTCATCTGAATGAATAGCATTTATAATCTTTCCTAGTGAACAGTGCTTGTGGTATTCGCTCCTTACCCATTGATTTATTAATTTAATTGCAGATTTACCACCAATAATACTTAATTTTGAATTAAGATTATGCCAGCTTGCATTAACCGCTATACTGGCTTCTTTAAAATAACTGCCAAGATCCTTTTTCTTCCCATCTTGGTTCTGTAATTGATTGGCAAATTGCAAAATTGTCTCCTCTTTTTGCGTGTTAATTAATATTTCAAACTTTTCAAGAAATATAGTATATTCACTTTCAGGCTTATTCACAACTCTGAATATTGCCTTTGGGACCAGCAGATAATTTTCAATCTCTTTTTTACTCCATATATGTAGATTCAGATGAGCATCTTTCGCAGCCTTCATTTGCCCGTTGATATACTCATCGGGAAAGTAATCTCTATCAAGTATACAAAAACAATCCACATTTCCTTTTGTCTCTTCATAAAAGAGCCTAGATGCACCAAAAGCTTCGTTTAGCTTAGATGCCCCTCCAAGAGGTATACATGGGAGTGTATCTAAAGGCTGTTGAGTGTTAATATTTAGTTTTTCTTTTAGTTTTGTTAAGATTTTTATATCTTTCCCCTCAACAAAAAGACATTTTTTTGAATTAGCTAATCTAACAAGTGCAAGATTATGAACGCTTCCAATTCCATCAATTATTTGCTGTACTGCTTTGGAACTGTTGGCATATTTCATCTTTTGAGCGGATTTATCTATAGTTACAATCTTATTTGTTTCAACAGTAGAAATTATTTCCACAGAATGAGTTGCAATTATAACTTGGTGAAATCGATTAATAACAATATCTAGGATTTTTCTCTGCATATCAGGATGCATATATACATCAGGCTCGTCCAGAATAATGGTGTTGCTTCCAGCGCAACGAGCGATAAACCAAATAATCTGTAGCCACATCTGTAGGCCGCTTCCCATCAATCCTATTTCAGATGGAAAGCCATCATCTTGAACTAAAAGAGTAATGTAGTCCTCTTCGTTTCGATTGTATTGAAAATCTAAAATACGCAATCCAGGCCAAGTTGATTGAGCAATAGAAGTGAAGTCGCCGAAATAATCTTTTTTAAAAAGTAACAATTCATTTCGAAAGTGCCTAGAGGAAAGATATGTGTCCTTGTCTGCTTTTACTGTTTCTTCAGTTAAGAGTTTCTCGTTTTCTTTTATCAGTCCAATTTGAGGGAGAATATCAATTCTATCTAAGATGAGCCGCTGAGCCTGTGTTTTTCTAGATATGATGGAGCCATCAGGAGCTGTTATTACAGCATAGATTTGCTCTGTGTTCACGTAAAGATTTATTTTAGAACTATCTTCAAAGTAAGCCCTAATTATGGCGCAATTCTCAGTATCATAAAAATGGATAATGCTTCGAAGGTCAATCTTCAATTTACTTGAATCAATGGAAAACCCATAGTCGGTCATAGGCAGGCCAAATGACTTGGGTGGAGCTTTATAAATTGCAGTCTTGGACTTTTTACCTGCAGCAGCAATTAAACGTAAAGCCTCGACAATTGTAGATTTGCCTGCATTATTTTTACCCACAATTATAGCGATGTTACGTAAGTCAAGTGATGATTTTTTAAAACATCTATAATTTTCAAACTCAACTTTGTTTAACATTTCATTAATCGCCGCCTTTTATTTTAGCATAAAGAAATCTTCATGAGCTCAATTCGCCGATTGTCTACAATAGATATTACGGTTTACCACATTTTATTCTAAAACATGATATTCGTCAACAATATTAGACAAACAATATAATTTTTCTATTTCGCCTCAATATTATCTGCCAAATAAAAAAATTTAAACTTGTAGCGATTTTGTTGGCAAATTTCAAAGCAAATAAAAAAGGTCACGGCAAAAGCCGCAACCCCAGTGTGTTAAATAAAAATCAATTCTCACACATTAAACCTAAACAAAACCACGTCCCCGTCCTGCATGACGTACTCCTTGCCTTCCAGCCGCACCAGGCCGCTTTCTTTGGCGGCGCTCTGGCTGCCGGTGCGCATCAGGTCGTCATAGTTGACGATTTCCGCCCGGATGAAGCCCCGCTCGATGTCGGAGTGGATTTTTCCGGCGGCTTGGGGGGCTTTGGTGCCCTTGGTGATGGTCCAGGCCCGCACTTCTTTAGGGCCGGCGGTTAAGAAGCTAACCAGCCCTAGAAGGTCGTAACCGGCCGCAATCAGCAAATCTAGGCCGCTTTGGCTGACGCCCAGGTCTGCCAGGAAGTCCTTCTTGTCTGCCTCGTCCAAGTCTGCCAGCTCTTCTTCAATTTTGGCGCACACCACAAAAATGCCGGAGTGCTCTTGTTCCGCTAAGGCACGCACCTGGGCCACAAAAGGATTGGTGTGGCCGCCATCGGCAATGTCTGCCTCGGACACATTGGCGGCGTACAGCACAGGTTTGCCGGTTAGCAGGTTCACGCTTTGGGCAATGCTGGCTTCGTCGGCATCGGTAAATGTGGCGGTTCGGGCGCATTGCCCGGCTTCCAGCACCGCCTTTAACCGGTTTAATACAGACACTTCTTTTTCAAGAGACTTGTCGGTTCTCACGGACTTTAGCGTTTTGGAAAGCCGTTTTTGCAGCACGTCCATGTCGGCCAGAATCAGCTCCAGGTTGATGGTTTCAATATCCCGCAGCGGGTCTACAGAGCCGTCCACGTGAATGACCTGGTCATCCTCGAAGCAGCGCACCACATGCACCACCGCATCCACTTCCCGGATATGGGCCAAAAACTGGTTACCCAGCCCTTCGCCTTTGCTGGCGCCTGCCACCAGCCCGGCAATGTCTACAAATTCAATGACAGCCGGGGTGCGTTTTTCGGCCTGGTACATGGCCTCCAGCTTTAACAGGCGCTCATCGGGCACCGTCACCATCCCCACGTTGGGTTCAATGGTGCAAAAAGGGTAGTTGGCCGATTCTGCTCCGGCCTTGGTTAAAGAATTAAATAACGTGCTTTTGCCCACATTGGGCAAGCCCACAAGTCCTAGTTTCATGCTGTAAACGTCCTTTCATTAAAGCGTGTTTAAAAAATTATTTTCAAACACTGATTAATCCATGTAACGGCTGAAAAACAGCCCCAGGAGTATACCTTTCACAAGCACCACCAGTGCCGCAACCACGATGAGCGCCCCCACCATTGTTTTTTTGTCGTCGGGAATGAAAACCCCACGCTGGTAGGTTTGCTGCGCTTGCTCCTGTGCCACCCGGTAATGGCGGCGTGCTCTTGCATATGCCATAAAAATTCCTCCTCTTTTGCTTTTATATTATAATAAATGGAAAGCGCAACATTTGCAAATGTTACCGCTTTAAAAATATAAAATTCTCAAATACTAAATAAAAAATTATAGTTTTTTGGAGGTAAATATGCGTAAATTTATATATATAACGTTTTGCCTAGCGCTATGCTTGGCCGGCTGCGCCGCTGGCAAAGGCAGCAGTGTTCAGAACAAAGTGCAAAACCGTGGCAATGCCATCATTTCCCCTGGCGCAACTAACCATTACAAACGCCCCGCACCATACCAGAACAGCAACTTGATTGATTCCACCGCCGAATTTGACCAGCAATCCACCGCCACCGAGCGCCGTTCCCAGTTGATTGCCCAAGAAGCCGCCAAGGTAAAAGGGGTGGATAAAGTGTCTGTGGTGCTGAACAACAACTCTGCTTTAATTGGGGTTGAAATTCGAGGGAACATTGACGATGCCGCCCTGGTGAAGATGAAAAAGGATGTTGAAGATGCGGTGCGCCAAGCGGACAAAACGCTGGAGCGGGTGGCCGTTACGGCGTCTATGGAGCTGACAGAGCGCATCACCAAAATTGCAGATTTCGTCCATGAAAACCCAGACGGCACACAGCCAGACTGGGCGGCTTCTCCCGTGAACCCAGACAGCAAAGCCGGGCATGTGATTGAGGAATTAACTCCTTTGATTTAACGTGAGTTCGACAACGTCGAACAGCCGCATCTGCGGCTGAAATTGCAAAGCAATTTCTCACGTTATTCGCACAAGTTTGTGGCTAAATGCCGCAAATTTGTGCGAATACAATCAGAAGTTTCAAATAATTGTCCAGTGGACAATTGTTTGAAACTAACGTTGATTCATAAAGTGCTGGGTCGCTTGGGTCAGTGCTGCGTAATCCGCCAGTGTTAAGGTTTCCCCCCGTGCTTGGGGGGACAAACCGCTGGCGGCTAAAATTTCCGCTGCTTCCTCTTTATTTAAAGTAACCCCTTCACATTTACACAGGCAGTTCAGCATTGTTTTGCGCCGCATGGCAAAGGCGCATTTAATCAGTGCAAAAAGCAAGCGTTCATCGTCTACGTCAATGGGCGGCTGTTCCAACACATCCATCCGTACCACAGCGGAATCCACCTGGGGCCGGGGGATGAAGCAGTTTTGGGGCACATTGGCCAGCAAGGAAGGCTGGCAGTAATACTGAATGGCCAAAGACAACGCCCCGCAATCTTTGGTGCCCGGCTTGGCCAGCATTCGGGCGGCCACTTCCTTCTGCACCATCACCACCAGCGCACCGATGGGAAGCTTTTGTTCCAAAATGCCCATAACAATGGGGGTGGTGATGTAGTAAGGCAAATTGCCCACCACAATGGCTCTTTCATAAGTATAAGAGGCCAGCAGCGCCTTAAAGTCTACCTTCAGCACGTCTTGGTTGATGATGTCTACATTGGGGTAATCTGCAAGGGTTTCCTGCAACACGGGCAGCAGGTGGGTGTCCAGCTCGATGGCCACCAAATGGCCCGCAGCTGCCGCCATCCCTTGGGTAAGGCCCCCAAAGCCAGGTCCTATTTCAATAACCAAATCTTTTGGGCCAATGTTTGCCCCTTTAATGATTTTTTCCACCACATGGTTATCCACCAAAAAGTTTTGCCCAAAGCTTTTTTTCATGGTAAAGCCGTATTTATCTATAAGCGCTCGAGTGCGGCTATAGCTGGCTACCGGGTCATTCGCCCGCTCCATTAGCGTTTTTCAGGCGACGCATCATTGTCCGTGCCTTCTCCTGGGGCTTGTTCTGTTTCGGGCTGGGTGACAGGCAAGCCTTCCCCGTCTTTTAAGGAAATGCTGCCGTTTTCAAAGGGCTTTCCTTCGATGGTGACCATCACACGCTGCACATCGTAAAATTTGCCAATGGTGTCCACCAGGCATTGCAAAAGCAGCCGTTGGATGCCATCGCCCACGTTCACGTCTTTCACATAATGTTTAGACAAATCCACCGTGGCCAAAGAGGAAGGCCAGTCGATGGTGATGCTTTTGATGATCGTGTCCTCTGAAATCAAGGGCAGATAGTCGTCGGAAGGCACTTGTTTAAGGGAGCCTTCAATAAGCTTGGGCAGGTCTGGGTTGGTGGGCAAAGCCAATGTGGTGGGCGTTGGCTCTTGGGCGTTGATGGTGACGTTTGCCAATTCCACGTTCAGTTTTGCTTCCATGGTCTGGTCTTTTTGAATGCTGGACAGGGTGGTCACCACTTCCCCAATAGAGGCGGTGAATACGGACTGCACCAGCCCGATGTCTTTGGCATAATAATACTTTTCCACGCTGCCACTTTCAAAAGTGGTGGTGACTTCAATAGTGGTAAAATCCCCAGCTGGTGTGGAGATGGTGGTGTCTACGCTGGTAATTTCGCTGGTTTGGTCTTCTGCCGCTTGCCACGTTTGGCCCAGCTTTAAGGGGCCTTTCAGCAGCACCAGTTCCATGGTAGGCTCCGCCGCCAAAATGTTGTCGTAAAAAGCATGTTGAGAATCGCCGAACACCAGGGTGGCCTGGTCTTTGGTGCGCTCAATCATTTCAGTGGCATAAAAACCATCCCGGCTGATGCACCGTTGTGCCCGGTTGCCCTCTAAATAGGTGTTGAAAATGGCTGTGGGGCCAAGGCCGGAAGATGCATTGGCTTCATAAGTGTACAAGGTGTCGGCTTCAAAAGGGAAGTAGTCCGCCACAGTGCCTACTTCTTTTTGGGAAGGGGCAGAGGAGGCGGTGGGTTCACCCGGAGTTGTGGTTGCCTTGCATCCGGCCAGCGCAATAACGCCGCAAAGCAGCAGTGCCACCAATTTTTTCATGGGAATCATCCTTTCTTCATTGTCCATCTATCTATTAATCTTGCTGAATAAGCGCCAAAAGCTCGTCGGCAGACAAATGCCCCATGGCGTTCACATCCTGGGCCAGCACAGCATCTGCCAAGTCCTTTTTTTGCTTTTGCAATGCCAATATTTTCTCCTCTATGGTGCCTTTTGTAATCATGTGAATCACCTGCACCCGCTGGGTTTGCCCAATGCGGTGGGTGCGGTCTGTGGCTTGGTTCATCACCGCAGGGTTCCACCACTGGTCGTAATGAATGACCACGTTGGCCCCGGTTAAGTTAAGCCCGGTGCCCCCTGCTTTTAACGAAATAAGAAAGGCATCGTTTTCCCCGGCATTAAAGGCTTTGGCCATGTCCAGCCGGGTTTTGGAATCGGTAGCGCCGTCCAAGTAAAAGTAGGGAATGCCTGCTTTTTGAAGCTGTTCCCGCAAAATGGCCAGCATGGACGTAAACTGGGAAAACACAAGCACCCGGTGGCCGGAAGATACGGCAGAAGCCAGGGTTTCCATGGTTAAGTCCAGCTTGCCGCTGCTGCCTTTGTAATTTTCCATAAAGGTGGCCGGATGGGCGCAGATTTGCCGCAGCCGTGTTAGGTGGGCCAAAACTTGAATGCGGTTGGGCTGGTTGCCTGCTTCGTCTGCCATCAGTTCACCACGGGCCAGTAACAAATGGGCTTGGTAAATTTTTTGCTGTTCCGGTTCCATTTCAGCAAAAAGGGTGGTTTCAATTTTCTCCGGCAAGTCCTGCAATACATCGGACTTTAACCGCCGCAAAATAAAAGGAGACAACTGTTTCTGTAAAAGGGAGGCCCGTTCTTGGTCCCCGTCTTTCACAATGGGGGTTTCATAAAGCTTGTTAAACCGCCCGGCGTTGAATAAATAACCCGGCATGAGAAAGTCGAAAATGGACCACAGCTCTGCTAAAGTGTTTTCAATGGGGGTGCCGGTTAGCGCAAAGCGGCTGTGGCTGTGTATTTTTTTTAAAGCCAAGGCGTTTTGGGTGGCTGCATTTTTAATGTACTGGGCTTCGTCTGCCACCACGTACCGGAAAGCCATGGGCTGGTAATGGGTGATGTCCCGCTTGAGCAAGTCGTAGGTGGTGATGAAAACGTCTGTGCCGGGGCTTTGGGTTAGCCGGTCTTTACGCTCGCTAGGGGTGCCGCACACCATGGTTACCCGCAGGGAAGGGGCAAAAGTGTCAATTTCATGGGCCCAGTTGTACATCAAAGAGTTAGGGGTGACCACCAAGGATGGCAAACGTTCACCCTCTGGCTCTTCCTGCTGCGCAAGCAACAGGGTAATCACCTGCAACGTTTTGCCCAAACCCATTTCATCTGCCAAAATGCCCGAAAAACCGTATTTGTCTAAGGTTTTCAGCCATTTAAACCCGGCTTGCTGGTAGGGGCGCAACGTGCCGTTAAGCCCTTTAGGAGTGGGGATGGGCAATTTGCTGTACTTGGTTAAATCTGAAACCAGCGCTTTAAAGTTGGCATCCCGCTTCACTTGGGCATCTGAGGGAAGCACGTCATTGACATAAAGCGCCCGGTGAGCCGGAAGCATGAGCACATTGTCTGTATGCAGTTCTGCCACGTCTTTTTTGGTTAAATCTAAAGCTGATAAAGTGCGGGCATAGGCTTCGATGTTGGCATCTTCTAAATTAACAAAAGAGCCGTCTTTCAGCCTGTGATACCGCTTTTTAAGCTTGTAAGATTCCAGTGTTTCAAGTAATTCGGACATGGGGTATTGCCAGCCTTCTAATTGCACCGCCAGCAAATGGCCCTCCAACCGTATGCCAAAGGAAGCTTTCGCCGTGGGTTTAAGCTGCCGCTTTTTAAAGCTGTCTGTGGCAAAAAGCTGGATGTGGGTTTGGCTTTCCAGCCCCCCAAGGCCGGTTTGGTAAAAATTAAAAATTTGCTCTTCCTGGTGTAGTTCGTATTGGCCTGTGGCCGGGTTTTCTGAAAAACCGGCAGCCTCAAGGCCGGCCAGCAAGCGGGCTTCCTGTAGCAAATCCCGCATGACCTCTGCCTGCATGGGCAACAGGGGGTTAATTTCAATTTCTCCGTAACAAAACAACACCTGACAAACCACAGTACGGCCCGCTGTATCTAAATAAAGCTTCACAACAAGGGGGCTGGTCTGGGCGGCAGGCGGGGCTTGGCTGTCTTCTCGAAGGAACCCTTTTTCCTTAAGCATAGGGTAAATATAGGATAAAAACTTGGTGTACCGGCTGCCGGAAAAGGTTAAAGGTGCCGGGTGCAGGGCATCCACGGCTTCCATCAGGCTGTCTACGCACTCCCCGTCCGGCTTGTCCATGGCGTACATAAAACCTTGGGCGTAAAAATAAAGGTACTTTTCCCCGGGAAATGCGTAATAAGCAGTGCCATCCCCGGAAACCTGCACCACTTTTTCTTCGTTAAATGTGAGTGCAAAAGAAACAGGGGGCGGGGAGAGGTCTAGCATGATTTGTTTACTATGCACCTTTAACGGCCGCACATCCATAGGAAAGGCTTGTCCTTTATAAATGGAAAAGAAGGTATCTAACAATTGGTGGCTCATCACAAAAATATCGCCGCTGTTTAAGGTGCTTAAATGGCCATTCAGCCTGTCCATCTGTTCAATGTTGCGGTAAAAGTCTGTTAAAGCGGAAATCAGCGTTTGAGAGGTGCTGTCGAAAGCAGAAAGGGAATGCTTAAAAGAAAGCCCTTTGCCGTATTCCGCTGTTTGCCCGCTTTGAATGCGCATGATGAGCTGTTTAATGTTTTTCACCACATAAAGCCGGTTAAACCCTACTTTTAAATGCAGGGTGATGTGCTGCCTGCTGTTGATGGAGATAGAAGGCCACAAAACCGCTTTTTCCGCCGGGGAAGGCACAAGGGAAAGCTGGCTGTGCAGCGTGTTTTCCAGCGTATGGCGAAACTTTTTTTCAAATATATCCGTGATGCCTTCGGCAATGCGGTCTTGTCTGTTTTGCAGGGCTATCCGCGAACCGGCATACAAAATAGACAATAAGGCCGCCACCACATGCTTACAACAGCCCCGCCACATGGTGCTGGCAGGGCAGTCGCAGCTGTATCTTTTCAGGTGGCCATCATCGTCAAAAGTAAGTGAGACCATGTATTCATCATCTTGGCCTTGCACATGAGCCTTTAAAATTTCATTGTCCCCGTTTAACACGGCGGGAAGCAAGCGCACACGGGATTGGTTGCAGTACACTTCCCCCCGCCGGTATACATCCGCATTGGATGCCAGGGACAATATCATTTTTTTGTCTACGTTGTATTTCATGGATGTCACTCCATTAACGGCAGACGCTTATTCGTCGTAGCTATACGTGGCGTCTACAATCATTTCTTTTAACAGGGCTTTGTCATATTTGCCGGGGTCAATTTCAATTTCCAAATCTTCCAGCTCGTCATATTCCTGGTTGTAGGAAACGGAAAATGCGGTGGTTAAGTTGCCCTCGAACAAAATTTCTCCTTCAATTGCCCAGGTTTCTTCGCTTTTGTCAATGCTTATTATGTTTACTTCAACAATTTGAACCATAAATATACTCCTCTTTTTAGCTTGATTACTTTGTACGCTTTTGTGTATATATATGCTTATCTACAATAAATGTGCTTGCTTGTTTTATGCTATCATAGTATACCAATTTATATTTGTAAAGGAATGAAAGCGCTTATGCGTTAATAAATTATTAAAAACAGTCTCCAACGGAGGGATGCACATGAAAAAATTGAATTGGCAGCTTCTGCTCTTGTGCGTGATGTCTACCTTGTGCGTGGGCTTTTTGTTCAGCAAGCTGTCCGGCTCTGGGCAACTGGCCTACAGCTATTTGTATAAACCCGCAGGTGCACCGCCCGGCTGGGTATTCCCGGTGGTTTGGACCGTCCTGTACGTGCTGATGGGCTTGGCCCTGTACTTCATGCTAGATTGCCCGGGCACGCCTAAACAAAGGGCAAGTTTGGGCTTAGGAACGGGCAAAAAAAGCAAAAGCCTTTTCGCAGGCTTGGGCACAAGCACACAAACGGCCCTTGTACTATATGTTTTGCAATTAGTGGTGAATGGTTTATGGAGCGTCTTTTTCTTTGGATTATATTGGTATCTTTTTGCTTTACTGTGGACTTTTTTGCTTATGGGACTAGTATACCTCACCTTCAAACAGTTTATCAAAATTTGTCCGATAGCAGGTTTATTACTTTTGCCTTACATGGCCTGGCTTGTGTATGCGGCCTATTTAAACTACGGCTTTTGGCTTCTAAATGGCTGAAAATACTTTCCAAAAAGTTTAGTTCAAATAAAAAATGGTTGCGCACATGGCCCAAAGTGTTTATGATAAGAGAAATGCTTTGGAAAGAGTGAAACACACACCATGCGCCTACCAATCACAATACCCACAACACAAACACTACCGCCGCCGTTTATAAATAACATGCAAAGCTTGCTTTTGGAAGACTACCCGGCCTATGCAAACAGCTTGGAAGAACCGGCTGCTGCCGGGCTGCGGGTGAACACCCTGAAAACCACCCGGCCAAAACTGGAAAACCTGCTGGGAACACCCCTTCAGCCGGTGCCCTGGTGCAAAGAAGGCTTTTACGATAACGGCATACCCTTTTCCTTATCTAAAAGTCCTTTGTACCATGCCGGGCTTTATTATTTGCAGGAACCCAGCGCCATGTGCCCCGCTGCTGTGTTAAACCCACAGCCGGGGGAGCGGGTGCTGGATTTATGTGCCGCACCGGGTGGCAAAACCACCCAGCTGGCCGCCGCCATGGAGGGCAAAGGCTTCTTGCTGGCCAATGACCCCAGCCATGGCCGGTGTAAAGGGCTTTTAAAAAACTTGAACCTTTTTGGGGTGACCAACAGCTTGGTCACCTGTGAAGAACCCCACCGATTGGCTAATGTTTTTCCTGCATTTTTTAATAAAATTCTGGTGGACGCCCCTTGTTCCGGGGAGGGCATGTTCCGCAAAGAACCTGCCGTGGCCAAAGATTGGACAAGCCCGGAAAACAGCCGTTTCCCGGCGTTGCAGCAGGAAATTCTATGTAAAGCCTGTGACGTGCTGGCCCCGGGAGGGCGAATGGTATATTCCACCTGTACCTTTAACCGGTACGAAAACGAACACATTATACAACAGGTGTTATTAAAACATCAAGACATTTTTATTCTGCCCTTAAACCATGAAAGTTTGGGCATTGACCATGCCCTGCCTTTACCGGGGGATGAGGATGTGGCCGGTTGTGGCCGCATTTGGCCCCACAAGCAGCGTGGGGAAGGCCATTTTATCGCCCTTTTGGGCAAAAAAGGAGACTGCCCGCCCCAACCGGTTTTGGGCAAAATGCCATCTGCTGCACCCAAAAGAGATATAGAGGCTTTTCACAATTTTTGTGGGGAATTGGGTGTAACATTTATCCATGCCGATGATAGGTTTATGGTGAAACATGGGCAATCCCTGTTTTTCCACCCCCAAGACTGCCCGGCGGAAGCGATTGCGGGCTTGCGGCTGGTGAGCAGTGGTTTTTATGTGGGGGATGTGAAGGATGGGCGCTTTAGCCCGTCGCAAGCACTGGCTTTAGGGCTTCGCTCAGAGGACGTGGAAGGTTGCTTGCACCTGTCTTTAGCTGACGAACGGGTAGAGCGCTATTTAAGAGGAGAATCTTTTGAAGCCGACGGCCCACAAGGCTGGCGGCTGGTGTGTGTGGAAGGATACCCCTTGGGCTTTGGGAAAATGAGCCAGGGCCGATTAAAAAATAAATATCAGAGAAGTTGGTTGACATAATATGCCTTTTTTACCAGTAACAACAGATGAAGTGCTTGAACAATTCGGAACCACCCAGCCAGACTTTGTGCTGGTCACCGGGGATGCCTATGTGGACCACCCTTCTTTTGGGGCGGCCATTATGGGGCGGCTTTTGGTGGCAGAGGGGTTTTCGGTGGGCATCATTGCCCAGCCGGACTGGAAAAACAGCCAAAGCTTTGGGGTGTTTGGAAAGCCACGGCTGGCCTATTTGGTCACCGGGGGTAACATTGACTCCATGGTGAACCACTACGCTGTGTCCAGAAAACCCCGGGATACCGATGCCTATTCTCCCGGCGGTCAAAAGGGCTTGCGCCCGGACCGGGCCGCCATGGTGTACGGCAACGCCATCCGGCAGTTTCAAAAGGATGCGGTCATTATTCTGGGTGGGTTGGAAGCCAGTCTTCGCCGGTTGGCCCATTACGATTATTGGGACGACAAAGTGCGCCGTTCCATTTTGCTGGATGCTTCGGCAGACTTGCTGGTGTATGGCATGGGGGAAAGCCAGATGGTGGACATTGCCCATGGGCTGAACAACGGCATTCCTGCGTCCCAGCTCACATTCGTGAAGGGTACCGTGTACAAAGCCAAGACGCTGGACGGTGTGCCGGATGTGATTGCGCTGCCCAGTTTTAAAGAGGTGGCAAAAAGCAAGGAAGCCTATGCCACCAGCTTCAATACCCAATATAAAAACACCGACGCTTTCACTGCCAAAGCGCTGGCAGAACCGTACCCGGAAGGGTTCGTGGTGCAAAACCCCCCGGCCATGCCCCTCTCCACCAGCCGGTTAGACCGGGTGTACGGGCTGCCTTATATGTACGCCGCCCACCCCATGTATGATGGGCAAGGGGGCGTGCCTGCCCTTTCGGAAGTGAAGTTTAGCTTAATCAGCAGCCGTGGGTGCTTTGGGGGTTGTAACTTTTGTGCCCTCACCTTTCACCAGGGGCGGGTGGTGCAAAGCCGCAGCCATGCTTCCTTGGTGCGGGAAGGAGAGAAATTGACCCACGAACCGGATTTTAAAGGCTACATCCACGATGTGGGCGGCCCCACTGCCAATTTCCGCCATGCCGCTTGCCAAAAGCAAGCCACCAAGGGGGCCTGTACCCATAAGCAGTGCCTGTTTCCAGCCCCCTGCAAGCACCTGGATGCCAGCCACGAAGATTATTTGGCCCTGTTGGAAAAACTGCGGGCCATTCCCAAGGTGAAGAAGGTGTTCATCCGTTCTGGGCTGCGGTTTGACTACATGCTGCAAGAGCAGGACGATGCGTTCCTGAGGGCGTTGTGCCAGCACCACATTAGCGGCCAGTTGAAGGTGGCCCCGGAACATGTGTCCGGCAAAGTGTTGGAAGCCATGGGCAAGCCTGGGCTTCCCGTGTATAATAAGTTTGTGGAAGCCTACACCCACATGAACCAAAAGCTGGGGCTGAACCAGTTTTTGGTGCCTTATTTTATGTCCAGCCACCCGGGGTGTGACTTGGAAGCGGCGGTGGAGCTGGCGGAATATTTGCGGGACACGGGCATCATGCCTAAACAGGTGCAGGATTTTTACCCAACCCCCGGCACATTGTCCACCGCCATGTACCACACCGGGTTAGACCCCCGGTATATGGCGCCCATTTATGTGCCCAAGCATTCCCACGAAAAAGCACTGCAACGGGCGCTGCTGCAATACCGGCTGCCCCAAAACCACGCATTGGTGATGGAAGCCCTGAAAAAAGCCGGGCGCACAGACTTGATTGGCTTTGAGAAAAACTGCCTCATTCGCCCACGGGTGATGGCTTCCCAAAACCAAGGGACAAAAGCCAAAGGTTTGGGCAAAGGCTTAGGTAAGCCGGCAGGGGCCAAGGGCAAAGGGCCACAACAACCTAAAAAGAAAAAAACCATTCGGAATATCCATAAAAAAGTAAAGTGAGGCATGGATTATGAAGGATTTAATGTATGTAAGCACCCGGGGCGGCGATGAAAAGGTCACCGCCAGCCAAGCCATTTTGCAGGGCATTGCAGCCAACGGTGGCCTGTTTGTGCCCAAAAGCTTTCCAAAAGCAAAAGCCCCCCTTGAAGAGTTATTGGCCATGGACTATCAAACCTTGGCTTGCCAAATATTTGAAGCGTTTTTGACGGACTATACCCCAGAGGAAATTGCCCATTGCGTGTACAGTGCCTATGACAAAAAGTTCGACACAACCGCCATTGCGCCGCTGGTTTCTGTGGATGGGGTGCACTTTTTAGAGCTGTTCCACGGCCCCACGTTGGCTTTTAAAGACATGGCGTTGTCCATTCTGCCTTATCTAATGAAGACAGCCGCCGCCAAAAACAAGCTGGATAAAAAAATCATCATTTTGGTTTCCACCAGCGGGGATACGGGCAAGGCGGCACTGGAAGGTTTTGCAGACGTGGAAGGCACCGCCATTTTGGTGCTGTACCCCCACGGGAAAGTGTCCGAAATGCAACGGCTGCAAATGACTACCCAAGAAGGCGACAACACCGCTGTTTTAGGGGTGCATGGTAACTTTGACGACTGCCAATCCACCATGAAAGGCATTTTAACCAGCCCCCAGGTGCAGGCAGAGCTGGAGGCCCACAACGCCGTGTTTTCTTCGGCCAATTCCATTAACTTTGGGCGGTTGTTGCCCCAGGTGGTGTATTACTTCTACGCCTATGGCCAATTGGTGAAAGCCGGGGCTGTGAAATGTGGAGACCCCGTGAACTTCACTGTGCCCACAGGAAATTTTGGCAACATTTTGGCCGGGTATTACGCCAAGCAAATGGGGCTGCCGGTGGGGCAACTGATTTGCGCTTCCAACATGAACCATGTGCTGGCAGACTTTTTAACCACCGGTGTTTACGACAGAAACCGCCCCTTCGTTACCACCAGCTCTCCGTCTATGGACATTCTCATTTCCAGCAATTTAGAGCGGCTGCTGGCCCATTTGTCTGGGGATTTCAACGCCACTAGGGCTTGGATGCAGCAGTTAACGGAAAAGGGTACATACACCTTTCCACAGCCTGTCGAGGGCTTTATTGGGGGGTATGCCACAGAGGAAGAAAGCCTGGATGCCATGGCCCGTATGTTCCGCCGGGGCTACACCATGGACCCTCACACCGCCGTTGCGTATACGGTGTATGAAAAATTGAAAGTGGGAGATGCAACAAACATCCCCAATGTGATTGTGTCCACCGCCAGCCCCTTTAAATTTGCCCCGGACGTGCTGAAGGGCATTGCCCCCGGCAAAGAAGGGGAAAGCCAAGACCCCTTTGCACTGGCGCAAGCACTGTCCGCCGCCAGCGGACTGGCAGTACCAGAAGGCGTTCTAAAGCTAAAAGGCAAGCCGGAACGCCATCGTCAATGTTGCCAAAAGGAAGAAGCCCAGGGGCAAGTGATTAGTTTTATAAAAAATACAGTATAATCTCTTTTCAAAGGGTATATTTTTGTGTATAATATAATATGAGCAAACTTGTTTTGATTAATTTGTTATGCAGGAAGAAGGAGTGGGCAGTATGGTGTCTAACCAGGTTTTACAAAATACCATTGACGGGCTTAAAAACATTACCCGCCGTGATATTAGCATTATTGAACGGGAAGGAAAAGTGGTTGCCAGCACAGAAGAAGACACAATGAACAAGTCTGTGGATGGCATAGACAACTTCATGATGTCTCAGGCGGAAAGCCAGCTGGTACAAGGCTGCCATTACTTCAAAGTGTTTGACAACGGCACAGCCGAATATGTGGTGTGTATTAAAGGTGAGGACGATGAAACTTACCGCATTGGCAAAATTACTGCTTTTCAGGTGCAAAGCCTGTTGGTTGCCTATAAAGAACGTTACGACAAAGACAACTTCATTAAAAACCTGTTGTTGGACAACCTGTTGTTGGTGGACATCTACAGCCGTGCCAAAAAGTTGCACGTGGAAAACAACGTGCGCCGGGTGGTGTACTTAATAGAGACAGACATTGACAAAGACATGAACGTGGTGGAAATTGTGCGCAACATTTTCCCGGCCAAACTGAAAGACTTTGTCACTGCCGTAGACGAAAAGAACATTATTTTGGTGAAAGAGCTTTCAGAGCGGGAAAACGCCGCAGACATGGAGCGCATAGCCAAAACCATTTACGATACATTAAGCACAGAGGCCATGCGCAAGGTGTATGTGGCCATGGGTACTGTGGTGAAAGACTTAAAGAACGTGTCTGCTTCTTTCAAGGAAGCCCGCATGGCTTTGGAAGTGGGCAAAATCTTTGCGCCGGATAAAAACATTGTGAATTATGAACAACTGGGCATCGGCCGGTTGATTTACCAGCTGCCCCTGTCTCTGTGCAAAATGTTTATGAATGAAGTGCTCCACGGCATTTCCATGGACCAGTTTGATGATGAAACATTGGCCACGGTCAATAAGTTCTTTGAAAACAACTTGAATGTGTCTGAAACGTCCAGACAGCTGTACATCCACCGCAATACTTTGGTGTACCGTTTGGACAAGCTGCAAAAAACAACAGGGTTAGACCTGCGTAACTTTGACGATGCCATCATCTTTAAAATTACGTTAATGGT
>CAZCQP010000012.1:39717-59812 GCA_964500895.1 uncultured Eubacteriales bacterium | reverse complement strand
AGCCACATCCGGGACATTGCAGCAAAAGCAGGGGTAGAAGAAAAGTATGTGGAATACTACGGCAACCACAAAGCCAAAATCGACTACGCCATGCTGAGCGAAACCAAAAACCCGGACGGTAAGCTGATTCTGGTGACAGCCATCACCCCCACCCCAGCAGGGGAGGGGAAAACCACCACCACCGTAGGGCTTGCGGATGGTTTGCGCAAGATTGGGAAAAAATCAGTGGTGGCGTTAAGAGAACCTTCTTTGGGGCCTGTGTTTGGTGTGAAGGGCGGGGCTGCTGGGGGCGGCTATGCTCAAGTGGTGCCCATGGAAGACATTAACCTGCACTTTACCGGGGACTTCCACGCCATTGGAGCCGCCAACAACCTGCTGGCCGCCATGCTGGACAATCACATTTTCCAAGGTAATGCCCTGTGCATCGACCCTAAGAAAATCACCTGGCGCCGGTGTGTAGACATGAACGACCGCCAGCTGCGTAACGTTGTGGATGGTCTTGGTGGCCGCATTAACGGCTGCCCAAGAGAAGACGGCTACGACATCACCGTGGCGTCTGAAATTATGGCCTGCCTGTGCCTGGCCACGGATTTAATGGACTTAAAAGCACGGATGGCGCGCATTATTGTGGGCTATACATACGATGACAAGCCAGTGACTGCCGGGCAATTAAACGCCCAAGGTGCTTTGACCGCCTTGTTAAAAGATGCCCTTAAACCCAACTTGGTGCAAACACTGGAAGGCACACCCGCCTTCATTCACGGCGGCCCATTTGCAAACATCGCCCATGGCTGTAACTCCATCATGGCCACCCGTATGGCACTGAAAATGGGGGACTACACCGTGACCGAAGCCGGTTTTGGCGGAGACTTAGGTGCTGAAAAGTTCTTAGACATTAAGTGCCGCATGGCTGGGTTAACCCCTAGCGCTGTGGTGGTGGTGGCTACTGTACGTGCCTTGAAACATCACGGGGGCGTGGCCAAGGCTGATTTAGGTACGGAAAACCTGGCTGCCTTGGAAAAAGGGTTGCCCAACTTGCTGCAACATGTGGAAAACATGACCACCGTGTTTAAGTTACCTGCCGTGGTGGCCATCAACCGTTTCCCCACAGACACAGAAGCAGAGCTTAAGCTCATTGAAGACAAGTGCCGTGAACTGGGCGTGAATGTGGCCCTTTCCGAAGTGTGGGGCAAAGGCGGAGAAGGCGGCATGGCGCTGGCTGAAGAAGTGGTGCGCCTGTGTGAAGCCAACAACCAGTTTGAATACTGCTACGATGCAGACATGAGCATTGAAGAAAAGATTAACGCCATTGTCACCAAAGTGTACCGTGGGGATGGGGTAGAGTTTACACCAACGGCCAAAAAGCAAGCAGTACAGCTGCAAAGCTTGGGCTTTGGCAACATGCCCGTATGTATGGCCAAAACCCAGTACAGCTTTTCGGATAATGCCGCTTTATTGGGTGCTCCTCGTGGCTTTAAGGTAACGGTGCGCAACCTGAAAGTGTCTGCCGGGGCCGGGTTCATTGTGGCCCTGACCGGTGAAATTATGACCATGCCCGGGTTGCCTAAAGTGCCTTCCGCAGAGAAAATTGACGTGGATGAAAACGGAAAGATTTCCGGGTTGTTTTAAATGCATGACAATGAGCGTTGGCAATGATGCCAGCGCTCAATTTTTGTTTGTGCCGCATTGACCAGGCTACAGGCTGTATGGTATCATAAGCTGTGCCATATTCCCATGAAAGAAGGCTAAATATGAAGTTGGAAAACATTGTAGAGCAAGTGGACCATATGTTTGATACGCTGGTTGCCACCAGACGCCATATCCATCAGCACCCAGAGCTGAGCCAGCATGAATATGAAACCCAAAAGTACATCATGGCGTTTTTAGAAAAGGAAGGCATCCCCTATAAAGCAATGGCCGATACGGGCGTCATGGCCTGGGTTGAAGGCACCGGCGAAGGCCGTGTGGTGGGTGTTCGGGGGGACATAGATGCACTGCCTGTTGTGGAAGACAACGCAGCACCCTATTGTTCCGTGAACCAAGGGGTGATGCACGCCTGTGGCCACGATGCCCACACCACCATCACCTTGGGGTGCGCCAAGTTTTTTGCCGCCAACAGAGATTCCTTTAAAGGCATGGTGAAGTTTTTCTTTCAGCCCGCAGAGGAAACCGTGGGTGGCGCAAAACGGATGATTGCCGAGGGGTGCATGGAAAACCCAAAAGTGGATGCCGTTATTGGCCTGCACGTTGCTCCGGAAATTGATTACAATCAGGTTCTGTTAAAATACGGCACCTTAAATGCTTCCACCAATGAAATTAAACTGACCGTTAAAGGCAAAACCGGCCACGGGGCGTACCCAGACCACGGCATTGATGCCGTGATGATTGCCGCCCACATTATTGTGGCCATGCAAACGGTGGTTAGCCGCAACATTTCGCCTTTGGATTCCACGGTGATTAGCTTTGGTAAAATTACAGGCGGAACAAAGGCCAACATCATTGCAGATGAAGTGCAGCTGTTGGGCACCATTCGGGCTAACGGGCCGGCAGTGAGGGCTAAAATGCTGGAACGTGCAAGAGCCATTGCCACCGGTGTGGCGCAAACCCTTGGGGGCGAGTGCATCGTAGAAATAGACGAGGAAGGCTACCCTTCTCTGGTGAACAACAGCGCCATTATAGACATGATGGCGGTGAATGCCAAAGCCTATTTGGGCGAGGAAAACGTAGACTTAAACCCCATGATGAGCATGGGAGCCGAAGACTTTTCGTTCTTTAATGAAAACACCGATGGCGCCTATTTCACTCTGGGATGCCGTGTGCAGGAAAAAGAGCCGTATATTTTGCACGCCAAAAACTTTGACATTGACGACCGGTGCTTGAAAACCGGAGTTGTTTTACAGGTGCAAAATGTTTATACATTATTGAACAAAGGAGAAGAATAGGCATGAAAATATTCATTAGCGCAGACATTGAAGGCACCAACGGCATTGCCCATTGGAATGAAACGGAAATGGATAAAGGTGAATACAGAGCGTTTGCCAACAAAATGACGGATGAAGTGAACGCCGTGTGTACAGGCATTAACAAGGCAGAACCTTCCTGCGAAATATTTTTGAAAGATGCCCACGATTCTGGCCGGAACATAGACCACCAAAAACTGCCCCAAAACGTGACCATGAACAGAAGCTGGGCCCGTGCGCCGTATTCTATGATGGACGGCATTGACAAGTCTTTTGATGCCACCATTTTCACAGGCTACCACAGCGGTGCAGGCAGCAATGGCAACTTGCTGGCCCATACCATGCACCGGCAGCTGATTTATGTGAAAATAAACGGCATGTACGCCAGCGAATGCCTTTTGAATTATTATGCATCCTTATATAACGGTGTGCCGGTGGTGATGGTGTCCGGGGATGAAGCCCTTTGCGAAACGGTGAAACAACTGGACCCTAACATCTACACGGTAACCGCCTTAAAAGGACGGGGCGGCAGCGCCACAGCGGAACACCCGGACAAAACGAAACAAAAGCTTTTGGAAACAGCGGAAATTGCCGTGAAAAACCGGGACAAAATGAGCCTGAAGCTGCCGGAAACCTTTAAAACAGAAATTTACTTTAAAGAACATTTCCAAGCCTCCAGAGCAGCCTACTACCCCGGCGCCTACATGGTACAAGACCACTGCGTGGGCTACGAAACCAACGACTATTTTGACTTTTTAACTTACTTTATGTTTGTAAGATAAGCGTTTTATCAGAAAAAAAGTGCCCTATGGTTTAACCCACAGCGCACTTTTTTTATTTTACAGCGTATCCGAATTTTATAATCCAACTATTTGTGCCACTGCCAGCAAAATAACTTGTGCTAAGAACAGCCAGCCGAAAAGGGGAATAAAGAACTTCCACCATTTTTCCAAAGGAATGCCAGACAAACCGCAGGCTACTACGCAGCCGCAGGTTGGCCACAGCAGGTTGGAGAAGCCGTCGCCGAATTGGTAAGCCAAAACGGACACTTGGCGGCTAACACCCAGCATGTCGCCCAGAGGAGCCATAATGGGCATAATGGTTGCGGCCTGGCCGGAACCAGATGGGATAACAAAGTTCAGCAATGTTTGTACCACCAACATGCCTTGTGCAGCCATGTAGGAAGGCACATTTTGCAGGGAGGTGCCCAGGAAGTTGATGACTGTGTCAATGATGTTGGCTTCGGTCATGATAACCAGAATGGCTTGGGCCACACCAACAACCAGTGCGCCGTAAACCACGTTTCTGCAACCGTCCATCAGTTCGTTTGCATAACGGTCTGGGGACCATCTGTCAATAAGGGCGGCAATGATAGACATAAACAGGAAAACAGCGGTCAGTTGGGTTTGACCAAAATCCAGCTTAATAAAGCCGTACATTAAGTAAACAAGGCAAACCAAAACCGTCATCAGAATGAGCTTGATGCGGCCGGTCATGGCGTATTGTTCTAAGTGGTCTCTGTCGAAAGCAAATTTAGACGGGGGCTGGTCGGCCATTAAGCTTTTGGACGGGTCTTTTTTAATTTTGTTTCCGTATCTGAAAATCCACCAAATGCTGATCGCACTGAAAACGATTAAACAAATGACACGGAAACCTGTGCCGGAATAAACAGGCACACCCGCAATAACCTGTGCAATAACCACGGTAAAGGGGTTCATTAAAGAAGCTGCAAAGCCTATGTACATACCCAAGGTCATGATGGACATACCAAACAGTGCATCATAGCCCAGAGCAATGCCCAAGCCCACAAAGATGGGGTAAAAACCGTTAAACTCGTTCAGCATCCCAAACAAGGTGCCGCCTAATGCGAAAAAGAAAAATGAAACAGGAATAAGCAGAAAACTTTTGTTACCAAAGGCACGTAATAAAGAGCCTAACAATGCATGAAACGCACCGGTTCTTACAATAATGTAAAAACAGCCGCTAACCATGAAAATGAGAGCAATTAAGCTGCCGCCATTCATCATGCCTTTATGGAAGGAATTAAAAAAAGATAACACCGTAGCAGGATTGCGGTCTTCCAAGGTATGGTAAGAGCCGGAAATAGCCAAGTTTCGCATGGAGCCATTCACTTCTACTTGTTCGTAATCGAACTGCCCCGGCGGAATAAGCCAGGTTAAAACAGCGATAACAAACACTGCCCAGAACAACACCACATAAGTGTGTGGCACTTTAAACTTTTTCTTTTCTTGCACATTTGCGCTCATTGTTCCACTCCAAATCTAATCTTTTCTTTTTTCGACAAAGAGGCCGTTTATATACCCATATCCCGCCTTCCCTTATCCTATTACCTCCATGTATTTACTCAGTATAGCACATGTCGTGGATTATGTAAATATTTTAAAAAAATGCACTGAATTATGCATTGACTTAATAATGCCCCTGCTGTAGAATTAAGGCACTTTTAACGACTAAGGACGGGGTTGTATGCAATTAGACAAACAAACAGGTAAATATGCTGTATACGGAGGCCTTCTGTTGGGGGGTGGCGGAGGTGGCAGCATGGCCGGTGGTCTAGAGGTTTTGGAAAACGCCTTAAAAGCCGGGACAGTTGAATTAAAAGGCATTGAAACAGTCAATGACCCGGAAGGTGTGCTGGTAACGGCTTCCTTGGTGGGTTCCCCTGCATCCCCAGACAAATACGTAGCCAATGACCATTACATAAAAGTGTACGACATTTTCAAACGCAATGACCAGGCAGACATTGCAGGCATCATCACCAATGAAATGGGCGCCCAAAGCAGCTTAAACGGCTGGATTTTGTCTGCCATGACGGGCATTCCCCTTATTGATGCCCCTTGCAACGGCCGGGCACATCCCACCGGAACCATGGGGTCTATGGGCCTCACCATGCAGCCGGATTATGTGTCTGTGCAAGCTGCTGCGGGTGGAAAAGGTGCCCGCAATGTGGAGGTTTTCACCCAAGGTACCTTGGACAATGCTTCAAAAGTGATAAGAACTGCCGCTGCTTTGGCCGGGGGCTATGTAACGGTGCTGCGTAACCCTGTCACCGCTGCCTATGCCGCCCAAAATGGGGCCGTGGGGGCTTTGAGCCAATCCATGGAACTGGGGGCCATCATTGATGAATGCCAAGGCAATTGCCCCCTGCTTTTGGAGAAGCTGGCTGAAAAAATAGATTTGACTGTATTGGCCACGGGGGTGGTGGAAGCTTTTGCTCTGGAAATTAAAAATGGCTTTGATATTGGCATGGCCAAGCTTAAAGCCAAAGATGGCGGCGACTATTACGTTGATTTTTGGAATGAATACATGACCGTGGAAAAAGACAGTGAGCGGCTGGCCACCTTCCCGGATTTGATTACATTCATAGACTTGGAAACTGCCATGCCCATCATTAGTGCAGAGCTTGGAAAAGGCAGGGAAGCGGCTTTGGTTAAAATTCCAAGAAGCAAGCTGGCGCTGGGGGGCGGAATGCGGGATAAACAGCTGTTTTACGAAGTGGAGCAGGTGATTGGTAAAGGCATGGTGGACTATGTCTTTTAAACTGGGGCTGCACACCATAGGCCAAACACCCCGCCCGGACATTACCCAAGACATCAAACCCCTACTGCCGGGGTTTGATATTGTGGAATCCGGGGCGCTGGACGGGTTCAGCCGGGAAGAAGCTCGGCAGTTTGCCCCCAAAGACGGGGAACCCCTGTACATCACCCGGTTAGCAGATGGTAGTGACATTCAAATTGCAAAAAAGGCCGCAGGGGTGCTTTTGCAAGAGAAAATAAATGATTTAGACAAAGACAACCGGGTGGACATGCACCTGATGTTTTGCACCGGGGACTTTGACGGCCTGCACAGCCAAAAAGTGCCCTTATACGAAAGCAGCAAACTGATGAAAGAAACGGTTGTTCAAGAAGCCAAAGGCAAGCTGCTGGGCATTGTGATTCCAGACAAAAACCAGCGGCCCCAAATGGAAGCCCGCTGGTCTTTGCTGGTAGAACGTTTTTGCATGGAAAGCTGCCTGCCATATAAACCCACAGCAGACAGCCAAAACGCTATTGAAGCTTTTGTAAAACAAGATGTAGACTTGATTTTACTGGACTGTGTGGGCTTTACCACCGCCATGGGTTTGCATTTTAAAAGTGCTGGCAAGCCGGTAATTGTGCCCCGGGAAGTGCTATGCAAAAAGCTAATCAACCTTTGCAAATAATCAGTGCATCCAGCGCCGCCATGTTGCAGCCCTGTATGGCCACAGGGTTTATGTCAATTTCCTGCACATAATCTTGCAAGCCATAAGCAATGGCGCAAAATTGTTTCACCATGGCAGCTAAACGGTCTATATCTGCCGGGCGGCTGCCACGGAAGCCTGTGAGCAGCGGGTAGGTTTTTAACGTTTGCAGTTTGGCTTTAATTTCTTCCATGGATGCGGTAACAGGCAACACCATGCGGTCTTTCAGCATTTCTGTGTAAATGCCCCCGGCACCCACAATGACCATGGGGCCAAAGTTGTCATCCGTTTTCATACCCAAAATCAGTTCCGTATCAAACTCCATCATGGGGGTTACCACACAAGCACTGCCCAGTCGGGCGCTCATGTCTGCATAAGCGGCTTTCAGCCCATTTAAATCTTGAATGCCAAGCTTTACACCGCCCACGTCGGCTTTGTGCAAGACGCCTTCTGCGGCGGTTTTTAATGCTACCGGGTACGGGAAGGAGTGTGCTTCCAGGTCTGCCGGGCCATTGACCACCCATTGGCCTAACGCCGGAATGCCCAGGGCTTTAAGCAAGGTCAAGGCTTCTGTTTCCTGCAAAACTTTCTTGCTTTCCAGCAGACGGACAAAGCCTTGCTCCAGGTTCACAGCTGCGCAAGGGGCTTCTTGCAGGGTAAAATCCCGGTAGTTCAGCCAATGCTTCACCGCAGACAGCCCGTATGCGGTTTCCGAAAGCACAATGCCCCCAAAACTGTTCACGGCTTCTGTTGCAGCGTAGCGGCGAATGCCCCCAAGGTTGGTCATAAACACCACAGGCTTGGGCTGGGCTTCGGCCGCATTTTTTAATGCCCCAATGCACCCTTCCGTTAGGAAATAACCGTCCCGCAAGTCTTGAGAAATCATGCCAATGGCGGCGTTGTCGTCTGCAAGCATAGTAATAAGGGAGTTTTCAAAAATCTTTTCAAAGTCTAGGCCGGTGCCCCAAGGGTCCAGCGGGTTGGCTGCTTCTTGGCCATACTCTTGAATGGCTTGCAGTTTTTCCATGGTTTCCGGGGAAAGTTCGGGAAAGGGCAGGCCAAGGGCATCGGCAGTATCAGCCAGCAAGTTCCGTTCTCCGCCGGAATCTGCAATGGCCACTAAGCCCCCTTGGGGAATGTTTGGGTAACGGCTGAACAACAACAACGTGTTGGCCATTTCCCCCAAGGAATGGACACGGATGACCCCGTAATGGTCGAAAATGGCTTGGTAAGCGTCATCGTCCCCTGCCAACCCCCCGGTATGGCTTTGGGCAAATTTAGCCCCCAAAGCGGATTTGCCCACCTTCATCAGCACCACGGGAATGCGCTTTTTGCTGGCCAGTTCCAGCGCCTCCAAAAACCGTTTGGGCTTACGCAAAGACTCCATGTAAACCCCCAGCACTTTGGTGGTGGGTTGCTCCAGGGCGTAAACCATATAGTCCGATAGGCTGGTCACATGGCCGGTGCCAGTGGCCACCATTAAGTTGAATTTCAGTTGCTTTTCATTGTGGCCAATGGTGCTAAACACCGAACCGGACTGGGAGATGAGGGCGATGTTGCCGAAAACCCCTTCATCCGGGGCTTCAAAGCCACAAATGCGTAGCCCAATGTCGTTGTTGTAATAGCCCATGGCATTGTGCCCCAGCATGGGCACCCCGTATTGTTTGCACAGGGCCACCAGCCGTTGTTCCAGGTTGGGGGTGGTGTCGTCCTCCAACACACAGTTGGCAAACACAATCAGAGATTTAACCCCAGCCTCCAAAGCAATGGTCACCTGTTCTTCCATGCGCTTGGCGTTAATGCAGAAAGCAGCCGTGTCTACGGGCTTGCCAATAGACACAATGTCTGGGTAGCATTTAATGCCGCAAACTTCTTCGTAGCGGGGGTTCACAGGGAAAATCTCCCCTGTGTATCCCCCTTTTTTAATCATTTTAACCATGTCGTAACCCAAAGAGCCTTCTTTGTTAGAAGCGCCAATCAAGGCCACGGTGGCAGGGGAAAGTAGCGGTTGTAAGTTCATAGGTTATCTCCTTCAAAGTGCAATAATGGTTCTCACATGCCGTTATAAGGCAGTGCCCAGAATACCAACAGGATGATGGTGGTTAATACCCCAGAGCAAATGAGCACGTAGCCGTAAACTTTGTCCCGTCTGTAGTCCTCCGGGCGTTTTTCGGATTCTGGGGTGATGTGCATTTTGGTAAAGAAAGCGTTTTCGGCATCGGACCGTTTCGTGCCCATGGAACCCAAATAGGCCATAAGCAAGCTGATGTAAATGCCCATGAAGAAGGGGTCGAACAAGTTGCTGAAGGGAATGCCCATAAATTCTTTTAAGCACTTGGGAATGATGTAGCCGAAAAAGCCGCCCATCATGCCCCACAAAGCGCCACGGGCCGTTAGCTTTTTGCTCCACACGCTGCCGTAACCCACCACGCACCAGGCCGAGGCAATGATGGTGCTGGCAAACCAGGAGATAATCCGAATGCCGCCTAAGTTCATATAGGCCAAAATTAAAGCAATAACCCCTACACCCAGCATGATGAACCGGCTGGTTTTCAGCTGTTCGGCATCGTCTTTGAATTTCAGGCCGAAAATGTCGTTGGTGACACTAAAGCCAATAACAGACATGAAGGTGGACGCCGAGGACAACCCCGCCGCCATAATGCCCGTTAACACAAACACACCCACAATTTTAGGCATGATGTTGTAAGCCGTCCAAATAATGACCCGCTGTGGGTCTTCCATGCCAGGGTTTAAGTTAATCACCGCAATGGCAATCATGTACAAGAAAGTTAAGAACAAGGTGGTGCAAATGGAAGCCACAGTGCCAGCCCGCAAGGTGACGTGCTCGCTTCTGGCCATTAAGTTTCTGCCTGCTTGCCATGGGCTGACAGACACGGTAACCAGCCAGATGATGCCCACAATGACGGCGTACATGACGGCATCAAAGGCAGTGACGCCCCCCGTGCCGGGTATGTTGCCCGTATACGCCAACAACCCTTCCGGTGCATTGGCGTTGGCCATTAGGTTGGGAATAAGCTGGCTAATCCCCCCTTGGGCTTTAAACACATAGGGCCCGCCAATGATGGTGGCGAATATGAAAATAAGGAACATGATGGTGTCTGTTAAAATAACCCCCGAGGAGCCGGAGTAGAAGGTGAAGGAAGTAAAGCAAATCCAGGAAATGAGCAGGCAAGTGATGCGGGGCAGGCCGGTGAGTTCTTGCATTAAAATGCCCACGCCCTGAATGACGGCCAATAAATAAGCGGTTAAAGAGATGACGGTGATGATACCAGCAAACTTTTGAATGCGGGTGTCGTTAAAGCGTTTGCCAAAATATTCGGGCATGGTGTTAATTTCGCTGCGCCGTAGGTACCGGCCGAAAAACAAAGGACCAAAAATGTAGCCGCTGCCGCACAGCACGTTTAAAAGCACCATGCTGGTGATGTTGCCGGTGTAGCACCAGCCTGTATCACCCATGAACCCGTTGGTGCTGAGCATAGAGGCGAACAAGGTGCCGGTGATGAGCAGGGTGGTGGCGTTTCTGCCGCTGACGTAATAGTCGTTTACGTTTTTCACTTTTTTGCCGGCATACCATCCCACAACCATATAGACAACAATGCTTGCTAACACACCAATAAAATAAATGGACATGGTCTCCCTCCGTTCTACGCTTTTACACGTCTACTTTACGTTCAGCATCGGGCTTCTTGGTGGCAACGGTTCCGTTAAACCGCTTGTTTTCTTTTTCTATCCCGTAAATGAGAATCAGGCCGGAAATGACCATCCAGCCGCCGATGAACAAAGAAAAAATGATTTCTCCCATATACACCCCGCCTTTCTTTATTAAAACCTTGGGGCCTTGCCCCAACCCCCACTTCTTTCTTATTAAGAAAGAAGCAAAGAATTTTTACGGAAATGCCGCACTTGCGGCATTTCTAACAAAAAGCTTTTTGAAGGGTTTGGGAAACTTTTTCTCGAAAAAGTTTCCCAAGGTCTTTACGCCTACAGTCCCAGCCGTTCTTTTTGAAGGGCTTGATCTTTTAACAGCACTTGCCCGGATGCAAATTCGTATTCAGACAGCGCTTTCATAATGGAAACCAGGCAATTGTCCCGCAAGGCTTCCAGTTCCCGTAAGGTTTTGCCACCTGCTTGGTCGGCGGTTTGCACCACGAACTTTTCAATAAGCTCGTCGGTTAATTCCGGGGCCTTTAAATGGCACCAGGGTAATTCCAACGCTGGGCCAAACTGGGACATGAAATGCCGCATCCCGTTTTTGCCCCCGGCCAGGAAGTATGTAAGGTTGGTGCCCATCATGGCCCAGCGCAACCCAGCCCCAAAACGAATGGCATCGTCCAGTTCGCCAGTGGTGGCCACATCGTCGTTCACCATCCACATGATTTCCCGCCACAACGCTTCTAACAACCGGTCTGCAATAAAGCCGTCAATTTCTACCCGGCAGCGCAAGGGCTTCATGCCAATCATTTCGAAAAAGGCTTCGGCGGCTGCCATGGTTTCCTCGCTGGTTTTTTCCCCGCCGCAAACTTCCACCAAGGGCAAAAGGTATACCGGGTTAAAAGGATGGGCCACGGTGAAACGTTCCGGGTACTGCATTTGGGCTTGCAGCCGGGTGGGCAGCAGCCCGGAGGTGCTGGAGCCAATGATGGCCTCTGGCTTGGCGTATGCGTCAATCTTGTTAATCAAAGGAATTTTAATTTCTTCAACTTCCGGGGAGCTTTCTTGAATGAAGTCTGCATTTTTCACGGCTTCTTCCAGGCTAGAGGTGAAAATCAGCTTGCCCCGTTTTTCAACAGGCACATCAATCACCCGTTTTAAAGCGGCCTCGGAATTGGCAATCACTTCCCGCAAGCCCACTTCCGCTTCAGGGAAGGCATCGTAAGCGTAAACGTCCAGCCCACGCCACAGGCAGCGGGCGGCCCATCCTGCACCAATAACCCCGGTGCCCACAATGGCTACTGTTTTAATGTTTTCCTTGGTGATAACCATGATATTCGCCCCTTTCACTGTTTACAGACCCAGTTTTTCTCTGGCTTGCGTCGGATTTAAAACAGATGCGCCCATGCGCTCAATGATTTCCTTGGCGTTTAACACCAAATCTTCGTTGGTGGCCAGCACGCCTTTGTCTAAATAAATGTTGTCTTCCAGGCCAACCCGGACGTTACCGCCCATCAGTATGGTTTGTGCCACCCATGGCATTTCCATACGGCCAATGGCAAAAGCGCCCCAGTTTACCCCTGGGGGCAAAGCGTGAACCATGGCTACCAGGTTTTCTGTGGTGGCTTCCACACCGTAAGGAATGCCCATGCAAAGCTGGAAGAGGGGGTTGGATTCAACAAGCCCTTCTTTCATCAGCTGCTTGGCTTGCCAAATGTGCCCCAGCTCAAAGGTTTCAATTTCCGGCTTCACGCCTGCGTCTAAAAGGCGTTTGGCGGTGTCCCGCAGCATGTCCATGGTGGCTACGTATGCGGAAGTGGCATAATTCATAGAGCCGCAGTCCAGGGTGGAAATGTCTGGCTTAATGTCAATGATATGGGCAACCCGTTCTGCCGGGGTAATCATATCCGAACCAGGGCCGCCTACATTGGGGTTACATGCGTCGGGCACAAAATCTGCGCCCATTCCTGCAGTAATGTTTAAAATCATGTCTACGCCGCTTTCACGAATGAGTTTAGCGGTTTCTTTGTACAGGGCCACATCCCGGGAGAAACCTCTGGTTTGAGGGTCCCGCACATGCACGTGAACAACCGCAGCACCGGCTTGAGCCGCTTTCACGCAGGAAGCAGCAATTTCTTCCGGGGTAACGGGAACATGGGGGTTTTTGTGGGCAGAGTCTCCGGCACCTGTAACGGCGCAAGTGATGATAACGTTCTGGTTCATGAACATTCCTCCTTAAGAACTTTACATAAATTTGTTAATTTTTGTAAAAATATGTTTTCATTATATTACCCGCCAGCCAAAGTTTTGGTATAGAAAACTATTTACTAATGTTAAAACGATTTTTACAAAAAACTATTTAATATTTATATAATAAAATAGAAGCATTATGCTATGCAAAACAATATTAACAACAGGTAAAAATATTTCTATCATATCGTTGTGCAATTCAATATAATGCAAATAAAAAGGAGTTTTGCGTATGAAACAATGTATGGCAGTGTTGCTGGCTTGTGCGCTGGTGTTGTCTGTGGGGGCAACAGCTTTCGGTGCAGAAGAAACGCTGGGCGGCATCACCCACCTGTACACCTTTGGTGACAGCAGCGTAGACATTGGGCGGGGCAAGGCACTAACGGAAGCACTGGTGAACGGGGAAAACCCGCCGGAGGGGGCGTACATCAAGGCGGAAGACGGCTACTACTGGAAAGGCCGGTATTCTAACGGCAAAGTGTTTACAGAGCTGCTGGCGGAATACTTGCAGGTAGACATGACCAACTACGCCGTGGGCGGGGCTAAAAGCGGCCCGGATGCCACCGGCAACACCAACTGGTCTGGCTGGCTGCCCGGTACAGGGGGCATAGAGCAGACCAAGGAATTTGTGAAAGACCAGGGCGGCAAGGTAGACCCCAACGCTTTATACTTAATTAGCGTGGGCGGTAACGACACGTACAATTTAAGCATTGAAGGGGAAACGGTAACCTCTGTGACCAATAAGTCTGCGGCCAACATAAGAGAAATGGTGACAGACCTGGCCAAAGCAGGGGCCAAAAACTTTGTGGTGATGCTGCAATACCGTAAACCGGAAAAGACATTAAGTCCTTTTACGGAAGCCCATCAAAAAGCCACTTTAAAAGCCATGGCACAAGCCCAAAGAGAGCTGAAAGTAAACATTTTATGCGTAGACTTAACCCCCCTTACCGAAGCCATGGAAGCGGATATGGAAGCCTTTGGCTACAAAACATTCTCCTACTACATGATTTCCGATTGGATTCCAGCCATCGGTTACAGCTACCATTACCTGGACAACACCGAGCTGTTCGCCAACCCGCCGGAAGGATATTATACATACGAATATGACGGCTTCTTGGGTTACGACGAAGACGGTTTCTGGACAGCAGACCAATATTTTTACTACGATGAATACCATGTAACCCGCACCACCCACCAGCATATTTTTAACTTTTTACAACCGCTGGTGAACGACTTTTTAGGCATTGAAACAGTGGAATAAACATTGTAACCTTCGCCTTGCTGCACCCCTTGCAGCAGGGCGATTTTACATTGAAAATTAAAAAAATTTGCATCTGTTAGGCATGTTTTTTGTTTGGTATGGCAAGGGCAAAGGAAAGGAAAGACACACCGGCAAAAATTTTGAACGCAGCCGGCCAAAAAAAAGAAGTGTTTTAGGTAAAATTCATTTGTTAAACCCATTAAGGCGCTACAGACTGCCAGAATTGACAACAGGATACAGATGCAAGGGGGCATCACCTATGGTATAATGATGCTGTTGATTCGTTTGTTTTATCACAAACAGACATTTCCAAAGCAGATGCGCCTATTTTATTTAAGGAGGAGTTCTATGTTAAGGGTTACCGTGTGTATCGGCAGTTCATGTCATTTGAAAGGATCCAGACAGGTTGTGGAAGCGCTTCAATCTTTTATTGACACGCACCAGCTTCAAGATAAGGTGGAATTGTCCGGCAAGTTTTGCATGGGGAACTGTAAAAATGGGGTATCTGTGCTGTTAAATGAGGACTTGTTTTCATTAACGCCGGAAACGGTTGAAGCTTTTTGCCAGTCCCACATTTTGGAAAGCTTATGAGGTTTAAGCAATGACCCAATATTTAAATTTAAAAAAACGAAACTGCAAGAATTGCTATAAATGCATCCGTTATTGCCCGGTGAAGTCTATCCGTTTTTCTTCCGGGCGGGCATACATCATTGAAGATGCCTGCATTTTGTGCGGCCAGTGTTTTGTGGTGTGCCCCCAAGATGCCAAGCTCATTCGGGACGATGTGGAAAAAGCCAAGCAGCTTATTCGGGATGAAGCCAAAGTGGTGGTTAGCCTGGCGCCCTCTTTTGTGGCCAATTACGAAGGGGCCACCATTTCTGCCATGAAAAAGGCGCTGCAAAAGCTAGGCTTTTATGATGTGGAAGAAACGGCAGTGGGCGCAACCATTGTGAAAACAGAATACGAAAAAATACTTGAAAAAAGAGAGAAGCAGGTGGTCATTTCTTCATGCTGCCATTCTGTGAACCTTTTAATACAGAAACATTACCCGGAAGTATTGCCCTACCTGGCACCGGTGGTCTCCCCTATGATGGCCCACTGCACAGACATAAAGGCACGCCTTGAAGGAGCAAAAACCGTTTTCATTGGGCCCTGCATTTCCAAAAAAGCCGAAGCCGAAACCTATGGCGGTGTGGTGGATTGTGTGCTCACCTTCGAGGAACTAACCAAGTGGCTGGAAGGGGAGGGCATCACCATTCAAGCAGATGCAGAAGCCCAAAACGCCCACACCAAAGCACGGTTGTTTCCGGTGGCGGGTGGCATCATTAAAACCATGAACATGCAGAAAGATTGGGCCTATGAAAGCTTTAGTGTAGATGGCGTAGACAATTGCATGAGTGTTTTAAAAGACCTAGCTCAAGAAAAGCTAGGCCCCTGCTTTATTGAAATGTCCGCTTGTACAGGCAGCTGCACCGGCGGCCCGGTGATGGACAAAGCCCCATCCCCTGTGAAAAACTATTGCAATGTGTGCCGATATGCCGGTGAACAGGATTTTCCTTTGCAACCCTTAACCACCGAACAAACCAAACGGCATCATCCGTACATATTGCTCAACCGCAATATGCCCGGTGCCCGGCACATTCAAGATATTTTAAAACAAATGGGTAAAACGCTGCCGGAGCATGAGCTCAATTGCGGCACTTGCGGGTACGACACTTGCCGGGACAAAGCCATTGCCGTATACCAAGGCAAGGCAGAGCTTTCCATGTGCCTGCCTTTCATTAAGGATAGAGCAGAAACTTTTTCAGACACCATCATTAAAAATACCCCCAATGCCATCATTGTGACCAATGACGATTTGGAGATTCAGCAAATTAATGAATCTGCCCTGCGTTTGCTGGGCATTAAAAACCAAGCCGATGTGATTGGCGAACATGTCATTCGCATTCTAGACATTGAAAACTTTCTGGAAGTGCAAAACACCATGACAAAGGTGCAAAAGCAAAAGTACATGGCCGAATACAGCAAGCACGTGGAACAAACCATTGTGTACGATAAAGACTACCGCATTTTCATTTGCATCATGCGGGATGTGACAGACTTTGAAACAGAACGGGAAGAAAACGAAAAACTGAGCCGCCACACCATTGCCATTGCAGACCAGGTGGTGGAAAAACAAATGCGTGTGGTGCAGGAAATTGCCCTGCTTTTAGGGGAAACCACTGCCGAAACAAAGATTGCGCTTACAAAGTTGAAGGAGTCTTTAAAACATGAGTAGGCTTTGTATTGATGTGGGTTATTTAAGCATGAACAAATACGGGGAACAGCTGTGTGGGGACCGGGTGGATGTGTTGCCCGCAGATGACGGCTCTTTAATTGCCGTGCTGGCAGACGGCTTGGGAAGCGGTGTGAAAGCCAGCATTTTATCCACTTTAACCTCCAAGATTCTTTCCACCATGCTGGCCCAAAATTTAAGCGTGGAAGAATGCGTGCGCACGGTGGCGGCTACGTTGCCGGTGTGCTCTGTCCGTGGGGTGGCCTATTCCACGTTTAGCGTCATTCGCATTTTGGATAACGAGTACGCCGAAATCATTCAGTACGACAACCCCCACGTGATTTTGCTGCGTAACGGCAAGCACGTAGAGTTCCCCAAACAGTCCTACACCATTGAAAACAAGGTGATTTTCCAGTCCCGTACACGGATTGAAGAAAACGACGTGCTCATTACCATGAGCGATGGGGCCGTGCATTCTGGGGTGGGCAATATCATGAACTTCGGTTGGCAACGCAGCGACATTATCCGTTTTTTAGAAGAAAAATACGACGAAAACTGCACAGCCAAAACCATGGCAACCATTTTGGTTGAAGAATGCAACAGGCTGTATGGAGGCAAACCGGGGGACGATACCACTGTTTGCGCACTGAAAGTGCGTAGCCGGGTGCCCATGAACCTGATGATTGGCCCGCCCGCAGACCCGGACGATGCTTCAAAAATGATGGCCCTATTTTTCAGCAAAATGGGCAAGTACATTGTTTGCGGGGGCACAACCTCCTCTTTGGCAGCGGAATACTTGAAAAAGACCGTTGTTTCCGAATTGATTTACGACGACCCGGAAATTCCTCCTATTTCTAAAATAGACGGGGTAGACCTGGTGACTGAAGGGGTTATCACCATTACCAAGGTGTTAAAATATGCGCAAAATTATTTAGACAACAACGAGCATTACGCTGAATGGAGCTATAAAAAAGACGGCGCTTCCCTTATTGCACGGATGCTGTTTGAGGAAGCCACCGACATTAATTTCTACGTGGGCAGGGCCATTAACCCGGCCCACCAAAACCCAAGCTTGCCCATTAATTTTAACATTAAAATGCGGCTGATAGATGAACTTTCCGCATGTTTAAAGAAGATGGGCAAAAGCATAAAAGTGAGTTATTTTTAAGGAGAAAATATGACAATGCGGAAATTCGACACCAAAGTGCAAGAATTAAAATACAGTGTTTTAAGTGAAGTGGCAAGGCTGGCCTGGGATGACCAGCTGATTGAAAAAATGACAGATATACCCAAGCGTATCATTACCGGCAACACACCCACTATGCGTTGCTGTGTGCATAAAGAAAGAGCCATTGTAAGCGAACGTGTGAAGTTAGCCGTTGGGGGAGACAAAAGCAACCCTAATGTGATTGAAGTGATTGACATTGCCTGTGACGAATGCCCGGTGGGTGGCTATGAAGTGACTGCTGCGTGCAGAGGCTGCATTGCCCACCGCTGTGAAAAAGTGTGCAAGTTCGGGGCCATCACCTTCGACCACATGCAAAAGGCATATATAGACAAATCCAAGTGCGTAGAATGCGGCAAGTGCGCCAAAGTGTGCCCCTTCACGGCCATTGGCAATAACAAACGCCCTTGCCAGATGGCTTGTAAAATTAAAGCCATTAAAATGAACAGCGACAAAGCGGCGGCCATCGACAATGACAAATGCATTGCTTGCGGTGCTTGCGTATACCAGTGCCCCTTTGGCGCCATCATGGATAAATCCTTCATTCTGGACGCCATAAAGATGCTTAAAAACAACAATGCCTGCAACGTATATGCGGTGGTGGCACCTTCCATTTCCAGCCAGTTTACGTACGCCAAGCTGGGGCAGGTGATTACCGGCATTAAAGCCCTTGGGTTCCACCATGTGGTGGAAGCGGCGTTGGGGGCAGACATGGTGGCTCTGGCCGAAGCCAAGGAGCTTGCAGAAAAAGGCTTCTTAACCAGCTCTTGCTGCCCGGCCTTTGTGAACTATGTGCACAACGAGTTTCCAGACTTAGTCAAACATGTGTCCCACAACCTTTCCCCAATGGCCACCATTGCGGAATACATTAAAAAGACAGACCCCACCTGCAAAATTGTGTTCATTGGCCCATGTACGGCTAAAAAACAGGAAATTCAGCTGGAAAAAGTGCGCCCGTTGGTGGATTGCGTCATCACCTTTGAAGAGCTGCAAGCTTTGCTGGATAGCCGTGGCATTGACGTGACCACACTGGAAGAAGACGTGCTGGACAATGCCTCCTACTATGGCAGAATCTTTGCCAGAAGCGGCGGGTTGTCGGACGCTGTGAAACAAGCCCTGAAAGAAAACAACATCACAGATTTTGACTTGAAGCCGGTGGCCTGTGACGGCATTGAAGCTTGCCGGGCAGCGTTGCTCCGGGCATCTAAAAATGTGCTTCCGGGTAACTTCATTGAAGGCATGGCCTGTGTGGGGGGCTGTATCGGCGGGGCTGGCTGCCTAACCCACGGAGACAAAGACAAGGTGCAAGTGGATAACTACGGGATGGAGGCCATGGAAAAAACCATGACCGATGCGGTGAGTGTGTTAAAATAAAAGGACGGACTTAGATGAAAAATCAATGGGCTCCTTTGCTGGTGTTCTGCGTGTTTTTGGCCATTGGCATTACCCTTTGGCTTACCCAAAACCATGTGTTTTACCTGCTGAATTTTACGTACATCGGTGGGTTTGTGAGCCTGGGCATGTTTTTAATGGCCCGGAAAAAGCCTTATGCCCGGCTTGTGGCCCAAGCCGGGGTGGGGCTTTACATGTTTGTGTTCCTGGGGATTATGTTAGGGGAAAACATGCAGATTGAAGGTTTTTGGTACTACCTGTTTTCCGGGGTGTTTCAAGCGGCAGTTATCCATTATTTGGTGGCAAAAATTGCCGGGCCGTTGCTTTTTGCCCGGGGATGGTGTGGTTACGCCTGTTGGACGGCAGCTGTGTTGGATTTATTGCCTTTTAAATTGCCAGCAGGAAAGCGCAAGGAAAAGTGGGGCGTTATCCGGCTGCTTGTTTTTCTGCTTTCCCTGGCCTTTGTGGGTAGCCTGTTTGCATTTAAGGTGCAGAATATTGAAGCAATCATGTTTGTGGCCTTTATTGCCGGAAACATGGCCTATTTTGCGGTAGGCATCCTTTTGGCCTTTGCACTGAAAGATAACCGGGCCTTTTGTAAATATGTGTGCCCCATCACGGTGTTTCTAAAGCCCATGAGCTATTTTTCCATTACCCGCATTAAGGTGGAGCAGAATAAATGCATCCATTGCGGGCAATGCGAAAAAGTGTGCCCCATGGATGTGGCGGTGCTGGATAACAGACGGGCCAGAAAAAACGGCACAGAATGCATATTGTGCATGAACTGCATCAACAAGTGCCCCACAGGGGCTGTGAAGCT
>CAZCQP010000012.1:0-39617 GCA_964500895.1 uncultured Eubacteriales bacterium | reverse complement strand
AATGCATATTGTGCATGAACTGCATCAACAAGTGCCCCACAGGGGCTGTGAAGCTATAGAAGAGGTGTAGCATGGGACATAAAACCACCCAATCTCAAAAACATTACAACCAAATGGCAGCCGAATATGACCACACCCCCGACGGCAAGTTTACCCGTGCTTTTAAACAATGCCTCAAGGATGCAGTACACGTACCCCTACAGGCAACGGTGTTGGATGTGGCTTGCGGAAACGGCACGTTACTGGCCATGATCCATGCCAAGCAGCCCATTAAAGGGTTCGGGGTAGACATTTCGGAAGCCATGATTGCACAGGCCAAAAAACGCCACGAAGGGTTTACATTCTGTGTGGCCAATAGCGAACAGCTACCTTTTGATGATGGTTTTTTTGATTGTGTCACCGTGTCGGCATCTTTTCATCATTTTGAACGCCCCGGCTTGTTTTTGCAGGAAGCAAAGCGGATACTAAAACCGGGTGGGGCACTCTATATTGCTGAAATTTATATGCCTGGGGTGTTGCTTCCACTGGCGAATGTGGTCTTGCCCCTGTTACAGTCTGGGGATGTGAAGCTATACAGCCCCAAAGCATTGTCTGGGCTGCTTCAAAGCAGTGGGTTTACAGATGTCAACTTTTGGAAGGCGGGCAACATTCAGCTTGCAACAGGCATTGCCCCATAACCACCATTTTATGTGTGAACGACAAACGCATGAAAAAAAGCTTGACAAGTTTTTGCTTTAGCGTCGCAGACTTTAATCAATTTGGTGGAATTTATTTCCGCCAAATTGCAGGAAATGAAAAGTTTCCTTGGGAACTTTTCATTTCTTCCCACCCACAACTCGATTAAATGCACTGAAAGTGCATTTAATCGACACGACAAACGCTTCACGCGTTTGTCGTGTTTATGTGTGGGTATGAACTTGACGAATGCCCTGGGTTATGCGATAATGGTTAGCAAATATATAGAAATTCGAGGAGGACATTGCTGATGAAGCATGTAAAAACATTAAAAACAGAATTAAAATTACATACCGGTGGCTGCGGTGAATGCCAAACCTCTTGCCAGTCTGCCTGCAAAACCTCTTGCACGGTGGCAAACCAAGGCTGCGAAAACGACCTGCTGAAAAATAAAACCAGAAACCCCAAAGCAAAATCATGATTCACCCATTCAAAATGAATGGGCTGAATATTGTGATGGATGTGAACAGTGGGGCCATCCATCATGTAGACGATTTAGCCTATGCTATACTGGATTTTATTAACCAACATAAGAAAAACATGAAAGAAGCTGGCTTGGTTCAAGAGCTGGCTTCTGTTTTGCCTTACGCATTAAAAGACATAGAGGAAACTTTTGCAGAGCTTTTAGAACTGTACAATGAGGGCTTGTTGTTCAGCCCCCAGCCAGACTATGACTACAAAAGCAGACAACCTGTGGTGAAAGCCCTTTGCCTGCACATTGCCCACGACTGCAACCTACGCTGCACCTATTGCTTTGCAGGGGACGGGGAGTACAAAGGCAAAAAAGAGCATATGTCCTTAGAAGTGGGGAAGAAGGCCATAGACTTTCTCATTGAAAATTCCGGTGGCCGCAAGCAGCTGGAAGTGGACTTTTTCGGCGGCGAACCCCTTTTAAACTTTGACGTGGTGAAGGAAATTGTGCGCTATGGCAATGAAGTGGCGGAAAACCACGGCAAAGTCATCCGTTTTACCATCACCACCAACGGGCTGCTTTTAGACGAGGAAAAAACAGCGTTCATTAACGCCCATATGTCCAACGTGGTGTTAAGCCTGGACGGTAGAAAAGCGGTGCACGATAAGTTCCGGCAAACAGCCGGGGGCAACGGCAGCTACGATGTGGTGCTGCCCAAAGTGTTAAACCTGGTGCAGCAAAGAGGGCAAAAAGATTATTACGTCCGGGGCACTTTCACACGGGAAAACCTGGACTTTTCAGCGGATGTTTTCCACCTGTACAACGCCGGGTTTCAGCATGTGTCTGTAGAGCCGGTGGTGGGGGATGAAAAGACGGGCTATACCATTAAAGCAGAAGATTTGCCCGCCATTTTCAAAGAATATGAAAAGCTGGCACACATGCTTTTAACCGAAGAACATGTGCCCAACTTCTTCCATTTTAACATTGACTTGCAAAGCGGGCCGTGCTTATCCAAGCGGGTTTCCGGCTGCGGTTGCGGGGTGGAATATTTAGCGGTAACCCCATCCGGGGAGCTGTACCCTTGCCATCAGTTTGTGGGGGAAGAACAGTTCAAGCTGGGCACCATTTTTGACGGGGTGCTGAACCAGGCCATTGTTGAAGAATTTGAAAAAACCAACGTGTTTACAAAGGAAAAGTGCCAAGATTGTTTTGCAAAGTATTATTGTAGCGGCGGGTGTTTTGCCAACTCCTATTTCACCAACAAGGACATTAACAAGCCTTGTGACATTGCGTGCAGCTTGCAGCAAAAACGAGTGGAGTGCGCCATTATGATGAAGGTTTTTGAAAACAGCCGGTAAGGCGCCATACAGGAAAGGGCGAAAAGATAATCCTAATGGATGCATCTTTTCGCCCTTTTAATTCTTTAATTACTCAGCTTCGCTGTAAACAACTTGGCCGTTAAAGTATGTAGCCACCACCTGAATGCCGTCGATTTCAACCGGGTTCACTTTAAAAATGTCCTTGTCCAAAACAATCAGGTCTGCATATTTGCCTGCCACCAAAGAACCAATCTTGTCTTCCCGGCCCAGCTGGTACGCGCCGTTAATGGTGTAAGCTTCCACAATGTCTTTCACGGAAATTCTTTCTTCCGGGTTTAAAAGCCAAGTAGTATCGTCCATGTCTGTAATGTCGTCCACGCCGTAAAATTCGCCGCTAAATAAGTTGCGGGTCACTGCTGCTTCCATGGCATAGAAAGGGTTGTTCACCGGAGACACCGGGTGGTCGCCGGAAGCGGTTAACAGCGCACCGTTATCTTTTAAAGATTTAACCGGGTATTCCAGCCATGCCCGTTCTTCACCCAGTGCCGGAAGGTCTACCACGCTCCACCAATCCGGCTCTTTCAAGTGCCAGAAAGGTTGTAACGCCGCAATGATTTTCAGTTCCCCAAAACGGGGTTTGTCTGCATCGTCCACCAGCTGTAAGTGGGTGATGACGTTGCGAGGTTCGATGGTTTTGTTTTCTGCCTGGGCATACGCCATGGCATCCAACACAAGGCGAGTGGAGGCATCCCCAATGGAGTGTACGTGAATTTGGAAGCCTTCCTTCATGGAACGGTCAAAGTAGCCTTTTAACGCTTCTGGGTCCCAGTAAAAGGAGGAGGTGTAGTCTTTATCCAAACCGGCGGCTGCATCGTAAGGTTCCAGCAAGTAGCCGGTCATCCCTTCAATGACGCCGTCTGCAAAAAATTTCATGGTGCTCACATCCACCAAGTCTGAATCCATCATGGCTTTAAGCTTTTTGGCATCTTCAAGCTGTGCCTCAAAATCCCCTTTAGGGTCTGCCAACCCCGCCATGTTCAGCCGCATGGTTAAATCACCGGCATCGTCCATGGCCTTCACAATTTCCGGCTCTACAAAGTGGGGGGCAATGGCCATCATAGCCGTGTATCCCCAGCCGTGCATGTTGTCTTGGAAATAGTACAGGGCTTGGGTTTCCTGTTCTGGGGTAAAAGTCTGGGACATGGTGCCCACATCAAAGGCATCGGTCAATACGCCCCACAGTTCCCCAGTGGCAGGGTCTTTTTGAATTAAGCCGCCCGCAGGGTTGGGCGTGTTTTTGGTGATGCGGTTCATTTCCAGCGCCTTAGAGTTCATCCACACATTGTGTGCATCGTTGGAGGAAATGATGATGGGTTTGTCTGCGCAAATTTCGTCCAGCCATTCTTTTCTAGGGCCTTTGGGGTCTCCGCTTAAGCCCATGTTAAAGCCGTTGCCCCAGTAAACGTCTAAATCTGGGTTGGCTTCAATGAAATCTTTTATGTCTTGCAACGTTTGTTCTTTGGTAAAAGATTCATACAAATAAATTTCAAAAAGCTCGGTTTTGGCTGTGCCGGGCATATGGGTATGCGCATCTACAAAACCGGGCATGACCACCTGGCCCTGTAAATCGGTTACTTTTGTGTCTTTGCCTATGTACGCTTTGGCCTCCTTAGCGGAACCCACAAACAATAGGGTGCCGTCGCTGCCAATGGCCACGGCCTCTGCCGCATTGTTTTCCCAGTTTTCGCCGTCTACCGTGTACACCACTCCGTTGGTGAGTACCGTAGCCGCTTTTTCGCTTGTAGCCGCTGCAACGTTTGCAGTCCATGCTCCCGCTGCTAAAACAGTGGCAAGCACCAAGCTTACTGCCTTTCTTTTCAACATTATGCGCACCTTCCTTCATTCTATTTTTATAAACAGCACGTTAAATTATAGAGATTTTTAGAAAATAGTCAATGAAAATTTTTAGCAGTAACTCACCGGCTGTCGCCGCAATAAATGGTGTAAACCAGGTGGGGAAGGTCTTTGCCTTTGTAGTGCTTCAAATGCTGGTCGGTTAAAGCCATGCCTAACCTTTTGGCTACAGCAATGGAAGCCTTGTTTTCTGGCCGAATGTCGCAAATCACTTGTGTGGCTTTTAGCGTCTGAAAGGCATAGTCCAGGCAGGCTTTGGCCCCTTCGGTGGCGTAGCCCTGGTGCCAGTAGGCTTTGTTTAGAATGTAGCCAATACCCAAAAAGGGCTGGCCGTTTACGTCTTCATTTAAAAGGCCAATCTGCCCCACCACGTTGCCGCTTTCTTTATGGATGGCCAAAAAGTAGCTGTAACCGTTTTGTGCATAACTTTCCAGCCGTCGATTCATCCATGCCCGTACTTCTTCTGGGCTGAAACCATGGCCCCAGGCGTGCATCACTTCCGCATCTTGCAGCATAGGCGACAGATGGTCATAGTCTGCGGCGGTTATTTTACGCAAATAAAGCCGTTGGGATTGTATAACAGGCATGTCAAAAACCATGGGCGTAAACCGGATGCCGTCTTGCAATTGTTCCGGCCCAGTGGCCGTGAACCCCAGTTTTGCATAGATGGCAACGGCATAGGGGGAGGAATTTACGGTCATATGTTTCCCTTGGCATTGGCCTATGGCCTGTTGAAACAATGCTTTGCCAATGCCTTTGTGTTGAAATGCCTTTTCAACAAAAAACAGGGAAATGTGGCGGTTGTTGCGCAGGGCAATAACCCCGGCCAGTGCACCGCCTTCATAAGCGCCGAAAAACGTTAATTGAGACAAAGCATGGGCATCTTCTAAAAAATTTCTAAAAGTTTTAATGCCTTGACTGCTATAATCCGGCGCTTCAAATTCTAAAAAAACATTCCAAACCAGTGCAGTTGCGCTTTTTATTTGGGAAATTTCCAGCGGTTGAATGGTCATGGGTGCCTCCTTCAAGCAAGGGTACGTGGGTTTTAGTATACCAGCAAAGTATAGCATTTTCAAACCCCTTTACTTTTAAAGAGCAGTGCACTATAATATGAAGTAAAATTTAACATAAAAAAGGTGCGCACAGAATACGGCCGCTCAACAGAGCAACAAAAGGAGGAAACCCATGAAAAATAAGAAGCTTCAGGGACGCAGCATTAAATGGAAGATTCTTCTTCCAATCATTGTTATTTTAATTATTGTGCAAGTGGCAGTGGCGCTTATTTCTGGGGAAGAAAGCAACAGAATGATGCGAGACGCCATGGACATCCTGCTGGAATCGGAAGTGAGCAGGCTGGCTGCTATCTCTAGCCAATGGAACGATAACGCCTGGGCCATGGTGGATGCCAGTTACGACTTGCCAGAGGTGCAGGCGGCCGCCAGAGGGGGAAGCCTGGAGGACGCGGCAGCGGCTTTGAGCGTGGTATTTAAAAACAACATTGACTTAGGGGACTATAGCCTTTACGCCAACACCGTTTTACTTAACAGCAATTTCGACATTGTGGTGACGGGAAAGGGCGATGAAGGGGTAGGGCTAAACGCCATGGAAATACCCCCTTTTGTGCGCAACTGTGAAGAAGGGTTAAAAGGCAACCGCTGGGTAAGCCAGGTAACGCCATCCCCAGTGACCGGCATTATGGAATGTTGGTATTCAAAGCCAATTTTTGAAGGTGATACATTTTTGGGTATGGTGGCTGTTCCTGTGCATACAGAGGGCGTCACCCGGTACTTGCAGGCTAATACGTCTTCGGCAGTGCGGGCTACGTTTATTGCAGACGCTTTTGGTACGATTGCCTCTTCCACCAATGCAGAATTTATTGGCAAAAACATTAGTGAATTGGGCATTCCTTTAGAGGCCCTTAATGAAGATACTTTTTTAGAATACACCTCCACAGAGGGCGAAAAAGAAATTATACACCGGTCCGAAGATTTGCCGGGCACCCAATGGTATGCCTACAGCATTCTGGACAAGAGTAAGGCGTTAAGCTATAAACATATTATAATAGGGTTTATTGTTTCCTTCATCACCTGTATTTTGGGGTCTTTGCTCATGTACTTCATCACTTCACGGTTGATGAGCCCCATTACGGCGCTGGATGCTGCGGCCAAGGACATTGCCAAGGGTAATTTCAGCATTCAATTGCACAAAGCGAGCAACGATGAATTGGGCAGCTTAACGGCCTCCTTTTTGCTCATGCGGGATACCATGCGGGGTTTGGCAGACAGTATCATTGCGGTTTCCAAGCATTTTGAGCAGGGGGAACTGGAAGCACTGCCCATTGACACCAGCCAGTTTTCAGGGGAGTACAAAAGCATTGCAGAAAGTGTGAACAACACAGTGGGGGTCTTGGTTGCCGATATGCTGGACATCTTAAGCAAATTTGCAGACCTTGGCAATGGTAATTTCTCTGTTACCCTGCCGGAATACCCTGGCCAGCGGGTGATTGCCAACCAGATGTTTGATTCAGTGAAGGCCAACTTGTCTAACATAAACGCTGACATTACGGCTTGTGCCACGGCTGCCACCCACGGGGATTTAACCTTTAAAATTGACACAGACAAATACCAAGGGGATTGGCACGTGGCGGCGGACAAGATGAACGAGCTGCTGCACGCCATTGAACAGCCCATTCAGGAAAGCAACCGGATATTGGCCAAGTTGTCTGAAGGTGATTTTGATGTGACCATTGACAAAAAGTATGCAGGCTGTTTTAATGAAATGATGCTTTCGCTAAACAAAATGGTGCGTTCCATCAGCGCCTATATTGGTGAAATGACCGACGTGCTCAGTGCCATTTCAAACGGCGACTTAAGCCACACCATCACCAATGAATATGTGGGGCAGTATGACCGCATTAAAGTGTCTATTAACAACATTGCGCAGACGTTGGCTGGGACTATTTCAGACATTCAAGCATCGGCAGACCATGTGCTTTCCGGTGCCAATAAGATTTCCGAATCTTCCTTTGAACTGGCCAACGATGCAGAGCGCCAGTACAGCACGGTGGAAGAATTGGGTTCCGCCATCACCGACATTAACGAGCAAACCCAAAAAACCGCCAGCGATGCCCAGCATGTGTACGATTATTCCCTTACATCCATAGAGAATGCCAAAGACGGCAATGAAGAAATGCGGAAAATGCTGGAGTCCATGAACGACATAAAAGAAGCCTCTGGCAACATTGCCAAGATTATACGGGTGATAGACGATATTGCGTTCCAAACCAACCTGTTGGCTTTAAATGCAGCGGTGGAAGCGGCTCGGGCAGGTGCCCACGGCAAGGGCTTTGCGGTGGTTGCAGAGGAAGTGCGTTCACTGGCAGGCCGAAGCAAGCGTGCCGCCCAAGACATTACCGGCTTAATTGAAGACACACTGGCTAAAATTGATGATGGGGCAAGCACCGCCCAAACCACGGCGCATTCCTTGCAAAAAATTATTGACGACATTAATGCCGTGTCTCAAATTATTAACCACATCTTTGATGCAACGAAAAAACAGGCAGATAACATTACCCACATTGCATCCGGGGTGGACCAGATTTCCGAAGTGGTGCATCGCAATTCCTTAACGTCCAAGGAATCGGCTTCCACGGCACAGGAACTGAACAGCCAGTCTGTGCTGCTGGGTAATTTGGTAAATAAGTTTAAAATTTAAAGCATTCTTTAAAGAAGCCCCGGGGTTTACCCTGGGGCTTAGAACATTGCAAAGGACGGTGATACCATGCGCATCATCATATCCCCTGCAAAGAAAATGCATGTGGATGCCCACAGCTTGCCCCATGAATCACTGCCCTTATTTTTAGCCCAGGCGGAAATTTTAAAAAGCAATCTGCAAACCATGGGCTATGATGCCTTGAAAACGTTGTGGGCATGTAACGAAAGTATTGCAAAGCTGAATATGCAGCGGCTGGAAAACATGAACCTTAACAACAACTTAACCCCCGCCATTTTGTCTTACGAAGGGATTCAATTCCAATACATGGCACCAAACGTTTTTGAGTTTAGGCACTTCGATTTTATTAAAACCCATCTGCGCATTCTTTCCGGTTTTTATGGGCTGTTGCGCCCTTTTGACGGGGTGGTGCCCTATAGGCTGGAAATGCAGGCTAAGCTTTCTGTAGACGGTGCCCAGAACCTTTACGCTTTTTGGGGGGAGCAGCTGGCACAACAGCTGGAAAAAGAAACAGATTTTATATTAAACCTGGCATCGAAAGAATACAGCAAAGCCGTTGCACCCCATTTAAAAAAGAGTACCCAGTGGCTGACTTGCACATTTGGCGAGCTGAAAGACGGAAAAGTGATTGAAAAGGGCACCATGTGTAAGATGGCTCGGGGGGAAATGGTGCGGTTTCTGGCAGAACACAATGTGCAAACCCCGGAGGGTATTAAAGCCTTTCATCTGCTGGGGTATAGGTATAGCCAGCCCCTTTCAACAGAGAATAACTACATATTCATAAAAGGAGTGTAAAAGATGTTAGCTGAAAAAACAAAAGCGCCCAATTTTGCATTAAGCGATAAAGATGGCAACACCGTTTCCCTGTCCGATTTTGTGGGCAAGAAAGTTGTTTTGTATTTTTACCCGAAAGACAATACCCCTGGATGCACCCGCCAAGCTTGTGCTTTTGGGGCAGCCTACGAAGCGTTCAAGGAAAAAAATGTAGTGGTCATTGGCATTAGCAAAGACAGTGTAAGCGCACACCAAAAGTTTGCAGAAAAATATAACTTGCCTTTTATTTTGCTGTCGGACCCGGAGCTTCAGGCCATTCAAGCGTATGACGTGTGGCAGGAAAAGAAAAACTACGGCAAGGTGTCTATGGGTGTGGTGCGCACCACCTACATCATTGATGAAAACGGCATCATTGAAAAGGTGATGCCCAAGGTGAAGCCGGATACCAATGCGGCCGAGATTTTAGAATATTTGGGGTAAAAAACCTCGGGGCTTTGCCCCGAACCCCACTTCTTTCTTATAAGAAAGAAGCAAAGAATTTTACGAAAATGCCGCATTTGCGGCATTCAAACCAAAGCTTTTTGAAGGGGGTTGGGAAACTTTTTCTCGAAAAAGTTTCCCAAGGTCTTAAATTTTACTCCCGGCCTAAATAAACCACTTCCCCGTTCACAATGGTATAACGCACATCCCCGTACATTTCCCGGCCTTCAAAAGGCGAAAACTTTGCCTTGGAGGCAAAGTCTGCCCCTTTGATGGTGAAACACTCCTGTGTGCCAAAAATTAAAAGATCTGCATCAAATCCAGGCCGAATTTCCCCCTTAGAAGCAAACCCCAATATTTGCGCCGGGTTTTTACACATTTTGGCTACCAGCTGGGGCAGCGTTAGTTTGCCGGTTTTAACCAGCTCTGTATAAGACACACAAAAGGCAGTTTCTAGGGATGAAATGCCCCAGGAAGCTTTATCAAACTCCACGTGCTTGCTTTCAATGGTGGTGGGGGTATGGCCAGAGGAAATCACGTCCAGCGTGCCATCCAAAAGCCCTTCAATAATAGCGTTCATGTCGTCTTGGGTGCGCAAGGGGGGCATCACCTTGGCCAAAGTGTTATAAGAGCCGGCGGCATCTTCCCGCAGGCTAAAATAATGGGGGCTGCATTCGGCGGTGACAGTCACCCCGTCCTCTTTGGCCCGGCGCACCATTTCCACAGCGCCCCGGGTGGTTAAATGGGTCAAATGCAACCGAGATTTATTGTACTTGCACAACAAAATGTTTCGCGCCACACTCACTTCCTCTGCCTCTCTGGGAATGCCCAAAAGGCCGATAAGGGTGGAAACCTGGCTGCGGTTGACCACGCCCTGGCCGGTAAGGCTGGCATCGGCAGAAGTGGCAATGACCGGCACGTTAAACATGCCAGAATAAAGCAATATTTTGCGCATGAGGTTGGCGTTTTGAATGCTACAGCCCGCATCGGAAATGCCCACCGCCCCAGCACGCACCATCTGGCCAATTTCTGCTAAAGATTCCCCTTTGCAAGCCTTGGTCATGCTGCCGTAAGGGTAAAAATTCACCATGGATAACGTTTTGCTTTTCATGTTGATGTAGTCCACCACAGTTTTGTTGTCTATCACCGGGTTGGTGTTGGGCAAGCAGGTGATGGTGGTGAAGCCGCCTTTTGCGGCGCTTTTAGAGGCAGAAACCATGTCTTCTTCGTGCTCATACCCGGGTTCACCCACACGGCAGTACATGTCAATCAAGCCGGGAATGACATACAGGCCCGTGGCATCAATGGTGTCTACAACGTCCGGCAATTGGCAGTCCAGGACGCACCCCACCTGTGCGATGCACCCGTCTTCAATCAGGATGTCTTGTTGCACCGGGGGCTGGTTATGGTTACACACCCACCCGTTTTGAATGCACAGTTTCATGGCAAGCGCACCCCTTTCAAAGACAGCAAATATAACAGCGCCATTTTAACAGACACCCCGTTGCCGATTTGGTCGTTGGTTAAACAGGCGCTGGAATCAATCACTTCCGAAGAAATTTCAATGCCCCGGTTAATGGGCCCGGGGTGCATGATGATCACGTTTTTGGCGGCATGGCGCACCATGCGTTCGTTCACTTTAAAAAAGGTTTTATATTCGTTTAAAGATGGAACAAAATGCTCGTTCTGGCGTTCAGGCAGCATCCGAAGTACCATAATCACATCGGCACCCCGTGCGGCTTCGGCGGCGTCGTTGTAGGTGGTTACCCCAAGGCTTTCCAGTTGATAGGGAATTAATGTTGGGGGTGCGGCCACAGAAACTTCCGCCCCCAGCTTCACCAGCCCGAAAATGTTGCTCTTGGCCACCCGGTCGAACACCACATCCCCAATGATGGCCACTTTCAGCCCTTTAAAGCCGCCTTTTTGGTTTTTGATGGTTAAAAGGTCAATCAGGGCTTGGCTTGGGGCTTCGTTCAGGCCGTCTCCCGCATTAATGACGCTGGCAGACACGTTTTCCGCCAGCAGTTGGGCAGAACCAGAAGCCGGATGGCGCACAATGATGTAATCACTGCCCATTTGGTCCACAATGCGGCCGGCATCTAACAGGCTGCTTTGGTGGGATAAGTCTGTGGACACAGACATATCCACAAAGCTTGCGGATAAGTATTGGGCCGCCAGCTCGTAAGACAGCTTGGTTCTGGCAGATTTCTCATAAAAAAGCAGCACAATGGACTTGCCCTGCAAATAAGGTGATTTTTTGTTTTTCTGGCTTAAAACATGCTTCATGGTTTCTGCCGTTTCTAAAATGTACAAAATGTCATCGGCAGAAAGGTCCTTTAGCCCGATAAAATCCTTGCCAAGCAGAGCCAAGGTATTCCCTCCTTGTGCGCATAATATCTGTTATTGCATATTGCGTAACTGTTGCAGCAACGCTTCAAAATAACCCGGCAGGGGAGATTCAAAGCTTAGCCGTTCCCCGGTGGCCGGGTGTGTGAATCCTAAAAGCCGGGCATGAAGGGCCTGGCCGGTGCAAGCCGGTTTGGATGTTTTGGGCCCGTAAACGTCATCCCCAAGCAGGGGGTGGCCCAAGGAAGCCATGTGTACCCGTATTTGATGGGTACGCCCGGTTTCCAGCCGTGCCTCAATAAAGGTGTGTTTATGAAAAGCCTCTAGCACCCGATAATGGGTGACGGCGTGTTTGCCATGGTGATGGTTAATGGCCATTTTGGTGCGCTGCACCGGGTGCCTGCCCACAGGGGCGTTCACCGTGCCCGCTGGTGTTTTCAGCACACCATGAACAATGGCGTTGTACGCCCGGTCTACAGAATGGGCGGCAAGCTGTTCAGACAAATGCCGGTGGGCCGCATCTGTTTTCGCCACCACCAACAACCCAGAGGTGTCTTTGTCTATGCGGTGCACAATGCCCGGGCGCAACACACCGTTTATGCCGGAAAGCTGGCCCCTGCAATGGTGCAGCAAACCACTGACCAATGTGCCTGTGGTGTTTCCAGCCCCAGGATGGACAACAAGCCCTTTGGGCTTGTCCACCACCAGCAAATGGGGGTCTTCGTATACAATGGCTAAAGGCATGGCTTCCGGCTGGGCTTCCAGAGCAACAGGGGGGGGCACAAAAGCGGCAATGGTGTCTCCGGTTTTCAGCTTTTGCCCTGCTTTGGCCGGCTTGTCGTTCACCGTCACAAGCTGGGCTTCCAACATTTTTTGCACAGCACTGCGGGAAAAGCCAGCCATGGCCTGGGCCAAATAGGCATCCAGCCGCTGTCCTTCTGCCTGTTCAGAGATAAGGGCTTCAAAAAAGTCTTCGTATGTTGCAGGTTGTTGTTCCATGGCTTACACCTTGTCTTCCGGCAAAGGTTTGGCCGGGGGCTGTTCATCTTTTATAAAAAACAGCATGACCACTGCCAGTAAAAGGGTGCCGCACACCACAAAGATGTCTGCAATGTTAAACACGGGAAATTCTATGAATAAAAACATTAAAAAATCTACCACGTAGCCTTTTAAAAGCCGGTCTATAAAGTTGCCAATGGCCCCGGCGGCAATAAGAATCAATGCAAACCGCACCCAGCCATAGGTTTTGGTCTTGGGCATTCGGGGGTAAACATAGGCCATGCCCCCCAAAACCACAAGGGTGAGCACCACAAAAAACCAACGGGCCCCTTGCAAAATGCCAAAGGCGGCCCCCCGGTTTTCAACAAAGGTGAACCCTAAAAAGTTTTGAAGCACCACCACCACAGAGGTGGCGGTGCGCAGGGTTTGAATGGCCCAAATTTTGGCCAACTGGTCGACTGCCACCAAGGCGGCCACACATAAAACTGCTATAATTGCCATGTGTACTCCTATTTCTCATTCATCGTTTTGTGTTTCCTCGCTGGCAAGCTTGCTTACAGAAATGGATGCAATCCGCTTTTCCTGCACGCTTTCCACTTTAAAGTGCAGGCCATACAAAGACAGCTCCGGCTTTTCGGTTTCCGAAGGAATGTGCCCCAGTTCACCGATTAAAAAGCCGCTAAGGGTATCGTAATCTTCCGTGGGTAGGTTAACGCCGAAATATTCTTCCACCACTTCCAGTTCAGTGGCACCGTTAATGACAAAATGGGTTTCGTCCACCTGGGTAATGTCTGGCATTTCAATGGCGTCATGCTCATCGAAAATGTTGCCCATAATTTCTTCCACCAGGTCCTCCATGGTGATAACGCCCAACGTGCCGCCATATTCGTCTATGACGATGGCCATGTGCACACGGGTGCGCTGCATGTCATGAAACAGTTCATCCGCCTTTCTGGAGAAGGGCACAAAGAAGGGTTCACGCAGCAGGGAACGGATGTCTAGGTCTTCCAGGCGGCCGTGCTGCACCAGATGCTTCATCACATCTTTCACATGAAGGATGCCTAAAATGTCGTCAATGCTTTCTTCGTAAATGGGAATGCGGGAATACCTGCCTTCTGTGAGCAGTTCAATCAGCTCATCTTCTTCCGCATCTACAGGCAACGCCGTTACATCCACACGGTGGATGCAAATGTCTTCTGCCGTCATGTTGTCGAACTCAAAAATGTTGTTAATCATGTCGTGCTCCAGCTCTGCAATAGAGCCGTGTTCGCTGCCAGACTCCACCAGCATACGGATTTCTTCTTCCGTCACGTCATCCTGGCTCACTTTGTCGTCAATGCCCACCAGCCGCAGCACAAAGTCTGTGGAAAAGGAAAGCACCATCACAAAGGGTTTCACCACAGCCGCCAGCACGTTCAAAACCCGGATGCTGCTGTTGGCCAGCCCCATGGGTTTGGCCATCCCCAGCCGTTTGGGCACAAGCTCCCCAAAAACCAGTATGAAATAGGACAAGATAAGGGTGATGAGGAAAAAGATAACCGGGGCCAGCACCTCTCTGGACAACCAAGGCTGGATGCGCAACAAAAAGTTCACCAGCGGGTCTGTGAAGGTGTTGGCGGCGTATGCGCCGGAAAACAGACCGGTAAGTGAAATGCCAATTTGTATGGTGGCCAAAAATTTGCTGGGGTCTTCAATGGCCTTTAGCAGAACTTTGGCGCTTTTGTCCCCTTGATCCGCCTTTAGCTTCACTTTGTTGCGGCTGACGGAAACCAGTGCAATTTCCGATGCGGCAAACAGGCCGTTAATGAGGATAAGGCCCAATAATATCAGTATACTGCTTATCAAAAAAGAATCAGCCTCCGAGACAGAAACTTGTAAACGTAGGGTTAATTTCTAACGTGGCCATCGCCGGTAATCACATACTTGGTGCTGGTAAGCGCTTGCAGCCCCATGGGGCCTCTGGCATGAAGCTTTTGGGTGCTGATGCCAATTTCCGCACCAAAGCCAAACTCGAAGCCGTCGGTGAACCGGGTGGAAGCGTTCACATATACACAGGCGGCATCAATGACATTTAAAAAGGTTTGGCTGTTTGAATAGCTTTCCGTGATGATGGCCTCTGAATGGCCGCTGGAATACCGGGTGATGTGGGCCATGGCATCTTCCAGGCTTTCCACCACTTTCACGGCGATGATGGTGTCTAAATATTCCGTGGGCCAGTCTGCTTCTGTGGCGGGAATGATAGCCGGGTAAAAGCTTTGCGCCTGTGCATCCCCCCGAATTTCTACCCCATGGTTTTGTAAAGCCTCACACACCAAGGGCAAAAAGGTTGGGGCAATATCCTGATGCACCAGCAGCTTTTCGCAAGCGTTGCACACACCGGGGCGTTGCACTTTGGCGTTAAGCACAATGTTTACTGCCTTCTCAAAGTCGGCAGTGGCATCCACAAAAATGTGGCAGTTGCCTATGCCGGTTTCAATAACGGGCACAGTGCTGTTGGCCATGACGGACTGAATGAGCCGGTCACTTCCCCGTGGGATTAACACGTCCATGTAGCCGTTCATCCGCATAAAGGCGGTGGCGGTTTCCCGGCTGGTGTCCTGCAACAGTTGCACAGCGTGGGGGGGAAGGCCATTTTGGGCTAAGGCTTCTTCAAACACTTGCACCAACGCCATGTTAGAGCGCAATGCCTCCTTGCCACCCCGTAAAAGCACGGCGCTTCCGGCTTTAAAGCACAGGCTGAAAGCATCGGCCGTTACGTTGGGCCGGGCTTCGTAAATGATGCCGATAACTCCCATGGGCACCCGGCGCTGGGTGATGTTCAAGCCATTACCCAGCCGCTTGGTCATCACGGCTTCGTTGGTGGGGTCTGGCAAAGCGGCCACTTGCTGAAGGCCCTCTGCAATGGCTTGCATCCGGCTTTCGGTTAAGGTCAGCCGGTCTAAGTACGCCTTTTTCACCCCGGCTGCCTCTGCCGCTGCCACATCTTTGGCGTTTTCCGCTAAAATGTGGGGGATGTGCTGGGGCAAAAGGGCGGCGCAGTCCAACAGCACTTTGTTTTTTTGGTGGGTGGGCAGCATGGCAATAACCGCCGCCGCCTCTTTGGCTTTACGCCCCATATCCACCAACAACGTGGGGGTAGGGCTATGCTCGTTCATACGTTTATCCTTTCTGTTCTGCCCGGCTTCTCTTGCGGGCAGCAGTGGTTACCCTGTATAACAATAAAATGGCACCTGCAAATATCAACACCATGCCGGATACAATCACCAGGATGGCAAGCCCATGGCTGCCATTGCCTTGCAGCAGCCACTTTCCGGCGTAGGATGCCAGGAAAAACAGGAACATCAGTTCCGCAAAGGAAAGCACAACACGGTTATAGGCTTTGCGTACATCGGTTTTAAGGGCCAACACGTACAGCACCGCCAGGGAAACCCCGAATAGTAGCCCGGAATACACCCGCAAGGTGTTGTTGGAATCCCGCAAACCAGCGTAAGAGGATAAACCGTCTAATGCCATCACAGACACTCCAAGGGAAAGGAGAAGCCCGGTGGCTACAGTGACGGTGGGGTTTCCTTTAAACCGACGCCCCAGCATTAAAAAGAGGGTACACAGCACAATGCCTGTGTACATGCCGGTGCATCTGGCGCACACAGGCAGCAGGTTCCCGTTCATGGTTAAGCTGCGTTCCTGCAGCTGATGGCACAAAACGCCACCCACGGTTTGCACCCCTTGATTCAGTTTAATAATAATATCCGTCACTAAAATACCGTAAAAAGCCAATGGCATTGCTGGAACAGCAGCAAAAAATGGTTAATGCCAGCCCGGCTACCAAGGCGATGATGAGTATTTTGCCAAACTTACGGTAATCTTCATGTTCGCTGTTCAGCATGATGATGACCACTGCAATGGCAAAGAACGGAAACAAAACAGAACCAATAATAAGCCCCGCTTTAATGGGGGTGGTTAATTCCTTGCTGCTGGGGCGTGTAGGCCCTGGCGGTGGGGAACCATAACTGTTTCCGTTGCTGTAAGCCTGGCCTTGGCTTCCAAAGCCACCGCCTGTACCGGCGCTGCTGTAGCCCCAGTCTGGCTGTTGGGATTGATGGGGTGGCTGGAACACTTCGTGGGTGGTGCTTTCTTCTGCCAGTTGGCTGGTTTTGCCAAAGTATTGGTCCAGTTCAGCGGTCTGGCTGTCCAGCGGGCTAACGGGCCCACTTTCCCCGGAGAGAGGCGCCTCAATTAAAGGTGGTTCGCTCACACCAGCCGGGGTGTTTTCTTCCACATACCCGCAAAAGGGGCATTGAGGAACATCTGTTTCTAACATTTTGGAACATTTAGGGCAAAAGTACAAATCCCTTCACACCTTTCCATTAAAAAAACCATTGAAGAATATACAAAACAACCGAAGCAAAGATGAGCACAAAGGCCCAAGCCTTGTCTTCATTGTTTTTACGTGTTAGCATAAAAATAATAAAAAATATTGCGGTAAATGGATACATAAAACTAAAAATTAATTGCACTACTTTAAAAACAGGGGAGATAGGCCGTGACTCCTGTTTTTTGTTTTTAGGTGTAGCCGCCGGTTCTTCTGTTGCTTCCACAACCACCGGTTCAGGCAGTTTCACAGGTTTCGGGCGGGGTGCCGCTTTCTTTTGAATGGACGCTTCCTGCCGAGGGGCGGGTATTGGCTGCTTTACTTCCGGTTCCACAAAAACTTCCTGTTTAAGAACGGTTTCTGGTGCAGGCAATGCTTCCGAAGCCGAAAAGTCTGCTTGACCAAAAGGATTTTCACCCGGTGCAGGCAGGCCAACCCCAGCAAAGGGGTCGTCGGCACTGGCAGGAAAACTGTCGCCGGTAAACGTTGAGCCGGTTTGCGAGAATGTGGCATCTATGGGGCTATCGTCTTTGTTGCCGCAATAAGGGCATTGGGGCAGCTCTTGGTCTAACAGCCGGACGCATTTTTGGCAAAACCGCATGGTATCACGCCTTTTCTATTTAACAAGTTACTACTTAAACATTTCTGCAAAACAACGTACCCACAGGCTTTCCAGCCATAATATCAAACAAAATGCCAGGGTCTTTGCCAGAGGCAATGATGGTATGAATGCCTGCGGCGTTGGCCAGCTTGGCGGCGGCTATTTTGGCCGCCATGCCCCCTGTGCCACGGGCCGAACCAGCCGAGCCACCTAAGCTTTCAATTTCAGGGGTGATGGTTTCCACCGTGGGGATGAGCTGTGGGTTTTCACAAACCCTGGGGTCTGTTTCGTAAAGGCCGTCAATGTCCGAGAGCATCACCAGCAAGTCTCCTTCCACCAAGCAAGCCACGTAAGCGGAAAGCATATCGTTTTCACTAAAGCCCAATTCGTCTACGGCCACCGTGTCATTTTCGTTTACAATGGGAATGACCCCGTAACCCAAAAGGGCCTCAAATGTATTTTTGGCGTGGTTTTTGCGCACAGGTTCATCCAGTACGTCCTTTGTGAGCAGTATTTGCGCCATCTTCTGATTATATGCCATAAAAAAACCTAAATATATTTGCATCAATACGGCCTGGCCCACAGCCGAAGCCGCTTGCTTGCCTACAATGTCCCTTGGCCGTTGGGCCATTTCCATGCGGGCGGCCCCAACAGCAATGGCCCCAGAGGACACCAGCACCACTTCAAGGCCCTTGTTGCGCAGGTCTGTCAGCACCCATGCCAGCCGCTCCATTTGTTGAAGGTTTAACCGGCCGTTTTCATAAGTGAGGGAGGAAGTGCCCACTTTCACAATGAGCCGCTTCACATGGGAAAAATTGCGTGTATCGTTGGCCATAGGATTCAATCAACCTTTTGCATTAAATTTTTTCTATGTTATCATAGCATAGCCCGGAATAAAATGCCAGTATTTTATAAAAATGGGCCATCAAAACTGACATTTTTTGCATTACATGTTGGGCACAGGCTTATGCCGTACTTGTTGTTTAAATTCTACTAATATGCTGTGTAAAACTTGCTGATAATCTTTTTGTTTGCCCATGGCTTTTTTTATGTGGGCCATTTCCAGCAAGGCGTGGGGGTTTTGACCATCTAGGGAAAGTGCCTTAATGACAGCGCTGTGTGCCCGGATGGTGTCGTAATTCAGCCGGTAGCAGGTGGCCAGCAACGTCCATAAAGTTACATCGGAGGTGTTGCCCAACAACGCCCGCTCCACAGCCTTTATGGCGGCCGGGGCGTTTTTGGTTTCTAAGTACAGGTTGGCCAGTTTCACGGCGCACCCTTTGTGGCTGGGGTCTGCCCGTTTCAGGGTTTCAAAGGCTTTGTCGTACTGCCGAAGCTTCACATAAGCATCCGCCAGCCTAAAAATGTAGTGGGGGTCTGGCTTTTGGGCATGCAGCTGGGATTGAGCAATGGCCTTTTCAAAGTAGTCAATGCAATAACGGTTTTGGCCGGTTTCCAGGCTTAATTCCCCATACAGGTATTGAATGTCTGGGTGGGTTTCATCCAGTGTTTCGGCCTTGCCCAAAGCACGCAGCGCCTTTTCAAACTGGTGGCTGTAAATACAGCTTTCCGCTAAATTCAGCAGCAGTTGAATGGTTTGCGGTTCCCGTGCTACTGCCCGTTCTAACAGGGGCACGGCTTCTTCAAACTGAAAACAGGCCATGAACGCCAGCGCCAGATTGTTTAAAAGCTGGGGGTTTTCCTGGGCTTCCAGTGCCTTCATGTAGCATTGGGCCGCCTTTAAATGCTCGCCCTTGCGCATCAGGTAGTCCCCTTGCTCTTTCAGCCGCTCCCATTCCCGGCGGGCTTGCCACTTGCTTAACTGCTTTTCTAAGGCGGCCATCTGTGTTTGGTCAAAATACTCAAAAAGCCCAAGAAAAGCAAGCAAGCGCTGGGCTTCTCCGGGCATACGGTGAATGGCCGCCATTTTAGAAGCCAAAAAGGGCAGGTTTAAGGCTTCTTTCACCCACAGGCACAAGGCCGGGGCACAGCATTCTTCTAAAGACTGCTTCCAGTAATGGTAGCAGTGGAAAACGGCTTCCTCCATGGTGTATACGTGGATGCCCGTTAAATTAAATTGGTATGGCACGGTGCTTTCCTCTTGGGAAACGCACAAAATTAAGTTGGCGCGGGTCATAAAGGTGTGCTCCTATAGGGTAGGGGGCGATTGCGTATCGCCCCCCAAAACATTTATAGCCGGATAAGCTCCGTGATGCTTTTGGCAATGCTGTCTAAAATGTCAAAGAACTTGTCGTTTAAGTCGTAATACCGGCCGTTGGGGTGGGTAAGGGGGTCATAGGCCGCAATGCTGTCTTTGTCTTTTCGGGCAGCCACATAGGTGGTTACGTCCCAGCTTTGCAGCATGTTGCAAATGTCTACCACACTTTTGCCGCTTTTGGTGGGCACATGGGGCGGGGCATCGGTAATTAGAATAAAAATATTTCTGGCCTCCGGGTCTATGCGGGAGGAACTTAACAGCTCTATGCCTGTTTCCAGCGCATCTAAGGAAGATTCGGGAATGTCCCCCCCGTAGGTTCTTGGAATGTGCATCACCTGTTTTTGGAACTTGGCCACGTTGTTGGTGAAGTTATACACGCTGGGCTTTTCTTTCTCGTATAAATCCCCAAAGCCAATGAGCCCCAGGTTAAAGCTGGCCCCTTTGGAACTTAAAATCTCGGAAAACTCAATGGCCCTGTCCTTCACACCATTAATATACGTGTCCATGCTGCCAGTGGTGTCTATTAAAAACACCACGTTTATTTTGTTGACCGTGCCGGAAACGGCTTCCACCCGTGGGGGCGGCGCACTGGTTTTGGTGCGGTCGAAGGCGGCCTTTTCCGTTCGGCCTGTGGCCAAGTCTTTCACGAACACCTCAAACAAGTTGTTTTCATCGGTGGCGTAGGTAATTTCCAGCTGGGTAGCCCCGGACAAGCCGGAAAGCAACACGCTACCAATGTATTTTTTGTCTGCTTCGTGGCCTTCTTCCCATTGGTACACATCCACATTCACCATAGAAGCCCCGCTCATGCTGGCAAACTGGCTGTCGGAAATGCGGCAGGGGATGGGGCTGCCCAGTGGGATAATGGGAATCAGCTTGCGTTCCATGGTGGACACGTCCACCACCGCTTCCGTGCCGAAGATTTGCCGGGTCACTTGCCCCACCTTCACGTTTTGGTTGGGCAGGTGAATGAGGAAGTTGTAAATGGCCGCACCCATAGCCACGGATTTAGCAGGGTCTGTGGCACGGTACGGTTCTTTTACATAACCCGCCACCATCCGGCGCACCATGGGAATAAGGGTGGAACCCCCAACCAAAATCACTTTGGAAATTTCATCCGCCCCTTTGCCCGCCCGTTTCAAGGCTTCTTCCACAATGTCCCGGCTACGGTCCACATATTTGCGGATCATGGCTTCAAAGTCTTCCCGGGTGAGTTCAAAGTTTAAGTTTTTGGGTACCCCTTCTACAATAATGAGGGGGTGAATGCTTACCGTTACTTTGTTGGCCCCGGACAGCTTTTTCTTGGTTTGCTCTGCTTCTTGTTTCAGCTTTTGCATCACCCGTTTGTACTCACTGGTGTCGATGTCGTCCAGGTCTATGCCATGAGCTTCTTTAAATTTGGCTTTCATCAGCCGGGCCAGTTCTTCGTCAAAATCGTCTCCGCCCAGGTTCATGTCCCCTACGTCGGACAATTCCTGGAAAACTTCCTGCCCGTTTGCGTCTTGGGTTACTTCCAGCACACAGGCATCAAAAGTACCGCCGCCCAAGTCGTACACCAGCAACGTTTGGGCCAGCCCTTGCCGGTAACCGTATTCAATGGCGGCGGCTAGGGGTTCAGACATTAAATACACATCTTTAAACCCAGCCAGCAACCCTGCTTGACGGGTGGCAAAAATTTGGCGGTCGTTAAAATAAGCCGGGTGGGTGATGACCACTTCGTCGTAAGTTTCCCCGGTTTGGGCTTCGGCAGCTTTTTTAAGCTTCACAATGATTTCCGCGCTTACATCCTCTGGGGACACATCCAAAGCCCCCACAGAAATTTTTTCCGCACTGCCCATCAGCCGCTTCACAGAGCTTACTGTATGCTCCGGGTAAATGATGGCCCCAGACTTGGCTTCCGAACCCACCAGCACCCCTTCTTCCAAAAAGCTAACCACAGAGGGTAAAATTTCGTCTAACCCATCAATTTGAATCAGTTCCAGGCTGTCGGTTTTGTCCTTATACACGGCGGCCACAGAGTTGGTGGTGCCTAAATCAATGCCTAAATAGCCCATGTGAATCCCTCCAATTATAAGTAGCGTTTTTCAAAACGGCTGGGGTCGAAAGCTTGTTTGTAGCCGGATGGTGGGTAGGCTTCAGAGGAACCCATGTCCTCCACAAAGCCTTTCACCAGCCCGCCTTCTTCCTCCACCAACAACGTGATTTTCAACCGGGTTTTGCCGCTGGGCCGCTGGGGTAGGCCGGTTATGTCCACCTCGCCAATCAATTTGCAGCGTTCCATGGGGTCGTTTTTGTCCATCCGTTCCATGATTTTTAGGCTAAAGGTGGTCATGTCTTCCGGGGTTTCCCCAGACAACGTGAAAATGTGGCTCTTTTTGGCCAAGGGGTAGGGGGTGCCCCTGCGTATCATGGTGAAGAAAGCCTTTTGCCCGCCCTTGTCCACCTCTAAGCCAATGTCGTGGGGTACGGTCACCTCAAACTCCACCGCCATTTTTTCCGCTTCCATGTCCGGCAAGTCTAAAAGCCCCATTTTCATGGCGGCGTAAGTGGTAGCCCCTAAGGAAATATCCAACGCCGGGCGTTCGGAGGTGTATATTTTACTTTCATCGTTGAAAATATCAATGAGCATGGCTTTCACCCAAGGCATTTGGGAAGAACCGCCCTCTAATAGCACCCGGTCCACCGCTTCCGGGGGAACAGGGCCGGTGTAGGCCTCTCGCAAGGTTTTTAGCACCAGTTTGCGGGTTTTCTCGGTAAAGTCGTCAATAAGGGTTTCAAAGGCCTCCCGGGTGATTTGCTCCACAAAAGGTGGGATGCAGAAGGTGAAGGGAATGCGGAAGCTTTTTACCCCGGAAAGGCGCTCCTTGGCCTCTCTGGCCCGCACCGAAAGCTCCACCTGGTTTTCAAGGGCCATGGTGTCTTTGGTTTGGCCCGTTTTGGCCTGAATGAAGGCGTAACATTGCTCCAGCAGGATGTCGTCCACATTGTCCCCGCCGTGTTGGGCCTCGCCACCTTCGCTAATCACTTGCAGCTTCATGCGGTGAGCTTCTTTTTCCGCCACATGGAATAGGGTGATGTCTAACGTGCCGCCCCCAAAATCAAACACCAGCACTTTTTCATCCAGCGCCAGTTGATGACGCAAGTTGTAGGCCAGTGCCGCTGCCTTAGGTTCTTCTATCAGGCAAATGAGTGCATCTGAAAGCCCGGCCAGCTGGCAAGCTTTCATGGTGGCTTTTTTTGCGCTGTCGTCAAAGTCGTAGGGCACGCTCACCACCACGGCGGCAATTTCAGCTTTGGGGTTTAAGCCCCGGCAATGCTCAATCAGTTCGGTGAGAATTTTAGCAGAAATTTCCTCCGGTAAATAGGCTTTGCCGTCTATGGTCACCGTTTCATTGGTGCCCATTTTACGCTTGATGGAGCGCACGGTGGTTTCTGGGTAAATTTTCATGGAGCGGTACGCTTCCTCCCCAATGACCCATTCCCCGGCAGTACCTTCGCTGCCCGGCCTAAACTGCACCACCGAGGGCAGCGGAATTTTGCCAAAACCGTTGCTGGTGTCGATGGGTTCTGGCTTTTTGGCGGCGTTGTCCCAGTAGCTGACAATGGCGTTGGTGGTGCCTAAATCAATGCCCAGCACGTAACAATCTTCGTCTAAGCGGCCGGTTTCTTGAATTTTCTTTTTATAAGCTTCCCAGTTCAAAGGTGGTGCCTCCCTTCCTATGCGTCAAGCTCCATGGTGTTTGCGGATGTAGGAATGAAAAATGTCTGTGTATAATCGGTTTTTGGAAACAAAGCCCCGAAGCCGTAGTCCGATACCGTCACCGCCAGTTGGTCATGGCCGGCAAAGGCAAGGGACAGCTTGATTTTGGTGGCCCCTCGTGGCCGTTTGGGCAAGCCTTCCAGTGTAACGGCTTGCAAAGGGGTGAGTTCCCCGTGTATGTTTCGGCTGTAAAAGTCTATGTGTATGGGTTGGTTGTCGTCGGTGGGTTCATCCAGCAAAAACAGCTTGGGTTCGTGGGTTTGCCACCAAAAAGCGTTGCGTGGGGCAATGGGCAAAAACCGGGCGTTGCGCCCACGGTTTACCACCATCACCCCAATGTCCCACAACAGCTGGCTTCTGTCTTGAATAGTCGGAATGACCGGGGCATCAATAACCCCCAGCTCCCTGGCGGCTAAAATGGCCGCCCCTTGGGAGATGGCACCCTTTGGGTTTTTATAAAAGGTAAAGTTGGCATCCGGGAAAATGTCTTGCACACAGCTTTTGGCCCAGGCCATTTCAAAGCCGCCCCCGGTGCAAATCACCCGGTCAATGTGGCCCGGTGAAAGGGCTTCCGGCTTCCGGCCCATGTGTTTAGAAAGCAGGTGATGGGCAAAAGTATGCAGCAGCTGCTCCATGGGGGCCGTTAATTGTTCTATGTCACCTTTAGCCAGTGTTTGCTGGAAAGGGGGGTATGCAAAGTTAAAGTAAAGCCGCACCGGCTTTAAAAGGCTGGGTTTTAAAAACAACAGCTCTTTTTGCTGGTGTACAAACAGGGCCAGCTGGGCCTTGGTTTGTTCCGGCAGCAAGTGGGGGGCTTGGTTTGTGTTTGCACAGTAAATGCGGGCAAATAAATCGTATACGGCGGCATCCATTTGGTCTGTGCCCAAGGCTTCGTCCACCAAAAAAGACACACACTGCATGTCCACCCCGTCTGCATGGGGCAACACATCATACACCCCGCCCCGCATGGCTCTGCTGCCTAAGTCCAGCACCATCACCCGCTCTGTTTCCGCCTTATGGTCAAAGTGGTAACGGCTAAACAGGCATTGCCGGTCTGCATACAGCCCGATGAGTTCCTTTTCGTAGCCGGCATATTTAAAGGCCAGCAGCAACTCTTCCCGTGCTTCATCGTCCAGGTGGGCAGGAACAGCACACACAATGCCCACGATGGCGGCCTTGGGGTCTATGCTTTTCACATGGCTTAAAAGAAATTTAATGTACAACCCCAGCACCAGGGGAAGGCTTAAAGATTTTGTGCCGGTGTCTACATATTCTTTTTTGCCCAGCCGGTTCATTAAATGGCCCACGGTGACTTCACGGCCTGCCCCTGCGCCCTGGTTTAAAATGGCGTATTCCCCGAACACCCATTCCCCGCCCCCTGGGGTGATTTGTAGCAGGGTGGGCATGGAGGGCTTGCCGTAACCGCCGCTTAAGTCGATCAGTTCCGGCTGGCCGGTTTGTATATCAAAATAAGAAACGCTGGAGGAAGCGTTGCCCAGATCTACCCCCAGTATAAACCGGGAGGCTTCCCCCGGTGCATTGTCTCGTTTTCTTTTAAATTGTTTCCAGTTCATACCGTCACTTCCGGGTGCTAGTTTCTTGAATCCTTTATCTTGCGCAAATCACATTGGCCCGCAGCAACACCGTATCTTCCTGCCGATACCCGGCGTTTAACACCTTAATCACTTCCCCTTTCAGGAAACCTTCCTGCCGCTCGGCCATGAGCACTTCGCAGGTTTTGCCGTCAAAGGGTGTGTGTGGGGCAGGGGAAATGGCAGAAATGCCGTGGCGGTTCAAAATGCCCGTTAATGCGGCATTGGTGTGGTCCATCAGCGCCACAAAAGCGGTGGCATGTGGGTTTTCTTCATCCCGCAGCCGAGAAATGCTAAAGTGCATCATTTCTTCAAAGGTGCTCATTTCGTATAACAAGCACTCTTTTTTTAAGGCCAGCATGGCCTTGTCGATGGCCGCTTGCTGTTTTTGCCATGTTTTATGCAGCAGGTGAATGGCTGTTTGCACCGCTTCGTTATCCGTGGCTTGGGTTAAAAGTTCCGGCATGGGGTAGTCTTCTAAAGGTTCACTTTGGGCGGCTTTTTCCCCAAGCAACCGGCACAAACGCCGAAAACAAGCAATGGCCAAAAACTCCCGTTCCTCCGGGGGAAGTTCCGTGCCGTACTGTCCGTCCGGCCCAATGTTTAAAACTTCCTTGCAGGTTAAGTTGAAATGTTCTTTATGTTCTTGAATGCTTTCCACTTTAATGGCCACCGTTTCCGCTACACCTTGAATGATGTCTCTGGCCTGGCCTTCCGGCAAAGCATCCAAAGATTCCGCTGGCCACCCGGCAATGGCGGCAAAAGCTTCCCCCATGGTTTCTGCCAGTGAAACGGTTTCAAAAATCATCTTCTCAAAATGGTACCTGCTTTTTAGGCGTGCCTGCCTGCCCAGCAGCATTTCCAGCTTGTCTTCCAGCGCCCGATGCGCCGCATCTTTAAAGCTGGCAATGGCGTGTTCGTAAGCCGGGCGGCATTCTTCCAAAATGAAGGTGGGGAAGCTTTGGCTGCCCTCTAACTGTTCTTTGAGGTCGGCTTCAAATTCCTCCCGCCGGTCTAAACACTGGGAGGCATCAAAAGGGTGGCTCTTGGCTTGTGCAAAGGCTTCCGCTGTGCGCAGCCCTTCGGCGTACAAGCCGCCCCCGGCTGTGTGTAAATCCGCCACAAAGCTGGCCACGGCCCCTTTTTCTTCCGGGGTACCTTGGGCTTCTGTTACGGCGATTAAAGCCGGAATTTGCACCTCTGTTACTGTTTTCATCAGCTCTAAGTATTGGTCTAACAGCGCTTCATACAACGTCACTTCTTTACGGTTGGACAGTTGGTTCAGCCCGTCGATGCAAGCATTGGCTTCCTGCTCATACAAGCTGTACAGCCGGGCACCCTGCCGGTTGAAAATATGGGCAGCCATGTTTTCCAACATATGCAGCCCGGCGCTTAAATCCAGCCGCAAAAGGCTGTCTTGGCAAAAGCTGCGGCACAAATCCCTGCTGTGGGCTTCTAAAAACTCCCCTTCCAAACGGTCGAAGAAAAGCCCTAACTGGTGAATGTGGGCTTTTATGATGTTGCGCTTTTCCAGCGATACAGGGTTTGTGCCGCCGGAAGGCAAAGCCGGGTTGCCCCCAATTTGGGAAGCCAACACCGATGCAATGCCCTGGGCAATGCTGCGCACTTCCGGGGTTTGCAGCACGTTCTTTTTGGCCTCGAAGGTCATCAGGGCTTTTAACAGCTGGGTGGAAAGGTTTAAATAGCAGTCGAAAAGCTTTTCGTCCTGGCAACTTAAAGGGGCGGCCTTGCCAGCCATGAGTATTTTAAAAGACACCCCTTGCTTCACTGCCTTAAAGGCATGGCGCAAAAGACGGCAGGTGTAGCCGTCGTAAAGGGCAAGCAGGTGTGCAAAACTGTCCATCAGCCCACGGTTTGTAGGGGGGTGGGATTGCAATTGAGATTGGTGCGTGGGGGTTGAAACATCCATGATTTTTCCCCTTTATCTTTAACTGGAGTACAATTCATCTACGGAAAGTTCCGTCACCACACCGTCTGCGCTCATGCTCTGGGCGGTGACTTTCAGCATATTTTCCTGGCTGACGTTAAAAATGACTTTCACTTTTTCCTGGCCCTTTGGCCCTTGTGGAATGCCCCGCAAAGAAGTGCCCGCCAGCCGTTTCATGCCTTCACGGTTCACGCTTAAAGTGGCCTTTTCAGTGGTAGGTTCGGTGTTTTCGTACACCACAATGGCCATGCTGGTTACGTTGTCAAAGTTGGTGGTGAGCAGTTCGTGGGCCTCCACAGTTAGGCCGTCTTTTGGAATGTCTGTCCCGGCTTTCACAATTTCCAAGAACCGCCGCCCTGCAATTTCCAGCCCCACGGGGTGAATGGTTTTTTCATGCACCACTGGCCCTTTTACCGTGGGCATCATCACCATGTTGCAATACACCGCCGCCCCTTGGGAAATGGACAACGCCGGGCTTAAGCGGGATTTGTAAGGGGCTTTGCCAAACTTGTTGGCAATGTGCTCGCTTACAAAGGGGATGGAGGAGGAACCCCCCACCAGGAAAATTTCGTCAATGTCTTGTTCAGACAAATTGGCGGCTTTTAAGCAACGGTCCACACAATGGATGGTGGCATCTAATAAATCTTCCAAGCTCTTATCTCTGAATTTTTCAAACAATTCCGGGGCATCCCCCAGGGGGTTCACCCGTTTGTGAGTGAGAAAGTCTTCCCGGGTAAGCTCCATGTTGATGTTTACAATTTTAGGTTCTTGTATGAAGGGCGCCAAAGTAACTTTGGTGGATTTGGCTTGGGAAAGCCGTTCCTTAGCTTGGTTGGCCATTTGCAAAAGCCGCATCACAGCCACCCGTTTATGACGTTTGGACACCCCGTCGTCTATGTTTTCGTCGAATAAATCTATAGCGCCGTTGGTCAGTTTTTTAAATTCCTCATATATGCAATCCATAATGATTTTGTCTACATCGTTGCCGCCCAAGTGGTTATCACCGTAAGTGCTTAAAATGGCAATGGAAGGTTCCCCCATTTCCGCCACTTTCACTTCCAAAATACAGGCATCGAAAGTGCCGCCGCCGAAGTCGTACACCAGCACTTTTTTGTCGCTGCTTTCGGTGATGGCATAGCTTACAGCGGCCGCTGCGGGTTCCAGCCTCAAAAACACGTTATCTTCGTCAAAGCCAGCCAGCACAGCGGCTTCTTTGGTCATTTTCTTTTGTTTGTCTGTAGAGTTGGCGGGCACGGTGATGACACAGCCGGAAAATTCCCCTAAAAGCCCCAGTTCTTCCTGCACGTATTGGTCGGCTTTTTCTTTTAAATAGCTAATAATCTCCCCGGCAATTTGCTGAGGGGTGAAGGAGAAGGCGTTTCCTTCCACGGTCACCGTCACGTTTTCATCGCTGCCCAACAGCCGTTTCACAGACAGCACCGTGCTTTCCGGGTAAATGATGGCCGCTTCTTTGGCCTGTATGCCAAAAATGCGCAACAGCTTGCCCGCATCTTCCGGGTCTGCCTCAAACTGGATGGCGGTGGGGAAAATGTTGCTGCCGTCTATGGGAATGGTTTGCGCTTCCCCTTCTGCATCGTTGTACAAGCTCACCACCGAATTGGTGGTGCCAAAATCTATGCCTAAAAATAAGCCCCGTTCTAAATCTAAACCCAGCGTGCCCATATGGTTTCCTCCTGTGTTATAAAAGTGCGCCCCTGGTATGAAATGGGGGTTTCAACATTTCTGTTATCATTTCCTCAACTTGCTCATATTTAAACATGGCCTCGTAAATCAGCGCATTGTTTACGGTGAAATAAGGCTCTTTGCCTTCCGGGTGCTCCTCCATATAAAGCCCGGTACCTTCCATGTGGAACACTTCGGAAGTGATGCTGCCCGCTGACGTCTCCTCGCTGTAATACACCGTCACCTTTTCCCCGTAAAAAACCGTTACGTGCCCAATGTACAGCCCAAAACGCAAATAATGCAGGGGGTGGGGGGTGTAGCTTTCCTCTCCATCTATGCGCACATGGGCCACCACTTGGCGGTTCGGTTGCCCTTGGTACAGCAAAGGCAGCCGTTTCATGATGAACCCGGCATAGTCCCCTTTGTGCGCCCAGTCTTTAAATACCGGTAATATTACGTCTTCTGCAACCATCCGGGCACAGGTATCTGCCAGTATGGCATCTGAATGCCGGGTGGTAACGCTGTGATGGATGTAGACGGTGCACAAAGCGTAGGCCAACAGCTTGTCTTGGTTTTGCAGGTAGCGTTTTTCCAAAATGGCCAAAGTGTCGTAGGTGGGTTTCACCTGGTTCACCAGCATTTCATAAGTGCAGTAGGTGGCAAAGGCTTCCACCAGCGGGTTTTCGGGGGCATGTTCCACCATACGCAAAAACACTTTTTGCGCCCCTTCATCCAGCTTGTGCATCTGAATGCTGTTTTTAAGAATGATTTCATCCAGTAAAAGTTCCGGCGCAGACATGTGGGCCAACGTTTGGCTTAACGCCTGCCATTCGTCCTGGCTGCCTTTATAGTGGCCCAGCACAACATCTACCAACGTTTTGTCATACCAGGATTTTAACACAAGTTCATAGGCAATGTCTGCAATTAAATGATTAAAAGTTTGTTTTACCGCTAAAATTTTTAATGTTTGGAACAAGGTGCGGTCGGCAATACAGTGGGACTTTTTAGTCATGAGGGCAATGGCCTTTTGGTATTCACCGGTGGCCATGAAAATGTTCAGCATGTCTTCGATGGTTTGGTCGTTTAACAGGTTTTCGTCTACTTCGTTATAATAGTTCAGCGCCCGGTCGTATCGGTTTTGGTTGTACATGAAGCTGCCCAGCCCGGCGCTTAACTGCATGGTAAAGTGTTGAGACAAAGCCCCGGTGGCCAGTGCATCATGCAAAACGTCCACCGCTTCCGGTTCCTGGGTTTCCATGGCCAGCATGTGGCGGGACAAGGCAATGAGCAACGCTTCATCTGTGCTTTTGCCCCGGCGGTATAGTTCAAGCATTAAGTCTGGCCCAGCGTTTGCCACAACGGGCAGGCACGCAAGGGGCGGAGACAGAAACGTCTGCTTTTGCTCCGAAAAGGCCAAAAACTGTGGGGCTTCCCCCACCACAGGCACCATGGCTTTGCCGTCACTTACGGGGTAACGCAAAACCGCTTTGCGCTCTGCTTCCACCACCCACACTTGGGTGACGGCAGGGTCGTCAAAGGTTAGGGCATGAAGGAACAACACGTGCATAAGGTGTTCTTCCATGGCCTGGACGTAAGGTTCCGGCAAGGGGTATTGCTCCTGTGCCATGTAGGCGTGGGCAAAAATAGGGTGAATGTATGGGTTTTCCAACAATTCCGGGTCGTCTAAACAAGCCACGGCAAAGGCACACAGTTCCCGTTCATGGGCTTCCAACAATGGGGCATGGGCGCTGTCTGTAAGCAAGTGGTAAAACAAAAAGGCTTTCACCTCCGGCTCTGCTTCCCAGCCGTGGGTGGTTAAATATTTCCCCACACAATAGGGGTTTAGAGGGGTATGGCGGTGGTGGCAGGCCGTATGCACCAGCATGTCCACCAAACCGGGCAGGGTAAGCTGGCGGTTGAATGCTTCTTCATAAATGTCCAGCGCAAACCGGGACATGGCTTTCTTTTGCAGCAGATGGCCGCACACCGCCTTTAACAGCCAGGCATCCCGGGATTTTTCAAGCATGGGCAGCATGGCCCAAATGTGGGTTTCCGGCACAGGGGTTTCCATAAAGCCCATGGCTTCCGTCATGGCGGCGGTGTTTTGCCCTTGGTTCATGCACCAGTGGAGGAAAACCATGGTGATGGGTTCATCCACCGGCGGGAAAGTCCCTTTTTGGTACAGCCGGTGTAATGTTAAAAACAATAGGCTGCTTCGGCAGCCGTCTTTAAAAGCGGCCTGCAAATACAGCAGGGCATTTTCTTTGTCTTCCATTTCCGTTAACACAAGGCCCAAAAGCAGGCAGCCAAAGCCGCCGTCCCCCTCACGCCTGTGGTCAATCAAGTGCTTAAGCCCTTTTCCGGCGTTTTTCATTTTTTGGCTTTGCACATTTTCCCACACCCACAAAGCGTGGAGGGCCATATACACCTGGTAGTCGTTGCTGCGGTAATGGCCCCTAAAATTGTTCAGCTTTTCCAGTAAAACCCGTGCGGCGTCTGTTTGCCCGGCAAAAAGCTCTGCAAAAACCGCACACAAACAATGCCATATGCTGGCAGGGGCGGCGGCAAAAGCCACCAGCGCTTCGTGCCGTAAGGTGTACAGCGCTTTTTCTTCCCCGGTAAGCCGGTACGCTTTCACATGCTCCAGCACAAAGGCCCATAGGCTGGCGGGTTCCATCAGTTGTTTTGTGGGTGTTGGGGTGCCTTGTTTTTCCATGGTTTATAATCTGTCCCCTACAGTGACCTTTAGTGTTTTTTCATATATAAAATCCCCGCGCACGGCTTTCACATGAATCAGCCCGGTTAAGGGGGGCAACCGTTTCATGGCCCGCTGGGCAGAAAGCAAGGCGGGTAAACGGAAGGAAACGGGAATTTTGGTTTGCTCTTTCACAGCAAAACGCTCTTGTTGAAGCTTAATGAAGTTTTCGGAAGCCGACACCACCACGTTCACCGGCTTGCCCAGCCGGTTTTCAAAGCACAAAAGTCCCGTGTCGTCAAAGCCGAAAAAGGGTTGGGAAAGGCTGCAATGAAAAGCTTTTTGCCGCCGCACCTCAAAACGCAGGGACACATCCCCCAGCTTGACACAGGCGGTTTGAATTCCGCCGGATAAACGGCCGGTGTTGATTCTGTATGTGAGCAAAGCGGAATCTATGCCGTCAAAGTCCGCCATGGTCAGTTTTTTGGGGGCAACGTCCAGCCAAGGGCATTCCGTTTCAGAGGGCATTACCAGTTCTTCCGCCACGAACCCCCACCCGGATTTCACAATTTCCACCCGCCCGGTGAGCATTTCCAGCACATTGGGCAGCACTTCAATGATGATGCGGGGGTTTTGGCATGTTAAAAGGGGTTTGCCCACCAACCCGTTGGCATATAGAAAGTTGTAAAGTGCCCGTTCTTTGTTATCATCCTGGTTGATGAAAGTGTATAAATCCGGCTGTTCAAAGCCCAGCTGCATAAGCCAAGGCAAAAAGGCAGAAGATGCAAACAAAACCGCCCCTTTGCGCCGGTTGCCTTCCTGCTGGGCATATGCAGCAAATTCTTTTAAGCAAGACAGCTCCAGCCCTTCTTCGGTGAGCAGGGCAGGGGGCAAAATGCGTACCGTGACGGGCACTGTTTTTTCGCCACCGTTGGTCATTAGCACCAGGCTGGTGCGCATCACTTCCCCCAGCCGGTAGCCGGTGGGCTGAATGTGGTAAGACAAGGTGAGCCGGTTGCCTTTAAACCGTTCTTGGTTAAAACGCAAGCAAGGGTTATGGGACATGACGCTGCCTTCCAGCACGCCGCCCCCTATGTTTTCAACGGTAAAGCTGCCTGTGGTGCCGGACAAGGTGGTTTCCACCGTTAATTGGTCTAGCCCAGCCCGAAGGATGGGCAAGGGATATTCCAGCTGCTCAATGAAATCCATAACGCACCACTCACCTCTCCAGTTGCTGCTTCAAGCTGATAAACGCTTGGGTTTCCTGCTGGCTTTGGGCCGTTAGCGCCTCAAACAGCCCGCTTAGTTTTTGCAGCACGTCCTGGTTGCTGCCGGAAATGGCCGCAATGTTTTGCCGCAATTGTTCGTTCACGCTTTTAAAGCTGTTTTGCATGTGAAAGTCCACCATGGTGCCCAAGCCGTCCCCCAGTTTTTGGGCCACTTGGGTTAAGCTTTCTTCGTAGCGGGTTAAAGATTCTTCCAGCAATTGTTGGTTCTTGGCCATGTATTCCAGCTGTTTGGCCACTGCTTCATGGTGTTCATCCCGGGTTTGCACACTTTTGGCTATTTCCTGCATGGAAAGTTGCAGTGTCCCCGTTATATCTTGCCCCAGTTTGGCAATGGAAGCCGTCATGGCCCCGGTTTGGGCGGTCATGGCGGCAGATAAAGTTTCGGTTAGCCGGGTGACGGCGGTATGCATGTCCCCGGTGTAAAGCCGGCCTACTTCCCGGTCTACAAAGGCGGTCATTTCGTCTTGCAGCTTGGTTTTGGCCAGGTGAAAATCAAAAGGCACAGCCAACAGCTTGTCCAACACAAAGAAGCTGGCGGTGATGACGGCGTAAAACTGGGTGTATGCGGTGAACACCAGGGCAAACAAAAGCCCCATAAACAAGAGCCCTTGGGCCAAGCTTTCTGTAAAGCGGCCCATACCTTCCAAGCTAAACCAAGCCACATGCAGCTTGCGCACATGGCGGGCCACCACATCCCCGGCGGGTAACCTGCCGCCTATTTTTGTGGCGGTTTGGGCATATTCCTGCACCACCCGGTTCAGCAGGGGGCATTTGGTGTCTTTCAGCACGGAACGGCCGGGGGCATCTTTGGCGTTTAGCCTAAAAAGCACAAGCTGGCTTTGATAACCCGTATACACCACCCCACGCAGCAGCAAAGCAAAAACGGCCAGGCCAGCAAACACCCAAGCCACAATGGCTTGATTTTCCGGCATATTTAATAAGTTAAACAGTGCAGTCATGGTAGGCATTCTCCAATAAACAGTTGTAAACAAAATGAAAGAAAGGGTTGTGAAACCCGTTCATTTTTAATTATAACACTGTTGTTATGGGATTATCAACCATTTTTAGACCCTTTCCCCACAGGGCCGACAAAAGGGCGGTTGGTGGCGGTAAAACAGAAAAAAATAAGGAATTTTATAATCCAGTGGTTCTGTCTGCTTGACTAAACAGCTATAAATTGCTATAGTATCGTATAGACTGCCAAGTTGCGCCCGTCTAGGGCGTGTTTGAAAAATCATTTTGTAAGGGTTTTAACCTTTTTATGGCAGGGAAAGCGTTTAAATGAACGTGGTTCAAGTGCATTTAAACGCTTTCCCACCCAGTATATTGGTTAAAACCCATTGATTATGAATTTTCAAACACTGCCAAACAGAGTTATAAGAGGTGAATCCCGTGCCCAATCAGCAAAACCCTTCCCCCAGGAATACCCACGGGGAAACCTATGCCCAGGTAGAGCACAAACTGCTTTTAATGTATTTTATAGATAAAATGGACCTGCCCTTAACCAATGCCCAAATTTCCCAGTTTGCCCTGGAAGAAAACTTTATGAACTATTTCGGCTTGCAACAAGTGCTGGCGGAAATGGTTTCTTCTGGGTACTTGGATAAATCTCAGGACAACAATACATCCCGTTATGTGATGACCGAAGAAGGGCTGGTGACGCTGGAATATTTCGAGCGGCACATCCCCACAGACGTGCGCAACCGCATTAACAAATATGTGGCAGACAATCACCGGGCAGTGAAAAAAGACTTTGAAATTACCGCCAATTATTTTTACGACCACGGCAACAACGACTTTATTGTGAAGTGCGGCATTTACGAAGACGAAACCATGCTGATGGAAATTAATGTGTCTGTGGTTAGCCGGGAACAGGCCAAGCTCATTTGCAATAAATGGAAAAAAGATGTGAACAGCCTTTACGGCAATATTATAGCCCAACTTGCCCAGCCCGCCGTCCGTGATGACGAGGAAGCCGAGCAAGAAGGGCCGGACATTTCGGATTTTAATGTTTAAAGTGGCGCATGTTGGAAACCATCATGGCCAATTGATGTTTCTTGCAAGCCTCTACGGACAGCTGGTCGTTCATAGAGCCTCCCGGCTGAACAATGGCGGTGATGCCTGCTTTGGCCGCTTCCTCCACACAATCTGCAAAGGGGAAGAACCCGTCGGAGGCCAGCACCGCTCCTTTCACAAAATCCTCTCCCAGTAATTCCATGCCGTGCTCAATGGCCTGTTTGGTGGCCCACAGCCGGTTCACTTGCCCGCCGCCAATGCCCACAGACTGCTTGTTTTTGGCAAGCACAATGGCGTTGGACTTGGCGTGTTTCACAATTTTCAGTGCGAATTGCAAATCTTCCAGCTCTTGGGGTGTGGGTTTAATGTCGCTCACAATGGCTTCCAAGGGTTCAAAGCCTTCCGGCAGCAAGCAATTGTCTGCTTCCTGCAACAAAAGCCCCCCAGATACTTTCTTCATATCCAGCTCTTTTTCGGCTTTGGCTTGAATGTCCTCAAGCTGTAACAGCCGGATATTTTTCTTTTGGGTTAAAATATCTAACGCATCTTGGTCAAACCCAGGAGCAATGACAATTTCCACAAAGATTTCATGGATGGCTTTTGCGGTTGGGGCATCAATGGGCCTGTTGGCGGCTACAATGCCCCCGAAAATGGAAAGCTTGTCCGCTTCGTAGGCTTTCATGTAAGCGTCATAAATGGCATCGGCACTGCCCACGCCGCAAGGGGTGGCATGTTTAACGGCCACCACGGTGGGTTCATCAAACTCTTTTAAAAGGGCCAGGGCACCTTGGGTGTCGTTAATGTTATTAAAGGACAAGGGTTTGCCATGGAGTTGCACACTGTTGGCCAATGCCCCTTTTTCTTTGAACACAGACGTATAATAAGCGGCGTTTTGGTGTGGGTTTTCCCCGTAGCGCATGTCTTGGGCTTTTTCAAAGGTCATGGTCATCACTTGGGGGAAGGCTTCCAGTTGGGCAAAATCCGCCAAATATTCGGCAATGAGGCAGTCGTAATGGGCGGTGTGGGCAAAAACTTTGGCCGCCAGTGTCCGCTTTAAAGCAGCGCCGGGTTGGCCTTCTTGTTCAATGGCGGCAATCACTGCATCATAGTCTGCAGGGTCTGTAATGACGGCCACGTCTTGGTGGTTTTTGGCCGCTGCCCGTAACATGGAAGGGCCGCCAATGTCTATGTTTTCAATGGCTTCCTGGAAGGTGACACCGGGTTTTAACACCGTTTGTTTAAAAGGGTATAAGTTGCACACTAAGAGGTCAATGGGGGCAATTTCCAGCTTGGAAAGCTGCTCCATATGGGCCTCATTGCCCCGCATGGCCAAAAGCCCGCCCATAATCGCAGGGTGCAGCGTTTTTACCCGACCGTCTAAACATTCTGGAAAACCGGTGACATCAGACACCGCCGTTACAGGCAGCCCCGCTTCTTCCAACGCTTTGTGGGTGCCCCCGGTAGACAACAGCTCGTAACCCAAGCCGTGCAGTTTTGTGGCAAAATCCACCACCCCGGTTTTGTCCCACACGCTTAAAAGTGCTCGTTTCATCATCCATTCCTCCTCAGTTTGCTTTCAAAATAATACAAAAAGACCGCCTGAACAAATAACATTTGCCCAGGCGGTCGGCTATGAACCTATCCAATAGTAAGCAATCTCGTCACTTTGCGGTATTTTTTCGTATTACTGCGTCTGCGGCTCCTAGCATAATAGGTTTTATTATGCGTCGTCACCGCCTCCTTGTACTACGAAAAAATCCTCACAAATTGACTTCGTTATGACTATTGCATAGGTTCTTTATTTTGCACTCCCTGTGGTTTGTCCACTTCCGCCAGTTATGCAAAACAGTATGATTTTTAAATTAATTGAATATTAAGGCAAAGAAGAACAGTATAGCCATTAATATCATTACAATATTAACATCTTTTGAACGGCCCGTCAACAGCTTGATGATGACATAGCTGATAACGCCGAAAATTAAACCGTTGGAGATGCTGTAGGTTAAAGGCATCATGGTGAATGCCAGGAAAGCAGGGATGGCTTCGGTGAAGTCGCCAAACTCAATTTTGCCTACAGATTCAGCCATAAACACGCCCACCATCACCAGCGCCGGAGCGGTGGCAAAAGCCGGGATAACGGAAAAAATAGGTGAGAAGAACAGGGCAAGGAAAAACAGACCAGCAGTGACCATGGCGGTTAAGCCGGTACGTCCGCCTTCTGTTACGCCGGATGCACTTTCCACATAGGTGGTAACGGTGGAGGTACCCAGCATAGCGCCTACAGCGGTGCCCACAGCGTCTGCCAGCAGTGCTTGTTTCAGCTTAGGCAGCTTGCCGTTTTTGTCCACAAAACCGGCTTTCATGGAAACACCAATCAGTGTGCCGATGGTATCGAACAAGTCCACAAACAGGAAAGCAAAAACCACCACGGCTAAGTCTAAAAACTTAATGTCTGTAAATACGCCTGTTTTAAAAGCGGAAAACAAGTTGATTTCTGCAATGGAAGGAGGCATCATGATGAAGCCGGAGGGGTACAGGCTGTAAATGCCAATTTCTGGGTTAGGCACGTAAATGCCCACCATTTGGCACACAAGGCCAATGGCGTAAGTGCCGATGATGCCAAAAAACAATGCGCCTTTCACTTTCTTGGCCACCAGAATCATGGTAAGCACAATGCCCACCATGGCTAAAATAACCCGAATGTCTGTAATGTCCCCCAAAGCAACGCCTACCACGGGGTCTTGGGTGATAACACCGGCGCTTTGCAAGCCTACAAATGCAATAAACAAGCCAATACCAACGGTGACGGCGTGTTTTAAAGAGGTGGGTACGGCATCAAACAAGGCTTCCCGCACGTTAATTAGGGAAAGCAGCAAGAAGATGATACCTTCAATAAACACGGCCAAAAGGGCTACTTGCCAGCCAAACCGGGGTGCAACGGCAAAGGCAAAGTAGGCGTTAAGCCCCATGCCGGAAGCCAGTGCAAAGGGGTAGTTGGCAAACAGACCCATAAGGATGGTGCCCAGACAGGCTGCCAATGCGGTGGCTGTAAATACGGCCCCTCTGTCCATACCGGCAGCAGAGAGCAGATCCGGGTTAACAATGAGGATGTAGGCCATCGTCATAAACGTGGTAATCCCGGCAGTCACTTCGGTGCTGACTGTGGTGTTGTGTTCCTTCAGCTTAAAAAACTTTTCCATGCTAGCATTCTCACTCCTATGTTATTCTTTCAAACAGGACATACTATATCATGCTTCGATAATTTTTTCAACCATTGTATTGCCAAGTAAAATTTGGTATAATGGCTAAAGTTTGTTAAGGGTTAAAATGTGGTGAAATGATGGACTTATTTGATTTTCAACGGGAAAAAAATATGGAAAAAGAAAGCCCGCTGGCCATGCGTATGCGCCCCACAGCGTTGGCGCAATTTGTGGGGCAGGAGCATATTGTAGGCGAGGGTACTTTGCTGTACCGGGCCATTTTGGCCGATAAGCTCACTAGCCTGGTGCTTTACGGCCCGCCGGGTACAGGCAAAACCACGCTGGCAAAAATTATTGCATCCACCACCAAAAGCCACTTTGTGCAGCTCAATGCCACCACCGCAGGGGTGAAGGACATTAAGGCCGTGGTGGAAGATGCCAAGTATGCCTTGGGGTTGTCTGGGAAGCGGACCATCTTGTTTATTGATGAAATCCACCGGTTTAACAAAAGCCAGCAGGATGCCTTGTTGCCCTATGTAGAGGACGGCACGGTGATTCTCATTGGGGCTACCACAGAAAACCCTTACTTTGAAGTGAACAAGGCGCTTTTGTCCCGGTCTACCATTTTTCAGCTTAAGCCTTTGGAAGCTGCCCATATTGTGTCCATTTTGCGCCGAGCCATCCAGGACAAAGAAAAAGGGCTGGGTGCCCTGCCTTTGGACGTAGATGAAGATGCGCTAAATTTTTGGGCGGATATGGCTTCCGGGGACGCCAGGGGTGCTTTAAATGCCCTGGAACTGGCAGCCCTTACCACCCAACCGGGCACAGACGGGCGCATTGTCATTGATTTGCAGGTGGCCCAGCAGTGCATTCAAAAGCGGGCCTTAAACTACGATAAAACGGGCGATAGCCATTACGATACCATTTCTGCCTTTATTAAAAGTATGCGAGGGTCAGACCCGGACGCAGCCATTTATTATTTGGCCCGGATGTTAAAGGCAGGGGAAGACCCTAAGTTTGTGGCCAGGCGCATTGTCATTTGCGCATCGGAGGATGTGGGCAACGCAGACCCTCACGCTTTGCAGGTGGCTGTAGCGGCGGCCACTGCCACAGATTTTATCGGCTTGCCGGAATGCCGCATCATTTTGGCACAGGCGGTGGCTTATGTGGCTTGCGCCCCTAAAAGCAACGCCGCCATTCAAAGCATAGACCGGGCGTGGCAGGATGTGGAGCGGGTGCAAATTTCCGGCATTCCGGTGCATTTGAAGGATGCCCATTATCCCGGAGCCAAAGCGTTTGGGCACGGCAAAGCTTATTTGTATGCCCACGACTTTCCCGGAAATTACGTGCCGCAGCAGTATTTGCCGGACGAGTTGGTGGGGCGGCGGTATTACGAACCCAGCGACAACGGGGTAGAGAAGAAGATTAAAGAAAGCCTGCATAGGTTAAGGGATGGCGGCTAAGGGGTAGCTGGACAAAAACCTCGGGGCTTTGCCCCGAACCCCAACCGCTTTTTGAAAAAAGCGGTGCAA
>CAZCQP010000011.1:30011-61130 GCA_964500895.1 uncultured Eubacteriales bacterium | reverse complement strand
AGCGGCAAATATCCGTTAAATTGTGCGAATGAAGGCCATTTTATGACTCTAAAAAACAGGACTATTATGTAGGAAATCTTATTTAAATGCTGTGGAAATCCAAGGTAAAATTAAACCGCTGGACTTCAATTCTTCTTTCATTTCCGAGGAAATGCCCACAAAAGGCGGTGCAATTAAAAATATTTCATTGGAAATGCGCTGAATTTCGCCGCTAATGGCGTAGCTGGCGCCTCCTAAAAAGTCTGCAATACGTTGGGCGTTGGCACGTTCCACGCCTTCTAAGTTTACCACACAAATTTCATTATTTCTTAAATGGTCGCAGATGGACGTGGCATCGTCCACCACTGTGGGATGACAAATGACCACATTGGCCTTCATTTCAGCACCAAGGCTAGAGGGCAGGTTCACCACTTTGGAATCTCTTTCTCTTTCCCCTCTTCGATTATGGTGATATGGGGTCACGTCTCTTTCCCGAGAGCGGGATTCTCTTATGGGCGGTTCCTCATACTCTTCCTCTTCCTCGTATGCATCCTCTTCGTAAAGGTCCTCGTCATAATCGGTACCCAGCATGTAACTGCGCACTTTGTGCAGTATACTCATGTTACTTCCTCCCCATTGGTATTTAAACTTTGAACCCGTATGCCTACAGGTTCTTAACCGTAGTATCTTGCGCCAAAAAGGCCTGTCCCAATGCGAACAATGTTTGCGCCTTCTTCAATTGCCACTTCATAATCATTGGTCATGCCCATAGATAAAAAGGTGATGCTACTATTATGGTCAAATTTACCACGAATGTCAATAAATAAATTTCTCATTTTTCTGAAAAGATTCCTGTTTTTCTCCTGATTTTCGACAAAAGGCGCCACCGTCATCAGCCCTTTTAAGCAAACATGGGGCATTTCTGCAACAGATTTAGCCAAGGCGTACGTCTCATTTTCCGACACGCCAGACTTGGTTTCTTCCCCGCCCATGTTCACTTCCAACAGCACCGGCACCACAAGGCCCATCATTTCTGCCCGCTTTTCAATCTCCTGGGCCAGACGCAAGCTGTCCACCGAATGAATCATGGTCACCTTGTCTATCACCTGCCGCACTTTGTTGGTTTGCAGGTGGCCAATCATGTGCCAGGATGGGTTGCCTGTAATCACAGGGTGCTTTTCGCAAATTTCCTGCACCTTGTTTTCACCCAAGTTGGTCACACCCAAGTCCACCAGCTGCTGAATGCGCTGGGGGTCTATGGTTTTGGTCACCCCCACCAGGGTTATGTCTTCCGCCTTGCGCCCGGACTTTTCCGCCGCCTGTGCAATGCGGTTGCGAATGTCCTCTAAATTTAGCTTGATGGTATCCATGCTTTCCACCTTTCTTTCCTGTTCAATGTGGCGGTTATTCCAGCTTCTGGCCATCCACCACCGATTTGGTGTCGTACACAATACGGTCGTTCACCCGAATTTGCTTGTTTGTCTCCGGGTCTAAAATGATGTAGTCGTTGTTTTTAGGGGTTTCGGGGGTGATACGCACCTTTTTAAAGTCTGCATAGCCGTTGTTTAACACAAACAACCCTTTTACGTTTTCCACTTCATTGAGGGCCACTGTTTTGGTTTTGTCGTCATTGTTCACCAGCACGTCCCCCAGCTTGAGCACACTGGCATCATCCAGAAAGACGTATGTATACATATCATCCGCATCTTTAGGCTTAATTTCAAGGGTTTCATCCACTTGCGGCCCTTTGCGAATCACCATTTTCTTGCCATTGTCATACACAAAGGCGTTGGGAATCTTTAGAAGGGTTTTATCCGCCACCGTAATCACCGGCACTTTCAACCCTTGCTCCCCAGATTCAGACAACTTGAAACTTACACTGCGTTGATTCAAAAAATCCATCATATATTTGCTGCACTTAAACAGCACAAAATTGGTTTTTTCCCCTGGGGTGATGGTGTTAATCATCGTTTCCACTGGCATGTAGGCATTGTCTTTGGCCACATACAACAGCCGGCTATCCCCTTCTTGCCAGGCCATACTCTGGTTTTGGGGCACGTAAGCGGCAATGTACCACTCGTTAGTCGTAACCACTTTAAAAATAGGGTCTCCGGCTGCCACCACCTTTTTGCGCTCTATTCGGTCTGCATCTGCCTTCACTTTGGTTTGCGTCTCTGTAAGGGTATGCATGTTTTCAAAGGTGTAAACGCTTTCCTGGCCGTCTACCGTGTAGCTAAGCACCCCGCCTTTGTTGGCAGAAATGACGGCCACATTTTCACCCAGCAGCTTCTCATAAGACTGCTTTTGCGCCACCATATCCTTCACACTGCCCCGGTTTTCGGTCATCATCATGTTGTTGCGCACGTCCAGGCTGCGGTTCACATCTTCTTTTAAGGCATACAGCCCTTGAAAGCTGCCTCCCATTAAATGGAGCACACCTGCATCCACCATGTCTTGTATTTGTTTGTTGGTGCGTTTCACGTCTTCACTGAACCCGGAATAGTTTTCCCTCCGGCTTTGCAAGTCCAATATTTCGGTTTCCACGCCTGCCAGTTCGGTGCTAATTTCCTGTACCGCCACATCGTTTTGAATGGCGCACACCTGCGCCCCTGGCTTTAGCTTGTCCATGTCACTAAAATTAAAATACAGGGTTCCCTCGGCAGGGCTTTGATACACGGTTTCATCCCGAATAATCACACCCGGCAGTTCCCCTGGGCCGTCTATACTGCCCAGTTCCACCACCACCGTGGCTACCTGGGGCTTTTTAACCATGGTAAAAGCGCCTCGTAACAAATACGCCCCCACAGCCAAAAAAATCATGGCCAGGGCAATGGCACCGGAAATGCTGGCCACCCGTTGTTTGGCCAGTGCACGCTTTCTGCGGTAAGCCTCTAAGTCTACGCTTTTATTTTTACGCCGAACAGGCGGCTTTGTTTTAGGTTTTGCCTTGCCTTTGACCTTTGGCTTGGCCTTTGGGTTAGGGCTGGGCTTTGGCCTGCCTTTTTGCAGCCCTGCGCCTTTCGCCCTTTTTGCTGTACTGGACCCACTTCTTTTTGGAGGTTCCTGCCGGGGCGGCTTTTGGCCAGGTTGACCTTTAGGGCGCATTGGCCCGCCGCTGCGGGAAGCATTTTTGCTGCCGTTGCGTTTATCCGTACCCAATCCAATCCCCTCCCCCATTTATTCATTGCTCATCCGCCGAAATTCTTCTGAATACAGCCCCTCACGCATATATTAAGTCAAGAAAAGAGGGATGTTATGGAAGCCATATTTACAGAAAAAGAGATGAAAAAAAAAGAGCCTTCTCCCTTATCCGGCTTCATTATACCAGCGTTGGTGGCTGTTTTCAATATTTTAATCATTTTATTCCCCACAGACATTTTGTCCGCCGCCAGAGAAGGGCTTTCTTTGTGGTTTAACAACGTCATGCCCGCCCTGCTGCCCTTTATCATCGGCACCAACTTGCTGGCAGGGCTTGGGTTTGTCAGCTTTTTAGGCACCTTGCTGGAGCCGGTGATGCTGCCGGTTTTTGGTGTGCCCGGCTGCGGGGGTTATGCGTTGGTCACTGGGCTTACTTCCGGCTACCCGGTAGGCGCAAAGGCTGTGGCCATGCTGCGGGATACCAAGCAAGTGAATCGGGTGGAAGCCCAACGGCTGCTTGCTTTCTGCAACAATTCGGGCCCCTTGTTCATGCTGGGTGCTGTGGGGCTGGGCATGTTTCAAAGCGTGAGCTTTGGTTATTTTTTAATGGGCTGCCACATGGTTGCTGCCCTGTTTACGGGGCTTTTGTTTAAGTTCTACCGTTATCAAAAACCCCAGCCCACCCAGCCAAACAAGAACCTTTTGCGCCAGGCGTTCAGAAGCCTGCGCCAAGCCCGGCAAGCAGACGGCCGTTCCTTTGGCCAACTTTTAGGGGACAGTGTGCGGCAAGCCATGGAAACCATTGTCACCGTGGGAGGCTTTATTGTGCTGTTTTGCGTATTGGCCCGTATCCTGACGGTTACCGGCTGCATCGGCCTGTTAACGGCCCTTTGCGCACCCCTTATCCAAACCATGGGGCTTAGCGAGCAGGCGTTTTCCGGGGCGTTCATTGGCTTTGTGGAGGTGACCAACGGCTGCAAGGTGCTGGCGGCGGAAGGCATAAACCAAATGCAAGCCGCCATTGTCACTGGCCTTGTATCTTTTGGCGGGCTGTCTATTTTTGCCCAAACCGTGGCCTTTACCCGCCACACAGACATAAACCCCATGGTCACTTTTTTGTCCAAAGTCATCCATGGGGTAATGGCAGCTGTTGCAGCTTATGTGTTGTATCCAGTGTGCATGAAAGGGTTTTCTTCTCAATCCCAAGCAGGTTTTGTGCCGGTTTACCAGCAGCTTTCCTGGGATGTGCTGCACAATGTGCTTTATGCTTGCGGGCTGTTTGCCATGTCTGTGGCGGCCCTTCTAGCCCTTGTCATCATTGTAAGTATTTTTCGCTTGAGTTTCGGAAAAAAACGGCGCAAATACTATTAAAATTATTCTTTGCCGCCCCGCAGTTCCTGACGGTTGCTGTACAGCACTTCAATGGTTTCCATAAAGCTGTCTTCAATGGTGCGGTACTGGCCGTTTAAGCTGCTCATGGTTTCCCGAATGGCATTTTCTGTTTTAGACAAAATTTCATCGGCATAATCCAAAGCATTCAGGCGCATGTCTCTGGCCTTTTTCTTCATTTCGTCAATGAGCTGGTTAGACTGTTCCACCGCCATTTTATACACTTCATGCTCATCCGCCAGCTGTTGTGCACGCACTTCACCCTCCCGGATGATGTGTTCCGCCTTGCTTCTGGCTTCGGCAATAATTTTGTCGTGGTCTTCAATAATACGCTGGGCCTGCCGCATTTCAATGGGCAGGTTCATGCGAATTTCGCTCATAATATCGAAAATTTGCTCTCTGTCTACTGAAATTTTATTTGAAAACGGGGCAGACTTGCTGTTTTCCAGTAAATCCTCCAGCATATCTAAATAGTCCAGTAAAGATTCCATTTTACGCCTCCCGACTTTTCATTTTAATGTGTATGGCTTTTTCTATATCAGGCGGCACCATACCGCTTATATTCCCGCCAAAGGCTGCAATTTCCCGCACCAGGCTGGAACTTAAAAATGCATAGGCCGCCGATGTTGGCACAAACAAAGTTTCCACCTGGGGGCACATCATGGTGTTGCCGTAGGCGATGGTTTGTTCCGCAGGCAAATCCCCTGCGCCCCGCAGCCCCCGAATAATGACATTAGCCCCCACCTGCATACACAGCTCCACTTGAAGCCCATCGAAGGTCATGGTTTCAACATTGGGCAAATGGGCCGTGGCTTTGGCCAGGTGAGCCAGCCGCTCTTGTGCGGTAAATAAAGTTTTCTTGGCCACATTGTCCAGCACGGCCACATAAAGCCGCTGGGAAATGCCCGCCATTCTAGCAATAATATCCAGATGTCCGCTGGTTACCGGGTCGAAGGTGCCGGGGTATACGGCAATCATCTTTCAGCCTCCAAAAATGCAAAGGTTGTGGTTTTGTAGCTCTTTTGCTTCAACAGTGTAAGCCCCGAAACTTCAGGTGCAGCTTCGGTTGTGCTCTGCTCTGCCACGATTAGTCCACCCGGTTGCAGCAAGTGGTATGCCACAATTTTGGCCAGCGCTTTTTCTAAAAAACCTTGGCCGTATGGGGGGTCTAAAAAAATAATGTGGAATTGCAAACCCTCTTGCCCGCATCGGGCCAAGGCAGAAGCATAATCTTCCGTAAACACACGGCTTTTTTGAAGCATTCTGGCTTTTTCCAAGTTTTGTACAATGGTTTGGGCACAACGCTTGTCCTGTTCAATGAACACGGCTTGTTGTGCGCCCCGGCTTAATGCCTCAATGCCAATGGCACCAGAGCCGCTAAACACATCCAAAAACCTTTCGCAAGGCATTTGGCTTTGCAACATATTAAATAAGCATTCCTTCATCCGGTCTGCCGTGGGGCGGACAACCTCCGCCTGTGGCGCCAAAAGCTTTAAACCCCTGGCCGTGCCGGCTATCACACGCATGGGCACAGCCCCTTTTTTCAGTTTAATTCTATCATTATATCAAAAAATCGGCAGTTGTAAACTGTTTTCATGTTATTGTAACATAACGTGAGCCTTATAGCCCTACTTTTTTTAGACAATGATTAAGAAAAGTATGCACCGCATTTGCCAAATGCCTATAAGCGGGCTGTGTTTGCAAGGCATTTTTATCGGCCAATTCTTTGGCCAGCCCCTGCACTTGCTTCAGAATTTCCATGTCCTGATACAAGTTGGCAATGCGCAATTCCGGCAAACCGTGCTGCTTGGTGCCGAAAAAATCCCCCGGCCCTCTCAGCTTCAAGTCCATATCAGAAATGACAAAGCCGTCGTGGGTTTGGGTCATGGCAGCCATTCGTTTTTGGCAAACGGTGCTCTCACTATCCGTCACCAGCACACAGGTGGACAGATGGGCACCCCGGCCTACCCGCCCCCGCAGCTGGTGCAGTTGCGCCAAACCGAAACGCTCTGCATTTTCCACCACCATCACCGTAGCGTTGGGTACGTTAATGCCCACCTCAATGACGGTGGTGGACACCAGCACGTCAATGTCCCCTTGGGCAAACCGGGTCATTAAATCGTTCTTTTCTTCCGCTGTCATTTTTCCATGAAGGCATTCCACCCGCCGAGGACGCAAGGCTTCTGCCACTTTCTCCACATAAGCCGTCACCGCTTGCAACGGCAGCTTTTCCGATTCTTCTATCAGGGGGCAAATGACGTAGCATTGCCGCCCCGCATCGATCTCCTTGGCCATAAAGGCGTACAACCGCTCTCTGTACCCGGTGTTCACCCGGTACGTGCGCACTGGGCTGCGCCCGGGGGGCATTTCGTTCATGATGGAAACGTCCATGTCTCCGTACAAAATAAGGGCCAGTGTCCGGGGAATGGGGGTGGCAGTCATCACCAGCACGTGAGGGGTTACCCCCTTCTCTTGAAGCACTGCCCGTTGCCGAACCCCGAAACGGTGCTGTTCATCTGTAATCACCAGCCGCAGGTCATAAAAGTCCACCGTGTCTTGAATGAGGGCGTGGGTGCCGATAATCAGGCGGCTTTCCCCGCTGGCAATCTGTTCCCTGGCAGCCCGCTTGGCTTTGGCCGTCATGGCCCCCACCAACAGCGTCACCGTAAGGCCCAAAGGCTCAAACATGGCTTTGCAGCTTTGGTAATGCTGGGTGGCCAGCACCTCGGTTGGGGCCATCAACGCCCCTTGCGCCCCCGGTGAACCTGCCACCGCTATATACACCGCCGCCATGGCCACGGCGGTTTTGCCAGAGCCAACATCCCCCTGGATGAGCCGGTTCATCACAAAGCCGGAGGTTAAGTCTTCCCGAATTTCCGCAAGCGTCCGCTGCTGTGCCCCGGTCATGGCAAAGGGCATTCCGTCCAGCAAGGGCTTTGCATCCGGGTTCACCGTTTGAAAGGCGCAAGGGCGGCGCATCATCCCTTTCATTTCAAAGAGTGCCAGCTGCAACACCAGCAGTTCTTCAAACACCAGCCGCTTCCGGGCCACGAAAAAGGCCCGGTCGTTTTCCGGGAAGTGAATGTTGGTGACGGCATAGTCCTTGGAACATAGGCCATAGGTTTTCTGCACTTCCCCCGGCAGCACTTCCGCAAACTGTGGCATCACTTCCTGCAACGCAGCATGAATGAGGCTGCGCAGTATTTTTTGGGACAGCTGGGCGGTTGCCGGATAAATGGGAATGATGCGTCCAAAGGACAGGGATTCATCCCCTTTCAGCACCTCAAAATCCGGCTGGCGCATGGTCATTTTGCCTTTCTCGCTGGTGACCATGCCGGTGAGCATCACTTGGCTGCCTTTGGTAAAGGTGGTGCGCAGGTAGGGCTGGTTAAACCATACCACTTCCAGAAACCCACGCTTGTCCCCTAACATAAGCTTGGTAACGGCCTTCCGTCTTAGCCCGGCTGTTTGGGGCGCAGCATTCACGGTGGCCAACACGGTGTTCACCGTTCCCGCTGTTACCTCCCATGGAGGCACCGCCTTGCTTCGGTCTTGGTAATCCCGTGGAAAGTGACACACCAAGTCTTCCACGGTAAAAATGCCCAGCCTGTTTAACAAGGCTAGGCGTTTGGGTCCTATGTTTTTAAGTTGGGATACATTTGCATTAAGGGTTGGACAATCCAAGGCCATCCGGCTTACTCCACAGAAAAAATATAATCATACAAAGGCTGGCCGCCAGAGCGGCACTCTAAATCCAGCCCGGGGTATTTTGCTTCAACATATTGGCACAGCGCTTGGGCATGGGCTTCTTCCACGCCCTGGCCGTAATAAATGCCCACAATGCTGCCTTCCGTGCAGTCTTCCAGCATCATGTCCAGCAACGCCTGGGCGGCTTGGGCCATGTCTGTCCCAGTAAGGACGATTTCATTATCCAGCATACACAAAATGTCGCCCGTTTGAATGGCCTTACCGTTCACAGAAGAATCCCGCACCGCATAAGTCAGCTGGCCGGTTTTCACCTGGCCAATGGCCATTTCCATGCTTTCAAGGTTTTCCTGTGCGGAAAGCATGGGCAAGTAGGCCACCATGGCAGATATGCCTTGGGGAACGGTGGTGGTGGGCACCACATGGACGGTTTTGTCCGTGACCATTTCCGCCGCCTGCCTAGCCGCCAGAATAATGTTTTTGTTGTTGGGGAACACAAACACGTCTTTGGCGTGTACCTGCTGAATGGCCGTTAAAATGTCGTTGGTGCTGGGGTTCATGGTTTGTCCCCCTTGAATGACCACGTCCACACCCAGCCCTTTGAAATAGTCCGCCAGCCCTTCTCCCGCGGCCACCGCCACAAAGCCCATGTCCACCGGCTCTCCTTGATGGGTGTTTGCTTGTATGGTGGAAGGGTTGTCCTGCTTTTGGTTGCTTTGCCCCGGCAAAAAGCTCACGGCGCTTTCGTTTTGCAACCGCATGTTTTCTATTTTAAGGCTGCTTAATTGGCCCATGTTTAAAGCAAACTCCAGCACACTGCCCGGGTGCTCTGTGTGCACGTGTACTTTGATGATTTCCTCGTCGGCCACCATCACAATGGAATCTCCCATGGTTTCTAAGTATGTTTTTAACCGTTGTTCCATGTCTTCTGTTACACGCTCCGGCTGAATGAAAAACTCGGTGCAATAGCCGAAGGTGATGTTCTGGGCTTCCCCACCCTGGAAAACCACAGGCCCTGCAGATGGGCTGTCTGTGACCAGCGTTATGTCCCCTTCCACAGACAGGCTTTCATAAGCCCCTTCCAAAATGCACATCAGCCCTTTGCCCCCGGCATCCACCACGTTGGCAGCCCTTAGTTCCGGCAGCATGGCCGTGGTTTCTTTTAACACCTTGTTGCCATGGGCAATCACTTTTTTACAAAAGCTGTCCATGTCCTCGTCGTCTAAGGCACACTGGGCGGCCATGTCTGCCAAAGCGTTGGCCACTGTTAGAATGGTGCCTTCCTTGGGCTTCATCACCGCTTTGTATGCGGTGGCTGCGGCTTGTTCAAAAGCCAGGGCAATGTCTGAACCATCCACAGTTTCTTTGTTTTCAATGCCTTTGGCAAAGCCCCGGCAAAGCTGGGACAAAATCACCCCGGAATTGCCCCTTGCCCCACGCAAAGAACCGCTTGAAACCGCCTTGGACACTTGCCATGCGGTTGGGTTTTCCAAATTTAAAGCTTCCCTTGCCGCCACCGCCATGGTTAAAGACATGTTGGTGCCTGTGTCGCCATCCGGCACAGGAAAAACGTTTAGGGCATCAATAAGTTGTTGTTGTTTGGTTAGTGCGTTGGCACCGGCCACCACCATCTTTTTCATGGTGTTCCCGTCGATATACTGCTTCATATGCGTTCCCTCCGATTAGCTGTCCAAGCAGACTAACTGTCCACCCGGACACCTTCCACGAAAATGTTAATCTTTTCAACACGGAGGCCCACGTATTCCTCAACTTTATATTTCACCGTACTGATCAGTGTGTCTGCAATGGCAGAAATGTTGGTGCCATATTCTACAATAATATGGAAGTCTATTTCCAGGCCGTCTTCCAACATGCGAAACTGGATGCCCTTGGTCAGGCTTTCCCGCTTCAAAAGCTGGACAATGCCGTCTTTCATGTTTTTTGCCGCCATGCCCACAATGCCATAGCAGTCCATAGCCGCCAGCCCTGCAATGCGAGCCACAACCTCGTTTTCTATGGTAATCTGTCCGTACTCGTTTTTAATTTTAGATGGCATAGGCGCACCCTCCTATTTTTCATTGCTACAAGTTTTGCATATCATGGTATATCGTAATTGATACCATATTTTAGCGGGAAAGTCAACCATAGACAGCCGCAATACATTTGCAAAATCTGCCGCCACGCAAAAACCCCTGCATACGCACAGCGCATACAGGGGTTGGTTAACCTCAATTATTCTGCAGCTTCATCTGCACCCATTTCTTCCGGCGCAACGTCTTCTGCCACTTCTTCCACACCGTCTGCTTCCCGTTTAGACAAGCTGATGCGGCTGTTTTCTTTTTGAACATCCATAACCTTCACCTGGATGACTTGGCCAATTTGCAATTCATCTTCAGGCTTGGCCACATGTTTGTTAGCAATTTGAGAAATGTGCACCAGACCGTCTACGCCTTCTTCCAGCTCTACAAAAGCGCCGAAAGTTGTCATACGTACCACTTTGCCTTCAACAATGTCGCCTACATGGTATTTTTCAGTAACGGAATCCCATGGGTTGCCGCCGGTATCTTTCAAGGAAAGGGAAATGCGGCCCCGCTCTTTGTCCACTTCCAGCACACGCACGGTTACTTTGGCGCCTTCTGCCAGCACGTCAGACACTTTTTTCACACGGCCCCAAGACATTTGGGAAATGTGAATCAAGCCGTCCACGCCGCCTAAGTCCACAAATGCACCGAAAGGAGAGATGCGGCTAACCACGCCTTCAATATCCTGGCCGGGTTCAATGGTGTTGAACACACGTTCTTTGGCAACATCTTGTTCTTTGGTGGCCAATGCCCGGCGTCCGCCAACGATGCGGCGTTTGCCTTTTTCAAATTCCAATATTTCCAATGTCATATTTTGACCTTTAAAAGGTTGTAAGTCTTCAACATAGCGGTTGGATACTTGGGAAGATGGCACAAACACGCGCACACCTTTCACATTCACCACAAGGCCGCCCTTGACCACTTCGGTCACTTTACCTTCAATGGGGGTTTTGTTGTTGAACGCAGCTTCCACTTCGTCAAAACCCTTTTTGGCATCAATTTTCTTTTTGGAAAGCAACACATTGCCGTCGCCATCATTCACACGAACAACAAACACGTCAATGTCGTCACCGGGCTGTAAGCATTGGGCGGGGTCCACAGCCGGGTCTTCGGAAAATTCTCCCCTGGGGATAAGTCCATCAGATTTGTAGCCAAGGTTCACGGACACCTCCCCATTGGTTACACGGATGACTGTGCCCTTTACCACATCGCCGGTACGCAACGTCACAAAGGATTGGTCCAGCATTTCTTCAAAAGTTTGGTTTTGTGCAGCTGGGGCATTGTCCTCTGCCTGGCCCGCATTCTGGGACAATGGTTCTGCCGGACTGTTGTTCTCCTGCTGGGACAGTCCTTGCATATTGTTATCAAGCTCGCTCATGGTTAAAAAAGCCTCCTTTATGATGTCCGGCGGCGTGGATGCACCGGCAACTATTCCAATTTTATCATTATTATGAAAAAGTTTCAACTGTAAATCTTCTACACTTTCAATTAAATATGTTTTTCGACAATTATTCTTGCATATTTCAAATAATTTTACAGTATTTGAGCTGTTTTTGTCTCCAATAACCACCATCGCATCTACTTTGTGGGATAATGCTTCCGCTTCCTGCTGCCGGTTTTGCATGGCCGGGCAGATGGTATTGTGCACAGTGAGTTCAATGGGCTTGGCTTTCAATTTCTCCAAGATATGGTTAAACTTTTCTTGTATATACGTGGTTTGCACCACCAGGGTGTAGGCTTGGTTGCTTGGGAATGACAAGCTGTCCACCGTTTCCGGCTCTCCAATGATGATGGCCTTGTCTCCGGCAAAGCCGTTAATGCCCACCACCTCTGGATGTTGGGCGTTACCCACAATAATGAGCTGCCGTCCCTGGGCCATGGTTTCTTCCGCAATGGCATGAATCCTTTTTACGTCCCGGCAAGTGCAGTCCATATAGGGCACACCTTGTTGCTCCAAGGTTTCGTAAACTGCCGGGGGCACCCCATGGGTGCGAATCACCACCGTTGCGCCCTCTGCCTGGCTTAATTCGTCAATAATGCGCACTCCGGCGCTTTCCAGCTTGTCCGTCACTGCCTTATTGTGAATGATAGAGCCATAAGTACACAGTTTAGTTTGTGCCATATTTTTCTCAATTTCAGACAGGGCCAAGGAAACGCCCCGGCAAAACCCTGCATATTTCCCTAATATAATCTCCATGGCATTACTCCGTTTCCTTGCCGGTGCATTGGCGAAAAGCCTGTATAATGCGCTGGGTCACTTCGTCTGGGGTAATGCCGTCTGTCAGTAAAAACTGGGCATCTTGTGCCCGGCGTAAGGGGGAAGCCGTCCGGTTGGTGTCTCTGTAATCTCTGGCCACCAGTTCCGCATACACCTGTTCAGGGTCAGGCGCAAACCCCCGTGCCTCTAAATCTGCCACCCGCCGTCTTGCCCGTTCGGCCACGGACGCATCCAAATATATTTTTAAAGCGGCATTGGGCAGCACATAAGTGCCAATGTCCCGGCCGTCCATCACCACACTTTTGCGCTTGGCCAAAGCCCGCTGCATGGCCACCAGCTTTTGGCGCACCCCTTCCAGCACAGCCACTTTAGAGGCCCCGTCTGCCACCGTATCTTGACGAATGGCATGGGTCACATCCACCCCTTGCAGAAAAATATGCTGGCTGTCTTTAATGTGGCGAATGGAAATGTTCAGTTCGGGCAGTAGCCCCAAAACCCCTTCCTCGTCCCCGGGGTACACCCCGTTGTTTAAGCAGTGCAGCGCCGTGGCACGGTACATGGCCCCGGTGTCGATATACACAAAGCCCAGTGCTTTGGCCACCATTTTGGCAATGGTGCTTTTGCCTGCTCCGCTTGGGCCGTCTATGGCAATGGCATACACCTTGCGATGTTGCTCTGCCGCCGGAAGATGCTCTGGCCGTTCATTCACCTGCAACACCTGCGCTTCTCGTAAAAATATGGGTTTACCGTGGCTATGCCGCCCTTCCACAGATACCATCACCCGGATGCAATGCTTTAAGCCGTTTTCCACATCCATTTCCTGGGCACACACCATGGCTGTGTGGTACAAACCCATTTCCCGGGCCACCTCTGACGGGTAAACAGCGGTTAAGTCTTTTGTGGCCGTGAAAGTGATGGCTTTCACATGAGACTTATCTATATCGTTTTCTTCAATAATGGCTGTGAGTAATGTTTTTGTGCTTTCTAAAATGTCTTCTCGGGTGTTGGCGCATGTAATTGCACCTTGAATATAAAAAATAACGGTTCCCCTCTATTCTGCTTTATTCTGTATATAAAATTTATTCAATGCCCTGCCCGGCCAAGTAGCCGGTGGAAAAAGCAATTTGCAGGTTAAATCCGCCGGTGTAACCGTCCACATCCAGCACCTCGCCGGCAAAATACAGCCCTTGCACCAGCTTAGAAGCCATGTTGTTAGGGCGAATTTCATCCACCTGCACACCCCCGGCGGTAATTACCGCTTCTTTAAAACCACGGGTGCCGGTAACCGTTACATCAAAAGCCTTTAACAGCTGCAAAAATTCTTTCCGCTGAGCTTTGGTGATTAAGTGCACCTTTTGCCTAGGGTCTATGCCCAAACGGCTCACCACCACAGGAATAAGCTTTTGGGGCAGCAGTTCGTCCAGGCTGTTGATAAAGTCTTTATTTTTATATTTTTCAAAGTCTCTTAAAAGACGGGTATCCAGCTGTTTTTCCGTTAAGGCAGGTTTTAAGTCAAAGCTAAAGACTGGCCTTTGATTCAGCTTGTCCAAAACTGCTCGGCTGGCACTAAGCACCACCGGGCCAGACAACCCAAAATGGGTGAACAACATTTCCCCAAAGTCTTCGTATACTTTTTTGCCTGCCACCTTGACGGTTAAACCCACGTTTCTTAAGGAAAGCCCTTGTAGCTCCTTCACCCAGCTTTCCGCCGCAATAAGGGGCACCAAAGAAGGATGCAGGGGGGTTACAGAATGGCCCACGGTTTTTGCCAGGGTATAACCTTCACCGGTGGAACCGGTGGTGGGGTAAGACAGCCCGCCAGTAGCAATAATCACTGCCTGGGCTTTGTAACGGTTACCCTTTTGGTCTATCACCCCAGTGACGGTGCCGTCGTTGGTGTCTAACTGCACAATGTCTGCACCGTAGCGAATGGCTACCCCTTCCCGGTTCAAAAACCGTTGCAAGGCCTCCAGCACATCAGCCGCTTTGCCAGACTGGGGAAACACCCGGTTCCCCCGCTCCACCACCGTGGGCAGCCCCAAGTTATGAAAAAACTGCCGGGTGGCCTCACTGTCCAGCCCATAAAAGGCGCTATACAAAAAGGAAGCGTTCCCCGGAATATTATGCAGCAGGTCTTCTACGTCCCCTGCGTGGGTGATGTTGCACCGGCCTTTGCCGGTAATGAGTAGCTTTTTGCCAAGCCTATCGTTTTTTTCAAATATGGTGACACGGTGGCCACAAGACGCCGCCATACCGGCCGCCATCATGCCTGCCGGGCCGCCGCCTATAACCGCCACAGTTTTTTTCATGCGCATTTTCCATTTCTTAAAAAGATTTTAACAACATGCAGCGTATTTTAACGCCCGTATATATTGCACATTATTATAAAGTAACATGAATCACTTTGCAATATTTTTCTGCATAATCCTTGATTAATGGGTACATATTACAAAAATCCATAAGAATTTTGTCGAAGAAGCCAATGGCAATAAAAAAGGAGTATGCTTATGAATTATGTGAATGCCTTTTTAGTAGGGGGCGGCATTTGTGTGCTGGGTCAAATTTTGCTGGACAAAACCAAGCTGTCTTTTGCCCGCATACTGGTGCTGTTTGTGGTGGCCGGGGTGATTTTGGGCGGCCTGGGCATCTATGAGAAGCTGGTAGACTTTGCCGGTTCCGGGGCCACGGTGCCGTTGCCGGGTTTTGGCTACTTACTGGCCAAAGGGGTGAAGGCGGAGGTAGACACCAAAGGCTTGTCCGGGGTTTTAACCGGTGGTTTAAAAGCTACAGCTGCGGGTATTTCGGCAGCGGTGGTGTTTAGCTTTTTGGCAGCATTGGTGTTTGAACCCAAAGAAAAATAAAACATATTAGCGCCATTTGACGAAGGATTTGCCTTGTTTTCCGGCTGATGCATCCGTTAAGATGAATAGAGACGAGGTAACCGATAAAAAGAAAGCCGGGGATGTGTATGAAACTTAGACTGTTGCTCATATTGCTGGTATTATGCGCCATCTTTATTTTTCCGCAAAAGGTGCGTGCAGCAGAGGAAGGCACCTTGTATATTTTAGACTTTGACCGTGAAGGCCAGCCCTTTTGGCAAACAAAGCCTGTGGATCTTCCTCTTGAGGAAAGCATGGAAGAACAAGCCCAGGCCCTTTTTGAAGCATTGCTGGCAGACCCAGACCTAGGGTTTATGCCAGAAAACGTTCAAGTGCTTGGTACCTTTTATGCAGAGGGCCACCTATTTGTCAATTTATCCCAAGCCATTACCCAATACGGCGGAGGTTATACAGAAAAGTGCTTAACCGCCCAGCTGGCCAACACGGGCTTTAGCCTTTCTGGAGTTGAATCTGTCACATTGCTGGTGGAAGGGCAGCTCACCTATCTGCCCGAGGGCACATTGCCGGTTTTTTCACATGCCGTTAAATATCCTGTACAATAAAAAAGATTTTTTATATAATAAGCAAAAAAGGAGGGAAGCTTATGCCAAAAAGAAAAATTGGTGTGCTGACAGGCGGCGGCGATGCGCCGGGGTTAAATGCCGTGCTTTATGCTTTAACAAAAACTTGTATTTCCCAGTACGGTTACGAGCTGCTCGGGTACCGTTTCGGGTATAGAGGGTTATATATGAACGACTATATTCCCCTTAACATGCTCACTGTTTCAGGCATTCTGCACAGAGGCGGCACCATTTTATCCAGTTCCAACAAGGACAACCTGTTCAACTACCTTGTGGAAGAGAACGGCGAAAAAGTACACAAAGACGTTTCAGACGTGGCCATTGAAAACATGAAGGCCGAAGGGGTAGATGCCCTGGTGGTGCTGGGCGGAGACGGAACATTAACCAGCGCCAGAGACTTTGCCCGCAAAGGCATTAATGTCATCGGCGTACCTAAGACCATTGACAACGACTTGCAATCCACAGACACCACCTTTGGTTTCGACACCGCTGTGAACATTGTTACAGAAAACCTTGGCCGCATTCACACCACTGCGGAAAGCCACCGCCGGGTGATGATTGTAGAGGTTATGGGCCGTAACGCTGGGTGGATTGCTTTGGAATCCGGCATTGCCGGTTCGGCAGACGTTATATTGATACCTGAAATTCCTTACAGTGTTGACAAAGTGGTTGAAAAAATACAAGAACGCAAACGCAACGGCAAGGAGTTTACCGTTATTGTGGTTTCCGAAAGCGCCATGGAAAAAGGCGGCCAAGCGGTTGTGGGCAAGCTGGTGGAAGACAGCCCAGACCCTGTGCGTTACGGCGGTGTGGGTGCTTACCTGGCCCACAAGCTGGAACCCTTGGTGCCCAATGAAGTGCGCAGTGTGGCTTTGGGGCACATCCAACGTGGGGGCGAAACTTCTGCCCACGACCGGGTGCTTTCCTGCCGTTACGGTGTGGCTGCAGCCCATTTGATTCACGACCAGCACTTTGGCAACATGGTGTGCTTGCGTAAAGGGCAAATGGCGTATGAAAGCCTTGAAAAAGTGATTGGTACCACCAAAACCGTAAGACCTGACGGGGAACTGGTGCGGGTGGCCAGAAGTTTGGGCGTGTCTTTTGGGGACTAACCCACGGCAAGCGCACATTTAAACCTCGGGGCTTTGCCCCGAACCCCAACCGCTTTTTAAAAAAAGCGGTGTAAAAACTTTATTAAATGCCGCTCTGCGGCATTTATGTAAAAGCGCTTTTTGAAGGGTTTGGGAAACTTTTTCTCGAAAAAGTTTCCCAAAAGCCTTTCTTACAGTTTAAGGTGCGGCAAATTTGCCGCACCCTTTTTCATTTGATATTTCATCCAGTTTGTGCCATAATAGGTCATAAAGAATCAATTGGAAAGATAAGGAGTTTACCCCTATGAAAACACTGGTGCTTGCGGAAAAGCCCTCGGTGGGCAAAGACATCGCCCGGGTGCTGGGCTGCAAACAAGGTTCAAACGGCTGCATGGAAGGCAACCAATACGTGGTCACCTGGGCGTTGGGCCATCTGGTCACCCTGGCAGACCCTGAAAAATATAACACCCGCTACAAAGACTGGAACCTGGAAGACCTGCCCATCATGCCCAAACATTTAGAGCTGGTGGTCATTAAAGAATCCGCCAAGCAGTACGGTGTGGTGAAAGGGCTGTTGCAGCGCAAAGATGTGGGCAACATTGTCATTGCCACAGACGCCGGCCGTGAAGGCGAACTTGTAGCCCGCTGGATTTTGGAAAAGTGCGGCTGCCAAAAGCCGGTGAAACGGCTATGGATTTCCTCTGTGACCGACAAAGCCATTAAAGACGGGTTCCAAAACTTAAAAGACGGCCGGTTGTATGAGGCCTTAAGCCAAAGCGCCAAAGCCCGGGCCGAAGCAGACTGGTTGGTGGGCATTAACGCCACCCGTGCGCTCACCACCAAGTTTAACAGCCAGCTTTCCTGCGGCCGGGTGCAAACCCCCACAGTGGCCATCATTGCCAAGCGGGAAGAAGAAATACGCAGCTTTACCCCTAAAAAATATTACGGCATTCAAGCTGTCACCAAAGGCTTTCATCTAACCTGGCAAGATGCAAAATCCGGAGACACCAGAAGCTTCGATGGAGAAAAAATACAAGCCATTGCCGCCAAGCTTAAAACCGTAACGGAAGCCACGGTAACGGAACATTCCGCAACCCCCAAAAAAGAATTTGCCCCCCGGCTCTACGATTTAACAGAGCTTCAGCGGGATGCTTCCAAGCGTTATGGCTTTTCCCCAAAGGAAACGTTGTCCATCATGCAGCGGCTGTATGAACAACACAAAGCCCTCACCTACCCCCGGACAGACTCCCGCTATTTAACCGGGGACATTGTGGCCACCATTCCCGAACGTTTGCGAGCCTGTTCCATGCCCCCTTACGGCAAGCTGTGTATGAGCCTTTTAGCCAAGCCCATTAAAGCCTCCCCCCATTTTGTGGACGACAGCAAGGTGAGCGACCACCACGCCATCATCCCCACAGAGCAAGGGGTTCAACTTTCAGACTTAAACGATAAAGAGCGTAAAATATACAACCTGGTGGTGATGCGCTTCCTTGCCGTTTTGCATCCCCCGTGCGTCTACGAACACATCACCTTAAAGGCCAATGCAGGCGGTGAAAATTTTATTGCCAAGGGCAAACGGGTGATTGAGCCCGGTTTTAAAGCCATTGATGCGGTCTGGGCAGACGAGGAAGAAGAAAATGGTCTTAATTTAAAGGATCAGGCATTGCCATTTATGAAAAAAGGGGATAAAATACCATTATCAACTTTTAAAGTGACGGAAGGTAAAACCAACCCTCCGGCACCCTTTGATGAAGCCTCCCTGCTTTCCGCCATGGAAAACCCTGCAAAATATATGGACACCCAAGACAAAGATTTGGCCAAAACCCTTGGGGAAACGGGCGGCCTTGGCACTGTGGCTACCCGGGCAGACATCATTGAAAAGCTGTTTGATTCCTTTTTAATTGAGAAAAAAGGCAAAGACATTTTCACCACCGCCAAAGGGCGGCAGCTTTTAAAACTGGCCCCTACGGAACTTTGTTCCCCACAGCTTACCGGGCAATGGGAGCAAAAGCTTTTAAAAATTGCCAAAGGCCAGCTGAATAAAGATGTTTTTTTAAAGGAAATACGGGACTATACCCAGCGTATCATTGCAGACATTAAAGCCAGCCAGGCGGTTTTCCGCCATGACAATTTAACCACCACCCGCTGCCCTTCCTGCGGGCAATTCATGCTGGAAGTGAACGGCAAAAAGGGTAAGATGCTGGTGTGCCAAGACCGTGCTTGCCACACGGTGAAGCATTTGTCCATTACCATGAACGCCCGTTGCCCCCACTGCCACAAAAAGCTAGAGCTGTTGGGCGAAGGGGACGGCAGAAGGGTGAGCTGCGTATGCGGTTACCGGGAAAAGTACGATGCCTTTGCCAAGCGGAAAAAAGCTGAAAGCAATCAGCTATCCAAAAAAGACGTGCAAAATTATTTGCACAAGCTGAACAAGGAAAATGACAAGCCGGAAACAAACAATGCCATTGCTTTGGCATTAAAAGGCCTGAAGCTGGATAACAAAGATTAAAAGTTTTCATTAAAAAGTTTTCAAAAGGTGGTGACAGTCATACCAGCCATTGATTGCAGACTTGTTGTGGTAACCCAAGACAACCCCTTTTACAACGCCTTAAGCGCAGGTTTTGTGCGCTTAGGCGGCATTGGTGCGGTGTCTGTTGCAGAAAATTTATTAAGCACCGAGTCCAAGCTTATCAAGCACAAAAGCAATGTTATCATTCTGGATGTAGACCGGGCTTTGCCAAACACGGTTTTGCTCAAACAATGGCAGGAAAAATACAGCCTGCTGGTTGTTATCACCGGCCACACACCCACATTGCCCCGGGCACTGGTTGAAGGGGGCTTCACCCATTTTATTGCCAAGCCCGCCATGGTCACCCCCCTGCTCATTGACAGCTTTATTAAAAGTGTCAAGCAAAAAATGGACGCCTTCACTGCGCCCCTTTCCAAAATGCGGCCCATGGATTTGTTTGCCCCCATTACAGAGCGGGATAAGATTATTGCCATCGCTTCTTCCACCGGTGGCACCGATGCCCTGGAAACCATTTTTCGCCATTTGCCGGGGGATATTCCGCCCATTTTGGTGGTGCAGCACATGCCCTCTGGCTTTACGAAGCTGTTTGCCAACCGGCTGAACAACCTTTGTAAAATGGACATTAAAGAAGCCACCAACATGGAATACCTGTGCAACGGCACGGTTTACATTGCCCCGGCAGACCTACACATGACCTTAACCAAAAGCAACAACCGGCTGGCCCTGCACTGTGCTGTGGGGCAAAAGGTACATGGGGTGATGCCGGCTGCGGACGTGTTGTTTCAATCCATTGCCCCTGTAATGAAAGCCAACGTGCTGGGCATCATTTTAACCGGCATGGGTGCGGACGGGGCCAAGGGTTTATACGCTATGCATTTAAACGGCGCAAAGACCATTGGGCAAAACAAAGAAACCTGCGTGGTTTACGGAATGCCCAAAGCTGCATACGAATTAGGGGCCTTGGATTTGCAGCTGCCTTTGGCTGAAATAGCCCCTGCCATCTTAAAATATTATGCCAACAAAAATGCATAGAAATGTTTCTTATGTCAAATAATAGTGTTGGAGATTTTTTAGGAGAGAAATGTGACACACGATAAACAACACAAGGAGGAGTTTTTGTTGAAAGCGACTGGAATCGTGAGAAGGATTGACGACTTAGGAAGAGTTGTCATACCAAAGGAAATACGTCGCACACTGCGTATTCGAGAGGGTGACCCCTTAGAGATATTCACCGACAGAGAAGGCGAGATTATTTTAAAGAAGTATTCCCCCATTGGGGAATTGGGAGCGTTCGCAAAAGAGTATGCGGAAAGCCTGGCTCAAACCTCCGGACATATTACGTGTATTGTAGATAAAGACCAAATCATTGCCGTATCCGGGGGCGCTAAAAAAGAGTTCATGGAAAAACATATTTCCCAAGCCATGGAAAAAACCATCGGCCAGCGCAACACGGTGGTGGCCACAAGAAACGAGAATCATTTTGTGCCCATTTTAGAAAACGAAGATGCGGAAATGTATAAGCATGAACTGATTGCGCCTATCATATCCGAAGGAGATGTACTAGGGGCTATTGTTTTTTTGTCGCCGGACAAAAAAATGGGCGAGGTGGAAGGCAAGCTGGCACAAACAGCTGCCGGTTTTCTGGGTAAACAAATGGAACAATAAAAACTGGATGCGTGGGTGCGCAAAGTTAAAAAAGGCTGTCAACATTAAAAATGTTGACAGCCTTTTTATGTATGGTTACAACTCCGCAATAAGCACAGAAGCCAAAATGGCCACAGCACCCAGCACCATTTTGATGCTGAACACGTCTCCTAGCACGGCCACCGCAATAAGAGAGCCAAAAACAGTTTCCATGCTAAGAATGATGGAGGTGGTGGTAGGGGCTGTATACTTCTGGCAATAAATTTGTAAATAGTAGGCCACAGCAGTGCCCAGCACCCCCAAATAGACGATGGCAAAAATGGCAGGGGAGAACAAGTGGGTGGTAGCCTGGGTGAATAGGCTGCCATCTCTAAGGAGCAAAACCGTGAGCAGGGACAAAAGCCCCATTACTCCAAATTGAACAGTAGACATCACTGCTGCATCTTCCCGGCTGATGAAAAAACCGGCAATGACAATTTGCGTCGCAAACAAGACGCTGCTGATTAATGTAAGGCTATCCCCCAGGCCAATGCGGAAGCTTTCGTTTAAAGAAAGGAGGGAGATACCAAAAAAGCATAACCCAGCACCCAAGTATACGCGCAGACGGGGGCGCTTTTTAAAAACAAGCCAGGTGAGGAAGGGCACGCAAATGACGTAAGACCCGCTTAGAAAAGCTTGTTTACCCGCATCGGTGTACAAGAGGCCATACGTTTGCAGCATCACCGCTAAAAACAGGGAAATGCCACACAAAATACCGCCCATGCAATCTTTCACACCCAGCCCCTTAAACCGCTTGTGGAAAATGGCCAGCATGAGCACAAAGGCCACAAAGAAGCGCCCGGCCATCAAACTGATAGGGGTTAATGTATCCAGCGCCATTTTATTGACGGTAAATGTAGAGCCCCAAATGATGGCCACGGCAAATAACCCGGCAATGGCCCCCAGCTTTTGTTTCCTGCTAATGGCTTCGCCCATGTGAAACACCCTCCATTAAGCTAGCGTCAGCTTCAACACCGAAACCCCCAACGGCGGTATGGAAAGGGTAATGCTATCCCCACGGCTATGCATCACAATGGGTTCAGACTTTATAGGTGCAGGGTTTATAACACCACTGCCACCAAAAGACGTATCATCACTATTTAAAACCTCTGTGTACGTACCGGCAAGGGGTACCCCTACCCGGTAGTCATGGTACACCACGGGGGTAAAGTTGCACACAAATACGGTAATGTGGTGTGCTTCAGGGCCCTTTCTAAAGAAGGACACCAAGCTTTGTTCTGCATTGTTGCAGTCTATCCAATCAAACCCGCCGCCCTGAAAATCGTTATGCCACAGGGGTACGTCGGTGGTGTAAAAGGCGTTCAGTGCCTGTACATACTTTTGCAGTTTTTCGTGCTTTTCGTAGTCCAACAAGAACCAGTCTAAGGCACGGGCTTCGCTCCATTCGCTAAACTGCCCCAGTTCGCCACCCATAAACAGCAGCTTTTTACCGGGGTGACCCATCATAAAGCCATAAAAGAGCCGCAGGTTGGCAAACTTCTGCCAGTAATCCCCGGGCATTTTATTCAGCAGAGAGCCTTTCTCATGCACCACTTCATCATGGGAAAGCACCAGCACAAACCGCTCGGAGTAGGCGTACATGATGCTAAAGGTAAGTTGGTTGTGGTGGTGTTTGCGGTAGATGGGGTCTTTGGCCATGTAGGAAAGCATGTCGTTCATCCAGCCCATGTTCCACTTTAAGTTAAAGCCCAAGCCGCCTTGTTCTGCCGGAGCAGATACACCGGCCCAGGAGGTGGACTCCTCTGCAATCATCATCACATGAGGCATCCGGCCTAGAATGACGGAGTTCATGTGCTTGATGAACTCCACAGCATCCAGGTTCTGGTTGCCTCCATATATGTTCGGTATCCATTGCCCGTGGCTTTTGCCGTAGTCCAAGTAAAGCATGGAGGCCACGGCATCCACCCGCAAGCCGTCTATGTGGTATTTTTCCAGCCAGAACAGTGCGTTGGCAATGAGGAAGTTTTTCACTTCTTTACGGCCATAGTTGAAAATGTATGTGCCCCAGTCTGGGTGCTCACCTTGGCGGGGGTCTTGGTGCTCGTACAGGGCAGTGCCGTCAAACCGGGCCAACCCGTGGGCATCTTTGGGGAAGTGGGCAGGTACCCAGTCTAAAATAACCCCAATGCCGTTTTGGTGGCAGGCATCCACAAAAGCCATAAATTCATCGGGGCTGCCATAGCGGCTGGTGGGGGCGTAATAGCCGGTCACCTGATAACCCCAAGAACCATCAAAGGGATGTTCTTCCACAGGCATTAGTTCAATGTGGGTATAACCCATATCTTTCACATAAGGAATGAGCTGTTCTGTCAGTTCCAAATAACTCATGAAACGGTTGCCATCACCAAGTACCCGTTTCCAGGCACCTAAATGGACTTCATAAATATTCACAGGGCCATCCATGGGGTCGTGTTTTTCCCGGCTGGCCATCCATTCCTCATCCTGCCAAGCATACCGGTTAATGTCAAACACCAATGAGGAGTGGCTGGGGCGCAATTCTGCAAAAAAACCGTAAGGGTCGCTTTTTTCAAGTAAAGCGCCGTCCCTGGTTTTAATTTCAAACTTGTACTGGTCCCGGATGCATACCCCAGGCACAAACAACTCCCAGATGCCAGAAGCACCCAAAAGGCGCATGGGGTTTCGGCGGCCGTCCCAGCTGTTAAAACTACCAATCACGCTGACACGCACGGCATTAGGCGCCCATACAGCAAAGGCAACCCCTTGCACCCCATCAATGGTCTTCACATGAGCGCCCAGTTTGTCAAAAATCTGGTAGTGGGTGCCTTCCCCGAACAAGTGCATGTCCATGTCGGTGATGAAGGGTGAAAAGCTATAAGGGTCGGCGGTTGTCCAGCGCACACCGTCGTGCCCTTCAATGTCCAGAATGTATGGAAAAGGCTCACGGTCTATGATGATGGCCTCGAAAAAACCGCTCAAATGGGTTTTGCTGGCAGGGTAAGTCAAGGCGCTGTCTTGCGCATCCACCACCGTGATGCTTCGGGCTTGAGGAATAAACACCCGAACCACCAATTGTATTTTTTTGCGTCGTACAATTGGGTGCATACCTAAAATGTGGTGTGGGTCGCTGTGCTCGGCATTAACAAGTTGGTTCAGTTCTGGCAGATTTGTAGTAGTGACCATAAGCATCCCCTTTTCCATGGTTTGGTTGATTTTCGATCTAACGCTTATTCATTCACCAGCGGCGAAATATAAATCTGCCCGTCCTGTATGTAGGCATAACAGGCACCCGTGGGGTGTTTGGGCCGCAGGCTTTTAAGGCTGGGCTTGCCTTTTTTACCAGTTTCTCTTGGAATATAGGTAATAATGTCCCCAATGCGCAGCTGGGTGGGCATCATCATGTTGGCAGAAATAAAGCACTCCATGTTGCCTGTGCAGCCGGCGTGTACTAGCCCCTTCACCGCACCCAGCACAATGATGTTGCCTTCGGCAATCACTTCAGCCCCCGGGTTTACATCCCCTAAAATGACCACACTGCCGGAAAAACGAATGCTTTGACCGGAACGCAGAGAACCGCCGTAATATTTGGTCACATGTTCCGGCATATACAACTGGGAAGCATTTTCCTTTTTGTTTTCGGGGTCTTTGGGGGTGGCTGCATGACCGTCCTTTTTTGAAACAAAGGATATGTTTAAGTTGGCTTTTTGCGCCACAATGTTTAGCAGCTGCGCCTCTTCATCATCGGTTAAGGAGCGGCCTTGAAAAGTGATGGCTGTTTTCGCCCCGCCAAAGAAGTTTTGGGCATCCCCAACTTTTAATCCCAGCGCATTTTTAATTTCATCAAAACCTGCTGTTTCGTCCAGCACAATGGTGATGCCATTTTTTGTGCCTTTAAACAGCACAATGTTGGGATTTTCCATAAAACCATCCTCCAAGGTAAGATAAGATAAGTTAAGTTATTGTAAATTCAAAAATTAATGGGATAAGGTATAGGCCTGGGGCGCTAATTCCGGCTCGTTGTCTATGCCCAGGTATGCGCCGATGATATCTCTGCCCACCCGTGAAGATGAAGCAGGGGTAGTTGGGGTGTCTCCATAAGGAATGAGCACATAAACGGCAATTTGCGGGTCATCGGCAGGGGCATAACCACCGAAGGAAGAGTGGTCTGGCCGGGTGCTGCTTTCCTGTGCGGTACCTGTTTTACCGGCTACGGTAATAGGGAAACCAGCAAAAACCGATTGGGCCGTACCGCTTTTAACTACTTCCAGCATCCCCGTCTTCACCACGTCTAAATTAGACTGCTCCACGTCTATCAGCACTTCTTTTCCAGGGGTATATGTCTGCACTGTTTCCCCGTCCCAAGTATCCAATGCATTTAAAAAGTGCAAGTCTCGGCGAATGCCGTTGGAAGCCAAGGCGTTAATATATTTGGCCATCATGGCTGCTGTGAAGTTGTTGTAGGCCTGCCCAAAGGAGGTACGCACGGTGTCCCCGTCTACCCACTTGCGGGTGGACTCTGGGTCACGGCTTTTTTCCACATACTCCATGTATTGGGGGGAAGAAACCGCCAGCACCTCGTCTGGAACGGTGTCTCTAAATTCGCCAATCTCTACCCCGCTGCGTTCATTTAGGCCAAAGTCTATCATGTATTTCATTAAAACGCTGATGCTATCCATGGGGTTTCCGTTTTTGGTATTGCCCATGGTATAGAATACGTCACTAAAGAAATAGTTGCAAGAAAAAGCAAGCGCTTGCACCACGTTGATGTTGCCGTGGGAGCGGGTAGACCAGCAGCGGGCATACGGTTTGTTGGCTTTTTTGAAGGCCACTTCATCGTAAATGCGGGTATTGGGGGTGATGGCCCCAGATTCCAGCCCGGCAATGGCAGAAATCATTTTAAAGGTAGAACCCGGTGCTCTTGGTTCCATGAAAGCACGGTTGTACAGGGGTGTGGTGGGGTCGTCGTTCAGCTTGTAGTAGTAGGCATTGTTGAAGTAATTGACAAACTGGTTGTTGTCGTAGGAAGGGTAGCTGACGGCGGCCAAAACCCCGCCAGTGGCAACATCAATCACCATGGCAGAACCGGTGCAAGGGTCTAAATTGGTCATCTGTGGGGTAATTTCCCTCTCGTCCAGCTTGTCCAGAATCACTTGTAGCACACCCAGCCTGCCACTTTGAACATTGGCCACAAAGGTTTCGTCCCCGGTAATAACGCCTTGCTCATGGAGCAGTAGCAGCATTTGCTTGGGCGTTAACTTTCCGGTTTCAATGCCGTCGGTCATGGCAGCTTTTACTTCATTATAAATGTCTGGGGTATCTGGGTTAAACTCGGGCAAGGTTTGCAGAATGTATTCCTTAACCATGTAAGCCGTTTGCCCGGGGGCACTATTCATAATGGCTTTTAAGTCATAATTGTTGCCTTTAACCATGCCCTTAAAAAACTGTTTTTGGGTGATGGGGGCTTCTCTGGAGGAGGTGCCCCGCAATTTGTTTTTAAGCACTTCTTTAAGCTGGTTTTCCAAAATTTCATACACTTGTTGCTGGTAAGCCAAGTCCAGTGTGATGTAAAGCTTGTCGCCAGGGGTAGGGGGGGTGGTGCTTACTGTGCGCATGGGGCGGCCGTTTTGCCCCATTTCCACCACCTGCTCACCGGCTAAACCTTTAAAGTTGGCTTCAAAAGCTTTTTCCAGGCCGGTTTTGCCAATGTTGTCGTTCATGGTGTAGCCTTTGTCTTTGTTGTCTTCATATTCCTTGTCGGTCACTTTGCGAATGTAGCCAATGATGTGTGCAACGTACTGGCCGCCGGGGTATTCCCTTAAAGGCTCTACATCCACATAAATAGACCTAAATTTCTCGCTATGCTCTTCCAGTTCCACCACGGTTTCTTCTTTCACGTCAAAAGCAATGGTGATGGGAATGTGCATGTTGTAACGGTTGATGTACAGCAAAGAACGGAAGGCAATCACTTTCCATGCGCTGGCATCGTCCATGTCCTCCGGTACCTTAAATTTTTCTCGTAAAAAGTCAACAGCTTCCGGGGCTGTGGCGTTTTCCGGCACATTCATGTCGTCTTTCCAGCGGGCTTCCCGGGTTTGGCTTTCATCAAACAAAAAGGTGTACGGCTTGGTTTGGGTAATGGGAAAGTCTGTGGAGTAATTTTCCTGGTGGTCTTCTAAAAAAGTGGCCAAATTCAGCACCACTTCATTTAAGTTATCCACCTGAACACCCGGGTTAATTTTAATCACATAGGCAGACTTGTTCACCGCCAGCGGGCGGCCGAACCGGTCGTAAATGGTGCCCCGGGGTGCGGGCAGGCGCATTTTTTCCATACGGGTTAAGGTTAGGGATTCCTGAATGGCCTGGCCGTTTACAATTTGCATGTCAAAAAGCTTCACGGTAAGGGTACAGAATGCCCCAAAAATCATAAAGGTAATGATAAATAACCGGTTTGTGATAAGGCGCAGCAACTTTTTTTTAAAATTATCATCCATGGTAAAGCCTCACAATGTTTAAAACAATTTTCGGGTATAGCGTTCGTGCAGTTCCAGCCGTTTGTTAATGGCATACATCAGCCGGTACAGGGGAATGGTGACCACCACTGTATACACCGCTTCCGGCAAAATAATGCGGCCGAAATAGACAAGCAAATCCACTTTGCCTTGAAACAAAAAGTAAAAGAAATAAAACATTAGTTCATAACCCATGGTGGCAATACCCACCAATACAATGGGAATCATGTAGTTTTCCCGGTAAAAGTCTTTAAAGGGTTTGCCGCAAACAAAGCCGGTGAGCAAACCTAAAAGGGCATACAGCCCCACCACCCGGCCAAACATAATGTCTTGCAAAAGGCCTGCAAAAAAGCCCAAAATGGCACCCTCAATATCGCCACGCAGCATGGCATAAGTGACAATGATGAGCAGGGCTGTGTTGGGCTTAATGCCAATAACTGCAATGGCAGGCAGCAGTGTAGACTGGAAAATAAGGTTTACAATTAAAACCAGTGTCATCACAAACACACGCATAGCTATTCCTCCACCGGTTGTTGTTCGGGCGTGTTTGTTCTAAAACGGCTGTAGGGCTGTGTAACCACCAGCACCGTTTCAATGTCTTGAAAATCTACCGTGGGTTCTACCAGGGCATATTTGGTAAGCCCTTTGGCATCTGTCCGCACTTCTTTCACATACCCCACCAAAATGCCCGGGGGGTAAATGTCGCCCAAATGGGAAGTAATGAGTTCATCGCCCTCCATAATCTGGGCATCCATTTCAATAAAGTCCATCCGGCACAAGCCGTCTTTGGTTAACGTTAAGTCACCCTTCACCAGCCCTAAGTCTTCCGTGCGGGTACACTTGGCGCTCACGGCGCTGTCGTCGTCCAGAATGGTAATGACTTCGGAGTAGGTGGCAGAGGCTTTAATGATGCGCCCCACAACACCACCGGCCGCCATCACCATCATGTTGTCGGTGAGGCCATCGGAGGTGCCTTTGTTAATGATAAAAGTGTTAAACCAATTGCTGGGGTCTTTGGCAATGATTTCGGCCCCAACCTTTGGCAGGTCTGCATATTTTTCGTCCAGCTGCAACAGGGCAGAAAGTTTTTGGGCTTCCGCTTCTGCCAGCTTTAGCCGCCGGTTTTCCGCCGTTAAAGCGTCTACCATGGCAGTGAGCTTTTTATTTTCTTCTTCTATGGCTTTAATGTTGGTGAAAAAGCTTGTCTTTTGTGCAAACCAGCGGGAAAACCCTGTCATCCCTTCCTGGGCCGGTGTTAAAACAAAGCCCAGGGTGTTGTCTAAAAAGGACGGCCGAAAGCGATAGCCTACGGTGGCCACGGCAACCCCGGCACATAAAAGGCTTACCAACACAATCAATAATCTTTTATGACGATGCAAAAATTCCAACCCACTATCTCCCCATTAGTTTATTAACGCAGTTTATGAGGCGAAATGAGTACGCCTTTTAAAGAATTAATGTGCTCCAACACTTGTCTGGTGCCGTTAACCACACAGTTTAAAGGCTCGTCCGCTACAATAACGGGCATACCAGTTTCATGGCTAATTAAAGCATCCAGCCCTTGCAGAAGAGCGCCACCACCGGCCAACACAATGCCGGTTTCCATAATGTCCGCAGCCAGTTCTGGGGGTGTTTTTTCCAGCGTAAACTTAATGGCATCCACAATGGAGTTCACAGGTTCTGCAATGGCTTCGCACACTTGCACGGCATTGATGGTTACCGTTTTGGGAAGCCCGGTTATCAAGTCTCTGCCCCGCACTTCCATGCGGTCTTGGGGTGAAGGATCATACACTGTGGCAATGCTCACTTTTACAAGTTCGGCGCTACGCTCCCCAATGGCCAGATTAAATTCTTTTTTAACATAACTGACAATATGTTCATCCAACTCATCACCGGCCACACGCAAGGATTTACTGGTGACAATGCCGCCTAAAGAAATCACCGCCACTTCGCTGGTGCCGCCGCCTATGTCTACAATCATGTTGCCGGCAGGTTCTTCCACAGGCAGCCCGGCGCCAATGGCCGCCGCCATGGGTTCTTCAATTAAATAAGCTTCCCGTTCTCTGGCACCGCCGGAAATGGTGGCTTCAATAACCGCACGTTTTTCCACTTCTGTTACCCCAGAAGGCACACAAACAATAACCCGGGGGCGTGGGGAGAAGAAAGAACGCTTGTAGGCTTTGCGTATAAAATAGGAAAGCATGGCCTGGGTGGTTTCAAAATCTGCAATAACCCCGTCTTTCATGGGGCGAATGGCCACAATGGTGCCTGGGGTACGGCCAATCATTTGCTTGGCTTCATCACCCACCGCCAAGATTTCACGGTTTTTAGTGTTAATGGCCACCACGGAGGGTTCATTCACCACGATGCCCTTTTCTTTTAAACAAACCAATGTATTGGCTGTGCCCAAGTCAATACCTAAATCTTTAGAAAACATATACTGCTCCTTCCAAAATGGGAAAACTCATTTTACAAATTATTCTTGCCATAGAAATGGTCATTATATCGCTATTGTTCAAAATTGTTGCCGCCACGCTTTTTAATGTAGATATGGTACGCCACATCAACGGCGGCACCGGCCACAATAAAACCCATGCCAATTAAACCTTGTTGGGGCGGAATTTCCCCTGTGGCCAAGTAAACCCAAATGGGGTTTAAAACAGGCTCTAGCAAAACAATGAGCATAGCGGTTTCCAGGCTGATGCGTTTAAGAGAGGCCCCGTACAGCACATAAGAAAACCCCGAAACCACAATCCCATAAACGGCCACCACCAATACATGGGAAACATTGGTGGGGTAGGGGGTGAAATCCAATGGCAAAAGCACAAGCATACAGGCTGCAATGATTAGGTTCAGCCCGGACATAATGCCTAAAGGGGAACCGGTTTTAAAGCTTTTCATCCCCACGGAATATAACACAAACATCAAGCCCACCATCAGCCCAGTGACGATGGCCCAGTGTGAAGCTGTAACCCAGACGCTTTGCATATTGATGACAATGCCCACGGTAATAAGGGCAACTGTAACCAGTTTGGCCGCCACAACTTTGCGGTGTTTGAACAAATTAAAAACAATCACATACAAAATGGAGGTTTGCTGCATGGTAACCGCCATTGCTGCATTGGCCATCCGGGAGGTATAGAGAAAAGAAGTTAAAAACAGCACGCCGCACAAGCTGGTGAGCAGCAGCATACGCATGGGGGTTACCTTTTCTTTCCGTAAAAAGGGCAGTAGCACAATGCCTGCTGTTCCGCAGCGTATGAGCAAGAGCCATATACCGCTAATGTCCACCGTCTTAATAATCAGGCCGGAAATGCTCCAGCAAAGCACCGCTGCTAAAGCCAAAATAACGCCTGC
>CAZCQP010000011.1:6803-29911 GCA_964500895.1 uncultured Eubacteriales bacterium | reverse complement strand
TCAGGCCGGAAATGCTCCAGCAAAGCACCGCTGCTAAAGCCAAAATAACGCCTGCCGCCTGTGAACCCATGCCAATAACTCCTTTATGAACATACCCAATGGTGTACTTGCCAGGTTAATCTTGCATAATACGACTTATTCTACCATAGGTGGCCCTGTTGCGCAAGAAATACTTGCGGGGGTTGTGGAGGTGGCTGGCCTTCAAAATGGCAAAGGCATTGACAGGGTATTCATGGCGTTCTACAATGTTCTAGGGCGTGTTTGAAACATCATTTTGTGCGGGTTTAACCTTTCTGAGAGAATTTTCAAACACTGCCTGAGTGGTATATAGAAAGGAAGAAAAACATGCAATATAGAATCAATCCTAAAAATGGAGACCAGTTGTCTGCTTTGGGCTACGGCTGTATGCGCCTGCCCAGAAATGGCATGAACTTTAAGCAAGAAGCCTGTGAAAAGTTGCTCATCCAGGCCATTGAAGCGGGGGTGAACTATTTTGACACCGCATACATTTACGGCAGAAACGAAGTAATGCTGGGCAAGTTTCTAGCCAAGGGCTGGCGGAGCAAGGTGAAGTTGGCTACGAAACTGCCCCACTTCATGGTGAAAAGTGAAGCAGACTTTGACAAGCTTTTAAACAGCCAGCTTGACCGGCTACAAACGGATTACATTGATTACTATATGGTGCACATGCTTCCAGATATGGGGGTGTTCCATAAGCTGTTGGAATTGGGCTTTGTGGAATGGGTGCAGGAAAAAAAGCGTGGCGGTCAAATCATTAACCTGGGCTTTTCCTTTCATGGGGCAGGGGGGCAATTCATTCAATTGGTGGATGCCTACGACTGGGATTTTTGTATGATTCAATACAATTATCTGGATGAATATAACCAAGCCGGTACAGCAGGGCTGAAACACGCGGCGGCCAAAGGGCTTCCGGTGATGGTGATGGAGCCTTTGCGGGGCGGAAAGCTGGCTGGTAGCCTGCCAATGGAAGCGGTTCAGCTTTTTGAAGAAGCAAAGCCAAGGCAGTCTCCGGCGCAATGGGCGTTGCGTTGGGTATGGAATCACCCCGAAGTGACACTGTTGCTTTCTGGCATGAACGACGAAAAACAGCTGGAAGAAAACCTGCAAACCGTGGAAGATGCCTTGCCCGATACCATGGACAGCCAGGCATTGCAGGTCATTGACCAGGCCAGAGCAATCATCCAAAGCCAAACCAAAGTGCCCTGTACTGCTTGCGGTTATTGTATGCCTTGTCCGGCAGGGGTGGATATACCCGCCTGTTTTGCCTCTTATAACGACAAGTACGCCCTAAAGCACAAACGCCACTGGATGTACCATATGCAAAACACAGGGGCCGCCAGTCTTTACCCTGCCCACGCTTCACTGTGCAAAAATTGTGGTGTTTGCATGAAGCATTGCCCTCAGGCCATTGATATTCCAGCCATGCTTGGCCAGGTGCGCAAAGAGGTTGAAACCCCTTTCTTTAATTTGGCTTGTGCAGTGACCAAACGGGTGATGGGCGGCAAAAATCGGCATCAAAACATCTAACCTTTGGTTAGGTGACAACAGGGCCATAAAAGGGTATAATGAACCTACAACGCAAACAGTATCGGTACTGCCGGTGCACTGACCCTTATATGACAAGTGTTGTTTTGCCTTCCTGCCGCAGATGTTCCGATTCTGCGGATGTATCCTGCTGGCTCACATCAAGGGCTTGAAATGCGGTTTCAAGCCTGGCCAGCTTGTCTTTTACATTTGGCAAGCGCCCAAATCCAACTTTAAGCTCCGGCATGTCCGGGGCTTTCTTATGTTAGAAAATGACGAAAAGTAAAACAAAGGTATTGCAAAAGCAAATGGCCTGTGATATAATTTCTGTCGTTAAAAATCCACACATAACCGTGGGTCATGCAGGGTGCCGTCTTTACACTCAAGGCGGGTGGCTTGACATAGCCCGGTTATGGAGGAAAAAACCCTGGAGGTGCAACATGAGTGTAATTTCTATGAAACAGTTGTTGGAAGCTGGTGTCCATTTCGGCCACCAAACCAGACGCTGGAACCCCAAAATGGCAGAGTACATCTTTGCTGAACGTAACGGCATCTACATCATCGACCTGCAACGGACGGTGAAAAAAGTGGACGAAGCTTACGCCGGTGTGAGCAACATTGTGGCAGACGGCGGCACCGTTCTCTTTGTAGGTACTAAAAAGCAAGCCCAAGACTCTATTAAAGACGAGGCTTTGCGTTGCGGCATGTATTACGTGAATGAAAGATGGCTGGGCGGTATGCTCACCAACTTCAAAACCATTCAAACCCGTATTGCACGGCTGAAAGAACTGGAAGCCATGGAAGAAAACGGCACATTTGACATGCTGCCTAAAAAAGAAGTGGCCAAATTGCGCCACGAAAAAGAAAAACTGGAAAAGAACATCGGTGGTATTAAAGACATGAAACGTGTCCCCGACTTGATGTTTATTGTAGACCCCAGAAAAGAGCGCATTGCTGTATTGGAAGCGCATAGCCTGGGTATTCCTATTGCGGCTATTGTGGATACCAACTGTGACCCAGACGAAGTGGACTTTGTTATTCCTGGCAATGACGATGCCATCCGTGCCGTTAAATTAATTGCAGGCAAAATGGCAGATGCTGTTATTGAAGCGAAACAAGGCGCACAATTTGATGCTGAACAACCGGCTGCGGCTGAAGAAGCACCGGCAGAAGCTGCTAAGGAAGAAGCTACATTCTAAGAACCTGTATTCATAAACGAAACGCAGCCTTTTCGGCGGATTTTATGCCATACTGCGTTAAATTTTCTTGAAATACCGCAAGGGTATTCCTGCGAAAATTTGCCTTGATGCACCGGCAAGAAGGCCGGACGCACCAAAGGTGCGGCGTTTGTGTAGCAAACGTGCTGAGCTGGCAAAAAATTCGCTCGAAAATCCAGCATTCTTTATTATAAATACAGATTCTAAGATAAACATTATGGAGGGAACAACATGGCAATTACCGCTGCAATGGTAAAAGAATTACGTGAAATCACCGGCGTTGGCATGAGCGATTGCAAAAACGCTTTGGTAAAAACAGATGGTGACATTGAAAAAGCCATTGAGGTTTTAAGAGAAAAAGGCCTTGCTGCCGCTGCTAAAAAAGCTGGCCGCATTGCTTCCGAAGGGCTTGTTCACGCTTATTTATCCGAAGACAACAAAACTGGTGTGCTGGTAGAAGTAAACAGCGAAACAGACTTTGTTGCTAAAAATAAAGAATTTCAAAACTTTGTGGCAGAAGTGGCTACACAAGCTGCTGCTTCCTCTGCTGCCGACATGGACGCATTCTTTGCTGAAAAATGGCTGGCTGGCGGTTTCGACACCGTGCGTGACGCTTTGAACCAAAAAGTGGCCATCATCGGTGAAAACTTGAACATCAGACGTTTTGAAAAATTTGTACGCACCCAACCAGGCGCATTGGTGAGCTACATTCATGGCGGCGGCCGTGTGGCTGTGTTGCTGGAAATGGCTTGCGAAAAAGAAGGGGAAGCCCTTGTTGAAGCTGGCAAAAACGTGTGCATGCAAATTGCAGCCATGAGCCCTAAATTCGTGGCCAGAGAAGACGTTTCTGAAGAGTTCATCAACAAAGAAAAAGAAATTTTAACCCAACAAGCTTTAAACGAAGGCAAACCTGCCAATATTGTTGAAAAAATGATTATTGGCCGCCTGAATAAAGAGCTGAAAGATTTCTGCTTGTTAGAGCAAGAATACGTAAAAGACGGCGAAATGTCCGTTGGCAAATATTTAGAAGCTGTTGGCAAAGAACTGGGTGCGCCCATTACCATTAAAGGTTTTGTGCGTTACGAAACCGGCGAAGGTCTTGAAAAGAAAGAAGAAAACTTCGCAGAAGAAGTTTCCAAAGCCATGCAAGTATAATAAAACCTACAAAAGCACAGCACATGGCAGCAGCGTCCCTGTTGCTGTGGGCTGTGCTTCTTTGTATACCAACTTTATGGTGAATATCTTTTACATAACACTGGCAATTTTTTTTGGCCTGTGATAAAATGGTAAAAAGGAGTATGGTATGTTTCAACGTGTGATATTAAAATTAAGCGGCGAAGGGTTGGCCGGCCACGGGGAAGGGCATTACCACAGTCCTACCGTTTCCCGCATTGTAGCAGAAGTGCATCAACTGTTATCCCAAGGGGTTCAAGTGGGTATTGTGGTAGGGGGCGGCAACATTTGGCGTGGCCGGGACGCAGACCCAGCCATGGACAAAGTGAAAGCCCACCAAATCGGCATGATGGCCACCCTGTTAAACGGCCTGTACCTGGCGGAAGCTTTTCGCATCCATACCCCCGGCAACCCGCCGGAAAAACAGGTGTGCGCTGTGTTAACGCCTTTCACCGTAGGTGCTTTTACGGAACCCTATAACCGGGACAAAGCGCTGGCTTATATGGAAGCCGGTGTGGTGCCTATTTTTGCTGGGGGCACAGGGCATCCCTTTTTCTCCACAGACTCTATTGTGGCCATTCGTGCTTGCGAGCTTAAAGTGGATGCGGTTTTATACGGCAAAAACGTAGACAGTGTTTACGAACAAGACCCCAGAAAAAATCCCCAAGCCAAGCGGTATCAAACGTTGTCTTACCAAACAGCATTGGCAAACCGGCTGGACGTGGCAGATTTAAATGCGCTGGAACTTACCGCAAGCAACGGCATTGCTTCTATTGTTTTCGGGCTGGACAGGCCGGGTAGCATTGTTACGGCTTGCCAAAACGATGAAGGGCTGTACGCCATGGGCGGTACGAAAATTGCCAACGGCTTGCCAGACGTATTTTATGCGTAGCTTATACAATAAAAATTATTTATTATTTAAGGAGGGTTTATCATGACAGACCACATGGAAGTTTATGACCACAAAATGCATAAGACGATTGAAACGATGACAGAAGATTTAAACACCATCCGTGCAGGGCGGGCCAACCCTCATGTACTGGACAGAATAACCGTGGATTATTACGGCACAGAAACGCCTTTACAGCAAGTGGGCAACGTTACTGTGCCGGAAGCACGCCTTATTCAAATTCAACCTTGGGATAAAGGGCTGATTAAGCCCATCGAAAAGGCCATTCAAGCCTCGGACTTAGGCATTAACCCAACCAGTGACGGCAGCGTCATCCGTTTGGTGTTCCCAGAATTGACAGAGGAAAGACGTAAAGCCTTAACCAAAGATGTGAAGAAAAAAGGCGACGACTACAAAGTGGCCATTCGCAACATCCGCAGAGACGCCATGGACGACTTTAAAAAGTTGGAGAAAAAAGGCGAAATCACAGAGGACGAACACAAACACCGTGAAGACTCCATTCAAAAATTAACCGATAAATATGTGGCTGAAATTGATAAAATTGTGGAAGCCAAAAATAAGGACATCATGTCTATATAAAAATGAAGACAGGGCGAGCGATGCTCGCCCGTGTTATATCTCGGAGCGTCTGCTGTTATGGGAAAACTTGAACAATTGGTTTTAGATAAAGAGAACATTCCGGCCCACATTGCCATCATTATGGATGGAAACGGGCGGTGGGCACAAAAGCGGCTGATGGCGAAAAAGGCAGGTCATGCTGCCGGTGCCCAGGCTTTAAAGCGGCTGGCTACGGAAGCGGAGACACTTGGGGTTCAAATTCTAACGGTTTATGCCTTTTCCACAGAGAACTGGAAGCGTACACCAAAAGAAGTGGATGGCCTGATGGACTTGATGCGGGACTACATCCGGCAGTACCAGGAGGATTCCGCCAAAAACAACATGCGCCTTTCTGTAATCGGGCAAAGGGGGCGGCTGCCAAATGATTTGGCCCTGCAAATTGAACGGTTGCAGGAAACCACTAAAAACAAAACCGGCCTGCACTTGGTGATTGCACTGGATTATGGCGCACGGGACGAAATAACCCGCACAATAAAAAAAATGTGTGAAGCCGTATGCGCAGGCACACTTTCCGTCAATGCTATAGATGAAGAAACGGTGGCTGCCTATTTAGATACTGCCCAGCTTCCAGACCCAGAACTTTTAATTCGCACCAGCGGGGAAATGCGGCTAAGCAATTTCTTGCTTTGGCAGTTGGCTTACACAGAGCTGGTGTTTTCCGAAAAGCTTTGGCCGGATTTTGGCGTGCAAGATTTAAAAGAAGCCATTGCAACCTATCAACAACGCAATCGGCGCTTCGGCGGCCGATAATCTTAAAAACAGAGGATAAAACATGGTTCAGCGCATTGTGACAAGCATCATTGGTTTGCCCATATTGATTTTGGCCGTGGCTATTGGGGGCGTTGTGCTGCAAGGTGGAATTTTGCTTGTGGCGCTTGTAGGTATGTACGAAATGTACCATGCCATGTCCAAAAGGAACTTGCCTTTACATGCGGTGGGCTATGGTTTTGCTGTTTTATATGTAGGGGTTTTGCCCTGGATGACCCAGGCTATGATGATGGGCTTTTTGGTTTCCTTTATTATTGCATTGATGATGCTTATGGTTGTGTTTCATGAAAAGGTGGACATCACCCAGGTAACCACCACATTTTTTGGCTTTTTCTATGTAGCAGTGCTCATTTCCTTTATTTATATGGTGCGCAGTCACGTGTACGGGCAACTGTTTGTGTGGCTCATTTTTATCAGCGCTTGGGGGAGCGATACCTTTGCGTACTTTTCAGGGCTTTTGCTGGGCAGACACAAGCTTTGCCCCAAACTAAGCCCTAAAAAGACAGTGGAAGGTGCCATTGGCGGCGTTGTTGGGGCTGTGGCGCTGGGCATTTTATACGGGCTGGCTGTGAACCGCTGGACGGTGGCAGACGATATTGATATTGTATTGTTTTTTAGCGTAATCAGCGGCGTTTGTGCTGTATTTTCCCAGTTTGGGGACTTGGCGGCTTCAGCCGTGAAGCGCAGCACAGGCATTAAAGACTTTGGCCATCTTATTCCCGGCCACGGCGGTGTTTTAGACCGCTGCGACAGTTTGTTATTCACAGCGCCAGGGGTTTATTTGGTGCTGGTTTTAATGTTGAAATTTCTTGCGTGATTGGTGGAAGTATGAGAAAAATAAGCATTTTAGGCTCCACAGGCTCCATTGGTACCCAAACGTTGGAAGTGGTTCAAAACCTTCCAGAGATACAGGTGGCAGCTTTAACAGCCCATCAAAACATCGAACTGTTGGCTCAACAAGTGGCGGCATTTAAACCGGCCATGGTGGCCATTACAGATGAAGCAGCGGCACAGGCGTTTCAAAAGCAATACGGGCGGCCGGGCTTAAAAGTGTGTTCTGGCACAGACGGGCTTTTGGAAGTGGCCGCCATGAACGAAACAGACTTGGTGGTGAATGCATTAGTGGGTTCGGCTGGTCTGGTGCCCACAGTAACAGCCATAAAGGCAAAAAAAGATGTGGCGTTGGCCAACAAAGAAACCCTGGTTTGCGCAGGAGAAGCCGTGATGGCGTTGGCCAAGGAGACAGGCGTTTCCATCATCCCTATAGACAGTGAACATTCTGGTGTTTTTCAATGCCTGCAAGGCAACGCAGAAAATGCCGTTGATACCATATATTTAACTGCATCCGGAGGCCCTTTTCGTGGCAAAACCCGGGAAGAACTGGCCCATGTAACCGTGGAACAGGCGCTGGCCCACCCCAAATGGGATATGGGGGCCAAAATTTCAATAGATTCAGCCACATTGATGAATAAAGGGTTGGAGGTCATTGAGGCCTGCCGCCTATTTAATGTTTCGTCAAAACAAGTGGCTGTATTGGTACACCCTCAAAGTGTGATTCATGCCATGGTGGCTTTTCAAGACGGTACGGTGATGGCGCAATTGGGGGAAGCAGACATGCGCATTCCCATTCAATATGCCTTAACCCACCCGTTGCGGCCACAAAACAATTTTAAACGGCTGGACTTTATGACGTGTGGCCCACTTACGTTCCAGCCCCCGGATATGGATACCTTCCCAGCGCTGCAATTGGCTTACCAAGCGCTGGAAGCAGGTGGATTGTTACCGGCCGTGCTGAACGGGGCCAACGAAATGGCTGTGGACTTGTTTTTAAAGCAACAAATTCCGTTTTTGCGCATACCTGCGTTAATAGAAAACGCTTTGAAAGCATATACTGTACAGCATGATGCCCAAAAAATGCCTTGTACGGTGGAAGGTGCGGTACAGGCGGATGCATGGGGGAAAACATATGTCTATGAGGCAATTTTTTAGGAGATGAGACAATGGGAAACGTCATAGCCCAGGCAACACCAATTTTGATTGGCGTATTCATTTTTGGCTTGCTGATTTTGGTCCACGAATGGGGACATTTTATTGCCGCCAGAAAAAATGGTGTTTTAGTGGAAGAGTTCGCCATTGGCATGGGGCCGAAAATTTTTAGCGTTAAACCAGGAGAAACCGAATATTCCTTGCGCTTAATTCCGGCAGGTGGCTTTTGCAAAATGTTGGGGGACGTAGGCGACGATGAAACATCCACCCGAAACCCACGCTCCTTTTGCAACAAACCGGTGTGGCGCCGTATGATTATCATTTTGGCCGGTGCCATCATGAACCTGGTGCTCACATTAGTGCTTCTAACAGTCATTGCATTGACTGACGGGCTGGCTACCACAACCATTGCAACCGTGACGTCCGGTTCTCCGGCAGAGGTAGCAGGGTTTTTGCCCGGCGACCGTGTAGTAAAAATTGATAGCACCCGTACGCATATTTATGAAGATTTAAGACTGGCTATGATGAAAAGCAGGGGCCGGGCTGTGGACATTACGGTGGAGCGGGAAGGGCAAACCCTGGTACGGTCCGTGGTGCCCGAGGCCAATGGTGCAATTTATATCATAGGCATAACCGCTACAGCCAAAACAGGGATTTTTCAGAAGGCCGAGGAGGGCTTTGCCAAAGCCGGTATTTTTGAAAGCATATCCACAAGCTTTTGGAAAGTAGGCTTCTGGATTCACATGACATTCTTTAGCTTGAGTGAACTTTTTTCTGCCAATGTGTCCGTGAATGATATGTCCGGGCCTATTGGGGTGGTGACCATCATTGGGGACACCTACGAAGCGGCAGCACCTTATGGTTTGTGGGTGACCATTCGCTCCCTGATGGATTTTACCGCTATTTTAAGCGCCAGCATTGGCATATTTAACTTGTTTCCCATTCCAGCACTGGATGGCGGGCGGTTTGTTTTCCTTTTGGTGGAAGGCATTCGCAGAAAGCCCATTGCCCCGGAAAAAGAAGGAATGGTTCACTTGGTGGGTTTTGTACTACTCATTGCCTTGGGCATGTTTATCGCTTATAATGATATTTTAAAAATATTGTAAGACACACTTAGAAAGAATGCGGATTTAAAACCATGTTTACAAAAGCGCTGAAAACCATAAACCGGAACCAACTGTTAAGCCCCGGCGACCATGTGATTGTGGGGCTTTCTGGGGGTGCGGACTCGGTGGCGCTTTTGTTTATGCTTTTAGAATATCAGAAGCAACAAGCACCCAGCATGACTTTGACGGCCTTGCACGTGAACCATGGCATTCGTGGGGAAGCAGCCGACGGGGACGAAGCTTTTGTGGTGGATTTGTGCCGTGATTGGCAGGTGCCCTTGCTGCAATACTGCGAAGATGTGCCCCTTCTGGCAAAGACCGAAGGGCTTACTGTAGAAGAAGCCGGGCGTAAAGCTCGGTATGATGCTTTTGTTCATGGCATGGGCAAAGTGGGGGCTAATAAAGTGGCTGTGGCACACCACAAAAACGACAATGCAGAAACGGTGCTCATGCGGTTGTGCAGGGGAACGGGGCTGAAAGGGCTTGGGGGCATGGCTTATCGCAGAGGGCATATTGTACGCCCGCTGCTGGATGTTTCCCGAAAAGAGATTGAAGCATACTGCATGGAAAAAGGCTTGGCTTACCGGCAAGATGCTTCCAACTTAGAAGCAGACTACACCCGAAACAGCATTCGTTTGCAACTGATTCCCCAAATTGAAAACACCTTGAACCCGGAAGTGGTGGAAGCCTTGCACCGCACCGCGCTGCTATGCCGGGAAGAAGATGCATTTTTGGACAAGCTGGCAACAGATGCCTTAAACCAATGCATGGTGGAAGGGCATGGGCTGAAAGTGGCAACATTAAAGCAATTTGACAAGCCCATTCAACGGCGGGTGCTACGGCTGTACATGGGGCAATGGTCTGCGGGGCTTAAAGACGTGACGCTGGAGCATGTGGAAGCCTTGCTGGATATGCTGGATAAACCATCGGGAACGGCACTTTCCTTACCCAAAGGGCTAGAGGCAGCGCTGACTTATGGCGTGCTTACTTTTACAAAGCAATCGGATGCAAAACCCATCACGGGCTTTTGCTACGAATTGCCGTTAGATGTGCCGGTGTATGTGCCGGAAATAGACCAAACCGTTTGTCTGTCCGGAAAAATGCCCACAGATAAACAGGCAGTATGTAAAGCTTTTGCCATAGACCCGGTGAAGCAGCCCTTGTTGCTGCGTAGCCGTCAGCCGGGGGATACCATTTATATTGAAAAAATTGGCGGGCGGCAAAAAATAAAAGATTACTGTATCAACCATAAAATTCCAAGAGACAAACGGGCGCTTCTTCCGCTACTGGCCCAAGCCCACCAGTCTCACATTTTATGGATATGCGATGACAAATCCATTGTTTCAGATCAATTTAAAATAAAGAACGCTCAGGAACCGATGGCTTATGTAAGCCTTCGTCCAGGCAAACCCATTTTACAGGAGGATTAACAATGCAAAAAGAAACGGTAACACCTTATATTCCAGAGGAGAAATTGTTGGAGCGGGTTCGTGCAATGGCTGCTGAAATTGAAAAAGATTTTGAAGGCGCACCCATGACATTGGTTTGCGTGCTGAAAGGCAGCGTGTTTTTTTCAGTAGAGCTGGCCAAATGTTTTTCAAAAAGCGTGGAATTAGACTTTATAGAAACTTCCAGCTACGGCAACTCCACGGAATCCACCGGCATTATTAAATTCGTGAAAGACTTAACCCACCCCATCACCGATAAAAATGTGTTGCTCATTGAAGACATCATCGACTCTGGCAACACCCTGGGGCACTTGCAAAAGCATTTGCTGGCGCAAAACCCTAACACGCTTAAAATTTGTACGTTGCTGGATAAACCCAGCCGCCGCACCAATTATGACTGTGTGCCGGACTATGTGGGCTTTCAGATTCCCGATGAATTTGTGGTGGGATTCGGCCTGGATTATGCCCAAAAGTATAGAAACTTGCCATACATAGGCATTCTGAGCTTTTCAGAAAGTGAATAAAATTTATTCCATGCTTATAAAAAATACTTTCCGCAGGTTTCTTAATGGATGCCTTGATTTTATACAGGGAGTGTGGTAGTATTTTGTGTATGTTTGCATAAACAACCTGAAGGGAAGCGTGATAAATTGAAGAAATACGCCCGTAGCATATCCATATACATGATTATATTTTTGTTTATCATTTCGGTATTGGTGGTAGCCCAGCTTACAAATCCCCCTTCCGACAAGGAAGTTTACACCTACAGTAACTTAATGGCGGACATTGAAAGCGGCAATTTAACCAAGGTAGAGGTGACCAGAGACACGGACATTAGCAACGCCGGCCGTGCCAAAGTGTATAAAAGCAACAACGAGGTAGAGCAGATTGACATTCCGGCTATGGACATTTTCATGCAGGTGCTGGGAGAAAGCAAAACCGGCCAAAGTGTTGAAGTGGTGACCATTCCGCCCTCTAAAACAAACTGGTTCATTCAGCTTATCCCCACCGTGGTGATTATGCTGGTTTCTGTGTTTTTCTTAATGTTTATTTTGCAGCAAATGCAAGGTGGCGGCGGCCGGGTGATGAACTTCGGCAAAAGCAAAGCCAAAGCCGTGGTGGATGATAAAAACAAAATTACTTTTGCCCAGGTTGCCGGGCTGGAGGAAGAAAAAGCAGACTTGCAGGAAGTTGTGGAGTTTTTAAAACAACCTAAAAAGTTTGTGGACATTGGTGCTCGTATTCCAAAGGGTATTTTGCTGGTGGGCCCCCCGGGTACAGGCAAAACTTATTTGGCCAAAGCCTGTGCTGGTGAAGCAGGGGTGCCGTTTTTCAGCATTTCCGGTTCAGACTTTGTGGAAATGTTCGTAGGCGTTGGTGCTTCCCGTGTGCGGGACTTATTCGAGCAAGCCAAGAAGAACGTGCCATGTATCGTGTTTATTGATGAAATTGATGCCGTTGGCCGCCGCAGAGGCGCCGGTTTAGGCGGCGGGCACGATGAAAGAGAGCAAACCTTAAACCAATTGCTGGTGGAAATGGACGGCTTTGGTGTGAACGAAGGGGTTATCATTTTAGCCGCTACCAACCGCCCAGACATTTTAGACCCTGCCCTTCTGCGCCCCGGTCGTTTTGACCGACGGGTTGTGGTGGGCAAACCGGACGTTAAAGGCCGGGAAGAGGTGTTGAAAGTTCACGCCAAAGGCAAGCAAGTGGCGGCTAATGTGGACATGAAAGTGGTGGCCCAAACCACCGCAGGTTTCACTCCAGCAGATTTGGAAAACTTGATGAACGAAGCGGCCCTTTTGGCGGCCCGTGACAATAAGCTGGAAATCGGCATGGAAGATTTGCGCCGGGCCTTCATTAAAGTGGGCATCGGTACGGAAAAGAAAAGCCGGGTTATTTCCGAAAGAGAGCGGAAGATTACCGCATACCACGAAGCCGGTCATGCCATTTTGTTTGAAATGCTGACGGAAATTGACCCTACGTATATGGTTTCCATCATCCCCACCGGATTGGCAGGGGGTTACACCATGCCCATCCCAGGGGAAGACCGTGGGTATTTGTCTAAAAAATATATGGAGCATGAAATTATTTCCTTGTTAGGTGGCCGTGCCGCAGAAGCGCTGGTGCTGAAAGACATTACCTCTGGGGCTTCTAATGACATTGAACGGGCCACTGCTCTGGCCAGAGCCATGGTTACAAAGTACGGCATGAGCGAACAATTAGGCCCCATTCAGTTTGGGGATGACAACGAGGAAGTATTCATTGGCCGTGACTTGGCCCACACCCGCAACTACGGGGAACAAGTGGCCGGGTTGATTGACACAGAAATTAAAAAGATTATTGAATCTTCCTATAACGAAGCCATCCGCATTTTAACAGAACACATGGAGGTTCTGCATAAAATTGCCAAATTGTTAATGGAAAAAGAAAAAGTGACCGGGGAAGAAATAAGAGGGCTGTTTCCGGCCGGTGCTTTAACCCGAGAAGTGAAGGAAGGCCTTATGTTACCCGACGACGAAAAGCAAGAAAAAGCGGGGGACTACAAGCCGGACTGGGGCAAAGACTTTAAGCAGACACAATCTCCTTTTGATGATGCATCCCTTCAAAAAGGGTTCGACAAGTTGGCGGAAGATGTGGATGCGGAAGAATAGGATAAACCCATGAAGCGTAAAGCAGACAATGGCCGACTGAAGGTTTTGGCCGATTTATTCATAACTTTTGCGAAAATTGGATTGTTCACGGTGGGGGGCGGCTATGCCATGCTCCCCATCATGCAGCATCAAGTGGTGGATGAAAAGCACTGGGTGGACGAAGGGCACATGGCGGATTTTATGACCATGGCCCAAGCCGCACCGGGTATTATCAGCATCAATACCGCCACGGCGGTGGGTCATCATGTGGGGGGCAGCTGGGGAAGTTTAGCGGCCACTTTAGGCATGGTGACCCCTTCTTTTATTATTATTTTGTGCATTGCCGTTTTTCTTGGAAGCCTCAAAGACATAGAAGTGGTGGCGAAGGCCTTTCAAGGCATTCGGGCGGCTGTGGTCGCCTTGATGTTCCATGCGGTTTTCAGGCTGACTAAAACCGGGGCCAAAGACATGCTACAATGGATGATACTGACTGTATCCGCCGTTGCGGTGGTTTTTTTCAAGTTTCTGCCCCAGTATGTGTTGGTGTCTGCGGCTGTGTTTGGGGTGCTGTGGGGCTACCTTCAAAATAAACGGAAAGGGAAAAAAGGCCATGATGGTGCTGTTTGAGCTGTTTGCCACTTTTTTTAAAATTGGAATATTAAGCTTTAGCGGCGGCTATGCCATGATTCCCTTTTTGCAAACGGAAGCCCTGGGCAAGGGCTGGCTGTCTTTGCCGGAGTTTGTGGACATGGTGGCCATTTCCCAAATGACCCCAGGGCCTATTGCGGTGAACATGGCCACCTATGTGGGTTATACCCAGGGGGGCGTGCTGGGTTCCTTGGCCGCTACCATTGGGGTATGCACCCCTTCTTTTGTGATTATGCTGCTTTTGGTGCGCTTTTTTAACAAGTTTCGTGATAAACCCTTGATGCAACATGTTTTTTATGGCATTCGCCCGGCGGTGGTTGGCTTGATTTTGGCTGCCGCTTTATCCATTGCACGGTTAGAGTTTTTGCCAGTAGCAGGCATTAATGTAAAAGCCGTTTTTTTATTTGCACTGTGCCTGGGGGCTATGGTGCGCTTTAAAGCGAACCCTATGCTGTGCATTGTGTTATCTGGGGTGGCGGGTGTTGTATTTTTTTAACAATGCTGGCAAAACTAAGTATAAACATCTAGAAAGAGGATGCCTATATGCCAGGACTTATCACCCACTACTTATGTGCGGAAGCTTGCTTGCACCAGATTGAAGATGCCACAGTTCAGGATGTTCTGAGGAAATACCAGTCCTTATACAATGTGGGGGCACAAGGCCCAGATATCTTTTTTTACTATGTACCTTGTTTATACAGGCGGTCTATGCGTGAACTGGGGAATACACTGCATAAAACCAAGGTAGGGGCGTTTTTTTCAGCACTCATTGCTTTTGTGGACGAGATAGAGGAAACACAGCACAAAGACGCCGCCTTGGCCTATTTGTCGGGTTATATCACCCACTATGCGTTGGATGCCCACGCCCATCCGTACATTTACTATAAAAGCGGATTCAAAACCCCAGAGGGCAAAGGTTCCAGAGTACGCCACAGCGTCAATCACCGGCAGTTTGAAACCAACATAGACGTGCTGATGTTGCAACTCATCACCGGCCATAAGCCATCGGAAAAGAAAATTTCAGAGCTTGTGCATGTGAAGTTTAAAGAAGCTGAAATTGTTGCCAACCTTTTAAGCAATGCCCTGCACAATACCTATGGGGTGTCTTTGTCCCACAAGCAAGTGTTTAACGCTTTTTACAGCATGTATGCGTTAAACAGGGTGCTGCAATCCCCGAAGGGAAGACGCAAGCGCATATTAACCTTCATGGAAGGGGTGGCCATTAAAGAGCATGTGCTTTCCAGTTTGGTGCATGACGATACGATTAGTGACGGCATCGACTATTTAAACCTGAAAAAAGGCACCTGGCACTTTCCGTGGGAAAAGGACACGGCCCACACCCACGGCTTTACAGACATGTTTCAACATGCCACCAGTGATGCATCTGCCATGATTTTGGGCTTATTTAATTATATGAATGGGGGCATGACCAGAGAGGCATTGCTGGCTCTCATTGGCAACCGCTCTTTGGCCACCGGGATGGACGCAGATTTAGCACTGGATTTTAAATATCACGACAGTGTGTTTTAACCCTTTGCAAACGCCGGGAAGTTTGGTATAATATAAAAAATGATGCATAAAAACCCAAAGGAGGGTGTTCTCATGACAGAGATACAAAATGGGTCCGGCATTGGCCAGGTGCAGATTGCCGATGAAGTGATTGCAGTCATAGCTGGTACGGCTGCGCTGGAAATTGACGGTGTGGCAGCCATGAGCGGCAACATTACCGGGGACTTGGCAGAAATGCTGGGCCGCAAAAGTTTGTCTAAAGGTGTTCGGGTGGAAGTAAACGAAAGCACTGTGGTCTTAACGTTGACGGTGTTGGTGAAGTTCGGTTTCAAGGTGCAGGAAGTTTGCCAAAACATTCAGGCACGGGTGAAAACCGCTGTGGAAACCATGACAGGCCTTACAGTATCCCAAGTAGACGTGATGGTGTCTGGCGTATTTATTGAAAAAGACAAGCAAAAAGAGAATCCTGGCAGAGCCATGGATCATGAACTATAAAAAATATTGTATTTTGAACTTTGACAAGATAGAAAAGAGGGCGGGCAAATGGGGCGCAAAGCATCACGAAGACATGCATTCATCATTATTTTTCAAATGCCGTTTTATCAGGCGTTTGATGTAGAGGAAGCCCTGTCTTTATATTTTCAGGAAAACGCAGACATTATAAAAGAAGACAAAGACTTTATTTGCAGCCAGGCCCGAGGCGTTCAAGCCAACGAACAGGCTTTGGACGACCTTATCGCCCGCCATGCCGGGTGGGAAATAGACCGGCTGAGCAAAGTAGACTTGGCCATTTTACGGCTGGCCCTTTACGAGCATTTATACATGCCGGACATTCCCACAGGGGTGTCCATTAACGAAGCGGTAGAACTGGCCAAAACCTTCGGGGACGACGGTTCCCCTGCCTTTATTAACGGCCTGCTTGGTAAGGCCACACAGGAGGCTAGGGGGGACACCCTTGAAACCTAAAGTCTACAGTGTATCCCAAGTTAACAGCTATGTTAGGCACAGGCTGGAAGAAGACGTGGTTTTGCAGGATGTTTTTATTGAAGGAGAGTTATCCAACTTCACCGCCCACACTTCCGGCCATTTATACTTTACGTTAAAAGACGACCAGGCATCCCTGCGGGCGGTGATGTTCCGGGGCGATGCCCACTACCTGCCTTTTATGCCGGAAAACGGCATGAAGGTGATTGTTTGCGGGCGAATGACCTTGTATGAAAAGTCCGGCCAGGCTCAACTGGTGGTGGCGTTTATGGAACCCGCAGGTGTTGGGGCGTTGGCACTGGCTTTCCAGCAGCTGAAAGACAAGCTAGAGAAGGAAGGGCTTTTCGACCCCATTCACAAAAAAGAAATACCCCCATACCCCCGGTGTGTGGCCATAGTCACCTCGCCTGTTGGGGCGGCGGTGCAGGACATCATCAACATAGCCAAGCGCCGAAATAAAGGGGTGCGGCTGGTGGTGGCCCCGGCACAGGTGCAAGGGGAAGAAGCACCGCAGTCTATTGCCAAAGCCATTGGCCTAGTAAACCGCTGGGGCAAAGCTGATGTGCTCATCGTGGGCAGAGGCGGTGGCTCTATGGAAGACTTGTGGGCTTTTAATGAGGAAGTGGTGGCCAGAGCCATCTTTGCTTCAAAAATACCAGTGATTTCCGCTGTAGGCCATGAAACTGACTATACCATTGCAGATTTTGTGGCAGACTTACGGGCACCCACCCCTTCGGCAGCGGCAGAGCTTGCGGTGTTTCAGCAAGTGTCTGCAGAAAGACGCTTAGCGGTTTTATTTGAAGCTTTACAGCATATGATAGGTTTAAAGCTGGAGGAAGGGCGACAGTATGCGCAGCTTGAAAAGGCCATGGAAAGGCGTATGGCTTCGGTTCAGCGCAATAGCCGCCAGCGATTCTTGGCAGCATCCGGCGCACTGCACCATTTGTCTCCCTTAAACATTTTAAACAGAGGTTTTGCTCTGGTGTATGACCAGGAGCAAAAACAGCTGGTTTCGTCTGCCAGTGGCCTTGCAGAAGGGCAGTGCATCCGTACTGTGATGCAAGACGGCGCCGTCACCAGCCAAGTGTTATCCATTCTATTAGAGGATGAAGAAAATGGCAGCAAAAAAACAAACATTTGAAGAAGCGCTTGAAAAGTTAGAGGCCATTGTGTCTCAAATGGAAGCAGAGGACACAGGCCTGGAAGATTGCGTGAAACTATACAAAGACGGATTAAAGCTGGCTTTGTTTTGCAGCGAGCGTTTATCCGCCGCAGAAGAAACCGTGGCTTTGTTGCAGGAAACGGCGGCAGGCATTGCGGAAAAACCTTTTATGACCGGGGAAGGTTTCCAGTAAATGGGAGCTGAATCTGGCAAGGAGTACTCAATGGATATTCAAAAAGAAATAGCACAATATAAAGCAAAGATTGACGGGGCCTTAAAGGCCATGATGGCCGCGGAATACCCGGAAGTGCTGTATGATGCCATGGGCTACAGCCTGTTGGCGGAGGGAAAGCGTGTGCGGCCTATTTTGCTGTTGGCGGCTTGCCGTGCAGCTGGGGGAGACGAAAATGTGGCGATGCCCTTTGCCTGCGCAATGGAAATGATTCACACCTATTCCCTCATTCACGACGATTTGCCAGCTATGGACAACGACGATTTGCGCCGGGGACGGCCCACCAGCCATAAGGTGTATGGTGAGGCTTTGGCTATTTTGGCTGGAGACGGCCTTCTAAATATGGCTTATGAAACCATGGCCAACGCCTGTTTGCAATACCCAGGCACACACACGGTGGCTGCCATGGCAGAAATTGCCGGTTCAGCCGGAGCCCGGGGAATGATAGGTGGGCAAGTGGCGGATGTGATTTCCGAGCATAAAAAAATATCTGAGGACACATTACTATATATACACGGCAACAAAACAGCGGCCCTTATTAAGGCAGCGCTAAAAGCCGGGGCGTTGTTGGGCTTGGGTGGTGCAGATGCAAGCATGGTGATGCGCATGGAAGCCGCTGGCGTAAGGCTGGGCATGGCTTTTCAAATACAAGACGATATTTTGGACGTTACCAGTACCACTGAAACACTGGGCAAACCGGTGGGCAGTGACGATGAAAACGGAAAGAACACTTATGTGCGGTTGTTTGGGCTGGAAAGAGCCAAGCGAGACTACAGCATGTTGTCCGAGGCTGCTTTCAGCATGTTTGACATGATTGGTGACCCATTTTTGATGGCCTATGCGGCTGTGTTATTTAACCGAAACGCCTAAGGCGAAAGGTGGAGGCTCATTGGAACAAGTGATAAACGAAATTTCCCATAATGTGGTACTTTGGACGGCTGTGCTTGCATGGTTTGTGGCCCAATTGATTAAGTTTGTGATGGAGTTGTGGCATAACAAAAATTTTTCCTGGTATGTGCTGCTGTTAAGCACGGGAGGAATGCCCAGTTCACACAGTGCTTTTGTGTCTGCCCTTATGACCATGGTGGGGTTTAAAGAAGGTTTTAACTCCAGCCAGTTCGCCATGAGTGCCGCATTCAGCATGGTCATTATGGTGGATGCAGCGGGATTGCGCCGTGCCGCCGGAAAACAAGCCGCTGTGCTGAATATGTTAATTGAAAAGTTGAATAATCCAAGCATTAGCATAGATAAAAAGCTAAGAGAACTTTTGGGGCATACCCCCATTGAAGTTGCCGCAGGTGCATTGTTAGGCATTGTCATGGGCACTGTCAGCAGCAAAATGTACGGCTATATTTAAGAATATGCGTGATAATATGACGATATTAGACAAAATACATGCACCAGAAGATGTGAAAAAACTGGATGCTACCCAGCTGGAAACTTTGTGCGGGGAAATCCGGGATTTTATGATTAAGTCTGTGGCGGACACAGGGGGCCATTTGGCTTCCAACTTAGGGGTGGTAGAGCTGACTGTAGCGCTGCACACCTGTTTTGACACCCCCAAAGATAAAATCATTTGGGATGTGGGCCATCAGGCTTATGTGCATAAAATACTCACCGGCCGCCGGGACCAATTTCATACATTGCGTAAATTTGGGGGATTAAGCGGTTTTCCTAAAGGAAAAGAAAGCCCCCACGATGCTTTTGATACGGGGCACAGTTCCACCAGCATTTCCGCCGCCTTGGGCTATGCCGCCAGCCGGGATTTAACCGGGGGCGATGGCCAGGTGGTGGCCGTTATAGGGGATGGCTCTATGACCGGCGGGATGGCATTTGAAGCGCTGAACAATGCAGGCCGGGGAAATTCCGGGCTTTTGGTTATTTTAAACGACAACCAAATGTCCATTTCTGAAAACGTTGGGGCTTTGTCCGGATATTTAAACCAGGTGCGCACGGCCCCCTCTTACCTTGCGGCAAAAGCGGACGTGCACCATGTACTGGATAACATCCCTTTTATGGGGCGCAAGTTCAGCCGCTTAATTGAAAAAACAAAAGATGTACTGAAATATTTATTGCTTCCCAGCAACATTTTTGATGAAATGGGCTTTACATATGTGGGCCCCGTAGACGGGCACAACCTTGGGGAGCTTCAAAAAGTACTAACCAAAATTAAAAAGATGCATAAACCCGTGCTTTTGCATGTGTATACCACCAAAGGCAAAGGGTATTTGCAGGCAGAGCAAGCCCCTTCTAAGTTTCACGGGGTGGACTCTTTTGATGTAGAAACAGGGCAACCTCTGGCCACAAAAATATGGGGCAGCTATTCCGATGTTTTTGGCCAGACCATGGTGGAGCTGGGGCACCAGCACCAAAATTTGGTGGCCATTACAGCTGCCATGCCCGATGGTACAGGTTTGGCACCCTTTGCCAAAGCCTTTCCAAACCGGCTTTTTGATGTGGGCATTGCGGAGGGCCATGGGGTTACTTTTGCGGCGGGAATGGCGAAAAACGGCTGTATTCCTGTGTTTGCCGTATATTCCACCTTTTTACAGCGGGGTTACGACCAGCTCATTCACGACGTTTGCCTGCAAAATGCCCATGTGGTGTTTGCCATAGACCGGGCAGGCATTGTGGGAGCAGATGGGGAAACCCACCAAGGTCTTTTTGATTTGTCTTACTTAACCCATATGCCCAACATGACGGTGATGGCCCCTAAAAACAAGCGGGAAATGATCCGTATGATGGATTTTGCAGTAACCGAGCATGATGGGCCCATTGCTTTGCGGTACCCCAGAGGCATGGCTTCCACCGTGTTGAATGAATATGACAGCCCCATCGCATGGGGCAAATGCGAAGTGATTCAAACAGGGAAAGACGTGTTGATCATTTCCATAGGCACCATGATGGATACGGCTTTTGCAGTGTATGAAAAGCTGGTGCAAGAAAACGGGCTAGAACCGACCCTGGTGAACGCCCGCTTTGCAAAGCCTTTGGATGACTGGCTGGTTCAACAAATGGCCCAGTATGCTTATGTATTTGTCTTAGAAGAAAACATGCGCACTGGGGGTTTTGGTGCAAGCATGTTAACCCAAGCAGCCACCCAAGGTATTGCACCCAAGCACTTTTATGCTTTTGCATTCCCGGATGCGTTTGTGTGCCAGGGAAGCCGAGAAGAATTGATGAAAGCCTTTCATATGGATGTAGACAGCATTTATGCTAAAATGAAAGAAGATATGAGAACCTGTGTACAGTAATGGGTTGCCCGGATTTGAAATGGCGATTTTTCGCCATTCGCGGCGGGTTGGCGAAGGCATAATAGAAATAATTATGGCGAGCTAACCCAACAAAGAAGGGCGGAATAATCGCTTTAAAGGCGGGCGGCAGCTTGCTGAACACAGGTTCTGAACTTTAACATATAAGGACGATAACCATGGAAAAGCCTGAAAGGCTGGACACAGCCCTGTCCATCCGCTATGCCATGAGCCGGACAGCCGCCAAAGCGGCTATACAGGAAGGTTTTGTGACGGTGGATGGTGCAGTGGTGCAAAAACCTTCGGCGTTGGTGACCGATGCCAATGTCATTATGTGTACCGCCCCAGAACCCCAGTTTGTAAGTCGAGGCGGGGTGAAGCTTGCCGGTGCGCTGGCTGCCTTTGGGGTTGACCCGGAAGGGCTGGTGTGTGTGGATGTAGGGGCTTCTACAGGGGGGTTCACCCACTGCTTGCTTCAGCAAGGGGCCAGCAAAGTGTATGCTGTAGATACGGGCATCAACCAGCTGGCGGAAAGTTTGCGGCAGGATAATCGGGTGGTGTGCCTGGAAAAAACCAACATCAACAGCCTGAACAAAGATTTCTTTAAAGAAACCATTCAATTGGCTTGTGTAGATGTTTCTTTTGTATCGGCCACCAAAGTGATGGCGGCGGTATTTGATTTGCTTCCCCCGGAAGGCCAGGCGGTTTGGCTCATTAAACCCCAGTTTGAAGCCGGGCGGCAGTACATTGGAAAAAATGGATTAATTAAAAATACAAAAGTACATTTAAAAGTACTGCAAGACATTTACCGTTTTGCACTAACCAGTGGCATTGGGTCGCCCCTAGGGGTAATCCCTTCCCCTATTACAGGGGGGGACGGCAACAAAGAATTTTTCCTCCATTTTGTACGAAACAGGCAAGGGCTTAACGCAGGGGACTACATGACTGAATGCAAAAAGGCGGTTATGGCATGAAAAAAGTGGGGATTTTACCAAATGGTAATAAGCCGGGGGCCTTTGCGTTGGCGAAGGAAGTGGCGGAATGGCTTTTAAAAAACGGTTGCTTGCCTTTAGTGACCCAAGGGGTTGGGCAAGTTTTAGAGCTTCCAAGTGAATGCATTGTCAAAGACGAGGACATTTACACCCAATCGGCTTTTTTGGCGGTGTTGGGGGGAGACGGCACCATTTTAAGGGCGGCTGGAAAAGCGGCACCTAAAGGAACGCCTTTATTAGGGCTGAACATGGGCACCCTGGGTTATTTAACCGATGCAGATGCCGGCCAGGCCCTCACTTCCCTTGAGAAAGCACTGAATGGTGATTTCGTTATCGAGCGGCGGATGATGCTGCAAGCCCATGTGGCTGGTGATAAGGAAGGCAACATGACACGGCTGGCCTTAAACGACGTGTGTGTGCTGCGGGGTGTGTTTTCCGCCATTGTCACCGTGGAACTGTGCATCAATGGCAAGTTTATAGACCGTTACCGGGGGGATGGCATCATTGTGTCTACACCTACCGGCTCTACGGCTTACAATTTATCTGCGGGGGGGCCTATCTTAAAACCTGATGCAGAGATGATGGCCGTGACCACCATTTGCCCCCATATGATTTACGCACGGCCATTGGTGGTGTCTGCGGACGATGTGGTGGGCATTAAGCTGTGCCATGTGGGCCATGCCCAAGGCATGCTGAACTTGGACGGGCAAAACCAGTGCTCATTGGCCGTGGGCCAAAAGGTGACCATTCGCCGGTCCAACTACTACACCAGCATTATGAAAACTAACAATAAAAGCTTTTTTGACATATTGCGGCAAAAAATGATGGGGAATTAGGAGCCTAAAAAAAAGGCGAGATTTTTAAGGTTCTAAACATACGGCCAAGAGGGTTTTGGGAGGTTTGCTGTGAAGCTGCAACGGCATTTA
>CAZCQP010000011.1:0-6703 GCA_964500895.1 uncultured Eubacteriales bacterium | reverse complement strand
AACATACGGCCAAGAGGGTTTTGGGAGGTTTGCTGTGAAGCTGCAACGGCATTTAAAAATCATTGAACTGATTCAAGACTCGGTAATCCGAAGCCAGGAAGAACTGGCAGAACGGCTGCGGGAATGCGGGTTTAAAGTGACTCAGGCCACAGTTTCGAGGGACATTAAAGAGTTGTCTATTGCAAAAGTAACCACCGAGGATGGCACCCATAAATATGCCGCCATGTCTCAAATGGAACGGCACATTAACGAACGCTACATCCGGGTGTTTCAAGAAAGCGTGGTGGACATTGACCACGCCCAGAATATTGTGGTGATTAAAACGCTGCCGGGTACGGCATTAGCCGTGGCGGCCGCTTTTGACTCCATGCACAACATTGAAGCGGTGGGGTGCATTGCAGGTAACGACATCATTCTTTGTGTGGTGAAAACAGAGGCAAAAGCACTAACACTTATTGGTAAGCTGAAAAATATTGTGTCCCAATAAAAAGGAAAAGACCATACCATGGTAGAGCATATACGCATTGAAAATGTGGCACTAATTGAATATACAGCCATCACCTTTGGGCCGGGGCTTAACATTTTGTCGGGGGAAACAGGGGCCGGCAAATCTATGCTTATCGGTGCCCTTTCCTTTGTGTTGGGCGGACGTGCCCAGAAGGACTTTATCCGCCATGGCCAAGAAGAAGCGGCGGTGGAAGCCGTGTTTGCCGTTAGCCGCCAGGAAGCTTTGAACGCCCTTGTGGCGCTGGATACCCCAGCGGATGAAGAAGGAAAGCTTTTGTTGTCTCGCAAGCTGGGGTTGTCTGGGAAGAGTGTATGCAAAATTAACGGCCGGGTGGTGACGCTGGGGCTGTTAAAAGAAGTGGCGGCCATTTTGGTGGACATGCATAGCCAGCACGAACATCAATCCTTGTTTGACCCTAACCGGCAGTTGGATTTGTTGGACAAATTCTGCGGGGAGGCTTTGGCGGGTTTAAAAGCCAGGCTGGGTAAAAATATTGAGGGCTATAAGCAAGTGATGGCGGAGATAAACAGTTTGTCCGGGGATGGCAGCAGTAGAGAAGAAACCATGGCGTTTTTGGCTTTTCAGCGGGATGAAATTGCACAGGCCAAGCTTTCAGAGGACGAGGAAGAACAGCTGGCAAACCGCAGAAAGCAGCTGTTGCACTTGCAAAAGCTTACCCAAAACAGTTTTGAGGCCCTTGCTTTGATGGACGGAGAAGGCGATGAAAACAGGATTCCGGCTTTGCAGCTTCTGGATAAAGCGGTTCAGCTGGTGGCAGATATGGCAGAGGTGGACAACAGCCTGGTTCATCTAGCGGAGAATTTGGAAACATTGTCTTTGCAAATGTCTGATGCTGTGAAAGACCTGCAAAATTATGCAGACAGGTTAACCCACGATCCGGGGGAACTTTTAGAAATAGAAGAACGTCTCAACTTAATCTACCGTTTGAAGAAGCAGTACGGGGGCAGTGTGGCTTCCGTTTTGGCCCATGGGCGGCAGGCAGAGGAACGGCTGCTGCAAATGGCCGAAGGGGGCAAGCGGCTGAACGAGCTGTCTCAAGAAAAGAAGGCGTACACCAAAGCCATTTTGGATGACTGCGAAGCCATGAGCCAGCTGCGCCAACGTTACGCCGCAGACATTGCAAACCGGCTGGCAGAAGTGTTGCAAGACTTGGGCATGAAAAACGCCCGGTTCGATATGGTGCTGGAACGGAAGAAGGCTTTTAGCGCCAATGGTTACGACAAAGTGAGCTTTTGGATTTCCCCTAACCAGGGGGAACCATTAAAGCCGCTGGCTAAAATTGCATCTGGGGGGGAAATGTCCCGGGTGATGCTGGCGCTTAAAACCGTGTTTGCGGATACCGATATGATTGAAACGTTTATTTTTGACGAAATAGACGCCGGTGTCAGTGGCCGCACCGCCCAAAGAGTAGGGGAACGGATGGCACTTTTGGCCAGGGGGCATCAAATTCTTTGCATCACCCATCTGCCCCAAATTGCGGCCATGGGGCACCAGCACTACTTAATTGAAAAACGCTCGGATGAAGGCAAGACCGTTTCGTCCGTTCATCCCCTTAATTTTGAGGAAAGCACCAAAGAAGTTGCCCGCTTAATGGGGGGCGCTTCCATCACACCAACCACATTAAAGGCTGCCACAGAATTAAAGAAGCTGGCCGCCGAAATATTGGAGGAGAAACCATGAGCATTTTAGTAACCGGGGGCGCTGGCTATATTGGTAGCCATACGTGTATTGCGTTGTTGGAAGCAGGGCACGACATTGTGGTGGTAGACAATTTATCCAACGCTAAACCGGCCTGTGTTCAGCGTGTGAAGGAAATTACCGGGATGGAATTTCCATTCTATGAAGCGGATATGCAAAACACAGAAACCATGGCCCAGATTTTTAAAGCCCATGCCATTGATGCGGTGATTCATTTTGCTGGGTTTAAGGCGGTGGGGGAATCGGTGGCAAAGCCTTTGGAGTATTATACCAACAATGTGGCGGGCACACTGTCTTTGTGCCGGATGATGCAAGCATACGGGGTAAAGAAGATGGTGTTTAGTTCTTCGGCCACGGTTTACGGCGGCCATAATCCCACCCCTTATGCAGAGCATATGCCCACCGGGGGCTGCACAAACCCTTATGGACAGTCCAAGCTGATGATTGAGCAAATTTTGCAAGACTTAAATGTGGCTTGCCCGGATTTTGGGGTGAGTATGTTACGCTATTTTAACCCCATCGGGGCTCATGAAAGCGGGATGATTGGCGAAGACCCAAACGGTATTCCCAATAACTTGATGCCCTACATTACCCAGGTGGCAGTGGGCAAATTGCCGGAACTGTCTGTTTATGGCAATGATTACGACACCCCGGACGGCACTTGCATCCGGGACTACATTCATGTATGCGACATTGCCAGGGGCCATGTGCTGGCGCTGGATTTATTAAACAGACAACCGGGGCTGCACATTCATAATTTAGGCACCGGCAAAGGTACCAGTGTGCTGGAAATGATTCAAGCTTTTGAAAAAGCCAGCGGGCAGAAGGTTCCACACCGGATCGTGGGCAGAAGAGCAGGGGATTTGCCTGTTTGTTATGCGTCTGTGGAAAAAGCGCAAAAAGAGCTGGGCTTTGAAGCGGCGTTCGGCTTAGAACGGATGTGCCGGGATAGCTGGCGGTGGCAATCTCAAAACCCGAATGGACTATAAAAGCGATAAAAAACCTAGGGGGGCTTTTTTAAAAAAAAGTCTCCCTAGGTCATGCTACAATTCAACAACCATATGATCAAAGGCAAATTTCAAATTTGTATATTGCTTTTCAATTGCAATATAATCATCGTAGGACTTGCCCCAAATTTCTTTTATATGTGTAATGACAACTTTTTTTATATGCATTGCTTCAGCAAAACACATGATTTCATTAATACTTTGTAATTCAGTACTTAACGGGTGTTCTGGCGTAATCTTTTTGCCATTCTTTAATACACCGTCAAGATAAATATCCCCGACAATTAACACATCTGCATCTCTAAATTTTTCATCATAGGGCATTGGGGCACAATCGCAAGGTGCATATACAAGCTTTTTACCATCCGATTCAAATACAAATGCTGTGACAGCCCTATCTTTTGCAACAGGTACAAATGCTATGTGAATGCTACCAATAACCAGCGGGACTTCAACGACGCAGCGTTTAATGAGTGCCATATCTTCGTAATATTCCAACAGTGGGCCGTATTTACTGCGTATTGCATTAATATCTTCCATAACATCTTTTTGGGCATAAACGGTTATCGGATTGTTGGGCTTCATATTGTCATAATAATCCAACCATTCAAGACGCAGCTGCTCCATGATTCTCATGCCCAGGGTGTGGTCAGTGTCACAATGGCTATACATGATGTAATCTATATTTTGGAGATTTGCATTATTTATTGCAATGGCAATGTCTTCGGGGGTATCAATTAAAAGCGCAATGTCCTCCAAATACAAACTACAGCCGCATCTCGCATAAGGATACCCTTTTTTTCTTGCTTCAACACAAACCATACATTGACATAAAGGCTTTGGGGTACAAACACAACCGCCTGAACCGATAATGACGAATTTCAAAATATCACCTCTCATTCTAAAAAGTAATATCTATCATGGTCATTGCACAAAAATGTTTTATTTTAGGCTATCGCTAAAACTTTTCAAATCACGCTTCACGTCGTCTGATAGTTTGTTATATTGAAGATTATCAATTGCCCCTTGAAGGGTATATAAATGGACCAAGCAAACATTCGGAAAGCGCATTTTTAAGCGAAGGAAAGCTTCCTTGCTCCCGGTCTGTATCAACGCTTCTGCTGAACCAATATCAACGGCTTTAAGCTTGTTTTCAATTTGCTTTCCAATATTTGGCAAAGAAGTGAGTTCGGCCACGTCATGACATCCTTTCTGGCTCTGATTCAATTCAATATGATGCTTATAATCCCAATGTGCAGGATACCATACAAAATCCGCAAGCGTGTTTTCGGTTATGAGTTTTGATGTATAAACTTCTCTGTTGGTTGCAAAGTTGATAGTTAATCATATCTGAACGCTTAGAATTTATGTTCCACTGATGACCAGTCAAAGCGTTATGGGGGCAGGCGTCCACGCAAAGAAAACAATCTTCTGGGCATTTACTTTCTAAAATGGGCAATCCACTAGGATAATCGAAATTGATTAGTATTGCTGATAATCGAATCCTTGGGCCATATTTTTCAGTAATTAAAACGCCATTTTTACCTATCCAACCTAATCCGGCATGAACAGCTGCAAACTTAAATGATAAAGGCACAGCTAGCGTTTCTTCACTTGTCTGTGAAATCGGCGGTTTTTCATATCCAATGTTGTCTTCATTAAATATTTCAACAAGGTTTGAGATTATTTCATTAGAAGTATTGTGCGCTTGACGTATGTAGTATTCAAAGGTTTCCTCATTATAATCGTCTATCCGCAGCATTTTTGCATGAGGCACAGCAAATACCAAAGCGCCCATGTATTTTGATTTATATTCACTGAAAGAAATATCAGAAAAACCAAAAAAGACATGGGGGTAGCTTTCAAACACCTTAACAATTTTATTGTAAGTGGTATACAAGCCAATCCCTCCATCTTATCATACTTTGTGTAGGAACAATCTTTCATTGTCAAAAGCGCAGGAGGTTGTTCGTTTTTAGTTGCTATGCGCCTTTCTAAAAACTAAAAAGCCACAAATAACATAAAAAAGCAAAACAACAATGCCTATAGGCATTTCATTGAAGATTTGCCCAGTTTCTTGCGTGCCCATATAGATAAGGTTTATTGCTGGCAACAGCCCTAATAAAGTGCCCCATAATTGATTCTTATTAAGCATAAAGACGCTAAACCAAAACAAAGCAAGCCACCCAATAACGCGTAGGGTGATTCCGTAACCCATCAATGCTATAAAAACGCAAAAAACGGTGAACACGATAGCAGGGATATAGTATAGTGCCTTTTTCATTTCTCGTTCTCCTAATACAAACAACAAAAATTGTTATTTTCTTCATCAAGTATATAATAGATTTTATTGAATATCAAACACATTTTTATTCATTAAAGTTTTTCTGGTTTTTTGAAGCACGCTATGCAGCCTTTCCTTTGCTTAAAGCATTAAAGCGCAAGTTTGGATGCAAAAGCTATAACGGCATCTCCTTTTATTTGCACCTGAATAGGTTTGCCATCCAATATTTGAACACTTACTTCCATTGTTCCTGTGCGCTGAATGGCTTCTCCTTGCATGGCTATAAATGAGAAATTATCTCCGCTTTTATTGCCATGTAAGCCTAGGTGAACAAGGTATGCACCCAAAGGGCCGTTGGCATTGCCTGTGACAGGGTCTTCGGCAATTCCAATTGCAGGCGCAAACATTCTGCCGTGTACAAGTATTTCTTCATGGGGATGCAATGTAAACACATAGTAGCCGTTACAACCAATTTTTCCGCTTACTGCTGCAAGTTGTTCCATATTTGGGCGCAAGCCATGGAGTAGTTTTTCATCTTTAATGCCAACCATCACTTTGGAATGACCTGTAGAAGCAATACAGACGGGGCAATCCTCCCTTAAATCAGCATCTTTAATATTGAGCGCCAACAAAATTTGGTTAAGGGGCTCACCGGTAATGGGCTCGCCAAAAACAATCTCGCCCTGTGTCATAACCATTTGATAGTCGTCATCTTGGCGAATAATATCCACAGGTAAAATCCCTGCCCCCGTTTTCTGTAAAACCCGGCAGCTATCCAGCCCCAGTTCTAAAGCTCTTGCATAGTGGGCGGCTATGGTTGCATGGCCACAAATTGGAACCTCGTTTGTGGGCGTAAAAAATCTTACATGTACATCATGGGATGCATCGGAGTTTGAAAAAATAAACGCTGTTTCGGAATTATTTAGTTCCCTTGCAATTTTTTGCATTTCAACATCCGTAAGGCCATCGGCATTTGTTATAACACCTGCCGGGTTTCCAAGAAACTTTTCTTTTGTAAATGAATCAACTTGATATAAATGATAAGTCTTCACATGAACAACTCCTTTATTCATTTTACAAATATAAAAAAAATAGCCCCCATTAAAAGGCTATTTTCCATTTGTGCAAATGAATAGCGGAAGACGGATTTGAACCGCCGACACTGCGGGTATGAACCGCATGCTC
>CAZCQP010000010.1:0-64450 GCA_964500895.1 uncultured Eubacteriales bacterium | reverse complement strand
GCCCGGCATCTCATTTCAGAGGTGTGATAATCAATATATCAAATATGTGGGAAATATCGGACAGGACCTGGTAGAGTCAATTTATTCCTTTGGACAATACAAACCAATACCGGTTACTCAGCTTACTCAAGCTTCCATAAAGGAATCTAAGCAGGATCAAGAAGGACTGATTAATTTTGGTTGGCGTGGCTGGGAAGGCGTTTTTCCTACTCAGGTAATGCGAGATTGCCAGGCAAACCCTGAGCTGAATGAAAAAACAACGGCTTATTACAATGAAGCGATAAAAACAGCAGTGGAGCGTATTTCACCCCTGACTTGTTATTATCATCAAGATCAACGCCCTGATAAATTTGAAGGCTCTGCACTTACAGCGGTTCAGTGCTATATGGGAAATGAAATACCGGATTTGAAGGGTAACATTGTATTTACAGATTTTGCCCTAGAGCAAGAAGATGGCGCACAATCTCCGGCGAGAGGGACATTAGCTTATACCAAGGCAAGGACAGATTGTAAGCTAAATGATTATAGTGTTATTGAGGTTGATTACGATTTTGGTACCAAGCCAGCGTTTTATGTTAGCTTGGGAACGAACCTGGATCAAACAGTATTGTTTTTAGGGGTTTACGGCTCTATGAACGTGAACGATTTATATCAAGGTACTGTTTTTAGAATTGTTCCATAAAAAATATTCAGCTGTTGCCCCAAAGGACTAACAACGGGTATGCAATGATTACCATTACTGTTGATTAGCAGCCCAAAAGGGGTTCGTGCTTGCCGGCCACTTGAAGGAACCGACCTGTTTGAGCAAATCTTTCACAGGTTAGTAGCCGAGATTATCCGGCATGGATTTTTAGATGAAGAAAGTGTATTCATTGATGGCACGCACATCAAGGCAAGCGCTAATAATCATAAGTATATGAGCGAAGTTGTTGAGAAATCAGTGCGTTACTACGAGGAAGAACTTCAAAAAGAGATAGCTGCTGACCGGGCAGCACACGGTAAAAAGCTACTAAAAGAAAAGGAGCGAACCCGGCACCAAGGAAATCAAGGTATCAACAACGGACCCTGAGAGCGGGGTTTTCCATAAGGGTGAGCATAAAAAATGCTTTGCCTATACCGCAAATGTGGTTTGCAATAAGCACAATTACATCTTGGACATTGAACTGACAGCCGGAAACTTATACGATTCAACTGTTTTTCCCACCCTCCACAAGCGCCTCATTGAGAAATATTCGGCTATCAAAAATGAAGTGGTGGATGCTGGCTACAAAACCCCAGCCATCGCCTGGAAAATCAACCAAGATGGAGATGGAAGAACACCTATTATGCCATACAAACGCCCAATGACAAAGAAGGGGTTTTAATATGTCTACGAAAGGGCTCACGTTCAATAAAAATGGTTTTGCAAAATGAGATTAATACCGTAATGGATAGAAAACGTATACAAAGAATCGCAAATTTAAATACACAGTTATATCAACTTTCAGACAGGCTCACGCTTGATATTGCTACAGAAACAATTAAAAAACTCATGAAACGTCATAAAAAATAACTGAGTCTTGATGCCTTTATCCACTCTAATCAGGGTGTTCATTTTACGAGTCCTAAATATCAACTCCTTAAAAAATATAATTTGGGCAATCATGTCCAGGCGTGGAGACTGCTGGGATAATGATAGGCTCTGAGTATATCAGACTTTGTAGGATTTTGAAGGGAAAAAGCTCATTCATGATTTTTTACAGGCACGCAAAGTTTCTATTGCTTTTTAAAAATTATCATAGCATAAAAAAATTAAATATATGTGGAAAAGGTGCCATGAATAAAACCATGGTGAAAAGGGAACATGGTGAAAGACCATACAGCCCCCGCTACTGTAAGAGGGACGAAGCTCCTATAATATCACTGTGAAAAACGGGAAGATTGGAGCTAAGGATGAACTCAAGTCAGGAAACCTGCCTTTTTCTGCGTTGCATTTTTCTCGGTGGGAGAATTGGGTTAACATGGAAGCTGGAGCGAACGGGCAATATTTCATATCTTGTAAAATTAAACCACCGAAAGGTGGTTTTTTTATTAACAAGTATGTATTGCATACGGAAACGAGGAAAAATATGGAGAAGCAGAAAGCTGAAAATGATAAACTCAGAGAATTCTTAACCAAAGAGGAACAGAATCTGTTTGAATATATTCGTAAGGTTAATTATGGAGAGTTGAGAATTATTATTATGGAAGGGAAACCTATAAGAATAGAGGAAATTAAACGAAGCATCCAGTTATAATAACCATTAATCGACCGGAAAACCGGAGATGCAGCTTTAATGCCTATGTTTGGCTTAAAGTACATTTTTTTATACTACCGCATCTATGCGAGGAGTTAAAATGAATCTTAAAGATATTTTAATTGAATATTCCCAATGTGAATCCAACCAATGCAGGGAATCCTTACGGAATATTCGATCTGTAGCGGTTTTTGTTTACCGTGAAATGTACGATGCATACCCAAGTAGTTGCAAAAAATATCTACCAAAACCAATAGGCGTGTGCATCAAGAAGGTCTTATAAAGCAGGGCTTCCCACAGCCCATGCATACAAAAACGGACGCTCCATTTGAAAGCGTCCGTTTTTGTATGCATACCGTTTCCTTAGCCGCCAGCAGGCGAAAAGCCATCGGCAGAGCCCTGCGAGAGGGTCCACGGTACTTTCGACAACGCCAAAGTTTCATAGTGGGTTACATACTTTGAAAAAGTATGTAACGTTGCCCTGCCTCTGCATTCTCCATTCTCCATTCGTAGCAAGCAACCCGTAGAGGTTATCCGTAATATAAAGCGATAGTTTGCAGAATATAGAAATACTCATTTGGAGAAGTTATTTCACCATATGTTTATGTAAGGTCTAGATAAGAGCATACATGTCACCATTAATTTAACGATCATATAATATAACATAGAGGTATAAAAATTTCAGACACTATATCGAAAATCGGTCTAATATGTCTTTTGTGCCTTATTATTCTCATAAAGGTGTGAATATGTAATGATTAACAACAGCTTGATAGATCAATACAGTCTAACTGCCGAGATTATCGGGCCTACAGGTCCTACAGGTCCTACAGGTCCTACAGGTCCTACAGGTCCTACGGGCCCCACTGGCCCCACAGGCGCTACAGGTGCTACAGGAAGAACGGGTGCCACCGGTTCTACAGGTTCCAAAGGGGCAACGGGTGCTACAGGTGTTACAGGTGCTACAGGAAGAACTGGTGCCACCGGTTCTACAGGTTCCGAAGGAGCTACAGGGGCTACAGGAGCAACAGGGGCAACAGGCACTACAGGTGTTACAGGAAGAACTGGTGCCACAGGTTCTACAGGTGCAACAGGTGCTACAGGCGATATCGGTGCAACAGGCAACACAGGCGCAACAGGCGATACGGGTGCAACAGGCGATACGGGTGCAACAGGCGCAACAGGCGATATCGGTGCAACAGGTGACACGGGTGCTACAGGCTCTACAGGCGCAAAAGGAGCTACCGGTGCTACAGGTGCAACGGGGGCTACTGGTACTGCAGGCGCAACTGGCGCTACAGGTTCAACGGGACCGACCGCTACCAATCAAAATGCACAATATTTGGTGAGTGATTCTCAAATACTAAATGCACGTGCAATTAACTATTCCCTGCAGTTTAACAATAGTACTACCATTCAAGCCCCTACCACAAGTACTTTTCTGTTAGCAGCGGGTCATGTCTATTCGGTAAGCTACAACTTGAGAGTGAATATTACTGTAAATGGTAACATGTCGGTAACCCCGAGACAGAATACAATAGCAGCAGGTGATTTTATTAGTGCCACTGTTACAAATGCCAGTACCAGCCAGGCGAGTGTCGGAACCTCATTTTTCGTAGACACAACCGGGGGCGCTGTAACCTTAGATTTTTTCTACAACGGCTCTGCAACAGCAACATCTCCATTAGGAAATGTATCAATTGCCGTATTTTCATAAACAATGCAAATGTCGTTGTGTTTATGGAGTGCTGTACTTTTCTATCATACAGCACTCCATGAACAGTTCGACCATGGAGTGCTTTGGACATTTTCTGTAATGTGAGCAGCTTCATTTCTGGTGTGGTTAAACCTTGCACTGATCATGCATCAATACTGATTAATTTTGCCTTTTAAATCCAAGATTTTCTGTTCTATCATCCGAATGATATGCGTGTATGCCTCATCGCTTTTGCCCGTTGGATCGTCAAGACCCCAATCCTCCCTGTGTGTACAGGGAAGGAGGGGACAATTTACATTGCATCCCATGGTGACAACAACATCAACAGGCGGGATATCAGACAACAGCTTTGAATATTGTGTTTGTTCCATGTCTATCCCGTAAAGCTGTTTCATCAGCCGCACGGCATCCTGATTGATTTGGGGTTTGGTTTCGGTTCCGGCCGAATAACTTTCAAAGACATCTGCTGCAAGATGCTTGCCTAATGCCTCTGCAATCTGTGAGCGGCAAGAGTTATGAACGCATATAAACGCAACTTTTTTCTTTACCATGTCATATCACCTATATCCATTTCATTCGTGTTCAGCCCGTAGAACAGCGGATAAGCTGAACCGTATTTTAAAAACGTAATCCTTGCATATTTTTCATCTTTTTCTTCTCTAATTCATCCCTAAACAGCCATTCATGCTGCATAGGGGTGAAAGGCGCATGGCCATCGTATTGCCGTGTAATAAAAAGTTTGCATTCGGAGCATTCAACTGATTCAATGGTTTGTTTGAGCATATAGCAGTGCTCTACATCGCCGTCCATGTAAAGAAAGCCACATTTTTTGCATAAGGGCTCATCCATCAAAGCACCTCCCTATTATTCCATCTGCTTCTTTAGCTTCTGCCTTAAATCTGCATATTCACTTTTCTGGAATAAAGGACAATCATCAACTTCTGCATCTAATTTATTCAGTTTGGCAGCAAAAGCCATGCATGATTGTTCGCCACATTCTTTGCAGTTTTTCTTTGGCAAAAGCTTGTATATATTTAAAACCGGGACAATTTTACGTGCTTTGTGATTCGGCTCTATTTCTGAGCGTCTTTCATAGGTATCATTGATTAAGTCTTTAATCCAATCCAATATTTCATATAGCTCTGTCATATTGGCAAAACGGGTAATGTTAATGTTGGTATCTTGCAAAGTAAACCCAACAATTCCGTGCTTAAATATAAGCGAACTAGAGCTTGGTTGATAATTTGGCTTTTTAACGATTGCATTTAAGTAGGGTAAAATTTCCTTAAGGGAAACAGATGCTTTGGTTATTGCTTTGAATAACCTTTCGTCGGCTAGGCATGGTGAAGTCTCAACAACTTTAATTTCTTCAAGAAACATCGCATTCACCTCATTTGGATATTATTTTTTTCAATGCGGCAAGCAATAAGTTAATATGCTCCTCTGTGTTGAAAAGCCCCATACTTACCCGCACAGCGCCTCTTTCCTCAGTGCCTATTACCCTATGGGCCTGTGGTGCACAATGCAGACCGGCACGTACCATGATGCCAAAATCCTCGTCAAGCTGTGATGCTATCTTGTATGGGTCGATGTTTCCCACATTAAAAGATACGAGGCCAAGTTTTTCCTCAGGATTCAGGCTTCCGTAAATCTCTACATCACGGATTTCTTTCAGACCATTTAAAAGTCTGTGAAGGAGCCGGCGCTCATGCTCTTGTATTTTTGAAATACCCATGTCATGAATGTATGCTACTGCCGCCTTTAATCCAGCAAGGCCGAAAACATTCATCGTACCGGCCTCAAATCGGTCAGGGGGCAATTCCGGTTGAAAGGGGGATTTTGCCATGCTTCCTGTCCCGCCTTCTTTCAGCGTTGCCAGCTGCATTCCGCTTCGGATATAGAAGCCGCCTGTACCTGTAGGCCCAAGCATACTCTTATGACCTGTAAAGGCCAGAAAGTCAATACCGTCTTTCACAACATTGATGGGGTACGCCCCAGCGGTTTGGCTTGCGTCAATAAGCACGGGTATTTTTTTTGAGTGTGCCAGTTTTGAAATCTCTGCAACTGGAAGAATATTGCCAAGCACATTGGAACCGTGTACAAAGGCCACAAGTTTTACGTTATTGGTCAATTTTTCTGCTATTTCATCTAAATCCACTGTTCCGTGCTTTGTAACATTAAAGCAATGGATCACTATGCCATGGTTGTTTTCAAGATTTTTTAAAGGCCGCCACATGGCATTGTGTTCAACATTTGAAGTCAACACGGCATCACCGCTTTTTAAATATCCTTTAAGCACAGTATTGATCGCTTCGGTGGCGTTTAATGTAAATACGATTTCGCTTGCCTTTTTTGCACAAAACAGCTTGGCTATTTCTTTTCTTGTTTCATAAACAAGCTTCTCGGAAGCCATTGCATTTGCATAATTGCCCCGTCCGGGGCTTGAACCATTTTCCCGCATATAGTCATTCATTGCATCATAAACGCATTCGGGTTTTGGAAATGATGTTGCGCTGTTATCCAAGTAAATCTTCAAATAACCACTCTCCACTCTCCACTCCCCACCATTTACCAACTTTGCAGCAAACTGCCGTTACAGGGCTTCACTTCTTCTAAAACGGCATGATTGTTGCAAAACTCCCTACACTTCATGCATCCACGGCACAACATAAAGTCTACCCATGGATAATCAGTTGGGTTCTCTCGAATAATTGCTTTTTGAGGGCACAAAACGTCTACCTTGCATTCTTGGCAGTTTAAGCATTTTTCAGGGTTTATCAATGCCCGCCGCATACCATAACCTCCTTATTTTTCCATGGGAAACCAATGAGCGGTTTTATTTGCAATCCTTACAAGAGTAAGCATGACAGGTACTTCCACCAGCACCCCCACAATGGTTGCCAGTGCCACAGGTGACGATGCACCGAACAAGGAAATGGCAACCGCAACGGCTAGCTCAAAAAAGTTAGAAGCCCCAATCATGCCGGCGGGAGCTGCTACGTTATGGGGTAATTTACAAGTTTTACATGCCAGATATGCAATAAAGAAAATCAAGAAAGTTTGTATGGTCAGCGGTATGGCAATCAGCACAATATGCAGTGGATTGTTTAAAATAATCTCTCCTTGAAACGAAAAGATAATGATAAGCGTTAAAAGCAATCCGATCACCGTAATATGATTAAACTTAGGGATAAAGGTTTTGTCAAAATACGCTTGGCCTTTACCTTTAATAACCATTCTGCGGGTAAGCATACCCGCAGAGAGTGGTATAACTACAAATAATACAACCGAAAGCAGCAACGTATCCCAGGGCACAGACACGCCGCCCACCCCTAATAGGAAAGCAACAATAGGTGTAAACAATACGAGAATAATAAGGTCATTGGTGGCTACCTGAACCACCGTGTAAGCAGGGTTTCCTTTTGTTAAATGGCTCCAAACGAAAACCATAGCGGTACAGGGTGCCGCGCCAAGCAATACTGCCCCTGCCAAATATTGTTTAGCAAGGTCTGCCGGGATGAGGCTCTTGAATATCACATAGAAAAACAGTGAGGCAATGCCAAACATGGTAAAGGGTTTAATCAGCCAATTGGTTACCCATGTCACATACAAGCCTTTAGGATTCTTGCCCACATTTTTGATGCTAGCAAAATCAACCTTCATCATCATGGGATAAATCATCAACCATATCAAAATAGCAATTGGAATGGAAACCTGGGCGTACTCAAACTTACCCAAAAAATTAGGGACACCGGGCAAAAATTTACCAATGAGTATGCCAACCACCATACAGATCATGACCCACAGGGTTAGATACTTCTCAAAGAAACCGATTCCGCTTGTTTTTGTTTTCTCACCCATAATAATTCCCTCCTTTCATTATATTTCAAGCAGTTTATCCCCTTTGATTTCATCAGCACGCCAAGGGATGATGGCGAAATGGCCGTCTGTGTGCTGCTCAACCTTGTTAATCCATTCAATCTCGTTGCTTGCCTTGGCCGAGAGCAGTTTATTGGCTGTACCGGTCTTGTAAAGGGATGCATTGATAACCCACCATTTAGCGGCTATATGGGCACGATGCAAGTCTTCCTCCAAGCGCAGGGCCTCGTAAACGGGGGTTGTCTCTGCAAGGGTAACAATTAAGACTTCCGTTTCATCTGCATTGCGCAGGCGTGGAAGCAGTTTCTTGACAGAATCGGGAATCATCCCTTGTGTCCGTTGTACTTCCCGGTGATAGCTTAATGTGCTGTCCAGCAATAGAAGGGTATGGCCTGTGGGGGCGGTATCAATCACCACAACCTCATTGTCCGCTTTATCCACGATTTGCGCAAAAGCCCGGAACACAGCAATTTCCTGTGTGCAAGGTGAGCGCAAATCCTCCTCAATATAAGCCACATCATCCGGTGACATGGTTTCCCTTGCTTTAGATAAGATTTCTTCCTGATACTTCTTCAATTCTTCTTGTTCATCAATGTGGCTCATGGTAATGCCGCTGGTTTCATCCAGAACAAATTTAAGGTGCGCTGCCGGATCGGTTGTGGTCAAGTGGACTTTTTTACCCCTTGCCGAAAGCCCCATGGCAATGGCAGCAGCCATTGTTGTCTTGCCTACGCCGCCTTTGCCCATTGTAAATATCACTTTTTTATTCGTGCGGTCCAGGTGGTCAACCACATCCTTTAACTGCAACAGGCTTTCGGCATGTGTTGTATCACAGCAAGCGGTATAGCTGTCTGTTGTAAGCAAAGCACGGACATTATCAAGCCCGGTAATGTTGTATGCCCGAAGGGGTACATGATAAGTATTCAGCTTTTGTAAACCATTCGGCATATCTGACAATGCTTTTTGCTGTTTATCAAATAGGCTTTGAGAAATAGCGTCGTCATGTGTTTCTAATACGCCGTTTATAATCAGTGATTGATTCATGACGCCAAGTTCAAATAGTTCCTTTGCAGCACGTTCAGCCTCTTTAAGCGGTGCGGATTCAGGGCGTGAAACCAGCATAAGGGTTGTCTTGGATGCGTCTGAAAGGGTCTGAACCGCTTTTTTATAGATCTCTTTACGTTCTTCCAGCCCGGACAACTGCCCTAAACAGGAGGCGCCGTGTGTACTTTCACTGATGAAATTGCTCCAAGCGGAAGGAAGTTGTAACATTCTTAGGGTATGCCCGGTAGGTGCCGTATCAAATATGATATGGGCATACTCCTCTTGCGCTTTTGCATCCGTAATAAAGTTTGAAAATTCATTAAAAGCGGCAATCTCAACGGTACAGGAACCGGATAGCTGTTCTTCCATGTTTGTAAGCACAGCTTCCGGCAGTTTTCCCCGATAGGGAGCGATGATGCTTTCACGGTATTCGGCAGCAGCTTGAAGCGGGTCAAGATTGGCAACCACAAGGTTTGGTATACCCGGTATTGGTGTGCCTTTGCTGGTCAGTTCCATGTTGAAAACGTCCTGCAAGTTAGAAGCGGGGTCGGTGCTGATTAATAAAACCTTTTTACCGCTGTCCGCAAGGGTAACGGCTGTTGCGCAGGCAATAGAAGTTTTGCCTACGCCGCCCTTCCCGGTATAAAACAGATATTTTGTCAAAGGAACGGCTTTGGGATTAAATATTTCGGGCATTAGCAGCATCCTCCATCGCAGCTGCAACCACACGAACCATCCTTGTCGGCTTGCCCAGCCTCGCCCAAACATTCCCTTGGAATATCCAGCAGCTTAATAAATTCATCATTGGTGGGGTAGCGTTTGGTTATGACAATTTTTCCGTCAACAACGACGATAGGCAAAACTTCCACGCCTTCATCTGTAATACGCTTATTGATTTCAGTGTTCTTTACAAATTCCTGGGGAAAACTTGTAAGGTTATAGCGGTCAACTTTGATGCCCTGTTTTTCAAGTGTTCCTAAGGTAGTGGAAATACGCAATAATTCAGGGTCAATGCTCACGCCGCAAATCCCTGTTGGGCAACACATGGCTGGTTCGTAAATCTGCATTTTCTTCATAATATTCTCTCCTTTAATATTTTTAAAGTGTAATGGGTACACTTTTATCTCGTTGGGCCTTTCATTCATCGCATTGATAATTGCCTGTAAGGTTAGAATTTTCCACAACATCGGTTAGTTTCACAAGCAACGTTTTTGCATCATTCACACCTTCACTTGAAATAGAGTAGTGCGTCCACTTTCCTTCTTTCCTTGCTGTAACAATCCCGCTCTCAACCAGAATTTTCATATGATGGGAAAGCGTTGATTGCGCAATATGCAATTGATCTAATAGAACACAAGCGCATTTTTCGCCGCTTTGGAGTAGTTCAAGTATCATCAGCCTGTTTTCATCACAAAACGCTTTAAAAACTCGGGCATTGTTCAGATGTCTATTGTCCATGAAGTCACCTCAAATCCAAAATATTCGATATGTTTTTAGTATATGCTTCAAATCGAATAATGTCAATATAAAAATAAATTTTTATTTACATTACACAGCACACCGCCTGACGGTATGCTGTGTACATCCTTTGTCAATTTGCATATCAAAAAACCATCAGCCAGGGCTGATGGTAAAAACGTGGCAACGCACAAATCATCTTTGGTGGTTGCGTTATGCGTGACAACTATTTTGATAGATATGCAAACATCGTTTTGATTACGTCAATGGCCATTTGCTTTTGTTGGGAGGCTCTGCCGTTAATAAGGCATAGGCAACTGAACTGGTCGATGATATGGTCATCTGTTGGCGAAACACTTTCTTGCAATAAATAATCCACACTCACTCCTAAACGTTGGGACAGTTCAACCAGCTTGTCCAGGGACAAGCTTCTTTCGCTACGCTCAATATAACCCATGTAGGAATCAGAAATGTCAATATCCTCTGCGAAATGAACGTCCAAAAGCCAGTGCATCAGGCAGGTGCTGGTTATCTATTTACAGTCGTTCCAAAACTAAAAGAAAACATTACGCTTTATGTGCATAACGAACCCATGGCATGCAGCGCTTGGAATGGGGTTTAGAGCCGTAATCTCTCCCATTTTTGTGTCACATTCTTTTATGCCAATCCTTGATTGTACTGCTCGTTTCCGTTTCCTGCAGTGCTCTCTATAGTTCGCTACTGATTTTGATTCCGCCATGCAAGTCTGTTTTCAACGTTGTTGACTATTATGAGCATTGTAAAAATGGGGCTTTCGTAGTATAATGATTCAAACAATTTCTACAAAGAAAAGAACAGTGTGCATTGTTTTAAATTGAAATCTAAAACTGTAGGTGTGTAAATGGAATCGGAAAACAGCAAAGCCCATCATGAGGAAGGTGCGCCTTCGGTTCGGTCATTACTTCGTGGCCTTTCCCTCCTAGAATGTTTTGACGAAAACAACCTGGCGCTTACTTTAACGGACTTTTCTAAAAAAACAGGGTTGAGTGTAAGCACCATTTCCAGGCTACTGCAAACTTTAGTGCAACAGGAATACCTGATTAAGGATTCTCATAAATACTACCGCCCTGGCAAACAGATTTACCGTTTTATGAAAATTCTTACCAACACAGATAACATCCGTTCGGCAGCACTTCCAATACTGGAAACGTTGCGGGACCTTTATAACGAAACGGCAAGTATTTATATTGTGCGTGACGATATGAGGGTTTGTTTAGAAAGCGTTCAAAGCAACCAGGCACTCCGCAGATCGGTGGAAGTGGGGGAGATGCTGCCGCTTTCCCGTGGTGCCGTGGGGTATGTGCTGTTGTCTTGGCTGCCCTATGCCAAAAGAACCAGGATTGCAAAGGAAAACCCCGAGTTAACGGAAGCGGTGTGTTCGGAAATTCGCAAAGCGGGTTATGTCATTAACGATGGCATTCAAGAACCTGGTGTGTTTGCAGTTGCCGCACCCGTGTTTAACGGGCAGGGTGTGAACCTTGCGGCGCTGGCCGTTTCCGGCCCCAGCTACCGGATTGGCGAAGATATGAGACAGGAACTTGTGAAAGCGGTGAAAACCTACAGCGGTTTGTTATCCAAAGCCTTGGGCTACAATTAACCGGCATTTAACAACGAAAGCCTTGAGATTGTATCAGTATTCTCAAGGCTTTCATTGTTAAGCGTGTCAAACCGCCTTATGTAGTGATAATGGTGCCGGTTAAACCAGCCAACGCAGGCTTTAACGACTGCATGGATGTGATAACAACACGCTTTCCACCTTTTGCAAGGTAATTGAGCGCCGCATCTATTTTGGGGCCCATGCTGCCTTTTGGAAAATGCCCTTGCGCCATAAACGCTTGAGCTTCGGTTACCGTCATTGAAGCAATGGCTTGTTGATTCGGCTTTCCAAAATTGATGGAGACTTGTTCGACGCCGGTCAGAATGACTAAATCTGCGCCAATCTCTTCGGCAAGCAGTGCAGAGGCATAGTCCTTGTCAATCACCGCTTCGATGCCGCAAAGCGTTTCGCCCTGGGTATAAACAGGGATGCCGCCACCGCCAACTGCAATAACAATGGCGTTTTGGGATAATTGCTCAATGGCATCTTTCTCCAGAATGCAAACAGGTTTAGGCGAAGGAACCACCCGCCGGTAACCCCGCCCGCTGTCCTCCACAATAACATAATCGGGGCTGCGCAGTGCTTCGGCTTGTTCCGCCGTGAAGAAAGGGCCGATGGGTTTGGTGGGGGCATTAAAAGCTGGGTCGTCAGGGGATACCTCAACCTGTGTGAGCATGGTGACGATGTTTTTGTCTATGCCCCGTTGTTTAAGACAGTTGCGCAGCGACAGCATCATCATATGCCCAATTTGCCCCTGTGTATCGGCAACGCAGACATCCAGTCTAGAAGCCGGAACCTGCTGCTTTGCCATTTCATTTTGAATTAACACATTGCCAACCTGGGGGCCGTTGCCGTGCACAAGCACAATGCGGTAGCCCTGTTCTGCCAAATCGGCGATATATGCCATGCTATTATTAAGATTGCTCATTTGTTCTTCAAATGTGCCTTTTTGCCCTTCTTTACAAATGGCGTTGCCGCCAATGGCAATGACGATTGTATTGTTCATAAAATCCTCTTTTCTGTAATTGTTATCATGTACGCTTGGTCAGTGTATCCGCTTCCAGCATATGCAGCCCCACATATATGCCGTGCAACGTATCGATGCCCGAAGAATGGCCGTGCTCCAGAAATACTGGCAGAATGGTTGATGTTTTGTCGGAATGCTGGGAGAGCGTTTGGTAAAGTTTTAGCATGTATAAGGGGTAGCGGTCCTCAAGGGCATTTTGCAGCATTCCGGCGCTGATCTGAGTGGTTGCACCAAGCTGGTTCGCAATGTACTCCTTCAAGCCTTGTTCCCGGGGGCTTCTCCAGAAATGAAATACCGAAAGCATTCCTAGCAGGAAATCATCTGCCGAAGGTGTTAACCCTACACCAAGCCCAATAATATTTGGTGCGCCTTGCATACTGTCACCAAGCTGCAAAGCCGACAAGAACGCTTTAAGCAAGGGAACGGCGGCTCTGGAAACCACCGAATCCCCGCCTGGGGGCATGGGAGGGTACCAGTCTGCCACTTGTGGCAAGATTTCTCCGATTGAACCCTCCGGCATATGCTGCCTACAAAATTGTGCAACCATCTTACCCAACGCCGAAACAACCGTGGAACTTCCTGTTTGCAAAGGCTCAAGCCCAAGCGTCATGTCTTGGATACGTACCGCAGCAGCATCCATATAGATGTCTGGTTGTTGGAGGGTGCACGTTCCGATGATAAGCGTTGACTGGAGCTGGTATTGGTGGGGCTTTAATTGTGCGCACACCATGCCCCATGGGGTTAGCTTATCTTCTGTTTGGCAAAGGGTGATGATTCGCCCGGCAACCGTTAAATTCACCACATGGTGGTAAACAGAATGCACCGTTGCCTGCACTGGCGCATGGCGCATAAGAAAATCATAAAAATCTTTGCAAACAATTTCACAATAGCGCACAGGTCTCACCCCTTCTTACATAAAAACTGAAACACCGGGGCCGATGGGCACGCCCAGCAAAACCCAAACCACCAGTAAAACCGTCCAAAACAACAGCGCTGCCACAGAATAAGGCAACATGATGGACAGCATGGTGCCCATGCCCATTTTGTTGTCGTACTTTTCGGCGATGGTGAGCACAATGCCTACAAAGGGCATCAGTGGCGAGATGATATTCGTTGCCGAATCTCCTATGCGGAAGGCCAGCTGTGTCATTTCCGGCGTTAAGCCAAGCAGCATAAACATGGGGATAAAAACCGGTGCCATTACGCTCCATTTGGTCACCGCAGAGCCAATGAACAGATTGACACCTGCGCTAAAAAAAATAAAGATAACAATTAATGTTAGCCCGGTTGCGCCTGTTAGCTGCAAGAGCTGGGCGCCTTTTACTGCAAATACCAACCCCAGGTTGGAATACTGAAAATAGGCCACAAACTGGGACGCAACAAAGGTAAGCACCAGATAGCCGCCCATTGTACCCATAATGCCGCTAATGAGGTTGACCAGCTCTTTGTCGTTGCGGATGGTTTTGGCGCCGATGCCATAAAACAAGCCGGGAAAGAAAAACAAAAGTGCAACAATTATGACAATCGATGTCATAAACGGCGATTGACCTAAGATTTGCCCCGTTTCAGGGTTGCGAAGCACGGCACCTTTGGGAAGCACCAACAGTAAAACTCCAGCAATGCAAACCAGTAACGCCATCAAAGCATAACGCAAGCCACGGTTTTCAGCAGATGTTAAAGTCTCCATGGATGCCGTTTCACTGCCCTGGTACTTGCCAAGACGGGGTTCCACAATGCGGTTGTTCACATAGGTGCCCAAAATGACCAGAAATAGTGTAGAGACAAACATGAAGTAATAGTTAGCAGTAGGGGCTACAAAATATTCTGGCTGCAACACCCTGGCCCCCACTGTGCTAAAGCTTCCCAGCAACGGGTCTATAGAGCCCAGCAACAGATTGGCGCTGAACCCGCCAGACACGCCGAAAAAGGCGGCAGCAATGCCAGCCATGGGGTGACGGCCGGTGCTTAAATAGATGATGGCGCCAAGGGGAACCACCACCACATAACCTGCATCGGATGCAATGTTAGACATGATGCCAACAAAAATAATCATTGCAGTTGCAAGGCTGCCGGGGGTGTTCATTAACGCCCTGCGTAGGCAAGCATGTAAAAGACCTGTCCCGTCTGCTGCTGCAATACCCAGCATGGCCACCAGCACAACCCCCACCGGCGCAAAGCCTGTAAAGTTGGTAACGGCTTTTTCAAACATAAACCGTATGCCGTCCGCAGACAAAAGGCTCTGCACCTGTACCTGTTCCACGGCACCGGCGGCATCACCCATTTTGTTGATGACGGCACCGGCACCCACGCTGCCCATAATAGCCGATAGAACCACAACAAAAGCGGAAAGACAAAGAAACATTGTAACGGGATGCGGAAGTTGATTGCCACGGCGCTCAATCCATTGCAACAACTTTGTTCCACCTGTTTCGCCGCCCACAGCGTTCGGGTTTGCGCTCATGATCCGACCTCCTTATATGGGTTGAACGCTGTCTGCGCAACTTTGCGGACAGCGTTCAACCGGCTTCACCAATTGCTTAGTAATGGTCAAATTTTTAGTTCTTAAATGACGCCCTCTAGTTTAAGTGAAATCTGCGATACAATGGCGGCCAGCAAGAAGGTGCCCAAGATAACGCACATGCCCACCACAACAATACGCCAAGAAAGTTTTTTAAGAATGGGCAGGTCTTTGCCTAAAGCCAGCCCTGCATAGGCCAGCGTTGGGGTTCCCAGCGCCGCAAACTGGATGGTGTTTGCTGCTTGGTTGATAAACCCGCTAAGCGGAAAGAACGGAGCCGACATGACCACGCCCACAATGCCCACCCAGAACACGGGTGATAGCTTTTTCAAAACGGGCAGCTGGCTAACGATGTAGCCCACCATGGCCACAGCAAAAATAACGAGTGTTCCTTTTAATGAAGTAGCGATACCTACCGTTTCCAAATCCGGCTTCACATATGTCTGGATTGTGTTGCCAATGGCTGTTAGTATGGCGGCCAGCAAGATGAGAAATCCTGCAACCTTTACCTTTTCAAATTCAAATTTGTTTTCCATTTTTTATCCCCCCGCCTTATGCTGTAGCCGACTGACGCCGGAATTTGTTAAAGAAATTGTAGCAGGCGCTTGCCAAAGGCAGCGTAATAAACATATTTGCGTAGATTCCCAGCACATTCACCAACAGATTAGAGGTGTTGGTGTATGCCCGCACGGTATCCATGAGCACAGGGTCATTATAATGAGCGCCAATAACTTCAAGGGAAGCCGTTGACATGCTCATGCTGCTGGTTCCGGCGCCCAGTGCCAGCGCATAGGGGTGAAAAATGCCCATGCTTACAATGACGCTTGTGAAAATGCTTGTCCAAAGCGCACCCAAGACGGTGCCAACGATAAATACGCCCATAACGCCATAGCCTTCTTCAGAGCTAAGGCCAAATTTATTGGCTACAATGGCCACCTGTGCCTCCCGGCCCAGCGAATAGCATGCGCCAACCGTTTCACGGCGCAAGCCAAGCAGCATGGCCACCGGCAAACTGATAATCATGGTACCAAAGAAGTGGGCAAACATCTGAAAGAAAATGGTGCCTTTGGCACTCATAATATCGTTCAGTCTGGGCCCAACCCCTAATCCCACCTTTGCCAACAGAATCATTAAAGCAATGGGGAAGATGCGGCTTGCAATGTCCATATCTTTTTCCGAAAGGAATTTGAGCTTGGGTGTGCTGAGTATGCCGCCCATAACGGTGGCGTATAGAATGGGCATGAGCACGATAATACCAATTTTCCGTATACCGATTAACTCACTGATGATGACAATAAACAGTGTTAGAATATGTAACTTCCAGTTTTTAATCATATCCATGGGGATTCTCCTTAAATATGTTTTTCTTTAAAGTATCGGGCGGCCTTTACAAAGCACTCTAGCGGCGCTTTTACGATGCCTGCGCCCACCTGCCCAATGCCCGGGTCTTTGTGGGCCATGCCGGTGGTGATGGTGGGCTGAATGCCCGTCTTTAACACCTTAACAATGTCTATGCCGGTGGGGGTGCCTTTAAAGTTCATGGTGGGTATCTTTAAGTTTTTGTTTTCAGAGGCAGTGATTTCGTACATTTCCTGAGTGATTTTCACACCGTCATCATAGCTGCCGCCAATAAACTGCACAATAGCCGGTGCAGCGGCCAAAGCAAATCCGCCCATGCCAAACGTTTCGGTAATGGCGCTGTCGCCGATGTCTGCCGCAGCGTCTGCCGCTGTATAGCCGGGGAAATAAAGCCCTTCGGGAATGTTGGCAGGGGCCACAAACCACTGGTCCCCACTGCCGCTGACACGAATGCCAAAATCAACGCCGTTGCGTGCCATGACGGTGACAATGGTGCTACCCGGCACATTGCTGGCTGCATCGGAAATGGCTTTGCACATGGCCATGGTCAGATTGATGTTGAACATATCAATTTTTTCCATATGCTCCAACACCGCAAAAGAATCTTCCTGTGGCGCAGAAATTTTCACCATGTATTTGGCAAGCTCCCGTACCAGCAAGCTGGTGGAGGCCTTGTTGCGGTTGTGGTTGTCGTCCCCCATTTGAATGGCTTGGGTTACGATTGCCTTATAGTCAATGCCGCCCGAAAGTTCGATGGCTTCTTTGAGCACCGGATAAACAGAGCTTTTAATCCAATGCAGACGTTCGATAACGGCTTCACCGTAAGCGCCGAAACGCAAGCACTTGCCTTGCCCCTCGTTTACACCAGAAAAAGCCAGATTGCCATACGTCATGTTTTTCATGATGAACACGGGCATATTACAGGAGATAACGCCTGCCATTGGCCCAATGGCATTGTGGTGATGGTTCGGGGAAAACTCAATGTCGCCGCTTGCGGCAAGTGCTTCGGCTTCAGCATCATCTTTAGCAAGCCCTTCGTAAATGAGCGCACCAATCACCGCGCCCTTCATGGGCCCGCACATCCGTTTCCAGCTGATGGGTGGCCCTGCGTGCATGATCAGTTTGGGATGCATTCCCGGAACAACTTCTCCGGCAATTCCCATTCCCACCAAATGCACTTCGGAGTTTTGCATAATATCCAATACCTTTGCATTGGCTTCTTTTCGATTCATTCTGGAACCTCCTTCTTTATTATTTATTCCTCATCCCTAAAATAATCCAGCAGCGCCATGATTTCGTCATCGACATAAATGGGAATGGACCACTGCATTTGCAGGCATTCCACCTGCTGTTCCTGTAAATCTTCACAGAACTGCTCAAGTCCAATATTCACCACGCGAATATCTGCGGTTAATAAGTTATTCACATTCATTCTGCACCCACCCTTCATTGAATAAGACTGGCAATGCGGCCAGCCAACTCGGTAGCTTTCAGGTTGCTTGGCATAACAATGACCCCATGCTCTGCTAATGCCTGGCAAAGACCGGCATAATCCTGTGGGTCTTGTTCGCAGCCGCAAACGCTTGCCACAATGCTTACATACTTGCTGCCTGGTTCGTGTTTGTACGCCGCTATTTCTGCCAAAAGTTCTTTTTCTGGTGTTCTTGATGCACCGTAACCCAGGACGATGTCCAGTAAAATCACAGCTGTTTCACCATTGCGCAGTTCATGGCTCAACAGCTCGGCCCGCAGCGAAGCGTCAATCATAGGATGGGCCCGGCCAACGGTGTACTCGTCGTCCCCAAGGTCTACGCAGGCATGCCCTTCCATAGCAAAACAGTCAGTAATTGGTATTTCACTGCCTAGATTAGATTGAATGCTGCCCATTTGTCCCTGCAATGCCATCACTGCTTCGGCTGCCAATGTGCCGCCACTGAACAATCCACGAATATATTTCGCACCATTAGGCAATTTGGCAGCCTCTGTCTGCGCAATTTCCTGGAGCGAACCTGCAAGGCTGTGGTTTTCTGGAATGACACCTGCGCATTGCAATGACCGAAGCGCTGCTGCCTCAAGGGTTGGTACAAAATGAATGCCCGGTATTTCCTGCGTTGGTTGGTCTTGTCCTAAAAAGTTGACCACCACAGGCTTTTGCACCGAATTTTTTAAGTAGTCCATAATCTTTTCCGCCACCTGTTGCGCCGGTGGTTTGGAAATTAAGGTGATGATTTCTGTGCTGGGATCATGGTTTAGCGCATCAATGGCCTGCATATAGGTGATGCCCCCAATCTCGGCCTTTAAATCACGTCCGCCTGTTCCAATAACATGGGATACACCGCCGCCGTTTTTGTGGATGAGCGTCATCACTTCTTGGGCACCTGTACCCGATGCCGCCACAATGCCAATGTTGCCCCGGCGGATTTTATTTGCAAAACAAAGGGGCACGCCGTTAATCATGGCTGTACCGCAATCGGGCCCCATCACCAGCAAATTTTTCTTTTGCGCATACAGCTTCATCTCACGCTCTTCTTCGATGGTCACGTTATCGCTGAACAGCATCACATGCAAATTATTGCGCAATGCCTCCATAGCCAAACCTTTGGCATAACGCCCGGGAACAGAAATGGTGCAAAGGTTGCTGCCGGGTTGCATTTTAACAGCCGTTTCAATGCTTTTAGGTTTGTAAACATCTTTGGACTTTCCGACTGTGTTGGCATTGAGCATACCGTCTAACTTGCCTAAAACCTCATTAATGGTTTCGTCTGTGTCACAAATTAAGCCCACAATCATATCGGTGGGGGTAGCTTGTTCGGCTTCTGGCGTCATTAAGCCGGTTCGAGACAGTGCATCCTTATTTAAGTCGGTTCCCATTACAACCGCCACTTCGCTAACGCCCGCCATCGCCTTGACCTCTCGTGTCACCAGCATAAGCTTAACCGAATCATAGTAAACGCTTCGTTTTACAACGGTTTTATTTGGCATATTGTCACCCCTTGGAAATTATTCATAGGTTCATACTAGCATTGGAATGCTATAATGTCAATGATATATAGCGTTACAAAGGTGACAAAATAAATGATATTTTCATTGTACGGAAATGCATTTTTTAATAGCGCAACACCACTGGCATTCTGCCTAAAAAACATCATGGGGTAACGACTTCTTTTTGGGCTTAGGCATTGATTACCTGTTTTGTAAATGTTGGCGCAAATTCTGAAATCGGCAAAGCTATGAGCGAGAAAACCCATAGGAGTATATGCAAGACTTTAACATTGAAGGAAAGCATCAAAAAAGCCAATGAGCCAATGCCATCTCTCTAAGTGAAAAAACGAGTATAGCACTGTGCCATCTAACGGCGTAAAATTGGTTTTTAGGTGGTAGGATGAAAAAGAAGTTGCTTCAAAGACGTGGTATTATAAAAGATGGGATGCTATATTTTGCTGATTTTTATATGGAGGATACTTTAAAAACAGCGGTACTTCATACAATCTCCTTAAAATGGATATAATGGAAAGAAACTTGACAATTTAAAAAACAAGGAATAGATGCCCTGGATTTTTTAGGTACACTGCTAATCATTAATTTTCTAGACAATAATCAAGACATCAGTGTGTGCAGTTTGAATGGTCAAAAGTGAAGTGATTTTTTTAATAATCATATACAGAAAAGAAGACTTGCCAACATAATTGGGACTATGAGTATATGCTTCTACATTTGGAAAAAAGTGAGGCTGAATAATGATCAGTAAATGTCCATGCATTTCAGAAGAAAAACACATGGTATTGGCATTAATATGAATCATTATCAGCCTCAGAAATTTTAATATTTAATTATTTCCCAGAAATTTCATCGAACAGGATGGAGAATTAGCCGTAAATACGGCTCGATTTGTAGAAGAGACACCCACCTGCTATGCAGGTGGGTTGAAGCTTAGAGCTGTGAAAAAATGTTTTAAATAAAAACCTCCATTTGATAAAATTTAAGCGGGTTCGCAACCGCAAAAAACAAATGGAGGTATCCGTGATGGATAATAAAAGTTTAGCACACACAAAATGGAATTGTAAATACCATATTGTATTTGCGCCAAAATACAGAAGACAAGCAATATTTGGACAGTTAAAGAAGGATGTAGGGCAAATATTGCGAAAGCTATGCGAATATAAAGAAGTTGAAATCATAGAAGCAAACGCCTGCAAAGACCACATACATATGTATGTGATGATACCGCCAAAACTGAGTATATCGGACTTTGTAGGGTATTTAAAGGGAAAAAGCTCATTAATGATTTTTGACAGGCACGCAAATTTGAAGTACAAATACGGAAACAGACACTTTTGGTGTAGAGGGTATTATGTTGACACAGTTGGTCGTAATGAAAAGGCAATTGCTGAGTATGTAAGGAATCAACTGCAAGAAGATATAATATCAGACCAGATAAGTCTGAAAGAGTATATCGACCCGTTTACGGGTGAGCCGGTAGACAAAAGCAAGAAAAAATAGCCCGTTTACGGGTGGTAGGGCTGACAAACCACTTTAGTGGTTGCTTGAGGTAAAGCGCGGTTGGCGAACCATTCAATGAGCCTTAAGGCTCAGCCCAGTACCATGCCCTTATAGGGCGAAAGTCAAACCACCGGCTTAGCCGGTGGTCATGATTGGCTCAAACGCAAGCTGCAATCCGTGTTGGCTTTGTGTACTGACTTTGATTCTGCCTTGCAAGCCTGTTCTCAACATGTTGACGATACAAGTAACACACCCATATGAACTTGCCTTTTTCTTGACTTCGTCAGAATTATGAACAGATGCATGAATGAAATCTGAAATGGGAGAAGCACCTTTCGGCACTTCTCCCGCTGGATTATTTCTTTTCCACTGCCACCCATATTTCGCATGTATATCCGGGGTCTGTCACATCAGCAGAGGGGTAAGCCTCAAAATCTGTGCCGCCGCAAGGCTGATACTCACTAGTAGGGAAAAATTCGCTGTAAATCTGTTGATAGAGCTTCTCAAACGCCTCCGGCATCTTGCCCACACATGGAAACACCACGTAAGTGTGGGCAGGAATGTCCTCCACAGTCAAGCCAGCATCAGTGACAGGCATTCCGTTGTAATGGGCACCGATGGCGTAGGGGAATTCCTTGTCATTCGCGTCCTTACCAAAGGTGGCACCTACAATGCAGTTGGGAAAGATATTTTCCTGGGGAATGTACCTACACAGCGTATCAATGGTGCCATCAGCGCTACATGCCTGCCAAAAACGAGAGATTTCATCCATTGTTAGTTCAGCTTTGCAAGAGACCACCTGCTTCTTTTTGCAGATAATTTGAAATGGGCCCTTCGTTTCAATTCGGTAATTCATCATATTTCCTCCATCCAAAATCAGTTTTACAGAAAGGGTGGAAAAGGATTTGAGCGCCGCACCACCATGCTTTGCTTGGGAGGGTGATACCCCGTGGAAGCGGGTGAACGCACGACTGAAACTCTCCGGTGTATCATACCCGTACTTGAACGCAGCGTCGATGACTCGGATGTTTGAGGTTGCAAGCTCGTTTCCCGCAAGGGAGAGCCGCCGCATCCGAATATAGTCGCCCAAGGTGAACCCACAAAGAATACTAAAAACCCGCTGAAAATGAAAGCTGGACGAATAGGCCTGCTTCGCCACTTCTTCATAGTCGATAGGTTCCGTCATATGGGCTTCTACATAATTTAGGGCTCTCTGTATACCGGTAATCCAATCCATTTGCTTCGCTCCTTTCCGTATGCATTCATGATAAAGGAAATAGAGCCATATTTCATGACACTCTGTGCGGTTAGATGTTGGCCTTCTGGCGAATGGGCACCCATATTTCGGTGACATATTGATCATCAGATGTTTTGTGGTGCAATTCTAATTCTGGTGCATTTGCCAGCTCATAACCAGATGTGGCAAACCATTCGGTAAAGATGCGTTTCCACATGACGGCGGCTTGCTGTGCAGATTCTGCCATGCTCAGTTCGCCTGTTGGGAAAATGGCCCACGTTGAAGCCGGAATTTGGAGGGTTTCAAAGCCCTGTGGCACACCAGATTCAGGCATAAAATGTCCAATCATGTAAGCGTGTGAGGTGTCCGTACAATGAAACATAGCTGCATGTAAAGGTGTGTTTTCATCAAGGTTACACGCCTTACGAATGCTTGCCATTGTTCCATCCGAACGACACGTTTCCCAAAACTTTGGAATAGAGATAAAGTTTTGATTATCCACAGTGCTAATAGCGGTGGCGGCGCCGAACATCTCAAAAGATTCCTTTTGCTCGATTCTGTAATCCATTTCCACATCTCCTTTAATTGAAATGTGAAAGGTCATACATGGATAGGCTTTAAGCGTAGCCCCATTATCTTTTGCCCCTGTGGGCGTCATGCCGTGAAGGTTTTTGAACGCCCGGGCAAAAGCCTCCGGCGAATCATACCCATATTTAAGGGCAACATCAATGACTTTGACATTTGATGTTTGTAATTCAAATGCAGCCATTGTTAAGCGTCTGCGCCGAACGTACTCCGATAACGGGATTGCAGCAATAAATGAGAAAAACCTTTGAAAATGATAAACAGAACAACAGGCAATTTTAGCAGCCTCATTGTAATCGATTTCGCCTTGTAGGTTGTTTTCAATATAAGCAATTGCATGGTTCATCTTCCGTATCCAATCCAAATTCAATTGAAAATGGCTATCATCTGCATTCTGATTGATTTTATGCCGCCAGTCCATGTGGTCACCTCCCATCAATTAAAGCATAGCATGTTGAAATGGATTGTGCCTTGCAGCTATTGCACGGAATTTATCAGATGCGCATGTACACTATTGCTGAACCGTTGACAGGCAAAAAGGATGGCCCGCAGGGTCAAGCATGACGGTAGACGTGTCATAATACTGTGTTTCTGCCTTTCTTGCACCACATGCCAAAGCGTGTGCTTCCGCTTCCTGTAGATTATCCACTTTGAAATCTATATGGGCCATTTGCTGTTGTTTTCCATCTTCCCAAGGCCATACGGGTGGCACATAATCATCCACAGTCTGAAAGACCAGCAACAGCCCTTGGGGCGTGCGAATACCTGCCCATTCATCGCTAGATATTTCCTTTTCCCACCCGGACAACTTTACATAAAAGTCTGCCAATGCATTGGCATTAGGGCAATCAAAAGCGATTCCAAGAATAGATGAAAGCATGTTTATCCTCCTCATTGTTTAATACTCCGTTAATATGTGAGAATTTCATAGCCGGTATCGGTCACCAGCACAGTGCTTTCCCATTGTGCTGAAGGTTTCCCGTCGGCAGTATAAACGGTCCAGTTATCCTTTTTATCCGTGAATATATCGGCTTTGCCCAAGTTTATCATAGGTTCAACTGTAAATACAAGGCCAGGCACAAGCAGCATTCCCGTGCCACGTTTGGACACATAACTCACCCAAGGGTCTTCATGAAATTGCAGACCAATGCCATGCCCACCAATTTCCCGTACAACGGTATAGCCATTTTTCACGGCATGGTCATTCACGGCTTGCCCAACATCACCAAGAAATCCCCAAGGCTTTACTTGCTCAATGCCAAGCACCATGCATTCCCTTGCTGCCTCCACAAGCCTTTGCTTCTGCTCGCCCACATCACCAATGCAAAACATCCGGGAGGAATCCGAGAAAAAACCGTTGTATAGCGTTGAAACATCAATATTGACAATATCACCATTTTTCAAGATGACATGGTCGGATGGTATGCCATGGCATACCACATCATTCATTGATACACAGATGCTTTTGGGGTAATTGTTGTAATGAAGGGGTGCAGGGGTACCTCCAAGCGCCGTTGTCTTTTCATCAATAAGGCGGTTCAGTTCTTCCGTGGTTACCCCATCTACAACATAATCCGTGATGAAGTTAAGCAGCTCTATGTTCCGCTTACTGCTTTCCCTAATGCCCTCAATCTGATTCTGGGTTTTCAGAAGCTTACGCCGGGGCACCGCATAACCTTGCAAACGGTAGCTTTCCATCGTGTTTTCAATGGGCGCATGGCACTTTTTATACTTCTGCCCACTGCCACACCAACATACGTCATTTCTTCCGGTTTTGTCCAATCTATTGACTCCTGACATTAATAAATTGGGAGGAAGCAGACCTATTGATTGCGCTGCAATCGGTATTGGCGGGGCGAGCACTTGAACGTCAAGGCAAATGCTCTTGTCAATGATTCTGATGATGCGTAGCCATAACGAAAAGCAATAGCGGTAACTTTGTCATTGGTGTTCAGAAGATCATTGGCAGCAGCGCTTAATCTACACTGGGAAAGAAATTGTTTATACGTCATGCCCATATGTTCTCTGAATTTGGCAGAGCAGTAGAATGGTGAGTAACCAACATATGCCGACATATCTTTTAAAGTGGGGGATTCTGCTACATTTTGCTCTACCCATTGCACCATTGTTTCTATTGTTTGAACAGACATTTGCTTCACTCCTTTCCCCAGTATAGCAGCATAAATGTAAAATTACCTGACATCAATTGCGAACATGAGCGTTTGTGCTGGTTTTATCAAAACAGCTTCCTATTGCCTAAAATATTGATTCCCAGCTCTTTTGCAAGGCTATTTTGCTTGAACGGATTAACCTTTTGAACAACGCCGTCACGCTTGAAAAACGAGCCGGTGTTCTTAAACCAAAATGTTTTTCCAGCGCTTACACATTGTTGGCGTATATCAAGCACCCACGCATAATCACATTCACGGGCTTCTCGCCCTGTTTCACCCCCTACGGTGACGTGTTCAATGCCGAACAGATACTGCGTTAAATCAATGGCTCCAAGGAGTGGAGCGCAAGCCACAAAACGCCTTTTCATTGGGTATGATAAAAATAACGGCAGTCGGTAATCGGCAATTTCTTGATTCTCAACAGTGCATCCTATGTTCACATGATCGTATCCGTCACCCCAATCGGCAGGTAGCGCTATGTTAAAGCGGTCTATCCGTTTGGTTAGAATCAAAAACTCAAGGTCGGGGCGGCTTTTAATCATAGCCCATGCTTCAGTGCGCCATTCGTCCGCTTCAGCAATAAAAAAATCGGAAGCGAAACATGTGGCAACAATTTTTCCGCTGGGTATTTTGGGTGCGCCTTTAGCAGACTTAGCGATGGGCTTATTAAACTCCTCGGTTTTGGTCTTGGTGATGGTATCCTGACCATATCGTTTAGCGTATGGGCCATAAAAATAGCAATACGTGCAGCCCTCGCTAACTTTATAGCAGCCTGTCCATGGTTCCCAATTCATTTTTATTCTCCTTGTGCTTTTAATCATTAGGCAGTAGGCATTACGCTTTTCACAAATTCTACAGGAAACATGGTTCGCTCCGCAGTTTCCTCAATGCTAAGGCCCTGTGCTAAAAAACGTTTTGCCACGCTTGCCATGCTTTCGGCCACTTCAACGATAAATTTATCATGGTCATAAAACCGGATAACACGCTGCCCCCAAGGATATTCTTTAGCCTTATGGATAAATTCAATGCCTTCAGTGCTGCTGATTTTATCTTGCCAAAAATTCAAATCCTCCACTTCAAAGTAAAGTTGAAAGTTGTTCGGCTGCACCTTGCCCGGAAGATCCGCACCTACCAGTTCGGCATAATTGGATTGTAAGGAAAGTCCGCTTTCAAAAGCCACATGCACCCCTAAATCCATCATCACCTTTTGTTCCATTACAGTTTCGTAAAAATGCTTTGCCTTCGCCATATCAGCAACGGCAATCAAAGTCCCTTGATACTGCATCATATCACCCCTGTTTTCATTTTACTTCATTATACATTAGAATTTGGCTATCTCGCTGTAAAAATCGGACATATTGTCCCGATACTCTTGTGGGGTGATACCACAAATGGACTTGAAATCATTAATAAAGTGAGGCATATCATAAAAACCGGTTTCCATGAAAGCCTGTGTTATGCTGTAATTGGGTTGCTGCAAAAGCCGTATCGCCTTATTCACACGGACAAGGCGAGAAAAAGACTTTATATTCACGCCTATATATTCATTAAAAATTCGGCCTAAATGCCGTTCGCTGAAAAACACATTTTGAGAAAGTTCTTTAACAGAAAGCGTTCCACCGCTATTGATAATCATATGATTTGCCTGTAAAAATTCCCCACGATAAAAAGCGCCTTTCAAGTGCGCTAAAAAAAGCCTGTCTATTTTAGAAATGAGGTTTTGAATAGTTGATGTGGCCTCCAATTCCTCTATCATTAGGCGGTTCATTGCGTGATTGACAGTTTCAAAGTTTATCACGCAATCTGTTATTTCTTTTTGAGGCATTCCGCTAAATGCGTAGTAGCCCGCCGGTTGAAACTCCACAATAAACAAGAGGTTAAAAAGATTGGCGGACTTGCCAACGTATGCGGGTTTGGTTAAAGGACCGAACAAGTTCCCTAAAATGTGATTATCGGTACATGATAAAACCAGTGTGGCGCTTCCATGAGGAACAACAGCATAACTGTCAGACATCATACCCTTACTTGGAAAAGTAATCGTGTAATTGGAAATAAAATTTCTAAGTTCTGGATGAGGTAGCAGATATATAAAATCAACACCTCGGATTAATACACGGCGATCATGGAAGAAGTTCGGTATTGAATCTTTTGTAATCATTGCCACGACCACCTGCCACAAATATATTTACTATTTTTCAGATCTAATTTTTTTCCACTTTCTGATTTTACCACGAAATGACTTAAACGGCGCAACTGTATTCATATGCACCCATTTCCAAATGGGCCAATTTGAAGCTGTGGAAGATGCCCACTTTCGACCACCGGATTTGAATAATTCATCATCACTAAAGCTGTTAACCCACTCAATAAGTGAAGCTACTGTTGAAACGAACATTTCACGAAGTTCCGTCAGTGTCTTATCTTGATGTTTTTCATAAAATCCTTGATATAATTCACCCATCTGGTTCCATTTGTAACCGGGCGCTGGCGTAATGACTGCCTTACCCTCTAATTCGTCACGGTCCCAACCACGGATTAAATCCATCCAACCAAGTTGATAGGCGATTATCTCCTGCGGGGTTCGATCGACCTCGTCATAACGAATGTTTTTATCAGCTTCATGGATATCCTCAAATTCTATGATGAATAAATCAGCCGTTTTCTTAATTTCGGTCATTAAAGCATTTTTGTCATTGTACGCTTGCATCATAGCATCCTCCATTTCTATGGGTATCTAAAATTCATTATATCATACCAATGATGCCAACATCATGTCATGTTAAAAAATTTATGACAGTAATTTATGTATAAAATGACAGGGGCGATGTGGAATCGCCCCTATCATTTCTACTGCAACGGAAAGTCTGTATCGGCGATGATAACGGATTGAATCTCCGTTACATCAATGGGTGCCTTAAATATGCATGTAGCCCTTAAATTGTTATCCCGATACCCCCCATACACCTCCAGCTTCGTAACGGTCCCATCTTTTTTCTTTAAAGATACGGGAATAGTGCCTCTGTATACAGGTTCCTTTACGCCCCTGATAACAAGGGACATAGGTGAAATTTCAACAGAGTCAATGCGGTATTCAATGGTCTGGTTACCGGATTTTTCTTTCACTGTTTTGTTAAATGTATATTTTTTTGTTGTATCCTTGTACTGAATGGGTATGGAAAATGTCCAAGGCCCAGTTGCAACCACGGATGCGTTAGCCGCAATCACAGGGTCACCCGGGGGTGTTGCAAGCCGCTTACCTTCTGCATCTGAATTGGAGCCATACACTTCAACCAATTTGGGTATGTGGTAGTACAGGTTCTTACCCACGTTGTTGGCACTATAGGTGGTGATGTCTGTTGTCATTGCCCAATTGGTAATGTCCGTTTTGGTTATCAACCACAGCTTGTTATCCCGGGGGTTTTCGTCTTTCATAATGGCCACGTTCAGGTCACCGCCAACTGCGCCTTGGGGCGGTTCTGCTGGCCAAAATGTTGAATAGCCCAAATCGTCTAGCTCGTCTAAGAAAAAGTAATAGATGCCGCCGTCCAGTTTGCGTCCGTCATTGGCCGTAACCTCAAAGATGGTATAGGCAAAATTTCGGTCGCCGATAACCTTGATGGGTTCAATGGTGACCCCGTCCTTTGTAACACCCAGGCCTTTGACATCGTAGCTCATGTCTTCAAGCAGCTTCACCTGTTTGTCGGTGAAGGGGCTGCCTGTATATTTAAAATCAGTGCCAGTTGTTGCTGTTTTACCTTCGAGGTCTGACGGATCCACCCATTGGTATAAGTTTTTTAAGGGATTTAAAGTGTCCGGTGTTGCCCCCCAAGCTGTTGTGGCGATGGTAGCACCCACCAGCGCCACGCTCACCAGTTGCACGACTAATTTTTTCATAACAACATCTCCTCCTTATGGTCAATTTTCATTGTTTAGTTCAATGTCCACACCGTTTATCGCAATAGCTTGAACAGAACCCGGGTCTATGGGCCTATAGAAAATAATGTTTTTCTGCATGGCCATCTGCCCTGTAGGCATATTCTGGGTGGTGGTGGTGCTGGTGTTTGCATAAAAGCTGTCTACCACCGTTCCATCTTTTTGTATAATGCGGATGGGAAACGATGCCCACCCCTGGGCGTTTCCTGTTGCTTCTAAAATGCCGTCTATATTTAAAGACATGGGGGACAGACGCATTTTTTTAATGGTATAGGAGCACCCTTCCAGCGGCACGGTTATGTCTTGAAAATCAAATGTGCGGGCCGTTGGGTTATCCTGCAATGTGAAGGGAATTTCCCAGTCATGATACGCCAAGTCCGAAACGGCAAAGCCGGTATCCGAGCATTCCACCAAATCTTGAAAATTAATGGCCACCTCTGCCCCTGCCAGGTTAACCCTTTCGCCAAACCCTTCTATAAAAGGTTTAAAGGTTATCATAAAATAAACAGCGTTGTCCTGGGGGTTGTCGTCTGGCAAAGGTTCCGGCATGATGTATTGGCCCTTGGTGTTTTGCTGCGCCCCATCCTCCGCCAAATATAAGAAGCAGTGCTTAAAGTTATACAGCTTATCCATGGGTGTGCCATCGTCTGCGGAAACACGCACGTAACCATACATCCGGTCGCCATCACCAACGATGCCGTTTAACGCCACCGTATACCCTTCACCTGTGGCTTGGGTGTGCACCACTTGCCCAGATTGTTCCAGCAGATAGTTTTCCTCCTGGTTTAAAGGGGGTTCGTTGTTTTTAATGAAATAAGGGCCAAAGAACTGTGCAATGCCGCTGTAATAGGCTGCCCCCATACAAAACAAAAGCACAAACATGGCGGCGGCGATAATGAACGGTTCTCTGAAATACCGTTTTTTAGCGGGTGGCTTTATCATAGCAGCTTTTGCATAAACCTTGTTTTTAATGCGGGCCTTTATGTTATCATTGACGGGGCAGTCAATGTTTTGCAGCAGTGCGGCAGTGTTTTCCATATCTAAATCATCCATTATTTTAATCAGTTCATCTTCCAAATGCTGCTCACCTACCTTTCTAATAACTTTCTCAGCTTTACTAACCCTCGGGAAACCTTGGTGTTAATGGTGCTCTCATTCAACTGAATGGCTTTGGCAATTTCTTTTGTTTTCTGTTGGAAAAAATACTTTCTTATAAAAATTTCGCTGTCCGGTTCCCCTAGCGCTAAAATGGTTTGAACCAACGTTTTGCCCTGTTCCTGCTTAAGCACCATGGCTTCCGGCCCATCACAGGGGTCTAGGTTATCTTCTTCCATAAGCGGCACGTTCCGGGTGGTTTTAACCAGCCGCCGATGGAGGTCTATGGCCCGCCTTCTGGCTACAATAGCCAGATAAGCCTTGATGCTTCCCTTTTGAAGATTCATTAAATCTTGTCGCTTCGCAAACACTTCCATAAACACATCACTCACGCATTCCTCTATATCCTCTTGGGCATAGAGGGTATGCAGTTTGCTATGGACGATGGTATACACCAGGCCGATGTGTGCATCCATTAAGAGGGCCAACCCTTTATGGGGGTCTGTTTCAAAACATTGACCTAAGTCAGCATCTGTTATCAGTTTCATCACCTGCCCTTGCATTTCTAACCGGTTCATTATACTACTCGTCAAATGTTTTTAAAATATTACAGCAGAATAAATATTTTTGGTGTGATCGTCCATTCTTGAAGACACGTTCTTACAATTGCACTTTGAACTTTAAACCTGTTATGGTATAATTATGTCAAATAATAGGGAAATAAAGGTTCTTATTTCAAAAGGAGTTTTAGGTTTAAATGAGCAATGAAGCAAACACGGACAAAAACACGGTGCAGCACCCAGTCATCAACCGGTTTAAAACCACACGCATTGGCATGAGAAACATTAAGACGGCCCTTTCCGCAACATTTTGCGCCGTCATTTACTTATTGATTGACAGAAACCCCACCTTTGCCTGTATTGGGTCTGTGTTTGGCATGGACAATTCCTTAACCGCCTCTCTGCGCACAGGGGGAAACCGTTTGGCTGGCACAATCATTGGCGGGCTGATTGGCATGTTGTTTTTTTACCTCACCACCATTATACCCCTGCACAAAACGGCGGAAATATTGCTGCTGTTTCTGGGCGTTATGCTGCTGGTGTATTTAAGCCAGCTGTTGTGCTTTGCCGGGGCCATTCAAGCGGGCGCCGTGGTGTTTTTCATTGTGATGCTGAACACCCCCCAGGACCAGTATGTGAGCTATGCGCTGAACCGTATGCTGGATACGGGGGTGGGGGTGAGCATGTCTATTTTGTTTAATTTGGTGCATGTGAAGATGGCGGGGAAGGGGAAGGAGCATCGGTTTGGGAATGAGGGGTGATTCTTTTCATATTTTAGTAATAACTAATATTAGAATAAAATGACTGTACAAAAAAATTAGCTTATCATTTTTATTAGTAACTCTAAAGGAGTTTTGTTAAATGGGCTGGGATACATTTGATTGGACAACATATCTTGAAAATGACGAAATTAATATGATTACAGGGTCTAAAAATAAGCATATACAGCAACCACTAAAAGCCATCTTAAATCCAGACAACAGTGGAGATATGAGATGTATTAAATTTAATACGGAAGACTCTGTTAAAGTTTTAAAACGTAAAAATGCTGAATGGTTAGATAAAATAAAACCTAGATTATTAGACATAAATGATTTTTCGAACTCAATTAGCGCTCTAGCAGAAATAAGAGCATATGGCTACTTATTAAGTGCAGGCTTTAATGTAAAACCAATAAAGACATCAAATAATATAACACCAGACTTCGAAGTTTCTTTTAATAGTAATTCATTTACAGTTGAAGTAGCAACAAAAGTTATGAGTGATGAACAGGCAAACAATCTTGAGAAATTTTTGAATAATAAAAAATCATCTGATTTTAGTGTACATTCAGTTGCCCCGTTCAATTACCCAAAAAGCAGAAACGAAAATATTACTGAGAATGCTATAAGTAAAATATGTGCAATAAAAAGTGAAAGCTCTCAGTTACATTTAAATGGGGAGAAAAATGTTACTATATTATGGATTGATTTTCAGAGTGAAGATTTTAAGGAATTAATATCTGAAAGAAATTTAACACCCGTAAGATCCTTTAATGGTGAATTGACGTCAGGAGAAATATGGTATGCGTTTTTTGGTAAAATTGGTCTGCCAATATTGGAAGGAGAACATTTTCTTGATTATTCGACTATGAAACATAATGGTAGATATATAAGTCAAAACAAGCCGGACTACACAATAATATCTTTTGCCAAATCAACAGTTATTATAGAAAATCCATATTCCCCCATAAAGTTAGAAGACGATGTAATAATACATGCCTTTTTACAAATGCCAAGATTCAGAATTGAATCTTCAATAATACACATGTCAGATAATTATATAGAAGATACATATCAAAATATCTTTTGGCTATATAATTATAAGAAATCATTCTTTTATCAAAAAGCATTGCATACATAAAGAAAAAAACAGGTGATAAAAATTCAACTCCAAGAATTTTTATCACCTGTTTTTGTATTATATTATTTCCACCTCAAAAACCATAACCGTCTCCACATGTGGGGTCATGGGGAAGCAATCCACCGGCTGAATAGCTGTCACACGGTAGCCTTTTTCGCCCAAAATCTGTGCATCCCGGGCCAAGCTGGCCGGGTTACAAGACACGTACACCACCTTAGCCGGGCGGGCGGCAGCAATGGCTTCCAGCAAAGCAGGGTCGCAGCCTTTCCGGGGTGGGTCCACAATGACTGCTTGGGGTGCCAGGTCGCCTTCCGCAAAGAGCCGGGGCACTTCTTCCTCGGCCATGCCGGTGATGAAGGTGACGTTGTCTATGCCGTTGATGGCGGCGTTTTCTTTGGCATCTTCCACAGCCTGGGCCAGGCTTTCAATGGCCACTACCTGCTGCACATGCCCCGCAATAAACAGGGAAATGGCCCCAATGCCTGCGTAAGCTTCCACCACCACGTCTGTAGGTGTTAAGCCAGCCAGCTTCACCAGGGTGTCGTAAAGCACCTTGGTTTGCACCGGGTTCACCTGGAAGAAAGACTCGGCGGAAATCTGGAAGCGCAAATGGCCGATGGCATCCTCAATGTAGGGCTTGCCCCACAGCACTTGGGTTTTATCACCCAAAATCACGTTGCCCTTGGTTTTGTTGATGTTGATGCAAATACTGGCCATGTGGGGCAGGATGGACAGCTTGTCCACCAGCTGCTGGCTCTTGGGCAGGGTATTGCCGTTAATGACCAGGCATACCATCATTTCGCCGCTGGCAAAACCGTTTTTCACCAGCACGTGGCGCACCAGTCCTTGGTGGGTTTCTTCATCGTAAGGGGCAATGGCGTTTTCCGCCAAAAAGGCTTGTACAGTTTTTAGCACGTCTTGCACCCCAGGCTGTTGCAAAGCGCAGTCAGACACAGCCACCAGCTGATGGCTGCGGCGTTTGTAGAACCCACAACCTACAGCCCCGGCGGAACCTAGGCGGCCCACAGGGAACTGGGCTTTGTTCCGGTAGCGCCAAGGGTTTTCCATGCCCAAAACCGGGGGCACGTCCACGTCCTTTAGCCCACCAATGCGGCGCAAATGTTCTTGCACCTTGTTTTGCTTGTATTCAAGCTGGGCGGGGTAGTCTAAATGTTGCAGGCTGCATCCCCCGCAGTGGCCAAACACCGGGCAGGGCGGGGCCACACGGTTTTCAGAGGGCTTTAAAATCTCCACAATCTTACCGAAACCAAAATGTTTTTTCACTTTCAGCAGGTGCACCAGCACTTCTTCGCCGGGCAAGGCACCTTCCACAAAAACGGTAAAACCTTGAACCCGGCCCACGCCTTCGCCAAATTCTCCAAGGCCGTCAATGGTTATCACATGTTGCTCATTTTTATTAGGCATTTCATCCCTCATTCTATAAATTCACACACCGTGCCTCGGCACAGGCAATAGCGGCAGGCGGCAAACTCCGCCTTGGGCTCTTCCGAGCCGGTCTTGGCCATTTTGCGCATGTCCGCCACCACAGACAGCACCTGCTGCCGCAGCCGGCGTATGTTTTTCACTTTAAACATATAATCGTTATAAATCAATAGGCCATGTTTGGGCTTTATCCCATAAGCTTCCTCAATGATTAAAAAGTAAGCACAAAGCTGCATGAAGTCTCCGGGGTGTGGCTCCGGGTTGTCTCCGATGGTTCCGCTTTTGAGCTCTGCCACCACCAGCTTGCGGCCGTTGTTTGTGGCATAAATGGCATCTGGCTTGCCCCGCAGGCCGTGGTGTTCGCTAGTTAAAAGGCCAGTATCTACATCCTGATATTGGTCGCCCCGGGTGTCTGTATAAATAAGCTGATACCCCAGGCCGGGAAGCTTCACACTGGTTTTCACCACCGTCGGGCGGCAAAACAGCCACAACAACAGCCGGGCCAAAAACAGCAAGCTTAACCCTGCACCAAGCCAGAGTAGGTAAGGGGGAGTGGGCGTAGGCCAATCACTTAAAAAAGTAAACATAAAGCGCCACACCCCCTGCACATAACAAAGCACAAAGCAACAGCCGCCAGATGGGCCACCTACGCTGGAGGTTGTAGCTGGCATGGTACGCAGTGCCTTTGTTTAAATGGCTTAAATGCGTATCCGTCAAGCCCAGCGCCTCGTTGCGTGCCCGGTAAAGCTGGCGTAGCTGCTTTGTGCCGTAAAGTTGCTCATAATACCATTGGTAAGGACAATATACAAATTTGTTAATGTCGCTGGCGGAAATTGTGGAAACATCCAGCGTTTCGTTCATTTCAAGCTTTTCAGCCATGGTAATCCGACTTTCTAATGTTCCGTTGCAGCATGCGGTGGTAGCCCACCCAGTAGCCCTGGGTATTGTCTGCTTCCAACACTTCTTCAAGCATACGCACTTTGGCGTCTGTGTTGTCGGCGCAATGGAGAATGAAGGCCTCCATGGTTTTGGGCTTTTTTGGGGAACCATATTCGTATTCCCCGTGGTGAGACAAAATGCAGTGGCGCAACAGGCTTAACAGCTCGTGGGGGAACCCCTCAATTTTGTCTGCCTCTGTTTTAATCATGTCTGAACCGATGATGATATGCCCCAACATTTGGCCGTCGTCTGTGTAATCATTCCCCGGGAAAGGAGATAGCTCATAAATTTTGCCAATGTCGTGCAAAATGGCGCAAGCCACCAAAATATCCCGGTTCACAAATTTATAGCGGGCACCCAAAAATTCACTAATTTGGGTGACGTTTAACGTATGCTCCAACAGGCCGCCCATGTAGCTGTGATGCATGTTTTTGGCGGCAGAATGGGTTTTAAAAGCTTCTGTTACATCCGGGTTTTTGGTTAAAATGTTTTCCATTAACCGGCGGATGTAAGTGTTTTGGATAGAGTTTACATAATCAAAAATTTGCCCCAGCAAAGCATCAATGTCTTTGTCTGTGCAAGGGATGTAGTTCACCGGGTCATATTCGCCTGGGGTGGATTTGCGGATTTTGCTAATTTTAAGTTGCAGCTCGTTTTGGTAAGTAAGCACCAGGCCGTCAATCTTAATGTAATCCTGCTCTTCAAAGCTTTGAATCTCGTTGTTCAAATCCCACACTTTGGCGTCTATGGTCCCGGTTTTGTCTTGTAGTTTCAAGGAAAGGTAGGTCTTGCCCGCCCGGGACTTTAAGTTTTGCTTTTGTTTGCATAAATAGTGGTCGATGATGCGGTCGTCTTCCTTGAAATCCTCAATATACTTCATTGGTTCCTCCGTCTCTTTTTGGCGGGGGCGCTTTATTTGGCTAAAGTGCCTGTAAAAGTTTCTAAAAGAGGCTGTTTAGAATCTCGTTTAAAGGCACGGAAATGGAGATTCAGAACAGGCTCTAAGGCCAGTTATTTAAAATTTCTAAGGGTTGTGTGCATTTTGGCGCCTGTGTTTTGCTTCGCCTTGTTGTCTTTAAAAAGTTCTGTCATGTTGTTGTTAATTTTAACAGCACAGGCATCGCAAAACCGGCCCCGTGTAATGGGTTTGTGGCAGGATTCGCAGGTCAATTCGCCCTGCATGCCTTTGGTAATTTCCAGCCGCCCTTCGCGAATATAGCGCATAATGCGTTTGGCGGAAATGCCTGTACCTTCCACAATTTGGGCCATGTTGCAACCAGGGTTGTCTTCCATAAATTTTTTCAGGTTATCAAAAAGTTCTTCTTCTTTTTTAATGCATTCCGGGCAAATGTTTTGGGTGATAGCCGTAAACACTTTGCCGCAGCGGGGGCAATTTCTAACCTCCATGTGAAAACCTCCTTATAAAAAACAGAGTGTGCATGATGGGTTTATTATAGACAGAAACCTACCTTTTTTTGCACCTTCCGCAATGTTTTCACAGCAATGGCGTTGGCTTTCTGGCTGTTGTTGCGCATGATGCTGTCAATATACGCCTTGTCTTGGGAAAGTTCTTTAAACCGGCTTTGAATGGGGGCGATGTTGTCCACCACCACTTCTGCTACGGCGGCTTTAAACGCCCCGTAGCCACAACCGGCAAAGTCTTGTTCTGCCTGGGCCATTGCCTTGCCTGTGAAGGCACAGTAGATGCTTAAAAGGTTGCTAATGCCGGGTTTTTCGGGGCTGTAGCGCACTTCGTTGTCTGAATCGGTGACGGCACGTTTAATTTTGTTGGCCATCACAGCCGGGTCGTCCATTAAGAAGATAACGTTGTTGTCGTTCACATCTTCAGATTTAGACATTTTCTTTTCTGGTTCTTGCAGGCTCATTATTTTTGCCCCTTCCTTGGGCATGTAGCCCTCTGGAATGGTAAAAACATCCCCATACAAGCCGTTAAAACGCTGGGCAATGTCCCTGCACAGTTCCAAATGCTGCCGTTGGTCTTCCCCAACAGGCACCAGGTTGGTTTGGAAAAGCAAAATGTCCGCCGCCATCAGCACCGGGTAGGTGAAAAGGCCGGCGTTAATGTTATTTTCATGTTTTGAAGACTTTTCTTTAAACTGGGTCATGCGGCCCAGTTCACCCATATAGGTGAAACAGTTCAATATCCAGGCCAGCTCTGCATGGGCCGGCACGTGGGATTGAAGATAAATAATGTTTTCATCTGGGTCTAAGCCACAGGCAATATACATGATGAGCAAATCCCGTGCCTTTTTCCGCAGCTGGGCCGGGTCTTGCCGCACAGTGATAGCGTGCATGTCTACAATGGAAAATATGCAGGAATAATCGTCCTTTAGCGCTACCCAGTTTTTAATGGCCCCCAGATAGTTGCCCAAAGAGGGCAAGCCGGAAGGCTGCATGCCGCTGTATATAATTTTTTTGTTCTGTGAAGGCGTATCCGCCATGTTTATCCCGCCAGTCTTTCGTATTTATGATAACCAGGCAACGCAACGTTGCCTTCGTAATAGTTTATTCTCGCGAAGCAGTGAGGTGAATACCAAACTTGCTTGCGTATTCGGCGAACGCCCCTTGGGGCGGGGTAGTTCACTGCTTTTCCATGGCATTGGTGTATTGGGTTAATAAATATTGTTCTTTGTAGTCCAACACCTTGGGTACATAGTTCATGGTTTCCTGAAAAGGCGGAATGCCGCCGTATTTTTGAACATTGCCGGAGCCTGCGTTGTAGGCGGCCAAAGCCAGTTCTTCGTTTCCGTCGTACTTTTCAAGCAGTTCCTGCAACAGCCGGGTGCCGCCGTAAATGTTCTGGTCTATGTTGTATGGGTCGCTCACACCCAAGTAATCTGCTGTAGAAGGCATCAGTTGCATCAAGCCCATAGCCCCGGCGGAAGAAACCGCTTTGGGGTTAAAGTTGCTTTCTGCCCGCACAACAGCCGCAATCAGGTTTGGGTCTACCCCATATTTTTTGGCGGCGTTGGCAATGGTGGCATAAATCTGGGCTTGCTTGTCGTCAGTGGTGTCCACGTTTTTTAAGAAGCCGGTTAAAATATCATTAAAAGATTGGGGCGTTTTTTCCGTGGAAGCATCCCCTGTTGTCTTTTCGCCAGAAGCCACAACTTTGCGCACCGGTGGGGCGAAAGGAATGGGCAAACGGGCATTCATGTTGCTTAAAATTTGGTTGTACATGCCGTCAACGCTAAGGCTCATGGGTACACCTCTACACCATATAATCATTTATTTTACAGCGTTTCTCAACCATTGTCAAGGCATGGAAAAACAGCAATTCTAGCGTTCAGGGTGCAAGGGCTTTTCACGCTTGTTCCCCACGTATGGGCCGTCTTGCACTTCTGCCACAAAAACGAACCCTTTAGAGGCATAATATGTGTTTAATTTTGCATTGGCCTTCTGGCAATCTAGCCGAAGGGCTGTTTTTCCATTGCGAATGGCTACCTGCTGGCAACAGTTTAAAATGTATTCCCCTGCGCCTTTTTCACCGCAGTCTGTCACCAGGTTATGCACATAGAAAGCTTGCCCGTCATCTGGCCAGCGTTTGTCTGTGTCGCTTAAAACCACAGCCCCCACCACGCAGCCATCACACGTGCGTTTCAGTACATGAAGGCAGCCATGTTGTACCGCTTGTTCATAGTATGCTGGGGGATAGCAATTTAAGTAGTCTGTTTTATTCCATTGGTGAATGCCCTGCTGGTCCATCCACCCAATGCGCTGTTTCACCAGTGCCAGGATGGGTGCTATGTGTTCCGGGGTTGCTTTTTCAAAAGTGTAAGGCACAATAATCTTTTCGTATAAATGGAACCAATCCAAGCCGTAGCAGCCAAGACCAAGATCGACGGTATCAATATACTGATACCCATTTTTTTCATAGGCTTTTATGGCAGCCGTGTTATGTGCGTACACATCCAGGCGAATGGATTGAATGTTTTGTTGCCTACCCAGTTCTTCTGCGAATTGAAGCATTTTCGTACCAATTCCTTGGCGCAGATAGTCTGGGTGAATCACAAAGACATGAATGACAAAAAGCGCATCGTAAGAGGCATCTATAAGCCAATGGTTACGAACAGGCGAAGCCTCTGGCTCGTGGGTTAAAGCCAGTGACCCTACAAGTTTCCCATCTATTTTTGCAACATAAAGCGTATCGCTTTCAAAGAAGTGCATGGCTTCTTTTCTGGTTGGGTATACCCCTTTTTTCCATCCAGGGTAATTGACATGGGCATGGAGATAGTCATTCAAAGCATCGTACAAACTTTCCAATGCATCTAAATCGCTATGCAGGGCTTTGCTTATGTTTAAATGCATATATAAACCTCACTCACGTGCAGATTGATTATTCAATAGGCAGCCCGTTTTGTTTTAGAAAACTCAGTTTATCCCAATAACCACGTTGAAGCAAAATTTTGCCGTTAACAATATGGAAAAAACCGCAGCCCCTTAATCCTTTTGGGTCTTTCCATTCCATGATGGCCCACTGCCCGTCTTCAAATATATTTTCTACAATGCAAACCATTTCAGCGGCAGCAAACTCTTGCTTAAACATTTGGCAAATGGCTGCTCTGCCCATCACAGGGTCGTTTGCAACCTGATGGTTTACAGCATCTTCGGCATAAAGTTCCGCCAAGCCTTCGGCGTCTGCTTGGTTAAATAAGTCTATAAATTGTTGCAATACGGCTTTTGGTGTCATGGGGTGCATCTTCTCCTTGGGTTAAAGTGTATGGATGGTGCCTTCTATGTGTGCCAATGCACCTTGGTTTAATTCAAGGGCCATGCTCCATTCGGCAGCCTTGTCTGTGATATGATAAATATGAAAGACGTAAGATGGCCGAAACCCCAGTTTGCCATAAAGGTCAGGGTCGCCACAAAGGAATACAGCGTTATACCCCATGTCTTTTGCAAGGGTAAATGCTTTCTGCATCATGGCACGGGCAATACCCTGCCTAAAATAATCCGGGTGTACACAAATGGGGGAAAGGACCAGTTCCACATAGTCTTTGTCTTGCCCTGTGATGGTGGTTTCATACAACACAATTTGCCCAATGATTTGGCCCTCGTCATTTTCAGCAACCAAGGATAGCTGGGCTATAAAGGTGTCTTTTTTGCGCACATCATTCAGATAGTCCGCTTCTGTGCCATCACCGTGGGGTGATGCCGCAAAAGACTGCTGAACCAGCGCATGCACGGCCTGGTAATCGGCAGGGGTTTCTTGCCTAATCTTCATCAATTAGCCCTCCACGTCATGGTTACAAGCTGTTGTAAAAATGTTTAAGCTTTTCTTTGGTGGCATCAGAAAGGGTCGTATCTTTTACCCCTTCAATGGCCCCTTGTAAACCATAAAGCATACGAATACATGCCGTAGGGTCTTGCAATCGTATGCGGACAAAGGCTTCTTCCGCCCCCATATTTTTCAGCTGTTCACCTGTGTTAATGCCAGAATCTATAAGCAGTTTTTCCAACACTTTGCCCACGTTGGGTAAGCCCAATAATTCGCCCATTGTTTTCACCTCATGGCTTTATTCTTTGTCAAGTATACAATAGATTGTACGGCATGGCAATGCTTTAAGGCGTGCTAACTTGGCACACAAATTTCATTATAGAAAAGAAATGATTGTTTTGCTATACTGATTATCAAACCATAAAATTTATAATCAAGGAGGGTTATTTAAATGAAAAAGTTGGATTTTAAAAGTTTAGCCGTTGGATTTGTGCTTGGCACTGTGGGTATCACTACAGTTTTTGCGGCAAATGGCATTCAATCGGCAACGTTAAGCCAAGCAAAAGTAACACTGAATGGTGCCCCCGTTCCGCTTACCCAGGAACTGGTTGCAGTTAGGAAAGACGGTGAAAAAGAAGCAAATTTGTACATGCCCTTAAGGGAATTGCTCACATACCTGGATTATGACGTCAAGTGGGATGAAAAAACCAGTACGGTTGATTTAAGAACCATGAAGCCAGTTGTGTCATCATACAGCGACAAATTTGAAGGCGGCGTGGCAGCCAACAATAAACAGTTTGGCAATCCTTTTCCAGCAAAAAAAGGGGATATTGCAAAATTTTCCCTTGCCAGCGAATTGTCAGGCAGGGGGCTTGATAAAGATGCCATCACTTTAAAAATTGTGATTGGTGGCAATGATGGTACAACCCAAGAAATTGTACTAAGCAATAAAGAGCCAGTGAAAGAAATTGTAATCAAAGAAAATGCCAATCATCATGTAACCATACATAACCCCAACAACCAATTGGTTAATTATTCTATCGTACTAACCTTGACAAGCCCAACGCCCTAAGCGTAGGCTTAATTGAAGAAAGGCTTGGTAAACTTTTTTGAAAGTTTACCAAGCCTTTGGCTTATTTAATGCGCAATATTTTCTCCACCTTGCGTCTGGCACGTTGCAAAGCGTTATCAATAGATTTTTCGTCTTTAGACACCGCTTGTCCTATTTCCGTGTAACTATTTCCCTGTAAATATAAAGACAACACTTTGGTTTCCAAGTCGCTCAACACCCGGCTCATGTGGTTTTCAATGTTGCGCTTTTCCTCCCGGCCAATAAGCAAATCTTCCGGGCTCACCATGTGGCTTTCCACTAAAGTATCTAGGTAGGTGCGCTCGGTATCGTCCTCAAAAACCGCTTTGTTTAAGGACACATAAGAGTTTAAGGGCATATGTTTTTGCCGGGTGGCCGCTTTAATGGCCGTAAGCATTTGCCTGGTGATGCATAGCTCTGCAAAGGCGTAAAACAACGTTTGTTTTTCCGGGTTAAAGTCCCGAATGGCTTTATAGAGGCCAATCATGCCTTCTTGAATGATGTCTTCCCGGTCGGCCCCAATAATGAAATACAGCCTGCTTTTCACCCGGACCAGCCGTTTATATTTATCAATTAAAAAATCTTGCGCTTCTTTATCCCCGTTATGGATAAGGCGAACAATCTCCTCGTCGGTGTTTGCGCCGTATTTTTCAATGTTATCCTGACCGTGCAAAGGGGGGCCTCCTTAGGTTCTCCTTAATTTTTCCAGTAACTGTGCTGTCTCTTTGTCTAGGTTATCTAAAAGCAAGTTGTTTTTAACCGGCTTGTTTTCGATGTACTTTGCCCGGTTTTGGGCCGCTGTGGCTTTAATGTTTTCTAAAAGCTGGGCGGCGGAAATGCGCAACGCCCCATGGCTTACAATAATGAGCTGCTCCAGGTTGTCCGAGGTGGCCACATGCACCTTAATTCCCCCCCGGGTTAAGGAACGGGCGGTGCGTTCAATGTAGTGGTCGGCGGTCTGGGCTTCCTTGGTGTACACCACCGTCACATTGCCGTGGTCTTCCACCGCTCCCGGGTTTCTTTTCACTTTATGGGCATCGAACACCAAAATCACCTGTAGGCCGGTGGAACCCTGGTAGTCGCTTAAAATGCCCAAAAGCCGCACACGGGCGTCTTCTAGGCTGTCCTCTGCCAGCGCTTTAAGCTCTTCCCAGGCAAAAATGATGTTGTAGCCGTCCACCAGCAAATATTCCGGCTTGGCAGGCAAGGGACTCACCCCTGTGCTTTAATTTGGGCTTTGGCACTTCTTTGGCGAATGACTTCGTACATTAAAACCCCGGCGGCCACAGAGGCATTTAAAGAACCCATACGGCCACGCATGGGGATGGTCACGTTAAAGTCACACTTTTCGGCAATTAACCGGCCAACACCAGTGTCTTCCCCGCCAATGACCAGTGCCAAGGGGCCAGTTAAATCGGCTTTGGTCATGGTTTGGCCTTCCATGTTGGAAGCAGCAGCCCATAGACCGTTGTGTTTCAGCATGTCCACCACGTTGCCAATGTTGTTCACCCGGGCCACAGGCACGTAAGCCACAGCCCCGGCAGATGCCCGAACGGCCACAGCTGTTAAGCCAACACCACGGCGCTTGGGAATAACCACCCCATGGGCACCGCAGCCTTCGGCGCTGCGGATGATGGCACCCAGGTTGTGGGGGTCTGTCACGCTATCCAGTAGAATGATAAAGGGGTCTTCCCCTTTTGCTTTGGCGTTGGCCAGCATGTCCTCCACGGTGGCATACGGATAAGCCGGACACAAAGCCAACACCCCTTGGTGCTTGCCGGTTTTAGACAGCTCGTCCAACCGTGCTCGTTCCACTTCCTGTACAACAATGCCTTTTTCTTTGGCCTTGGCGGCAATCACTTTCAGGGTGCCTTCAATTTCACCCTTTTTAAGCAATATTTTGTCTATGCCCACTTCGCCTTTTAAAGCTTCCAGCACAGCGTTGCGGCCTTCCAGCTGAAGGGCATCTTCTTCCTCGTCAGGCTCATCTTTGTGAAACTCAGGTTTTGTTCGTGGTTTAAAGTCGGCCTTTGGGTTGCTTTTTGGGTTACCCTTACCCTTTGCCTTTGGGTTAAAGCTAGGGCTTGGGCTTGAACTTTGGCCAAAGCCGGGTTTTGCGTCTCTCGATGGTCGTTTTGCGTTGGGATTGCTCGATTTTCCGGGTTTACCGGGTCTCATGGGTTTCATGGTTTACTCCTTGTATGGGGGTTGATAATAATGCATCCGGGTGCAGGCAGGCTTCCATTAAAGTATATAGCCTGTCCCGCTGGCCGGACAAATACAAATAGCCGAACAGGGATTCCAACCCTGTGGCATGGCGATAATCCGTCACTGTGGCATTTTTGGCCTTTGTGGCGGATTTGGCGTTGCGGCCCCGCTTAATGACGGCTGTTTCCTCCGCCGTAAGCAGGGGTAGCAAGTAAAAGTACATATGGGCTTGGGCGGGGGCTTTCACCAGCCGGTGGGCGGTTTTGCTCAGCCGGTTCACTGTGCCTTTGTCTGTGCGCAGCACATGCTCCCGCACAAACAGCTCAAACACCGCATCGCCCATATACGCCAGTTGTAACGGGTCGTACCCGGTTAAATCTTTTTTGTCTGCCTCGCTCATTTTTTGTAAGACCAGCGCACGCCGGCGGAGGTGTCTTCAAGCACTACACCCATTTGAGCCAGTTCGTCACGGATGGCATCGGCGGTTTTAAAGTCTTTGGCTTTTCGGGCGTCCTGCCGTTGCTGGATTTTGGCTTCAATGGCGGCAGCTTGTGCATCATCCGCTTTTTGTTCGGCTTCCATTTTCAACCCTAAAATGCCGCACAGCAGCATCAGTTTTTCCAAAATGGCAGCGGCAAAGGGGCGGGTGCTTTTTTCCGTTACGTGAATGTTTGCAAAGCGCACCAGTTCAAACAGGCTGGACACCCCATCCGCGGTGTTAAAGTCATCATCCATGCTGGCTTCAAAAGCGGTAATGAACCCTTGCGCTTCTTCCAGCAGTTGTGTTTCCTCTGGGGTCATGGGTGCATCTGTGGTGATGGTGGTTAAATGTTTCACGGCCTGTACTGCGTTTTTAATGCGGTTTAAGCCGTTTTCAGCCGCTTGCAACAGTTCATCACTAAAATTTACCGGCATACGGTAATGGGCGCTTACCAAAAAGAAGCGAATCACGTCGTAATCAAACTTTTCGAGAATTTCCCGCACGGTGAAGAAGTTGCCCAAAGATTTGGACATTTTCTTGTTATCCACGTTTAAAAAGCCGTTGTGCAACCAGTATTTGGCCAAAGGCGCACCGTTGGCGCACTCGCTTTGGGCAATTTCGTTTTCGTGGTGGGGGAAAATCAAGTCTTCCCCGCCGGTGTGAATGTCGATGGTTTCCCCTAAATAGGCTTTAATCATGGCAGAGCATTCAATGTGCCAGCCGGGGCGGCCGTCACCCCAAGGGGAGGGCCACTTGGGCTCGCCGGGTTTGGCGGGCTTCCACAGCACAAAGTCGGACACGTTGGTTTTTTCTGTGTCCATAGCCACCCGGGAACCGGCTTCCAGTTCCTCAATGTTTTTCTTGCTTAACTTGCCATAACCTTCAAACCGGGCGGTATCAAAGTACACCGTGCCGTTTTTTTCGTAGGCAAAGCCGTTTTGCACCAGGCCGTCAATCATGGCAATGATGCCGTCCATTTCTTCCGTCACTTTCGGGCGGTGTTCCGGTGGGTGTACGTTTAAGCCGTTTTCGTCGGTGAGTGCTTCTTGAATGAACCGCTCACTGATAACGGTGGAAGCCACCCCTTCCTCCAGCGCTTTGTTAATGATTTTGTCGTCCACATCTGTAAAGTTTTGCACCCGGCGCACATCGTAGCCTTTGTAGGCCAGATACCGGGCAATGGTGTCAAAGGCCACCAAAGGCCGGGCGTTGCCAATGTGTATGAAATTGTACACCGTTGGCCCGCAAGAATACATGGTGACGATGTTGCCGTTTAAAGGCACAAACTCTTCTTTTTGTCGTGACAGTGTATTATAAACCTTCATCGGTATGGTTCCTTTCCAATAATATGCGCTCCAATTCGTCTAACCGGGTTTTCACCTGGCACAGCTCCATGGCCACAGGGTCTGGGAAACGTTGTTCTAAAATCTCGTCTTTTAGCCCGGATTCAACCCGCATAATCACACGGGCAGGAATGCCCACCACGGTGCAGTCGTCCGGCACTTCCGCAAGCACCACGCTACCTGCGCCAATGCGCACGTTGCTGCCCACTGTAAAGCCCCCCAGCACTTTGGCTCCGCTGCCAATGAGCACGTGGTTGCCAATGGTGGGGTGACGTTTGCCGGTATCTTTGCCGGTGCCTCCCAAGGTGACTCCCTGGTAGATGATGACATCATCCCCAATTTCGCAGGTTTCCCCAATAACAACCCCCATGCCGTGGTCTATGAAAAACCGTCGGCCAATTTTGGCACCGGGGTGTATTTCAATGCCGGTTATCCACCGGGAAAACTGGGAAATAAGCCTGGCAATAAAATAAAGCTTCATCCGGTAAAGGCCGTGGGCAATGCGGTGGAACCCCAGCGCCCAAAAGGTGGGGTAGAGCACCACTTCCACCAGGCTCTTCATGGCCGGGTCTCTTGTTTTAATGTTATGAATGTCCTCAATAAATCCCATTAACGGTATGATTCCCCTCCGTTCTTTATTTTAACGAGCCCATATGTGCCGTCCTTTTCCACAATGTATGAACCAAAGTAGTAAATGTTGTCATATTCCGCAGGCAGCACCATTTCCCCTTTTGTGTCTATCAGGCCGTACTTACCCTGCGTCTTCACAACAGCCAAGCCATCCAAGAAGATTTGGGCGGTTTCCGCCATAAGGGTGACCGGCATTTCCCCGGTTTCATCCACATAACCAAACCAGGTCTTTTTGGGCCAAGTGAAGATGGACATACCATAACCTGGCCAGCGGTTAGACACAAGGCCGTAGCCATTGCTGAAGTTGGTGGCATATTCGTAAATGGGTGGCACAACCTCTTTGCCGGTTTTGTCTACATAACCATATTTGCCGTCGGACACCACTTTGGCCATGTTGTTGTGGTAGTTTAACACATAGTCGTACTTGGGTGGTGTTAGGGGGGTGCCGTTTTTATCCAAAAAGCCTTCCATGCCATCCATCCCGTAGTCTATGCGGCCCTCAGAAAAATACCCCAGGTATTCATATTCAAAGGGAATAGCCACCTGCCCGATTTTGTCTACAAAGCCGGCTTTATCCTCCAGCTGCACCCGGGCCAGGCCGTCATCAAAGCTATCCATATCGTCGTAGGTAAGGGGAATGACCACTTCACCGGTTTTGTCAATGGCACCCCATTTATCGTCCATGCTCACCACGGCCAGCCCTTCTTGAAAGTCTGCCATATATGCATACTGTATAGGAATCACTTCTGCCCCAGTTCTGTCAATGGCTCCCCAAAGCTGGTCAAAACGCACCACGGCCAAACCTTCATAAAAACCGTTAGTGTCGTCGTACCGAATGGGAATGATTTCCTCGCCGGAATGGTTGATATAACCGTATGCCCCGTCTTTGTAAACCAGGATGAGCCCATCTTCCCTAGACCAAAAAATGTCTTCATAAATGGGTTCCACTACCCATTCCCCGGCCGTGTTGATGACACCGTAACAGTCGTCTTCATAAGCAAAAGCAATGCCGGAACCGTCTTTAAAGCGGTAGGCATCTTCAAACTGGGGCGGAATCACTTCGTTGCCTTCCATGTCTACATAACCGTACAAATCGTCTTTGCATACCAAAGCCAGCCCATTGTTAAAGCCATAAATGTCGTCATAAAGCATGGGCACCATGAGCTGGTCCGGGTTTTCTGCATCCACCAGGCCCCAGCCTTCATCTTCATTAAATACCCCGAAGTAGGGGTCAGTGTCCTCACCGGCGTACACACTGTCATAGATGGGGGGGATGATTTCCTTTCCGGTGGAGTCTATGAGCCCTTCTTTGTCGTTTTTCACCACATAAATGTAGCTGTCGTCCTCAGAACTTGCATATATATCCCCATAAAAAGAGGAATACATGTCGTAATGCACCGGATACAAATCGTCATAGGGCAAAGGGATAACCTCTACCTCTGTTTGGGCCGCTCCTAAAACTGGGCAAACGGCTAACGTAACGGCCAAAAGACCTGCTGCAAAAGCGTTCGATGCTTGCATAACGTTTTTCATTGGCAGTACCCCTTTGTCATATTATTTATTTTGAATTAAACAAACAGCCTGGGCAGAAATACCTTCCATCCGGCCAATAAAGCCCAGTCCTTCCCCGGTAGTGGCTTTCACGTTTACAGCCGAGGGCGGCACCTGTAAAACAGTGGCCAGGTTGGCTTCCATTTGGCTAATGTAGCCAGCCAGCTTAGGTTTTTGCGCATGAATGATGGTATCTGCATTCACCAGCTGGTAACCTTCCTTGGCCAGCATGTCCACCACCCGAGCCAGAAGCATCAAACTATCCGCACCTTTATACGCCGGGTCTGTATCTGGAAAATGGCGGCCAATATCACCCATGGCCGCTGCCCCTAACAGAGCATCCATTAGGGCGTGGGTCAGCACGTCTGCATCGGAATGGCCCAATAACCCCAGCTCAAAGGGGATATGCACCCCGCCTAGAATGAGCTTTCTGTCGGGAACCAGTTTATGGGTGTCGTGGCCAATGCCTATGCGAACCATGGCTTAACCTTCTTTCAGAATGGTTTTGGTGCGGTTTAACAAGGGCGCAACGGATTGAGAGTAGTTCAAGGTGTCAATGAGTTCCGCAATAAAGCCGGACATGTCCACTTCTCTAAACCAGGGGGCATTGCGCACGTCATCTGAAAAATAGCTTAAATTGGTGGAATACACCCGGCTGATGATGCCGTCGTTATAATAGCGGTTAAATTCGGAAATGCCGTCTGTAAACCCTGCAAAAGTGGCGGCGATGTAGATCTTCTTGGCTTTCCGGTTTTTCAGTTCTTCCACAATGTCCAGCACAGAGCGGCCAGAGCTGATGATGTCGTCCACAATCAACACGCTTTGCCCTTCCACAGACTGGCCCATGTATTCGTGCTGCACAATGGGGTTGCGGCCGTTTTCAATGCGCTTGTAGTCCCGCCGCTTGTAGAAAACACCCACGTCTGCGCCCATGATGCTGGCGTAGTAGATGGCACGGTCCACAGCGCCGGTATCCGGGCTGATGACCAGAAACTTTTCGCTGGTGTCCACGTCGGACTTTAACGCCTCCACAATGTTGTGGGTGGGGTATAGGTTTTCAAAAGAGGTTAAAGAAATGGCGTTTTGCACTGCCGGGTTGTGTACGTCGAAGGTCATCAAGTTTTCAATGCCCATGCTTTGCATTTCTTGCAAAGCCAAAGCACAGTCTAAAGATTCTCGGCCCCGGCGTTTGTCTTGGCGGGAAGCGTAAAGCAGGGGCATCACCACGGTGGTGCGCCGGGCTTTGCCGCCAATGGCAGACAAGGTGCGCTTTAAGTCTCTGAAATGCTCGTCGGGGCCCATGCGGGTTTCTTGGCCATACAGGTTATAGGTGCAGCTGTAGTTGCCAATGTCGCAAAGGATATAAATGTCTTTGCCCCGGACAGACTCGTTAATCACCACTTTGCCTTCGCCGTTGGAAAAACGCACTTGCTCCGTATCAATTAAAAAGGTGCCGGAATTTTCGGTGTTGCCGTGGTCGAAGCTGGTGTTTTCCCGGTGCCGTTTTAAAAGTTCCTGGTCAATTTTCTTGCCGATGGTTTCAAAACTTTTCAGAGCAATAATGCCCAGCTCTGCATACAACTTCTCTTTGGTGGGACGGATTTCCATACTGACACTCCTTGATTTTAATACGCCATGACGGCATGGTTTTCATATTTAGCTAAGGCATCGCGGCCTTGTAATGCCTCCAATTCAATTAAAAATACAGTGGCGGCCACTGTGCCGCCCATTTCTTCAATCAGCTTGGCCATGGCCTGGCATGTGCCGCCTGTGGCCAGCAAATCGTCTGCAATCACCACCCGTTGGCCGGGTTTAATGGCGTCGGCATGGGCTTCGATGGTGGCCGTGCCGTACTCCAGGTCGTAGCTTTGGCTAACGGTTTTAAAAGGAAGCTTCCCTGCTTTACGCATGGGCACAAACCCTTTACCCAGCACATAAGCCAAAGGCACCCCAAAAATAAACCCTCTGGATTCCGGGCTTACAATGAGGTCGAAGTCTAAATGTTTAATTTTATCTGCCATTTGGTTCACGGCTTGTTGCAAAGCTTCGGGATGCTGCAAAATGGGGGTGATGTCTCTGAAAATAATGCCTTCGTGGGGAAAGTCGTAAATGGTGCGGCAAACTGTTTTTAAGTCCATAAAACACCTCTTTTGGGTTGGTTACACAACAGCGTGTATGTAAAAGTCTTTCACTTTCATTTGTACCGTTTCTTGTCCGTTATAAACATTGATGCTGATGGTATACACCACATCCAGCATAAAATCGGCCTGGCGTAAAATGCCATGCATCACTTTTTGGGCCACATAGTCCCCGCACTGGGCGGTTACTTGTGCCTGAAACTGGGCCACCAAGCTGGGGCCAAAACCAATGGCTTTCATTTTGCGCTGGTTGCCCGGGGTGGCCAAAGAGAAGATAAGGGTGTTCTTTTCCGCCAGCACCTGTACGTGGGCCAACGTTAAATTCCGGGTTAGAAACAAAGGCTCGTGGTTGCATTTGCCAAAGGGAGCCAGCCGGTTTAGTTCTGTGGCCAGTTTGTAAGTAACCTGTTCCAAAGACAGTTCCTCGTCAATGTGCAGGCTTTCCGTAAAGTCTTCCGGGCACAGGGAACACTGGGCGTTTAACCGTTGCCGTACAGCATCCACATTGGTTTCCGCCATGGTCACCCCAGCCGCCAAGGCATGTCCGCCAAAACGCTCAAAAAGGTCTTTGCAGGCAGACATAGACTCGAACAAATTATACCCTTCAATGGAACGGGCAGAGCCTTTCACCCATTGGCCGCTGCGGGTTAAAACCAAGACCGGCCGCCAGTACGCCTGTTTGAGCCGCCCGGCCACAATGCCCGCAATGCTTTCGTGGGTGTCTGGGTCCAGCACCACCAGCACTTTTTCCGTTTTTAAATCAATGGTCTGTTCCACCAGCTCTGTAATGCGGGCAGAAGCCTCCACTGTTAATTGTTTGCGAACTTCGTTTAAGTTAATCATTTCCCGGGCCAAAATTTGGGTTTCTTCCTCATTTTGGCTGGTGAGCAGGTTCACCGCAATGTCTGCCTGCTCTAAACGCCCGGTGGCGTTGATACAGGGGCCAATGATGAAGCCCACCGCATATTCGTTGATGGGGCGGTTTTCGTAAGCTTTGGCTTTAATAAGGGCATATAACCCTAGGTTGATGCCTGGGTTCTGGTTTAAAATGTCTAGCCCTGTTTTGGCAATGATTCTGTTTTCGTCCTGCAAATCTACAATATCGCAAAAAGTGGCCAGCATGGCCAATACTAAAAATTCTTGCTCTAAATTAAAATTCAGGTTCATGTGCCGGTGAAAAGCCAGCGCCAGTTTGTAGGCAATACCCCCGGCGCACAGCGCTTTAAAAGGGTAAGGGCAACCCGGCTGCTTGGGGTTCACCACCGCATCTGCTTGAGGCAGGGCGGTGGTGATGCCCTCTGCGGTTTCCACAAGGGGCGGCTCGTGATGGTCCAGCACCACCACCGTCATGCCGTAAGCTTTGGCTTTTTCAATTTCTGCCAAAGCGGCAATGCCGTTGTCGCAGGTGAGTAAAAATTGAACCCCGGTTTTGTGCAGGGCTTCTACAATTCTCACATTCAGACCGTAGCCGTCGTGCTCCCGGTGGGGGATGTAATAACCCACCTGCGCCCCGGCGGCTTTTAGCGTTTTGTATAGGATGACGGTGCTCATCACCCCGTCCACATCATAGTCCCCAAAGACAGCAATCCGCTTGCCGTCTTTAATGGCTTCCCCCAGCAGGCACACGGCTTTGTCCATGTCTTTCATTAAAAAAGGGTCGTTAAAAAAGCGAGGGCTGGGGTGTAAAAATTTCAGGGCGGTGTTTTTGGTGCGAATATGCCGGTTCACCATCACCTGAGCGGTTGTTTCAGAAATATCCAGCGTCTCGGCCATAAGGGGTATATTGGCTTGTTCTTTTGTTAGCTTCCATTTCGACATTTTATCTGTACCATTTCTAGTTTTTTTGATTATACAATGATTTTCTGCAAAATGCAACAAATCTATTAAGTGGCAATTTGCCCCGCAGTAAGCAGCACACCAAGCCCAAACCCAACCAAAGCACCCATCGTCCACACCCTTTGTTCCTGCCGTTTGCCATGCTCCGGCACAATTTCCCCGCAGGCGATGTAAATCATCACCCCGCCGGAAAAAGACAGGCACAGTGCCCCAAAGGGGCCGTACACCTGGCTTAAGCCAATGCCTAAAAAGCTGCCCAGCGCCATGGGCAGGCACACCAAAAAACAAGCAGCCAAAAGATGGCCTGCCCCCATGCCACCTTCCCGTAAATTTAAGCTAAGCACCAGCGCCTCTGGAATGCAGTGCAGGGCCACCACCAGCGCCATGGACAACCCGGCCGCCATGTCTACATATAATAAAGAACCTAAAGCCATGCCTTCCGGCAGCTTGTGCAAAGACAAGGCCGCCAGCACCAAAAGCCCTATTTTAAGGGAACCAGGCAACCCTTCTGCCTGTTCCATTTTGTTGCTTAAAAGGGCGCACACCGTGGCCCCCGCCACAATGCCCACAACCCCCAGCTTCACGCCGCCGGCATTAAATGCCGTGGGCAGCATGGAAAAGCAGACGTAAGCTAAAAGTAGCCCGGCGCTGATGTTTAATAATGTGCCGTGGAACAACCGGCTGACTTTGCTGGTGCATAAGGCAAAAATGGTGCCACTAAGAAAGCCGGAAACCCCGGCGGCGTAAACCAGTGCGGTAATGGTCATCATTTTCAGCAAAAAAATCCCCCCTTGACTGTACAATATATTCAAGGGGGGATGAATTATGTATGCTGGGTTATTCCCCGTGTTCAGAGGGGTGCCCAAGGGAGACCTTTAATAGCCTAAATTCCCGCGCAATGTAGAGCATGGTGACAACAGTGGCAACCACATCTGAAAAGGGCTGTGCAAACCAAATGCCTTTAAGGCCGAAGAAAAGGGGAAACACAATATAAGCCGGAATAAGCACAATCACCTGCCGCAAAAGGCTTAAATAGGCAGAAATTTTCGCTCGGCCAATGGCGGTGAAAAAGTTGACAGACACAGCTTGCAGGGCAATGAGTATTACCGTGCTTAACATCACACGCATACCAAAAGTACCCACAGCCACCAGGTCTGGGCTGTCGTTAAACGCCATGACCACCATGGGCGCAAACCATTCAATGAGCACAAAACCCACCACGCTGATGCCAAGGGCGTAAATGATGGACCATCTAAAGGCATCTTTTAACCGGGCGTAACACTTGGCCCCAAAATTAAAGCCAATGATGGGCTGTGCGCCCTGGCTAATGCCAAATATAGGCATAAGTGCCATGGCAAACACACCCTGGATAACCGTCATAGCACCAATAGCCACATCCCCGTTGCCCAGCTCTAGGTCGCCGTATGTTTTCAGGGTGCGGTTGATGATGAACGATACCAAGCTGGCGGCCACTTGCATGAGAAAGGGCGAAAAGCCAATGGCCACAATGGCCATGACCGCTTCCTTTTTTAGCTTTAAGCATTTTAAGCGCAGCCGCAGCAAAGAGGCTTTAGAAAAATAATAGGATAACACCCAAATACTGGAAATGCACATGGCCAGAATGGTGGCCCATGCTGCGCCTTTAACCCCCATTTTAAAGTACAAAATGAAAATAGGGTCTAAAATCATGTTGGTAATGGCGCCCAAAAGTTGGGTGCTGGCAAACCGTTTGGGGTTTCCAGCCGCTCGAATGGGGTGATTTAATGCAAAAGAAAACATCTGAAATATTAAGCCCCACAAAATGATGGTCATATAATCACTGGCAAAGGGCAGGGTGGCTTCGCTGGCACCCACCAGCCGCAAAAGGGGAAGCTTAAACAAAAGCCCCACAGCGGAAAGGATAACAGACAAAAGCAGGGCCATGGTCATGGCGTTGCCCAGCACCTGTTCGGCACCGGCTTGGTCCCGCTTGCCTAAATCTATGGAAATGCGGGCGGCGGCACCAATGCCCACCAGCATGGCAGCCCCCAGCCCCAGCGTCATGATGGGCATGGTGATGCCCACCCCGGCCAGGGCTTCTTTCCCTGCGCCGGGAATTTTTCCCACCCAAAAACGGTCCACCACGTTATACAAGGCGTTGATGAACATGCTAATCACGGTGGGCACGGAATAGGTGAACAACAGTTTTTTCAAGTCTTCCGTGGCCATCCGCCGTTCGGTGGGGGTCATGTGGGCCAATTGTTCTTCTGTAAAATGGCTGTGTGCAGGCTGAACCTGCGTTCCGCTCACCGGCGGTCCCCCCGGGAAAGCAGCATGATAAAGCGCAGCAAGTTGGCAATGGACACCGCCGCCGCTGCCACATAAGTGAGTGCTGCCGCAGACAGCACCTGTTTGGCCGGGGCCAGTTCGGCAGGGGAAAGAATGCCGTTGGCATCCAACATTTGCAGTGCCCGTTTGCTGGCGTTAAATTCCACAGGTAACGTCACCAATTGAAAAAGCACCACCACAGAAAAAAGCAAAATGCCAAAGCTCATCATGGAATAACCAAAACTGCCGCTGCCGGAAGATAAAAGCAGACCAATAATGATTAGGGGCATGGCCGCGGATGAACTTAAATTCACCACAGGGAAAATAGAGTTGCGGAAGGTGAGGGCAGCATAACCCGTTTGGTGTTGCAGGGCATGGCCGGTTTCATGGGCAGCAACCCCAATGGCGGCCAAAGAACGGCTGCCGTACACTGCATCGGACAAGCGCACCACTTTTTTGGTGGGGTCGTAATGGTCGGTGAGCTGGCCACGGATGTGCTGCACTTGCACGTCTGTTGCGCCGGACAGAGCCAGCAAGCGGCTGGCCACCTCTGCCCCGGTTAAGCCTTTGGCGTTGCCTGTGCGGCTGTAGGCCTCGAAGGTGCTTTTTACCTTAAACTGGGCGTACATGGCCAAAGCTAAAGCCGGTAGCAGTAAAAAAATTGTAGAATCCATTGGAAAAAAGAATGGCATAAAAATCTCTCCTTACAAATGACCATAAGGTCTTAACACAGCAGGGTACCCAACGGGATGGGATGCCCCCGCAAATAATCGTCTGTTTGCATGGCTTTGCCCCCTTGGGCTTGCAACCGGGTCACCAGCAGCCGACCTTCTTTGGCGGCCACCACAAAGCCTTTGCCGGGCACAATGTCCACCACTTCCCCGGGCTGTTCTGTTGCTTGGCCAGGCAAAGCTTCGGCGGACAACAGCTTAAGGGTTTGCCCGTCTAGGGTAGTGTATGCACAAGGCCAGGGGTTTAAACCCCGCACTTGGTTGGCCAATGTTTGGGCATTGTTGTGCCAGTCCAGCCGCCCCATGTCTTTGGTGAGCATCTGGCTGTAGCTGGCTTGGTCGTTGTTTTGGGGTGTGATGGTGTGTTGGCCATTGGCCATGTCCGCCAACGTTTCCATTAAAGCTTGGGCACCCAGCACTGCCATGGTATCATGCACATGGCCGGTGGTGTCTTGGGGGCCGATGGGCATTTCTTTTTGCAAAAGCATGGGGCCGGTGTCCAAGCCTTTGTCCATGGCCATGATGGTTACCCCGGTTTTTGTGTCCCCGTTGAGTACCGCCCAGTGAATGGGGGCAGGGCCACGGTATTTGGGCAACAGAGAGCCATGAACATTAATGCAACCCAGGGGGGGCAGGGTTAACAAGCTTTCCGGCAATATTTTACCATACGCCACCACCACAAATACGTCTGCCCCAAAAGCGGCCAACTGTTCTGCAAAGGCTGGGTCTTTCACCTTTTCCGGCTGAAGCACGGCAATGTTTCTGGCCAAAGCCGCTTCCTTCACCGGGGAAAATACCATTTTATGGCCCCGGCCTTTGGGTTTGTCTGGCTGGGTAACCACCGCCACCACCTCGTGGCCTTCTGCCAGTGCTTCTAAAGTGGGGACGGCAAACTCTGGGGTGCCCATGAACACAACTTTCACAGGGCTTCCTCCCCCTCAAAATCTTCTTCTAGGTCTTCGTATTCCTCATCTTCAATGTCTTTAGGGGCTTCCACCGCTTTGTCTACGTACAAAATGCCGTCCAGGTGGTCAATTTCGTGGCAAATGGCCACGGCTAAAAGGTCTGTGCCTTCCAGCACAAAGCTTTCCCCAAAACGGTTTAAGGCTTCCACCTTCACATAGGTGGGGCGGGGCACAGGGGCGGATTTTCCGGGGATGGACAGACAGCCCTCGGCTTTGGTTTGCGTGCCGGAGCATTCGATGATGCGGGGGTTAATCAGCTCTATCAGGTCTTCCCCGGGCTCTTCACCCACATCAATAACCACCATACGCTTTAAAATACCCACTTGAGGAGCAGCCAGGCCCACCCCGTTGCTGGCGTACATGGTGTCTGCCATGTCTTCCAGCACCGTCACCACATGGGGGGTGATGTTGGTGACATCTTTTGAAACTTTGCGTAACAGCTCATCGCCTTCCAGGCGAACGGTTCTAATGGCCACAAAAATCGTCCTTTCAAAGCATCGCCAGGCAATGGTTACACTAGCAAAGCCGGGTTTAGCGTTAAGTTAAACCCCATGCCGGAAACATCGCCGGATGCTTTTAATTTATCTACACAGTAAAGTACAAAATTTTTAAGCCGCTCTTCTTCTGGGCATTTCACCAGAAGTTTCCAACGGTATTTCTTCTTTATTTTAGAAATGGCGGCGGGGGATGGCCCCAGCATTTCAAAGAGCCCTTTGCGGTTATAATGTTTCATAATGTCTAAAAGCCGGAACAAGGTCATGATGATGCGCTTTTCGTCCTCACCGGTGACCAGCACCGAAAACACATGGGCAAAGGGCGGGTAGGACAGCTGTTGGCGCAAAGCCAGCTCGTGGGTGTAAAACTGGCCATAATCATGTTCTTTGGCAAAAACAATGCTGTAATGCTCCGGGTTGTAGGTTTGAATGAACACTCGCCCCGGCAAGCTGGAACGTCCGGCCCGGCCGGAAACCTGGGTTAAAAGCTGAAAAGTGGTTTCCCCTGCCCGGAAGTCCCCGTTGTTTAAAGACAAGTCTGCCGCCACAATGCCCACCAACGTCACCTGGGGAAAGTCCAGCCCTTTGGCAATCATTTGGGTACCGATAAGGATTTGGGCATCCCCGTTTTTAAAACGGTTCAAAATGCTGGCGTGCATGTGTTTGCCGGCGGTGGTGTCCATGTCCATCCGCAGCACGGAAGCCTGGGGAAAAAGCCGTTTCACTTCATCTTCTATCTTTTGCGTTCCAACCCCAAAATATTTAATATAATGGGAACCGCATTGGGGGCAATTTTTGGGGTTTGCTTCTTTTTTGCCGCAATAGTGGCAAATGAGCTGGTTTGTGGGCAAGTGATATGTATGGTTCACATTGCAACGGTCACAGGTCATCACATAGCCGCATTTCCGGCAAGACACAAAGGTGGAAAACCCCCGTCGGTTTAGAAACAAAATGGTTTGCTGGCCGTTGGCTAAATTTTCTTCCATGGCCTGGTGCAGACCATTGCTGAACATAGAGGTGTTGCCTTCTGCCAGTTCGTTGCGCATGTCCACAACCAGAATTTCCGGCAAGGTGCGGTTAATCCGCTGGGTTAAGGCCACCAAATGCAGCTGGCCTTCCTGTGCTTGGTAATAAGTTTCCACGCTGGGGGTGGCAGAACCCAGCACCACTTTGGCCCCTTCCAGCTGCCCCCGCATGATGGCCACGTCTTTGGCGTGGTATTTGGGGGTGGTTTCCGATTGATACGTTTTTTCGTGTTCCTCATCTATGATGATGATGCCCAGGTTGTTAAAGGGGGTGAACAAGGCGGAGCGGGGGCCAATCATGATGGACGTTTGGCCGTCCCGTGCTTTTTTCCATTGGTCGAACCGTTCCCCCAACGTTAACCGAGAGTGGGTGACGGAAACTTTGCTGCCAAAACGGTTCACAAACACCCCCACTGTTTGGGGGGTTAAGGAAATTTCCGGCACCAGCATAATGGCTTGCTTGCCTTGAGCCACCGCTTGTTCAATAAGGTGCATGTACACTTCGGTTTTGCCGCTGCCAGTAACCCCGTGAAGCAGCACCGGCTTGTTATCTGTTTGGCGGGTGATAAAATCCACCGCCTGTTGCTGGGCGGTGGTAAGCACCGGGGGCGGGGTGAAAGCTTCTTGGTGAAAGACGGTGTTGCGGGTGACTTCAACGGTTTCAATGGCCACCAACCCACGCTTTTCCAGGCTTTTCACCGGTGAAACGGAAATGTTAAGCATCCGCCGCAAATCGCTAACGGCAATGGATTCTTGTTCCAAAAGAGCGGCCAGTACCTTGGCCTGGCTTTGGGTTTTGGGCTGCTGGGCAAGCATGAGCAATGATTTTTCCACATCTTCTTGTGGGGCCGCCAAAGACACAAACTGCACCTTTAACGTTAAGTCCTTAAAAGCAGACACATCCTCCAGGCTAACCAGCCCTTTTGCCGCCAGCCCTTTTAAAGCAGCTCCAAGTGGGGGGCCTAGGGTGTTTTCCAGCTCACTTTGCAAATAGAAACCATGGCTGGCTTTTAATAACGCCAGTATGTCTTGTTGGCGGCCGCCAAGGCGGGGCAATTTTGCTTCCACAGGTAGTAGCCGCACCACCACGTCACTTTTAAATTGCAGCCCAGTAGGGCACATGCATTTCAGGCAAGCGTACAAGGTGGTGTAATACTTTTGTTGCATCCACCCGGCCAGTTCCAGCATGGCCGGGCTGAAAAAAGGGGTTGCTTCATTAATAGATAAAATGGGCTTGAGCTGTTCCGGGGTCAAATCCTCCGGCATGTTGCCTTGGTCAAAGCCCACTACAAAACCCTCACAAGGCTTGTTGCCCCGCCCGAAAGGCACGGTGACGCTTTGGCCTAAACGGATGCGGGGCTGTAAAAGGGGCGGTATGTGGTAATGAAAAGCTTTGTCTACGTCTTTGTGGTCTATGGAGACTACTACTTGCGCAGCACTGGGGGGGTTCACATGTTCTTCCATTATAAAGGCCTGTTTATTGGAACCCTAAATCTTCGTGGTTTAAGTATTCGGTGTGGACAGGTGCATCGGCGTTGGCCTTGGTTTCTTCGGTTTCTTTGGGCACATAAATGTGTACTTTGCTTTGGGCCATTTCTGTAACAGCCACAGACACGGCTTTGTCTGATGGGGTGTCCACCAGGGGGGCGTCCCCGCCCACCAGTTGTCTGGCTCTTTTGGCAGCAGCAATGACGATGGTGTAGCGGCTGGCCACTTTGTTGTCTACATCTTTATCTTTGTTTAAAACATCTATCAGTTCCGAATAGGACGGTCTTAACATGAAGTTTCCTCTCCTCTGAAAATCTTGATGGTGTGGGCCAAACGGCTGGGCTTGCACCGTTCTGCATCCACAATGGTGTCGATGGCTTTCACGGCGTTTTCTACCTTATCGTTTATGACCAGATAGTCGTACTGTTCAATAAGCTGAATTTCTTCCCGGGCACGATACAGCCGGTCTTCAATGGTTTCTTTGCTTTCGGTGTTGCGGTTTGTAAGCCGCCGGGACAATTCATCCATAGACGGCGGAATGAGGAATATAAGCACGGCTTCTGGAAAACACGCCTTCACTTGCAGGGCACCGTTTACTTCAATTTCCAGCACCACGGTTTTGCCCAGAGCAATCTGGTCGTTCACATAAGACACGGGTGTGCCGTAATAGTTGCCACAAAAGACGGCGTGCTCTAAAAGTAAGTTTTGGTTACGCATATATTCAAATTCTTTCACGGTGGTGAAGAAGTAGTCACGGCCGTCCAATTCTCCTTCCCGCTGTTTACGGGTGGTAACGGAAATGGACAAGGCGTAGTCTTTGTCTGGGTTCAGCCGCTTGACTACCGTGCCTTTGCCGGAGCCCGAGGGACCTGAAATAATCATTAACATGCCGGGGTTATTCACATTGTTGCCCTTCTTTCATCGTAATAAACAGCTGGTTGTTGCATAACGGTTCGTATGTAAGCAACCATAAGGGCTAACTGTCTTCCGGCTCGTCTTTGGCAGCCACCCGGCCCGCCACCGTCTCTGGCTGTAACGCCGACAAGATGATGTGGCCGCTGTCTGTAACAATCACTGCCCGGGTGCGCCGCCCGCAGGTGGCGTCTACCAAGGTGGAATTGGCTCTTGCCTCTTGAATCATACGCTTGATGGGGGCAGCCTCTGGGCTAACAACGGCCACCATGCGCTGGGCAAAAACCATATTGCCAAAACCAATGTTTACAATTGGCAAATTCATATGCCATTCATCCTTTGCAATCCATAAACTTCCGGCCGGTTTCAGCCCAAAAGCCTATTCAATATTCTGTACTTGTTCACGCACTTTTTCAACCAGGCACTTTAATTCCACCACTGCTTTGGTTAATTCCAAGTCGTTGGCTTTAGAGCCGATGGTGTTGGCTTCTCTGTTCATTTCCTGCACTAAAAAGTCCAGCTTACGTCCTAATGCGCCTTCCTGCTGTAAAATTTGTTCCAGTTGTACTAAATGGCTTTCAAAACGGGTAATTTCTTCATCTATGGCGCTGCGTTCGGCAAAAACGGCCACTTCGGCCAACAGCCGGTTTTCGTCTACCGTAGCAGAAGCCAAAAGCTCTTCCATACGGGTGCGCAGCCTTTTTTCATACTCTGCCGCCACTGCGGGCTGGCGTGTTTTCATGGCATTCATAATGCCCTGCATCTCTTTTTGTTTACCCAAAATGTCTGCAACCAAAGCGTTGCCTTCCGCTTCACGCATTTGCATAAACTGTGCAAGGGCAACATCTGCCGCTTCTGTTAAGGTTTCCCATATTTGTGCCAAAGTTTCCTCTGCCGCTTCTTTTTTTTCTGCTTTAAGCACGTCTGGGTACTGGGCCACCATGGCCAGGGTGGGGGAATCGGGCAAGGCAAACATGTCCTTCAACCCAGCCAGGGCTTCTAAATACCCGGCGGCCAAGGGAACGTTTATTTGAATGCTTACATCATCTTTGGAAAAACTCTCCATAGAGACGTAAACATCCACCTTTCCCCGAGCAATAAGCCTGGAAAGTTGCTTGCGCAACGGCTCCTCAAAGCTTCCCAGCATACGGGGCATTTTAATGGTGATGTCGTTGTACCGGTGGTTGACCGACTTCATTTCCACCTGAATTTTACGGTCGTGGCGCAAAACCATCCCCCGGCCGTAACCTGTCATACTTCTGGGCATAGACATCCCCGCTCCCCTTTGGTTTGTAATATTTTCCCGATTGTGTTATAATAAGACTAGACCGAAAAAGTGAAGAAATGACTTTTTCCGCACATTCTATTATATATGAAGTGGCTGGCACAGTCAATACAAAGCAAGAAGTTGAACACGGCAACGCATGAAGCGTTTGCCGTGTCGATGAAATGCACTGAAAGTGCATTTCATCGAGTTGTCGGTAGGAAGGCATGAAAAGTTCCCAAAGGAAACTTTTCATGCCCTGCAATTTGACGGAAGTAAATTCCGCCAAATTGATTATAGTCTGCGACGCTAAAAATAAAAAATTATTTTCATGTGTTTGTGGTGAGAAGCTGAAGGGATATATTTGCCTCTTAAACCAACAATAGGCACTATGAATAATGTAGGGGCGAACTGTGTTCGTCCGTATGCAGCAAGAAATTTATAAACAATTTATATTTGGGCAAACAAGGTTTGCCTTCATAGGCAATTGCTCTGTTTAAAGAAGGGAAGTTGAAAACCATGGCGCTGGACGGCGTTGTTTTGTCCCATATTGTACACGAACTGAAAACAAAAGCCCTTGGTGGGCGTGTTGATAAAATTTACCAGCCTGAGAAGGACGAGGTTATTTTAAACCTGCGCTGCCGTGGGGAAAGCTACAAGCTGATGCTCACCGCCAGCCCGTCCCACCCCCGGTTGCATTTCACCAGCCAAACCAAGGCCAACCCCATGCAAGCCCCATTGTTTTGCATGGTGCTGCGTAAACATTTAACCGGTGGGAAAATTGTAGACATTACCCAGCCCGGCTTTGAGCGTGTGGCCCAGCTGCACATTGAAGCTTTAAATGATTTAGGTGATGTGTGCGTGAAAACCCTGATCATTGAAATTATGGGCAAGCACAGCAACATCATGCTGGTGGATGAAAACGGCAAGGTACTGGAAGCGGTGAAGCATATCTCCCATAGCCTAAGCGCCGTGCGGGAAGTGCTGCCGGGAAAGGCTTACACCCCGCCACCAGGGCAGGGGAAGATAAACCCTCTGGATTTCACCCCCGCGGATTTAATGGAAGCTTTAGAAAAGCCTCAATCCGCACAGGAAGCCATTTACAAGCATTTCACCGGCATCAGCCCTTTCTTGGCCAGTGCCGTATGCCATGCCGCCGGACTGCGCCCCGAAGACCATGCTTCCGGTTTGTCTGGGGAGGACAAAGGGCGGCTTTGTGATGCCTTTGCCCATCTGATTTTTCGTATTCAAGCCAACGATTATCACCCAACGGTGCTCCTGGAAAAGGGCAACCCCATGGGCTTCACCAGCGTGGACATGCCCATGTTTACCGCCTTTGAACAAAAACGCTTTGAAACTGCCTGGGAAATGCTGGACTTTTATTACGGTGAAAAAGATGCCCTGGTGCGCACCAGCCAAAAAAATGCAGACATCCGCAAGCTTATCACCCAAAACCTGGAACGGTGCGCCAAAAAGCGGGATGTTTACATTCAAACCATGAAGGACATCCAAAACCGAGACACCTGGAAAATGCAGGGTGAACTAATTACCGCCAACATGCACACCTTGCAAAAAGGAATGACGGCTTTCACCACCCAAAACTTTTACGATGAAAACCTGCCCATGGTCACCATCCCCTTGGATGCCCAGCTGACCCCCGCCGAAAACGCCCAAAAATATTTTAAGCAGTACAACAAAGCCAAACGCACCTTTGCCGCCCTAAAAGAACAGATGGCCCAAAATAGTGAAGAAACCACTTATTTGGAAGGGCTATTGGCCACCTTGTTTTTATGCACAGAAGAAGCGGACATTGAAGACTTGCGGGAAGAATTGATGGCCCAAGGCTTCATTAAAAAGCGGAAGAAAAAGAGCGCCTTAAAGTCCAAACCTTCCAAGCCGTTGCACTACATTTCCGGGGACGGGTTCCACATGTTTGTGGGCAAAAACAACCGGCAAAACGACGAGCTCACCTTGAAAGTGGCGGAAAATTCCGACTGGTGGTTCCACACCAAAGACATTCCCGGTGCCCACGTGATTGTAAAGGCAGAAGGCCAAACGGTGCCGGAAAGCACTTTAAACGAGGCCGCCAATTTGGCCGCTTACTACAGCAAAGGTAAAAACGGCAGCCATGTGCCTGTGGACTACACCACCAAACGGTTTGTGAAAAAGCCAAACGGTGCCAAGCCGGGTATGGTGATTTACGATAAATACCAGACGGCGGTGATTACCCCCGACGAAGCCCTGGTGCAACAATTAAAGCAAGTTTAATCTTTTTAATAAAAAATGTTGCATTTCATGATTTATTGTGCTAACATGTAAAACTGTATGGTCACGCTGGAAACAGTGGCCGTCCAATCCTTGCTCTTATGCATATAAGGGCCTTATGTCCAGAAGGAGGTGTGTGTGATGCACAAGTATGAAATGGCAGTTGTATTAAGACCCACTTTAGATGAAGAAGCACAAAAGGCGGAGTTTGAAAAAGTGCTGGCCATCATCAGCCGTTTTGGCGGTACCGTTGAAAAGGTGGATGATTGGGGCAAGCGTCGGCTGGCGTATGAAATTAGCAAATGCAACGAAGGCTTCTACAGCTTTATTACGTTTGAAGCGGCCGCCGAAGCCATCGCAGAGATGGAAAGCCGTATGCGCATTATGGAGCACGTGTTGCGCTATTTAATCGTTCGTCAGGAAGCATAAGGGGGTACCCAAAGATGAACAAAGTCATTTTGATGGGACGCCTAACGAAAGACCCGGAAATCCGTTATTCCCAAAGCGCAGAGCCTGTGGCGGTTGCACGCTACACCTTGGCCGTGAACCGGCGTTTTAAAAAAGCCGGGGAGCCGGATGCAGATTTTATTAACTGCGTGGCGTTTGGCAAGGCTGGCGAGTTTGTGGAACGGTTTTTGAAAAAAGGCATGATGATTGCCGTTTCTGGCCGTTTACAAGTAAGCAGCTGGGATGACCAGCAGGGACAGAAACGGTGGAGCACCGACGTGATTGTGGACGAGCATGACTTTGCTGAAAGCAAATCTGCTTTTGAGTCCCGGGTGCAAAACCAGGGTTACGGAGATTTTGCCGGTGCACCTCAAACCCCAGCAGCCCCCAAAGCCAACGATGGTTTCTCAGCCATTGCGGAAGCGGTGGACGACGACGATTTGCCTTTTTAACCACACTCATTTAAAGGAGGTTTACCCATGATTCAAAAAAAGCGTGGGCGCAGAAAAAAACGCGTATGCGCCTATTGTGCCGATAAAATCAATGTGATTGATTACAAAGACGTGGCAAAGCTGAAACGCTTTGTTTCTGAACGGGGCAAAATTTTACCCCGCAGAATCACTGGCAACTGCGCCAAGCACCAACGGGCGCTGACCTTGGCCATCAAGCGGGCAAGACACGTTGCTTTGATTGCTTTTACACAAGAATAGAAAAAACAAAGTGCGCAAGGCTTATGGCTTTGCGCACTTTTTGTATG
>CAZCQP010000009.1:36690-65014 GCA_964500895.1 uncultured Eubacteriales bacterium | reverse complement strand
GCTTTTTGAAAAAAGCGGTGCAAAAACTTTATGAAATGCCGCTTTGCGGCATTTCAAGGGTAAGCTTTTTGAAGGGTTTGGGGAACTTTTTCCCGAAAAAGTTCTCCAAGGTTTTACTTTGAAATAAAAACGGCCATTCAGCGTCTTAAAGGCGCTAATGGCCGTCTTTTATACTGTAAATGCTTTTAAAGCTGCAATCACTTGGTCTGCTTCTGCATCATCGTGGATGTGCAACGCCAGTGGCTTGCTTAAGTTCAAGCTGAAAATGCCCATGATAGACTTGGCATCTACCACGTACCGTTCGGAAACCAGGTCGAACTCGCCTTCAAACGCCGATACCGCATTCACAAATGCCTTCACTTTATCCATACTGTCTAGTGTAACATTAATCACTTTCATAAACATGCTCCTTTCACTTTAAAAGTTGGCCTGTCGCCTTACGTTCATTATGAAAGAGGACAGGCCTTTATGTCAATGGCCAAAACGCCAAAGTTATGCCAGGCAAAACATCAGTGCCACGTGAAAAGCGCTGCCCCCCAGCACAAAAAAGTGGAAGATTTCATGAAAACCCACCAGCCGAGACTGGATGGGCGGCCATTTGATTGCATAGATGACAGCACCCAACGTATAAGTAACCCCGCCCAACGCCAGCAGCCACATTTCGCCGGGGGTTGCGGTGGCCAGCAGGGGCACAAACGCCACCACCACAATCCAACCCATAATGACATAAATGGCGGTGGATAAGATGCGGGGCACGGTGGGCCATACCAGTTTTAAAATGATACCGCCAATGGCCAGCGCCCAGGTGATTCCAAACAGGCTGAACCCCCAAGGCCCTTTAAGCAAAATGAGGCACACCGGGGTGTAAGTGCCGGCGATGAGCACAAAAATCATCATGTGGTCCACCCGGCGCAAAATGGTGCTTACTTTTTCGGAAATGGCCAGGCAGTGGTAAAAGAAGCTGGCAGAATAGAGTAAAAACAAAGCTGCACCAAACACGGCGAAGGAGGCCACCGCCAAGGCGGAGTGGGCCAACGCCCCTTTGATGATGAGCAAAACCGTGACCGGTACGGCGAAAAGGGCCCCGCACATGTGGGACAAAGCGCTGACCGGGTCTTTCATTTTTTTAAACATACAACCGTACACCTCCTAAAAATTAAAAATGCTTCATATAGTTTTTAAAACTACATCTTGATAATTACATCATATCATGGTACAATTCATATTGCAACACCCTTTTGTAAATATTTTTAATTAAGAAAGGTGTTTTTATAATGGAAAAAAGCGGGAGCGGTTTTATGCTGGAATTTATGGACAAGCTGCAAACCGTCAGCTTGGAGGACGTGCCGGATATAGAGCTTTATATGGACCAAATTACCACGTTTATGGACACCCGGCTCTCTGGCTATAAACGCACCCCGGCAGACAGCATTTTAACCAAAGCCATGATTAACAACTACACCAAAAACAAAATGCTGCCTACCCCCAATAAAAAGAAGTACAGCCCGGGGCAGTTGAAGCTGCTTATTGCCCTGTACCACTTAAAGCCTGTGCTGGCCATCGAGGACATTAAAGCACTGCTTGCAACCCAGCCGGACTTGGACGGCTTTTATGCTTCCTTTTTACGTTTGCAGGAAACGGCGCTGGAAAACGCCAAAACCACTGTGGCGGACAAGCTGAGCCTGCAAGAACAATCCCCGGGAAAAGCCAGCCGGGAGGACATGGCGCTGCTGGCTGCATCCTTAGCGGTGGAAGCAGGCATATATAAACGGTTAGCGGAAAAAATGATAGATACGTACTTAAAATAGGGGGCGGCTGGGCTTGGTGGAGCAGGATTTATACGCCCCGGTGAAGGCTTATTTTGAAGGGCTGGGCTACCAGGTGAACGGGGAAGTGAAGGACTGCGACTTAACGGCAGTGAAGGACGAGCACCTGGTGATTGTAGAGTTTAAGCGGCAATTTGGGCTTCCCTTGCTGTACCAAGGGCTGGACAGGCAGAAGATGGCCAGAGACGTGTACTTGTGCATTCCCCGGCCGGGCAGAGAAAGCGTATCTGCCAACCGAAAACGGAAAGCCTTGCTTAAAAAATGCGGGCTGGGGCTGATTACCGTGGCGCTGGACAGCCCGGTGCCCACCGTGGATGTGCGTCAGCACCCGGACAACGGGGAGGGCAAGCTGCAAAACCGCAAGCGCACCGCCCTTTTAAAAGAAATTGCGGGGCGCAGCGGAGACTACAACACCGGGGGCAGCACCAAGGTGCGCATTAAGACGGCTTATTTGGAAAAGGCGCTGCACATTGCTTGTGTGCTGGCCCACACCGGGCCATTGTCCCCTAAAAAACTTATCACCCATGGCTGTGCCCCGAAAGCTGGGCTGATTGTAAGCCGGAATGTGTACGGCTGGTTTGAAAAGGTGGAAAAAGGGGTGTACGGTTTGTCTGCCAAAGGGGAAGAAGCTTTACAAGAGCCAGATTTAGCACCGTTGGTGCACCATTATCAACAGGTATTCAGTGACAGAAATAGAGAGGAATGAACGCAATGAATTATGACGTTATCGTAGTGGGCGCTGGCCCGGCAGGGATTTTCACCTGTTGGGAATTAAGCGTCAAAGCGCCGGAAAAAAAGGTGCTGCTGATAGACAAAGGCAGGGACATTCACAAACGGCAATGCCCCATCATGCAGGGGAAGGTGCATTTTTGCCCCAAAAGCAAAGCCACAGACAACAAAGTGCAAGCCGGGTGTAAACCCGCCTGTGCTATCACCGGGGGCTTTGGTGGGGCCGGGGCGTACAGCGACGGCAAGTTTAACATCACCACTGCTTTTGGCGGTTGGCTGACGGATTATTTGGAAAACAGCCAAGTATTGTCCCTCATTCATTATGTAGACCAGGTAAACTTGGCACATGGAGCCACCACGGAAATCACCAACCCTCATACCATGGCCGTGCGTAAAATTGAGCAGCAGGCCTATGGGGCGGGGCTTAAACTGTTGCGTTCCTCTGTGCGGCATTTGGGCACGGAGCAAAACTTAAAGATTTTAAAATCCATTGACGAGCAGTTGGCCAATAACGTGGACATGCGCTTTGAAACAGAAGTGGCAGACATTTTAACCATGGATGTGGAAGATGGGCAGAAAAAGGTATGCGGCGTTCGGCTGGCAGACGGCACGGAACTGACGGCAGGGCATGTGGTGCTGGCCCCTGGGCGGGATGGTTCGGCTTGGCTGACAGAGCTTTTGTTGCGCCACGGGCTGACCCTCATTAATAACCAGGTAGACGTGGGGGTGCGGGTGGAAACCTCCGACGTGATTATGCAGGACATTAACAAGCATTTATATGAAGGTAAGTTTGTGTACAACGCTTCTGTGGGCACCCGGGTGCGGACGTTTTGCTCCAACCCTTCCGGCCATGTGGTGGTGGAAAACCACTCCGGGGTGATGGCGGCGAACGGCCACGCCTACCGTGACCCTAAGCTGGGCTCTGAAAACACCAACTTTGCATTGCTGGTGTCTCATGTGTTCACCGAGCCCTTCAATAAGCCCAACGAATACGCTCGGGAGATTTGTATGCGGGCCAACGACCTATCTGGCGGCGGGGTGATGGTGCAGCGGTTTGGGGACATTTTGCGTGGGCGGCGCTCCACAAAAAACAGGATTGCGGAAGGCTTCATTGAGCCAACGCTGAAAGAAGCGGTGCCGGGAGATTTGGGGCTGGTGCTGCCTTACACCACTATGCAGTCCATCATTGAAATGGTGCACGCCCTGGACAAAGTGACCCCGGGCATTGCTTCGGACCATACCTTGTTTTACGGGGTGGAGGCCAAGTTCTATTCTGCACGGCCGGTGTTAACCCAACAACTGGAAACCCAGATTGCCGGGCTGTATTGCGGCGGGGACGGGGCTGGTATTACCCGGGGGCTGGCACAGGCTGGTGCCGCCGGGGTGTGGATTGCCCGAAACATTTTAGGGGAATAATTGAGATTTTATTAAAGAAGTGGGGGAAATTTCAATGGCAACATTACCTTTTTGTACGTGTGGTGACCACAAATGCCCGCTAAACCCGGTGAACCACGACCGGGGCTGTGATTTTTGCGTGGCAAAGTGTTTAAAGGAAAATGAAATACCCAGCTGTTTCTTTAAGAAAGTGTCATCGGACTTAACCGGCCATGAGGATTGGTCTTTTGAGGGGTTTGCCAAGTTGACATTAAATAAAAACTAAACTAATGATTAAGTGGTTAGGAGGCATCATTCATGCGAAAGCCCTTGTCCAGTGTACACCCACTTTTTTACTATAGCATTGTCTTTGCACGCCAGATGGTGCGGTGGGTGCAGTGGCAGTTGCATAAACATACCTATGCCCGTACCTTTGCGCTGGAGCCATTGGCTTTTCGCATGAAAAAGCATCAATCTGTACTGCTGCGGAAGTTGGGGCACAGTCCCATGGAGCTGCAAAAAAACAAGGTAATTAACTTGTCGCTGGCCATTCAAAGGTTGGATGGACTGTTGGTGAAGCCGGGAGAGACGTTTTCCTTTTGCTTTTTGCTGGGAAAGCCCACACGTAAAAAGGGCTATCAGGAGGGTATTCTGCTTTCCAACGGGGAGGCCTGTCAGGGGGTTGGGGGCGGCTTGTGCCAGTTGGCTAACCTGATTCACTGGCTGGTGCTCCACAGCCCCATAACCGTGACGGAACGGCACCACCACAGTTTCGATCCCTTCCCCGACGATGGCCGGGTAATTCCTTTCGGAAGCGGGGCAACCATCTTTTACAACTACATAGATTACCAATTCCGCAACGACACCCCATATACATTTCAGCTGAAATTTTGGTTGGACCATAAATGCCTAAACGGGGATTTGCGTGTGAATGAGGAGCTGCCCTATACATATCATGTGTTTGAAAAAAATCATAGGTTTCTAAAAGTGGCAGACAAATTTTTTAGGCAGAACGAAATTTGGCGCAACAAAACGCTAAAAAAGGGCAACGGAACAGTTATGGAAACAACCTGCATAGCCAAAAACTTTGCTCAGGTAAAGTATGTGCCTGAAAATTGGGAAGAAGGAGAAGAAAACACATGCACAATTACAACACCACTATAAACATCGCCAGCAAGCCTTACGGCTGTACCAAAGACGGGGAAGCCATCACCCAATACACCATGACCAACAGCCGACGCGCAAGCGTGTCTATCATAGACTTTGGCTGCACGGTGACCCACATTCTGGTGCCAGACAAAACGGGAACACTGGTGGACGTATGCTTGGGTTACGACACGTTAGAGGAATATGAAGCCAACGACGGCTGCTTGGGGGCCGTGGTGGGCCGGGTGGCCAACCGCATTGCCGGGGGTCGTTTTGAGCTGGAAGGGAAAACGTACCAGCTGGCCCAAAACATTGGCAACGACCATTTGCACGGAGGAGTGAAAGGGTTCCACCTGTGCAAGTGGGAAAGCCGGGCACTGGAAGACGGGGTGTTGTTTACCCGCCGCTCTCCCCACATGGAAGAAGGTTACCCGGGAAATTTGGATGTGTCTGTCACCTGTAAGTGGACGGAAGCCAACGAGCTGGTGTTCCTTTACCATGCCGTCACAGACCAAGCCACCCCCATTAACCTGACCAACCACGCCTACTTCAACTTAAACGGGGCGTCTAGCGGGAACATCGGCGGCCATATCTTGCAAATGTTTTGTGATGAAGTGCTGGAAAACAGCCCCCAAAGCTTGCCCACCGGGAAGGCACTGGCTGTGGCGGGCACACCTTTTGACTTTACCCAGCTTAAAACTGTGGGCCGGGATATGGGGGAAGACCATCCGCTGCTAACCCAGGCGGGAGGCTACGATTTAAACTGGATTCTGGCAGACAAAGCTTATCTCAAAAAGGCGGCGGTGTTGGTAGGGCCGGAAACAGGCATTCAAATGACCACTTATACCACCCAGCCCGGTATGCAGCTGTATACGTCCAACAACCTGACCCCACGGCAGGGAAAAGGCGGGGCGGCCTACGGCATCCACAATAGCCTGTGCCTGGAAACCCAGCATTTCCCGGATGCACTGCACCATAGCCATTTTCCTAATGTTGTGCTGGCCCCGGGGGAAGTGTATCAAGAAACAACGGTTTATCAGTTTGAGTGATGGAAAAAATTGGTGGAAGTAATCATATATATTTACTTTTTGGTGCGTGTGTATTATAATCATGTATATACAGCTGTGATAACATGACTAGACCCAGAGGTGTTAATCTGGTCCAGAATGAGGAGCGCCTATGGATTCCTTTAATAATTTCAGCCAAACGCACCATCCGTATGTAACGTTTGTTTTAAAGGGGCAGCCCTTTTGCATCTCTAGTGGCTGTGTGCTGCAAATGGTGATTAAAACAGATCTAGTGGAAATACCCGGCAGCCCACCATACATACCCGGCGTTTTAAATGTGCGGGGGGAAATCTTTCCGGTGCTGGATTTACGGCTGCTTTTTAACATGGGTGCACTGGAGCAAGAAGTGGCTGCTTTTAGCGTCATGAAAGACAAGCATCTGGACTGGGTGGTAGCCCTTGAAAAAAGCGTGGCAGAAGGCAGCCCCTTTCAGCTTGCCCGTGACCCCCATCAGTGCGCATTCGGCCAGTGGTATGACGGGTTTCATACAGACAACCATGCCATTCAGCACATTTTGAACAAGATATATGAACCCCACAGGCAAATGCACAACCAGGCCGTTATTATTGATGAATGCAAAAGCAGAAACGACCAAGAGGGCATACAGAAGGCGTCTAGATGTGCGGAACAACTCTGCCACGACGTCATTGTTCCCCTGCTGGACGACTTAATTGCGGCGTACAAAGATGAACACCGGGGCATGATGATGCTTATGGGGGATGGGGCGCAAAAGATGGCCCTGTTGGTGGATAACATCACCTCTATTGAAGCTTTTGCCAACGACCAAAAAGAAGCAGTGCCCCCCACCATGGATTTTGAATATAACAGGTATATTCAAAACATCATTATATCCAGCAAAAATCAGCTCATTTTAGAGCTGGATGCGCAAGCTTTGTTTGATTTGTCTAAACAATAATGGCACTACATATAGAGGTACCTGATGTTTCGGTGATGATTCAGGTGCCTCTTTTATTTTGTATTTTTTAATAAATAACGGGGTAAAGTGGTGGCTCTGCATGAAAATAAACTGGTAAATATTACACAAAGCAATTGAAAAAAATAAAATGCTCATGTATAATATGTTATACATGAGCATTTTTAATGATAAAATCCTGCACAAAATAAAAACGGTAGGAGTAGAATGTTGTGAGAGATATAATGAATGAAATACAGAAAGTTTTAGATAAGTACGCACAATATATTGGCTGGGGGTTAGCCATCATTGGTATTGCTGTTTCAATATACGGCGTGATAAATGCCAATAACTTGAGCAGTAAAGTATTGTTTGTGGTCATAACCAGCAGTTTTGCTATTGTTGTTTTAAGTAATTTTATAACATTTTTTGTTATCAATAATTGTTTAAGGAAAGCGGCGGAAGCGGATCATGTAGTGGAAAAAATAACAATAGAGAAAGAGCAGATTGTACAGGCCATGCATACAAAGATGCTTAAAAAAGATGGCTGCATTAAAGATGCATGTATTTGCAGTAAAAACATTAACAAAAGAATGAATACTTTTCTAACAAGGCTAAGTGACGAAAATGAAGTATTGTTAAACACCATCTACCTAGAACGGGATAAATCCGCCATGATCGATACATCCGAGGGTGATAAATTCGAGGCTATGTGCAAAGAGCGGCTAACAACAGCCCATAATACTTACTCAACCAACATTTACAGGCATTACAACAGTTTCATTAGGGGGGTTATGGATGAAGTTAAAAGATTTACAGAGCGGCAGTTGCAAGGAAAAGACTATAGCCTAAGGGTTTCGGTGACATTAAAGTTACTAAGGGAGGCGATAAATGTAGATGATGACATTAACAAAACCGTTGTTTTTACTGCGTTTAGAGACAAGGAAACGTATGAGGAAGAAAAAAGAGAAATTGGCAAAGCAGAGTATAGAATAAACAAAAACATTGACTTTAGTACATGTATATCTAAAGAGCGGTATATATGCAATAACGTAACCAGTGAAACTGACAACTATATGAATGAGCACTCGGGCTTTGATACATATTACAATTGTGCAGTAACGGTCCCGATCATCTGCGATTATAAGCCTAGCAAAAAAATATATGGTTTCTTGTGCTGTGATGTGCTAAACAGAGATTATAAGAACCAGGAAATTTTTGATGTTGAAATTGCAAACCAAATGTATGCGGCAGCCTTGGCCATAGGCACGTTTTTTGATTTTATAGAAAAGTCGTGGAATGAAACAATGGACATATATGAAACAAAGGAATTTTTAACTTTTATCTATAATAAACTATTCTGTAATGAGAGGGTATAACATATAAGGAGATTAGTTATGAAAAAAGACAAAGAAAAAGTAAATATTGTTTTAATAAGAAAGCAAAACAGGGAAAAGGGCATCATTTCAACTGCATTTACCAGAAATTACTCGCTAGATGCCATAAACCAGCTGAAAGAGTATGAATTAAAAGTAATGGCCCCCCATGCAGAACAACAACAGCACCGCATTTAGAACTACACAGGTGCCACAACTAACAAAAGGGATTGGGAAACTTTTTCTAAAAAAGTTTCCCAATCCCTTTTGTCAACAAACTGAGGATGCCCCGCTTATGGGTCATCCTTTTTCATCGTCACCATGGCTTGCTTCCCCGCCCGCCTTAAACCCCTTAAACCCAATCCGAAACTTCCGGGCGTTGGCTTTTTTGTCCGCAATCACCTGCTGGTAAAGGGCGGCCACATTTTGGGCAAACTGTTGGGCGGAAAGAGACTGGATGCTTTCATGGCCAGTTTTGGCCACGGCGGCGGCTTCTTTCTGGTGGGTGAGGACATGGGCCAAAAGGGCAGGCAGTTGTTCGTCTGTTTCAAACAAGTAGCCCGTTTCTCCGTGGTGGATGATGCCTTCCACGCTGGGGTCTTTTTTGGCCACCACCGGCAGCCCGGCAGCCATGGCCTCTAAGTAGGTAAGGCCCTGGGTTTCCGAGGTAGAGGCAGTGGCAAACACGTGCCCCAGCCGGTAATACTTGCCGATGTCTGCCCAAGGTTTGGCCCCTGTAAAGACCACCCGTTCCTTAATGCCCAAAGATTGGGCCAGAGCTTCATATTCTTGTTTTAGGGGGCCATCCCCAACAATCACCAGCTTGGCGGCAGGCAACAGCCCTTCTGCCAAAGGTTTAAAGGCCTGAATGACCACCTCCAGGCTTTTTTCTTTGGCCACCCGGCCCACATACACCACCACCCGGTCTTGGGGGGTGATGCCGTATTGGGTTTTCAAGGCGTCCACATCCTGCTGGGTGTGGCGGCGGCTATTAAAGGCAGAAAAGTCCAGCCCTGTGGGGATAACTGCAATGGGCTTGCGCACCCCGTAAGCCATCAAAGACTGCTTGGCCTTGTCCACCGGCGCAATGACCATGTCTGCCCGGTTGCAAAAGAGGCGGCTGTATTTTTGGGCCATGGCCGGGGTAATGACGTGGCCATTGGCTACATAATGCACGTAGTCCTCGTACATGGTGTGGTACGTGTGGACGTGAGGAATTTTAAGGAAGTCTGACACCACTTTGCCGAAAATGCCCAAAGGAAATTCCGTCTGGGTGTGGATAATGTCCAGGTTCAGCTTGCGCAGGTGCAGCAAAAGCTTGGGGGAATACATGACAGTCATCCGGTGGGTGGGCAAAAAAACAAAGGGCATACTGGGCAGACGGAAAATATCTGGCGTTTTTGATCTTGCCTTGGGGTCTGTGGTGGTGAACACAAACACTTTGTGGCCCAAAGCTTCCAGCTGGGCTTTTAATAAGGTGGTGGATGTAGCCACCCCGTTAATTTGCGGGGTGTAGGTGTCTGTAAAAAGACCGATATGCATAGCTTGCCCTCCATAATATGATGGTTCATGGTTATAAAAGCTGGCGGATGTATGTAAGCGCTTTGTCTTTGCCAAACAATTGCTCCAAAGCGTCCACGGTTTGCATCAGGGTGTGCAGCCTTTTTTTGTTGCCGGTTTGGCTGTAAATGTCTGCCAAAAGCAGAATAGGCCGGGTGTGGCCGGTATCCATGGCAATGGCGGTTTCCAAAATCTGTTGGGCGGAAGATGGTTGCCCGGCTTCGGCCAAGGCAGCGGCCCAGTCTGTTAAAGCTTCTGCATAGGCGTTGTAGCGGCTTTCTCCAGCGGTAACCGTCTCCAAATGGGCGGCCCCGAATGCCAGCTTAATTTGGGTGTTGGTCATGGGTTCGGGCAAGCGCATCATGGGTTCTTCTGCCAGCTGCAACACACGCTTTTGCAGTTTTAATAGCTTTTCTTCCTGCGGGCTTGCGGCGGCGGTTTCATCGGCCACCGGCAAACCGGAAACGTCTGGGGTGTAGAAATATTGGGGATCTATATTTTTTTTACGGGTGGCATTGGCCTGCCGTTCTTCTTCCAGCAACCGGTTTAAGCTGTCGTACCGGCCTTTGGCCCCTGCCCGTATGCCCCAGGCTACAGAGACAGCCAAGATTAAAACACCAATAAAAGTTAAAATGTGCGGAAGCATTTATTTTTCTCCCATTCTATTGATTGCGGGTTGTTTTTAACATTATACCCATTTTGTGCAGATTTAACAAGAGTGAAAGGTTTGTTATTTGTAAACTTTTTGTGGTATAATGCTTTTAGATGCCAAATTAGCGGAACATTTCCGTCCGGTTTAACGTCTACAACCTATAACGACCCGTTATCGGTTTGAAAAATAAGGAGTGACGATAGTGAAAAGACACAAAAACAGTGCCCGCACAAAGCGTATTGTGGCAGCCATCATTGCAATTCTTATTGTGTTTGTTATGGTTTTCGGCATACTAACGCCTTTTTTGTACGGCGCAGAAGCTGCCCCCGCAGAAGAACAGGCACAAATTCAAATTGAAGGCACGGTGGGCTTTGGCAACCGCTACAAGCTGATGGTGCCCACAGACTTTAAAATTCGCCTAACCAATAACGGGCCAAACTTTAAGGGCAAGCTGCAAATGAAAATCGACAGCGCAGACCCCACCATGCCCAGCCGGTTCCAGGTTTATTCCACACCGGTAGAGCTGCCTTCCGGGGGTTCTAAAGCAGTGGACTTAACCATCAACGTGAACATGCTGCGGCCGTTCCAAACGGTGGTGTTACTGGATGAAAAAGGCCGGGAGGTGGCTTCCCAAAAGCTGACCTGTGTGGCCGTAAGCCCGGATTCCATCTTTGTAGGGGTGCTCACAGACGACCCGGCTGGCATGCACTACATGCGGCAGTTGGAACTGAACACCTACACTGGGGACATGAGCGCCCGCCGGTTAAGCGCCAACCTCATATACCTGGACGAAACCAACCTGCCCACCAAGGCAGAAACGTTAAATGCGTTTAACATGCTCATTATAGACGGCTTCGACACCACCAAGCTGCTGAACAGCCAAAAAGACGCTTTGTACGACTGGCTGGTTTCCGGGGGCGTGCTTGTGCTGGGCGCAGGGGCAGAAGCGGAAAAAACACTGGCGGGCATTGACCCCCGCATTGTGGAAGTGAACCTGGACGGTACCGTGCTGTGTGATGCAGCCACCACCAATTTTAACGGGGCGGACATGCTCCGGCAAAAGGAAGACAAAGCCATCCCCTTAACCAACCTGTTTGTGGAAGGGGCCACAGAACTGCACACGGCCAGTGGCAATGTGTTAAGTGCTTATAAACAGAACGTATCGGGTTATGTGGTGGTGAATGCTTTCAGCCTGGGCACAGAGCCTTTCATTGGGCTAGAAGGCCGGGACTTGTTTTTAACCGAGTATTTCCGCACCTTTTTAGATTTCACCCGCAACAGCAAAAACAATTACTATGCTAGAGAATTTAGCTACTTATCCGGTAACCTGCCGTCCCTTAATGACAATATCCTGTGGGTGCTTTTTGCCATTGTTGGGGTATACGGGGTGTTTGTGGGCCCTATCTTGTACATCATATTAAAGAAGAAAGACATGCGGGAAAAAGGTTTTGTTATCATTCCGGTGCTGGCAGTGGCGGTGACCTTGGTAATGACCGTTATTAGTGCAGACACCGCCTATAAAAAGCCCATCACCAACGTGGTGAGCAAAGTAACCATGAAAAATAACCAGTCGGTGGCCATGGTGGAAGGGGGTATTGGGGCGTTCTCTCCCAAAAAAGGGGATGTAACCGTTACCTTTGACCAAAACCTGCCCATCACCTTTAGCGCCCAGAACTATTATTACGGCATGGATGCCGGAACCCAGCCGAAAGACGTGATGGAGCTGGAGTACAGCCAGCCGCCAAAAATCACCTTCTTTGATAAATCCAGCTGGGCCCCCAACTTTTTGGCCTTTAACGACAATGTGACGTTGCAGGGCGGGTTGGACTGCACGTTTTATCTGGAAGGCAAGCAGCTGAAAGGCACCATCACCAACAACACTGGCCTGGATTTCCCAGAGATGATTGTGGGCATTCGCAATGCCATGACCAAATATGAAGATGTAAAAGCCGGGGATACCATTACGGTGGACCAGAAAGTGGAAATTAACGACCAGTATTTTGATATGTATCAAATATTCCGGGAGCTGTACGGGGATGTGTACGACCGGGCACTTTACCCCACGGTAGAACAGCGGCGAGACTATCAATTTAAACAAAATATGATTAGCGAACTGGCGTACAGCAGCATGGGCAGCAGTAGATATTTTGCAAGCAAATATGCGCCTATGCCTGTATCCATGCCTTCCAGTGGCAATGTGGGCAACAAAGCTGTGCATGTAAGCATATTTGGCTTTAACTACGAGAAAATCATTGAAGGGGACATGCGCATTAACGGGGCGCTGACCCATAGCTATTTTACCAACTTGTTTTTGCTGGAAGTGCCCTTGGATTTTTCGGCCATGAAAACCTTTGACTTGCCTGCGGGTTTGTTAGGGCCAAGCAGCATCACAGCCACCGCAGGGTTTGATATGTACAGCGACATTGAACTGTACATGCAAAACAAGGGTATGTTGGACATTACCTTCACCGTGCCCCAAAAAGCCAACCTTGAACTGTTCCAAATTAACTGGAAAAACACAGTGGGCCAGCAAGAAATCTTTAATGTGGCAGAGCAACAGTGGGAAATTGTGCAAACCACCCCATACACAGAAACCGTCGCAGACTATGTGGACGATGCAGGTAACATTGCCCTGCGCCTGGAAGTGAGCGAACCGCGTACAGTGCAGGTGCCCCAAATCCGTATTAAAGGAGTGCAGGAATAATGCTTGAGATTAAAGACCTGGTGAAGGTTTACGGCAGATTTACAGCGGTAGACCATTTAAACCTAACCATAGAAGACGGCTCCATTTTCGGGTTTGTAGGGCCAAACGGGGCGGGCAAAACCACCACCATGAAAATTGTGGCGGGGTTGTTGTCCTCCACAGACGGCACGGTGTCCATCAATGGGGAGGATGTGAGCAAAAACCCAAAAGCGTTGCGTTCCCGCATTGGCTACATGCCGGACTTCTTCGGCGTGTATGACAACTTAAAAGTCACGGAATACATGGACTTTTATGCCGGCACCTACTACATTCCCTACAGCCAGCGGGGTGCCATTATAGACAATCTGCTGGAACTGGTGGATTTATCCGATAAAAAGAACAGCTATGTGGATGCTTTGTCCCGGGGGATGAAGCAGCGGCTATGCTTGGCCAGAAGCCTTGTGCATGACCCGGACATTCTCATTCTGGACGAACCGGCTTCCGGGCTGGACCCTCGTGCCCGCATAGAGATGAAGGAAGTGCTGAAACAGTTAAAAACTTTGGGCAAGACCATCATCATCAGTTCCCACATTTTGCCGGAGCTGGCGGAAATGTGTACGGAAGTGGGCATCATTAACAAAGGAAAGCTGGCGGCACAGGGCACCGTGAACGACATCATGCGCACCTTAACCCAGCACCGGGTGATTTTCATGCAGCCGTTGGGGCAGATGGAAACTTTAACCCGGCTGCTTTCCGAAAACGTGTATGTCCATGAGATGACGGAAAACATGGAAGACGTAACTTTCGACTTTTCCGGCACAAACCAGGATTTGGCGGCGTTGGTGGGCACAGTGGTGCAACAAGGGGTGCCTTTAATAACTGTGAAGGAAAAAGAAGGCAACCTGGAAGATATATTCATGCAACTGACGGAAGGGGCGGAACAAAGTGCTTAATCCTGTTTTCAGGCGAGAACTACAAACGGTGCTGCGCACCTGGAAAACTTTTTGGGCCATTATGTTATATGTGCTATGTCTCACCGGGGTGACGGCATTGTCCCTTACGGTGATTCTTTCTAATACCATGTACGGCGGGTTCAGCCCACAATCCGCCACCACCATTTATAGCGTGATGTCTGGAATGCAGCTGGGGCTTATTTGGCTGTTTGTGCCTGCCATTACCGGTGGGGCGGTGAGCGGGGAAAGAGAGCGGCAAACTTTTGATTTGATGCTGGTGACTAAAATGTCTTCTTTTTCCATCATTGCCGGAAAGCTAGCGGCCTCTTTGCTGGTGGTGCTTTTAATGATTGCCGCCAGCCTGCCAGTGTTTGGCATTATCATGTATTACGGGGGCATTAGCCTTTTAAACTTGCTAACCATGTCCCTCTACTTTTTGCTCACGGCGGCCATGGTGGGTAGCTTGGCCATTTTCTTTTCCGTCATCTTTAAGAAGACGGTGGTGGCCATTATCTTAACCTATCTGGTGATAGGGCTGGCCACCGGTGGCAATTTGTGTGGCCTTTTTATCACCAGCAACATTTTGGGCAATATGCTGGACAATTTAACCCAGCCCCCTTACGTGCTGATTTACTGTGTTTTTGCCCTAAACCCTTTTATGGGTTTTCTATCGGTTATCGACAGCCAGCTGGGCAGCAACAACGCCTATATGCTGATGGACCAAATGACCTATATGTACCGCTATAACTATAGCGGCACAACCCCCGTGCGCCCCCCAAGCCTTTGGGAAGTGCCTTTGTGGATGCCCAATGCCGTGCTGAATGTGGTGGTTATTGTGGTGTTGCTGGTGTGGGCGGCGTTCCTTATCCGCCGGGTGAAGCACGGGCGTAAGAAAGGAGCCAAAAAATGAAAGTGTTAACCACCCTGTTGCAACCCCTGCGACGGCGGCTGTTGTTGCAGCTGGTGTTGAACCATGTGTTGGCAGGGCTTGCGGCCGGGGCGTGTGTGGCCTTTGCCGTGCTTACCCTTTCTAAATGGACGTATGTAAGCCAAGTGTGGCTGTTGGTGGGTGTGGCGCTGGGGCTGGGATTGGCCGCCGGGCTGGTTGTGGCTTTGTGGAAGCGGCCCAGTTGGGCTCAAACGGCGGCCTGCGGGGATGCGTTGGGCTTTAAGGAACGGTTCTTGACAGCGCTGGAACTGTTGCAAGCTAAAAATGCACAACCCGCGGCTGCACAAAAGCTGGTGATTGAAGACGCTTTGGAAAAGGCCAAAACCGCCGATTTTAAAAAGCTTTTTCCCATTAAGCCTCCTAAAAAGACACTGCTATTGCTGGCCTTGTTTGTAACTGGGGCGTTTGTGGCTGGGTTCTTGCCCAGCAGCCGGGCAGAGGCCATTGCAAAGGAACAAGCTTTTAAAGAAAAAGCGCAAGCAGAAGCACAGGCCATTGAAGCCGCCACCCAGGAAGCTAAAAAACAGGTGACGGATAAAAAGGCCAAGGAAATTGATGCGGTGATGAAGCAGCTGCTGAAAGACATGAAAAAGGCCGAAACCGAAGGGGAGGCCATTCGGCAAATACAAAAGGCCCAGGAATCTTTGAAAAAGATGTCTAATGATTCAGTGGCCAAGGATTTGAAAACACTGGGAGAAAAGCTGGGGGAGCATTCCCTCACCAAAGGGCTGGGGGATGCGCTGTCTAAAGGGGACACCCAGGCCATTGAAAGCAACATGCGCATGGCACAGTCTATGCTGGAAAACGCCGATGCAGAGCAGCGGGAGGAACTGGCTAAAAAGATAGCCGAAGCCTATAAAGAACTGGCAGACAACCCGGATTTGCAGCAAGCGTTGATGGACATGGAAGCTGCACTAAGCGGCGCTGAATTTAACAACTTGAACCAGGCGGTGGAAAGCCTGACGGATGCCGTGAACCAGCTGGCCCAGGAAAATGAGGACTTGCGGCAGGCGCTGGAGGGGCTGAACAACAGCTTGTCCCAAAGCAGCCAGAACATGCAAGGGCAGCAGGGGCAGAGCGGGCAGCAAGGTCAACAAGGGCAAAGCGGCCAACAGGGCCAGCAAGGTCAACAAGGCCAAAATGGCCAGCAGGGCCAGCAAGGTCAACAAGGCCAAAGCGGCCAACAGGGCCAAAACGGGCAACAAGGACAAAGTGGCCAACAGGGGCAAGGCGGCCAAAACCCAAGCCAAGGCGGGCAAGGCCAAGGGCAACAGCCAGGGCAAGGGAACCAGCCTGGCCCGGGCATTGGCCAGGGATCACAGCCTGGGCAGGGGGGGCAACCTTCCAGCGGCAGGGGCACGGGGCATGTGGCCAACGAGCCTATTTATTCCCGGAAAGCCATGGGCATGACGGACACGGAATTTAATATTGACGGCAACGAGAATGCTGGGGGGCAAACCCAGCAGCAACAGGTGACCGGCATGGGGACGGTGGGGCAGACGGTACCCTACCAGGAAGTGCTGGGGCAGTACAAGAACCAGGAGCTGAAGGCGCTGGAGGATTATGACGTACCGCCGGGCATGAAGGAACTGGTAAAGGATTATTTTTCAACGCTGGAGTAAGGCGCAAGACCTTGGGAAACTTTTTCGAGAAAAAGTTTCCCAAACCCTTCAAAAAGCTTTTTCCAAAAAGTGGTTGGGGTTCGGGGCAAAGCCCCGAGGTCTTTCCACACACGACTATTTTTCCACATTGGAGTTATGAACCATGAACTTTTTTAACCCCCTGGCCTGGGCGGGGCTGGTGGCCCTGCCCATCATTTTGGCCATGTACCTGCTGAAACAAAAATTTACACCCAAGCCGGTGCCCAGCTTGTTTCTGTGGAAAGCGGCCATGAACATGTCCCTTTCCCAGCGGCCCTGGCAAAAGCTTCGGCGCAGCTTGCTTTTGTTTTTGCAGCTGCTGCTGGCCTTTTGCTTGGTGTTTGCTCTGGCTAGGCCTTACGTAACGGCTACCGCCAGCGTGAGCAAAACGTTACTGGTGCTGGATGCTTCCTTTAGTATGCAAGCCATGGACGGGGACGACAAGCACACGGTTTCACGGTTTGAGAAGGCCAAGGCAGACATGCTGGGGCTGGTGGCAGACATGAAGCCCGGGGCGGAAGCCACCCTGGTGGTGCTGGGGCAAAGCCCCTACATCGCCATGAACGCCACCCAAGACAAAAAAGCACTTTCGGAGGAAATCCGGCGCATACAGCCCGCCTATACCGGCGTGGACGAAGCCGCCGCCACTTCTCTTCTGGCCATGTTGGCCGGGGATGAGCAGGCGGCTGTTTGCCTGTTTTCAGATAAGGCTTATGCCTTGGAGGGCGTACAACCTCCACAACTCTTTTTATACGGTACATCCCAGCAGAACATGGCAGTGACGTTGCTGTCCACCCACCAAGACAGTGACCGGGTGGTGCTGTTGGCCAAGGTGAAAAACTGTGGTACCCAGCGGCAGGACAACACAATGGCGGTGTATGCAGACAGCGCCTTGCACGACATGAAGGACATCTCCCTTGCCCCGGGTGAGGAGAAGGATGTGTTTTTCACAGACTTGCCCGGCCGCACCGTCCAGATTGAAGCCAAGCTGGTGAACCCGGACGTGCTGCCTGGGGATGACGTGGGCTACACATTGGTGGAAAGCACCCAAACCCGGCGGGTGGTGCTGGTAACGGAGCAGAACGTGTTTTTGGAAAACGTACTCTCTTTAATGCCGGGGGTAGAGCTGGTGAAGGTTGCCCCAGAGAACATGGGCGAAGCATTAACCGGCGGATTTTTGTATGTGTTTGACGGGGTGCTGCCGGAAGAAGCTTTTCCTACAGACGGCCACTTGCTGGTGTTTAACCCCCCGGAAGGCAATGCGTTGGTGGAAGCCGGGGCAGAAGTGCCCGTTACCGGCCTGTACGCCACAGACAGCAGCCTGCTGGCATTAATCGGAGATTTGCAGTTTGACGTGGCCAAAGCCCGTACCCTTGCCCCTAACGGCTGGGGAGAGGTGCTGTTGGCTAGCGATGAAACCCCACTCATCGTCACAGGCCTGGTGAACAGCCAAAAGCTGGTGGTGATGGGTTTCGACTTGCACAACACGGATTTGCCCCTGAAAAAGGAGTTTCCCGTGTTTATGTATAACATCATGCAGTATTTTAACCCGGGGGGACCTTTAGCGGCCGGGGCTTTGTTCACTGGCCAGACGGTAAACGTGGGTGCCGCCCCTAACGCCACACAGGTGCGGGCGTTGCAACCGGACGACAGCATGGTCACCTTGTCGCCCCCTTTCCCGGCACTGCCTTTGGCGCTGGAACAGCCCGGGGTGTACACCTTGGTGCAAGAAACTTCAACGGAAACACTGTACAACGCCTTTGCCGTAAACGTGGCCATGGGTGAGTCCGACCTAACCCGGGCGGGTGACCAAGCCGGCGGGCAGACCGTTGGGGCGCAACAAGCCCCTGTGGCCAAAAACCTTGCCCCCTTTGTGCTGGGGCTTGTGTTGGTTTTATTATTAGGAGAATGGTGGGTGTTTGGCCGTGGGCGTTAATGTGGCGCAGCCCTTGTTTTTGCTGCTTATTCCGTTGGTATTGGCCCCGGTGATTTTGTGGGGAATCAAGACCATTAAAAATAGATTTAACCGTGGGCTGTTTACTACCATCCGCTGTGTGGTGGTGGTGCTGGTGGTGCTGGCCATGGCTGGGGTGTCCATCATGCACACCGCTGGGGAAACCACCCACATAGCCGTGATGGACTTATCTGCCAGCATGGAAGGCACGTTGCCAAGTGCCCTGGACTTTTTGCAGCAGGCGGAAGGTGGCCGCACAGCCCAAGACAATTTAGGCATTGTGTGCTTTGGGGAAAATGCGGTGGTGGATATGTTGCCCGGCCAGAATGTGCCGCCAGATTCTATCACTTCCCAGGTGAAAAAGGGCTTTACGAACCTTGCAGAAGGGTTGCGGCTGGCACAGTCCGTCTTGCCCCAGAACACCAAAAAGCAAGTGGTGGTATTTTCGGACGGCCAGGAAAACATGGATGATGCCGTCACCCAAGCCAAGCTGTTGGCAGGGCAAGGGGTAACAATAAGCGTGGTGCCTTTATCCGGCACGGTAACAGAGGAAGTGCAACTTTCTTCCATTAAAGTGCCCAAGACGTTAAAGAAAGACAGCGCCTATGCCATTGAAGTTTCCGGCTACGCCTTAACGGCAACGGAAGGGCGGCTGTTGGTGTACAAAAACAACACCCTCATCATTGACGAAACCGTGTCCTTGCACAAAGGGGAAAACAAGCTGGTTTTTTCCGATGTGGCGGAGGAAAGCGGCGGGGTTATTTACAGGGCAGAACTGTTGCCCCAGGCGGATACCTTTTCTCAAAACAACAAGGTTTTTGGCTATAGCAGTGTGGAAGGTGCCCCCAGCCTGTTGGTGGTGAGCGATAACGGCAGCGGGGATGCCATTGCAGACATTTTAGAAAGTGCCCGGGTAGATGTGAACCTGGTTGGGCCACAAGCCGTGCCCACCGCACTGGAACAGCTTTCCCGGTACGATGGGGTCATTCTGGCCAACATCGACATTGACACCATGCCGGAAAGTCTCCCGCCACTTTTGGAAAGCTATGTGAAGGATGCCGGCGGCGGCTTGCTGGCCACCGGCGGGGCACATGCCTTTGGCCCCGGGGGATATAAAGACACCCCTTTGGAAACCCTATTGCCTGTAAACATGGAGATGAAAGACAACCAGGAAATGCCGGACATGGGAATGCTCATTGTGCTGGACCGTTCCGGCAGCATGGGCATGGGCATGTACGGGGTGTCTAAGCTGGAACTGGCCAAGGAAGCGGTAATTCGCTCCTTGGATGCACTGGCAGACCAAGACAGCCTGGGGGTCATTGCCTTTGACGATGGCTTTGAATGGGCCAGCCCGCTCATGCCTGTTGGGGGCAACCGTGGAACCATGGAAACCAATGTGGCCAACATTAGCCTTGGGGGCGGCACCAGCATTTTGCCGGGACTGCGGGAAGCATACGAAACCATTGCGGAAGCAGACGTGAAGATTAAGCACATCATTTTGCTTACCGATGGTCAAGCGGAGCAAACCGGCTACGATGGGCTGATTCAGCAAATGAACGCATCTGGGGTTACCTTGTCTACCGTGGCGGTGGGGTCAGACTCGGACATTAAACTGCTAAAATCTTTGGCAGAAGAAGCCAACGGGCGGTACTATTATTCCGATGAATTTACAGACCTGCCCAAAATTTTTGCTAAGGAAACACAGATGGCGGGGAAATCCTTTTTAAACAACGAACTGTTTTACCCCATGTCTGTGGACCCCAACCCCATTTTGCAAGACATTGAAAGCCTGCCCCCTTTAGAAGGTTATGTGTCCACCACCATCAAAAACCGGGCAGACATGGTGCTGGCCAGCCCCAAAAATGAACCGGTGCTGGCGGCGTGGCCTTTAGGGCTGGGCCGGACGGTGGCTTTCACCAGCGACATGGAGGGCATGTGGAGCGGCCAATGGCTGGCATCAAATGAGGGTGTTCAGACATTTAAAAATATGGTATCATGGATTGTACGCAGGCAAATGGCATCGGATGTGATGCTCACGGCAGCGCTGGAAGGGGAAAACACCATCCTAACCGCCGCTATCCCCTACGGGGAGGACGTTTTGGGCATGAAAGCCACCGTTCTGGCCCCGGATTTGTCCCGAATAGAGCTGCCCATGGAACGGGTGGCCCCGGGGGAGTTTAAAGGAATGCTTCCACAGCGGGAAGCAGGGGCCTATATGGCCACCTTGGAAGTTCAGCGGGAAAACGGGGCAGAAATGTTAAGCACCGGGGTGTCTATCCCTTATTCTCCTGAATATGATGTGCGGCAATTTGACAAAGGCCGCAGCTTGCTAAAACGGCTGGCGGAAGCTTCCGGGGGGCGTGTGCTGGAAGACCCGGCTCAGCTTTACGGGGGCGGGGGGCTTGCCCTTCAAGAAGTGTCCAGCAAGTTTGCTCTGGACAATGTCCTGCTGATTCTAGCGTTGTGCTTGTTTGTGCTGGATGTGGCGTTGCGCCGGTTCCCGGTTTTAAGCAACCGACTGGAACGGGGTTTTGCCCGAATGAAAAGCTGGTTCAAAGCCCAGCCGTTTGGACGAAAAAATAGCAAGGCCCAAGCTCAAGCCCAAGCCAAACCCAAGCCGGAAACGGCCGAAGGAGAAACAAAGGCGCAACAACCTAAGCAAACACGGTTAAAAGCCAAAGCGAAAACAAAAGATAAGGAAAAAGAGGCTGCCATGGCCAAGGCCAAAGCCAAAGCTGCGGATACCAGCAGCGCACTGGTTTCCCGGAAGAAGAAACGTTCTGGCCCTGGGCAGTCGTGAAAGTATAAAAACATTAGGCACCTTATAAAGCGAGAGGAGGCCCCCCTATGGCAGAAACCCCTGAAACAAACCCAATCGGCGAAGACAACATCCCAGATGACAATGCGCCCGGCACTTCCAACGTTGACGAGATTGAGAAGCTTTTGCAAGACGCTAACAAGGATAAGGAAGCGGGGGAGGAAGAAGACAAGGCCGCTTTTGAAGAGCTGATGGCGCAAATTTCCGGCTTATCGGAGACGCCGGAGGATTTGTCTGTGGCCGATGTGCTGGACGACGACATTCCAGAGGAAAAGCTTTCCGAGCTGGAAGAAATGTTTAAGATGATGGACATGAAGTCTACAGACTTGATTTCCGGTTCAGCCAACTTAAACGTGAGCATCAACGACGACAGCGACTTGGATAGCCTACTTAGGCAGGCCATGGCAGATGCGGATAACCAAAGCTTGGGCGGAGACCTGCAAACCGATTCGGTAAATTTTGTTGGGGATGTTACGGTATTTGATGAGCCGGTGGAAGGGCCTACTGGCATTGAAGACACACGGTTTTTGAAAACCAATGCCAAAAAGGGGGGCTTATCCCAATGGTTGATGAACCATCCCCTGATGCAGAAGATTTTGGAAAAGCCCTTGTATATTGCCGGGGCCATTGCGGTGCTGCTGGCCTTGACTGCCGGGGTTATGGTGGCGTCTGTGTGGCTGGAGCGGGCACCTGGGAATAATATTCGGCTGGAAATGCCCAGCTATACAATGAACGACGCCAACTTCATGTTTACCGATGCTTCCATTAATTTGGACGGCACAGACATTACCATTTTTAAGGTACTTGTTTCCCCCACTGCCACCGTGTTTTACACCAAGGAATATGTGGATGTTTACAACCATAACATCACCATGACCGATGAAGAAGGCAAGGTGTATTACCCAGATTTAAACAGCTTTCCGGCCCGAAAAGCCCGGTTCACTCCGGGGGGAACCATCATCACCATGCAGCCGTTGGATGGAGGGGTGCGTCAGTTTACGCTGACCATCCAGAACCCGGATACCGATTCCCGGGCGGAAATTCCTTTTTGGCTGACCGAGGCATTGGAGCATTTGCCGGCCAAGTTTGCAAGCGATGTACACAATGCCGATGCGCCCACCCCTGGTATGCAGGTGAGCATTGATAATGCTGTGTTTGCGCCGGAAGCCACCACCTTGTGGTTTAAGCTGGCCAGCACAGACCCCTTTAGCCGGTTTGATTTTCATGTACGGACAGACAAAAAGTGGCCCGTTACGGTTTTGGACAGTATGCGCAGCCTAACACCACAGGGCAACGGCATACAGGTGTTTGAGGTGCCCAACCAAAACCAGTTGATGGGGGTGGCTAAACTGGCGCCGGTGAAGGCGCTGGCAGATACCCTAACCGTACGCTTTGACAACCTTTACAAGGACTACGATTTTTATAAAGAAATACCCGCAGCTTCCCTGACCAACTATGCCTTGCCCTACCAGCAAGTGTTAACCCTGGGGGATTATGAGGTGGTGTTGGAGCGGGCAGGCAAGGGGCAGGAACTGGTGATTCTGGTGCTGCACGGGCGTAAGGGTGGGCTTGGGCCAACCATGGAGGCTGCCCCTACAGAGGGGCAACCATCCGAAACGGAGGCAGTTGTTGAGACGGTGGCGTTGCTCAGCCCGAGTCCAAGCCCAAGCCCGAGTTCGACGGAAGAACCGGCAGGGCAAGCCGATATGCCTGGAGACATGGGCCAGGAAGCTGAACGGGTGGAGGTATGGCCTGTGGTGCATTTGCTGGCCACCGATGCCAATACCGGGGAAACCTTTACGGTTGAAGGGCAAGTGCATTCCGGCCCAGATGGCACAGACGTGGTTTTTGACGGATCGGCTTATGGGGAGCAGTTTATAAATATTCCTTTGTCTAATATGGTGCTGAGCTTCGATAGCTTTAAAGTGAAAATGCACCCTGCCCAGGTGACACTAGACTTGCGGGAGATGGGCATTGGACAGGAAGGTTATGAGCTGGAGGCGCATACAGCGGAAATTGTGAATGCTTTTAACAGCCGCTTGGCTTATAAGTCGGGGATGGTGAAGCGGGAAGAGGTCACCGGGTTTTCGCCGCTGCTTATGTCCCACTTGAACGCAGACTATGCCCCAATTTCTTCCGACCTGGCTTTGAAGCAAACGGAAGAGGAAGAAGCAAAAACAAAAAAAGCAAAAGACAAAAAAACTGAAACATTTCCCGCATATACGGTGCAGGTGACGGTACTGAGCTATAGCCCGGGGCGGTTGGATGCAGTGGTGAAGGAAATGTGGCGGGGAGCAAGCGACCACTTGGCTACGGACTTCTTACGCACCCATCAGGTTATGGCCATGAATGTGGACGGCAAATGGGTGATTATGCGGGATGAAGTGATGGAATGACAAAAAAGAGCCACGGAACAAGGCGGAGAAGCTTGTTCTGTGGCTTTTTTTGACCATTTAAAAGATTTCGGACGGCCAATGGCCGCCCCTACCACTGCATTTTGCGTAGGGGCGGCCATTGGTCGTCCGTGGGGTTTCTTACTTTTAATCTTCCTCAATCTCCACCGTGATGGTGGGGGAATGCCCCAGCACCACCACATCGGCGGGCAGGGCCAGGCTAACGGGCACGGTATGGGTGCCGGCTTCCAGGCCGGAGAGGTTAATGGAAGCGCCAATATCTTGAGGGGTGAGGGCATCAACCACGTCTTGGGGGCCTTTTAGCCGCAGCAGTAAGTTGCCTTCCGGCAGTACAAAGGGCGCATCCATGGCGTCTATGGTGATGGCGTCCATGGGGATTTCAAGTTCTGTGGTGCCCTCTTTGCCAATGACCACCGTCACCACCACCTCGTGAGGGGTGCCGTTTTTCACCGTAAGGCTAGAGTTTGTAAAGTATTGCCGCACATCAAAGCGCTGCACAAAGGTTTCGCTGGCGTTCTCCATGTTGATGGTTGGTAATACAATGGGTGGGGTGGCACGAACTTCACTTTCACTGCCCACCACCTCGATGGTTTGCGGCTCCCAGTTGGCAGAGTCGAAGTAGTAACCTTCGGCGGGGTTGCCAGATAAGGTGGGAGTGGCCACCGATATTTTTTCAAACTTGTTCACCACCACATGGATGTCCACCTGGTCTACGCTTAATGCAAGCTGGCCGGTCATGTCGTTGCCTTGGCCGTCCACCACCACCGGCGACACAGAAGTGGTAATGTCTTTGGTGGCGTTGCTTAAATCCACCACGGCTTGCACCGTGTCGATGTTGTTCAGCACAGATTTGGCCCCTCGGATGGTGACGGTATTGGGGGTGGCGGTACTTTGCAGTGCCACATATCCGGTCTTGCCGTCCCCGTTTTTCACCACGGTGATGGGGAAGTTTTCTTCCACAATCTTATCCAGCACAATGCTCACTGTAGAGGGGGAGTAGCCAGAAATTTCGTAGGAAGCCGCATTCACGTCCGGGGGCAGCTCTACCTTTACGTTCACATCCATGGGCTTGCCCAGTTCCTCTGTGCGGGAAATGTCAATGGGTTTAAGGTCAATGTATGCTTTGAAATTTTTATCGGTGGTGTTTAAGCTTGCCAGTGTTTGGGTGCTGGCTTTCACTTTTACGCTAATGATCTTGGATTTCAGTTCGTCGGCATTTTGCAAAATGTACTGGTTGTTTTCAAGGACATCCTGGTTGTCCACTTGCAAGGGCAGGTTAAAAGTTTTGGTGTATACCGGGTTTTTCACGTTCATCACCAAAAACCATAAAATGAACGACAAAAAAAGCGCCAGGCATTTCCATCCGAAATTATGGGTGATTAAATAAAAAGCTTTTTTAATCAACACTTTTACGCCCTTTCCATAAGGTAAGCTTCCGCTTTTCCTCTTGTTGCTCCACACTTAAAACGCTTCTTAGCCGTTCTTCCGAAAGGCTGCGCCGCAACACGCCACCTTGGGCCACGGAAATGTCCCCGGTTTCTTCAGACACCACAATGACAAAAGCATCTGTAAGCTGGCTGGTGCCCACGGCGGCCCGATGACGGGTGCCTAGCTTTTTGTCGATGTCGTCCTGGGTGAGGGGCAAAATGCAACAGGCGGCGGCAATGCGGTTGTTGCGGATGATGACGGCGCCGTCGTGCAGGGGGGTTTTGTCCTCGAAAATGTTTATAAGCAGCTGCCGGGAGATGGCCCCGTCAATGGGGATGCCCGTTTGCAAATATTCATCGGTGGAAATCTCTTGTTCCAAAACGATTAATGCGCCGGTTTGCACTTCGCTCATGGCCGTAACGGCACGGATGATTTCTTCTTTGGCTTCTGGTGAAATTTTCACCTTAAACTGGGCGGTGCCGGTAAAACTGCTGATAAACCGCCCTTTGCCCAGCTGCTCCAATGCCTTGCGCAGTTCGGGCTGAAAGAGCACAATAACGGCAATAAGGCCCACGTTGAAGGTGTTTTCAATCACCCAGCGCACGGTGTACAGGTTAAACACATACGCCCCCACGTTTAGGGCCAGGATGACCAGAAAGCCTTTCAGCAAAGACCATGCCCGGCTCTCCTTTATCCAGATGATGAGGGTGTACATGATAAAGGTGATGATTAAGATGTCTATAATGTCGTTCAGCGCAAAGCCTGTGACGCTTTTACGTGAAATGTCCGCATCTGAAAATGCGCCTAAAATACTTTCCAACAAAGCACATCACCTGGTTTCTTTCTAGGGAATCTATTAAAAAGACTGTGGGAAACTTTTTCGGGAAAAAGTTTCCCACACCCTTCAAAAAGCTTTTGATTTAAGCTTCCGGGTCGGAATTTTCAAAGTTTTCGCCGTAGCGCGAGTGGGTGCGGTATGCCTCTTCCTTCTGGGCACGCTCCCGTTCCCTTTGCTCCAGCTTTCTGGCCAAATCCAGTGCTTCAATGCGTTGAAGGCGTTCGGTGCGCTGCAACGGCTCGTCGTAAGCGTTGGGGCGGGCAGGTTTGCCTACGTTACGGGGTGTTACCGGTGCATCCTCCCGGTAGCGGCTTACTTCCGGCATTTCAGGAGGGGCATGAGGGGCTTCTTCTTTTTGGAACCGTGGCATTTTGGGCTTTCTTTCCCTTGGCGGGGGTGGTGTGGAAGCCGCTGGGGCAAGGTCAAAATCCATGGCTTCTGCTGGGGCCGGTTCAATGCGGCGCACCACCCGGTTGCGCTTAGAAAGCATCACTTTAGGAATGACTTTCACCATATAGTAGTTGGTTTCGTCCTCAAACTGCACCCGTTCCGCACGCTGGTAGTCTAGCACCACGTCAAAAAATTTAATCACTTCCGCCAGCAGGGCAGAAACAATGGTTAAAAGCAACATGGGGAGAATGGGAATGTTCACATCTGCCACAAGGGCCGCCACAAGATGGCTGACAATGCATACCACCCCGCCAATGCCAATGGCCAAGTCTTTGGAAAAGTCCAGGCTGGTGCGGGATATGGCGTAAACCGTGACCACCACCATGGCGAAGATGAAGGCAGTGAAAATCCAGCTGTCCACCGTTTTTAAGCCGTCTAAAATGGTGGCGTAGTTCATGGCAAACATGCCGGGAAGCTCTAAAAGTTCCACTTCTTGGCCGCTGCCATGGCTTAACAAAGCGCCAATCACATGAGAGGCATAGTAAATAAATACGCCGATGGCGATGGGAATAGCACTGGTCAACGAAAAATAAAGCCCAGCCACCAAGGGGACCAAATAGGGCACTTTAAAATAAAAGCCAAAAAAAGTGGCCAGAATGAGCACGCTTTCCCGGGGGGCCAGGCGCACGTAAAACAAAAGTACACACACCAGAAAGAGGAAAACAAAAATACCAACCTCTGGCATACCGGAAACCTGTACCCCAATGATAAGCGTCATAAGGCCGTAAGACAGGGTGAGGGGGCAAATGGCAAATAATATGCTTAACAACATAAGCAAGGGCAGGCCAAAAGGGGGTGCAAAAAAAGCCGCCGCCTGGGGCAGGGGGTGACCGATGCCCAATATGACGCCGTATGCCAAAAGGCCCACCAAAAACTTAAAGATAAATAAAGCCAGCGTTTCATAATGCTTAAAAAGCTTAACCGCTGTTTCGCGGATGATCAAAATCTGCTCCGCCATCTATAGCCTCCTTGGCGTTATTCAAGCGCCCGTTGCCTTTGGTGTCGCCGTTTAAACGGCTTAGCAAGTCCAAAAATTGGGAGATGCGACGTTGAGCAGCGTTGTACTCCACAATGGCCCGCTGGGTGCCGATGATGGTATAGGCTGCCAAAACCACGGCAATAAAAGTTAAGTTGTCGATAAGTTCAGCTTTAATGTCTAGGCCAAATATATCGGTTTGCAAGTTTAGAATTTTATGCATCCAGTCTACGGCTAGCAAAATGATACAGCCCAGAAAAACGCAAAACCGGGTCCAGCTATTTTTTAAGTAGACGTAGTCGCTTAAAAAAAAGTGGTTGATGTGGCTGTCCGCCAAGCCGTGTTTCTTTTCATATAGGGCCAGCTTGGTCATGAGAATAATTTTATCCTTGTCAATCAAGGGCGAACACCCTTTCTTTTCACCAATTGCTTCATATTATAACACAACATGCCGCACATTTGCAAATTTTATCAAGATGTTGAGGAAATTTAATATAAGGTGCATTGGGCGAAGCCCAATGCACCTTATAAGTACAACTTTGCGCTGTGGGGCGCAAAGTTGTGCGCATAGCACTTGA
>CAZCQP010000009.1:0-36590 GCA_964500895.1 uncultured Eubacteriales bacterium | reverse complement strand
CCTTATAAGTACAACTTTGCGCTGTGGGGCGCAAAGTTGTGCGCATAGCACTTGAAAGCATGGACAATAAAACCCATTGGGCGAAGCCCAATGCGCCTTATAAGTACAACTTTGCGCTGTGGGGCGCAAAGTTGTGCGCATAGCACTTGAAAGCATGGACAATAAAACCCATTGGGCGAAGCCCAATGCGCCTTATAAGTACAACTTTGCGCTGTGGGGCACAAAGTTGTGCGCATAGCACTTGAAAGCATGGACAATAAAACCCATGGGCGAAGCCCAATGCGCCTTATAAGTACAGCTTAGCTGCCTGTACATAAACAAAAGAACAGACCGGCTAATAGCCGATCTGTTCTTTTTGCATGTAAATTTGGAGCAAGCTTATTGTTGCTTTTTGCTTTTTTCAGAGCCCATTTCTTCGCCGAATTCGGTGCGTTCTCTTTTGGTTTCGTTAGTTTTTTTGTCCATAGCGTACAAACCTCCTTTCGGGTGTAGAAATTATAGAGCAATGTCTACGCTAAGTAGTATTACTAAAACTTTAAAAATTATACATAATTTGTAATTAAAAAAGTTACGGGGTTTGGGTACCCTTAGATTAAGAACATTTATTATAGCCAAGAATAATATAGATAAAATATCTTGCATTCTGCATGGTGAAGGTATATAGTTATGTTACGTGCCTTTAAAGCACTTTTGGTAGGAATTGTTGCAGTACATGTAATAATTTTGAGAAAGAAGATGATGAGGATGTTGGCTAAGGTTCATGTGCAATTAATGGGGCAAAAGAAAACCCATGCTAAGGGTTGCCGCAAGCCACAGGGGAATTTCTTGATGCAGCCAACAGCTCGAGTGCGCAGTTATGCGTCCATCATCGAAGATTATGACGGCTTGATTCCCGCAGACTATGCAACCGTTAAAGCGTGCCTGGATAACGCAACACAGCAAACATTAGCCGATAGGCATGGGTGATGATGGAGCTCTTTGTGTTTGCCGGCCCCAATGGTTCCGGCAAGTCCACGTTTATCAATGGCTTTCTGAAAAGGCATGAAGGGCTGCCCTACATTTGCCCGGATAGTTATTTTTCATATTTATACCCCGATCTGACCCCAGCCTCAGAGCAATATGAGGAGAAGTATATTGATGCTATGCAGCAGGCTGCAAAATTAAGGGCCGACTTTATAACAGAAAAAAAGTCGTTCTCATTTGAAACCGTATTATCCCAAAGAGATGAAATTCTTTTTATTAAGCGTGCGAAATCCTGCGGCTATCGTATTAATACCTTCTACATGACTACAGAAAACCCAAACATTAACTTCAGCGTGTGGTCAAGCGGGTTAAAAATGGCGGGCATGATGTGCCCACAGATAAGATTGTGGCACGCTACTACCGCTCTATGGCCTTGATTCGAGATTTAATGGCTGTGTCTGATGAACTAAGCGTCTATGACAATTCCACAGATAGATACCGGTTGGTTTATCAGCAGAAGGCCAGTAGCTATTACCTTAGCCCAGAGTTAGAAAATAAACCGTGGGTGATGCAGTACATCTTGCCTTACATATCTCCATAACAACATGGCCGCCAAAAACCGGCGGTTTTTTTATTGTAAAAAGTGTGGGTATGCCTTTAACACCTACCTGAATAAGATTATGAGGCTGAAGTAATTGCATATATTAAAATATTTTCCCATTAAAGTGCAATAGATTGTTAAAAATCACAAAAAAATACACAAAATATTGTTTTATAGCCATTGCCAAAAGTTTCTATTTTTTTTATAATGAACATATACGTGGACATTGCCGGTGGAAAAAGCTTTTGGTCAGATTGTTGAGGTGTCGTTTGGGCAAAGGGGCTTTGCTGGCTACGTGCCACACAAATAAGGCAGTGAAAGGATGATTGTTTGAGATGACAAGCAGTTTAGTTCTCTTGGCGCCAGTGGGCGCCGTGGCGGCTTTGTTGTATGCCTATTTCCTGGCTAAAAAGGTTATGGCGCAGTCGGAAGGCACCGATACCATGAAAAATATTGCCGCCGCTATCCGTTCCGGGGCCAACGCCTATTTGCGGCGTCAATACTCCGGGGTTGCCAAGTTTTTCATTGTCATGTTTCTTGTGTTGTGCATCATGTCGTTTTTGAAGCTGTTAACCCCATTTGTGCCATTTGCCTTTATCTCCGGCGGCTTCTTCTCTGGCCTCTCTGGCTTCATTGGCATGAAAATTGCTACTTACGCCAATGCCCGCACCGCTTACGCTTCCAGTAAAAGCTTAAACAACGGGCTGAACGTGGCCTTCTCCTCTGGGGCTGTTATGGGCTTTACAGTGGTTGGCCTTGGGCTTTTAGACTTGTCTGTCTGGTACGGCTTGCTGCGCTATGTGTTTTACGGCGGCATGTGTGTCATGGAAGGGGCAGCCCAACTCTCCGATGACATGCAGATTCAAAACATCACCTCTGCCATGCTTACCTTTGGTATGGGCGCTTCATCTATGGCGCTGTTTGCCCGTGTGGGCGGCGGCATCTTCACCAAGGCTGCCGACGTTGGGGCGGACTTGGTGGGCAAAGTGGAAGTGGGTATTCCTGAAGACGACCCCAGAAACCCGGCAGTTATTGCAGATAACGTGGGGGATAACGTAGGCGACGTGGCCGGTATGGGCGCTGACCTTTACGAATCTTATGTAGGTTCCATTGTAGCCAGCATGGCGCTGGCTGTGGCGGCAGGTTATGGCTACGCAGGGGCTTCTGTGCCCTTGATTATGGCTGCCACTGGCATTGTGTCCTCTCTGGTGGGCACCTTCTTTGTAAAATCTGGGGAAGAAACCAACCAAAAAGTGCTGTTAAGCGCTTTAAGAAAAGGCACTTACGTTTCTTCCATCATCACTGCGATCATCGCATTTCCCATCATTTATTACGTGATGGACTGCGTCAACAACCCGGAACGGCTAGGGGTTTATGCGGCTGTGCTTTCCGGGCTTCTGGCCGGTGTGCTCATTGGCTATTTCACTGAATATTACACCTCCGACACTTACAAACCCACCCAAGAACTGGCTGGCGCTTCCGAAACCGGCTCTGCCACCATCATCATTGGCGGTATCGGCCTGGGTTTTGCGTCCACCGCGCTGCCGGTTATCATCGTTTGTGCTTCCGTACTCATCAGCTACTATGCTTCCGGCGGGTACTTAAGCTTTGAACGTGGGCTCTTTGGGGTGGGTATTTCTGCGGTTGGTATGCTGGCCACTTTGGGCATTACCCTGGCCACAGACGCTTACGGCCCGGTGGCGGACAACGCCGGCGGCATTGCTGAAATGTCCCACATGGAAGCCCAAGTGCGCAAACGGACCGACGCTTTGGACTCTTTGGGCAACACCACTGCTGCCACAGGCAAAGGCTTTGCCATTGGTTCTGCCGGGTTAACCGCTTTGGCACTCATTGCAGCATACACCGATGAAGTGAAAATTTTAGGGCAAGAAGCGTTGTTGAACTTATCCATCACCAACCCCCCTGTGTTGGTGGGGCTCTTCCTTGGGGCCATGCTGCCCTTCCTGTTCTCCTCCATGACCATGGCTGCTGTGGGCCGTGCCGCACAATCCATTGTGGTGGAAGTACGCCGTCAGTTTAAGGAAATTCCTGGGCTGATGGATGGCAAAGGCACCCCAGACTATGCTGCTTGCGTGGATATTTGTACCAAGAACGCACAGAAGGAAATGATTAACCCCACATTGCTGGCTGTGCTGGCACCCATTGCTACCGGATTGGTGCTGGGGGTAAACGGGGTTGTAGGCTTGTTAAGCGGTGCCACTGTTACCGGGTTTGTGTTGGCTATTTTCATGGCCAACTCTGGCGGGGCATGGGACAACGCCAAGAAGTATATTGAAGGCGGCAACTACGGCGGCAAAGGTTCTGAATGCCACAAAGCGGCTGTGGTGGGCGATACGGTGGGTGACCCGTTTAAAGACACATCCGGGCCATCCATTAACATCCTCATCAAGTTGCTCTCCATGGTTTCCATCGTGTTCTGTGGGCTCATTGTAAGCTTTTCAATTCTGTAACAAAGAATAAAATGGTGTGGGGGAAGAAAACTTTTTTAAAAGGTTTTCTTCCCCCACAATCTTTTTAGTGGCGTTTGACTTCTTTCTGCGCCGGGTCGTACACATTCAGCACCCGGCCGTCAAAGGTGGAAGTGTCCAGGTACTGGGTGCAGGTGCTGGGAACGGTAATGGTCATAGGGTCTCCATCGGAGATGTAGCGCAGTTCCGGGTGATCTTTAAAATGGCGAACGTACCAGCCCAAGTCCATGGTGGCGGTGTCTGTGCCCCGCACCCGTGGAGCATTGTGTTTGTCAAAGCCGGTGTTGTTAGGGGTGGAGGAAGCGCCGGAGTTTGCCGCCCGAAACGCCATTTTATAATTGTAGCGCACGTTGTCATACTCCCCTTCTAGGGCGTATTTAATCAGTCCCTTTCTAGGGCGCTCCCCGTATGGGTAAGCCATGCACTGCATCTGGTAGCCGGGCAAAGCTTCCTGCACCATTTTCTCCACCAGTGCCATTTCCTTTTGAATCTGCTTGGCGGAAAGCCCGCCCAATTCCGGGTGTGAGGCCGTGTGGTTGCCCAGCTCATAGCCGTTGTCTGCCAGGTACTTAAACCGGTCTGTCAGTGTACCTGCGCCAAAAAACGGGGGCCGTCCATCCACATTCAGGAAAAACACGGCGGCCTTGCCGAAGTCTGGGTGTGCTTCCGCAAACTTATCCATAATATCCACAGCGCAGTCTTTGGCGGGCACCAGCTTGCCGTCTTTTTCCTCCAGGGAAAAAGCAGTGCTCATGGCATCGTCAAAGGTGATAACCACCGGGGTGTACCCGGCTTCCACCTGGATATTGTTGTTGATGTAGTCCGCCACCGGAATGGGCCGATAGCCGTTGTCGTAAAGCTTTTGCAGGTCGTCTTTAAAGCCTTGAATTGTGCGCATGTAGGAGGCAGACTGCTTGTAAGGGTCCAGCCCATGGTACATAAGCACCATGATTTGCCCGGCCTCGTTGGGCTTAATGGTTTGCAGGTCTATGCCTTTTTTTCCTTTTTGAAGCCCGGGGCAAATGAGGGGAGTTTCCTGTATTTTCTTTTTAAAAATAGCCTGTTCATCATCGCTTGGTTGTTCGTAGTTGAAATTTTCTGTTGCCGCCGGGGTAGCTTGCGCCTGGGTTTTGGCGGTACACAGCCCGGCACTGAGGCAAAATATAAATATAGCGGAAATTACTTGTTTTTTCATAGAAAAATGTCCTTTCCTGCGTGAGTTCAATGTCAAATCCATTCTATTATGCTCGGATTTTCTGGGAACATACCTCACACTGGCTTGCAAAAGGGTGCGGGCAGTGTTATGATTTTTGAATGAAAATAATTGTTTTATAAAATAATGAGATAAACCAGAAAGGAAGTGGCCCATGGACACAAAGACAATGTTAGAAAACCCCGGCTTGTGGGCCGGGCTGAACAAACCCGGTTTGGCCGTAGAGGATGCAGACGTGGTGGTTTTTGGCATTCCTTTTGACAAAGGGGTAAGCTTTCGGGCAGGCGCTGCCGAAGGCCCGGCTGCCATTCGGGCAATTAGCAGCAATGTGTGCGCCACCACAGAGCATTTTGAAACTTTTTTCACCGCAAAGGTGTTGGATTTGGGGGATGCAGTGGGGGATAGCCGGGAAAAGGTGTTTGTGCAGGCGGAAAAATGGGCCTATGCTGCCGTGAAGGCCGGTAAGCTTTTAACCATGCTTGGGGGCGACCATTCCGTGACCATTCCTGCCATGGCCGGGGTGAACCGGGCGGTGGACGGGCCTTTAGGCATCATTCACATTGACGCCCATTTTGATTTGTGCCAAGACATGGGGGGCGACCGTTTTTCCCATGGCTCCACGGAACGCCGAGCGCTGGAACTTTCCCATGTGGAAGGAGTAGACAACCTATTTTTTGTAGGCATCCGTTCCATTGAAAAAGACGAGGTGGCTTTTTACTACAACAACAACGTAAATGTGCTTACTGCCGCTAATGTGGCAACCAAAGGGGTGGAGGACTGCCTCACCTTGATTAAAGACAAAATGGGGCGCTTCCCCTACATTTATGTAACCATCGACATTGACTGCTTAGACCCGGCGTATGCTCCAGGCACCGGAACGCCACAGTTCGGCGGGCTTTCATCCCGGGAACTGCTGAACCTGTTGAAAGGCATTTTCGACTTGCCGGTGGTGGCCTTTGACGTGGTGGAAGTGGCCCCGTCTTTGGATGATTCCCAAATTGCGGTGTTTGCTGCCCGAAAAATTATTACCGAATGCTGGGGGCACCATTTCCGCAAAAACCGCCAGATGGACCGATACAACCGCAAAGCAGCCCGCAGCCAAGGCGCAGGGGTTGGGGCAGAAGAGGAAGCAATTTGGAGTGACTTAACAGAAAGCTAAGCATCAAGCGTGATAAAACCAATGGAGGATATTAAAATGAGAATTGAAACCAAATGTGTCCAGTCCGGGTACAAGCCGGAAAACGGCCAGCCCCGCATTTTGCCCATTTACCAAAGCACCACCTACCGGTATGAATCCGCCAAGCACGTGGGGGATTTGTTCGACCTGGCGGCGGAAGGGCACTTGTATTCCCGCATTTCCAACCCTACCCTGGACTATGTGGAAAAGAAAATTGCAGATTTAGAAGGGGGCGTGGGGGCGCTGCTCTGTTCCACCGGGCAAAGCGCCATCCTTATTGCCATCTTGAACCTGTGCAGCGCCGGGGACCATGTGGTGGCTTCTTCCACCCTGTATGGAGGGACAACCAACCTGTTTGCAGTCACCCTTAAAAAGCTGGGCATCCAGTTTACTTTTGTGGATGCAGACACCCCGGAAGAAGAACTGCAAAAGGCCTTTTTGCCCAACACCAAGGCGGTGTACGGGGAAGTGTTGGCTAACCCGGCCTTAACGGTTTTAGACATTGAGAAGTTTGCACGGTTAGCCAAAGCCAATGGGGTACCGTTAATTGTGGACAACACCTTTCCCACCCCGGTGCTGTGCCGGCCCCTGGAATTTGGGGCGAACATTGTCATCCACTCTACCAGCAAGTACATGGACGGCCATGCAGCGGTGCTTGGGGGCGTGATTGTGGACGGAGGCAACTTTGATTTCACCAGCGGCAAGTTTCCCGAATTTACAGAGCCGGACCCTTCTTATCACGGCGTGGTGTACACCAAGCAATTTCCGGGTGCACCCTACATCACCAAAGCCCGGGTGCAGCTGATGCGGGACTTGGGGGCGGTGCAAAGCCCTTTGACGGCGTTTATTTTAAACTACGGGTTGGAAGCTTTGCATGTGCGGGTAGAGCGGCATTGTGAAAACGCTTTGGCGGTGGCTAAGTTTTTGGAAAAAGACCCACGGGTGGAGTTTGTGAACTACCCGGGCTTAGAGAGCGACAAGTACCACGGCCTGGCCAAGCAATATATGCCAAAAGGAACCGGCGGGGTGTTGTCTTTTGGGCTTAAAAAGGGAAAAGAAGCGGCGGTCACCTTTATGGATAGCCTAAAACTGGCGGCCATTGTGGTGCATGTGGCAGATTTGCGCACCTGTGTGCTGCACCCGGCATCCACCACGCACCGGCAGCTGACAGAGGAGCAATTGGAAGAAGCAGGGGTATTGCCGGGGTTGGTGCGGCTGTCTGTGGGGCTAGAGCATGTGGAGGACATTATTGCAGACATTGCCCAGGCGCTGGATGTGGCAGAGCCGTTGGTATGAAATTTCTTTGCTTCTTTAATATAAGATAAGAAGTTATGCATACAGTTTTAAAAAAAGCCGTCCAACCGCAATATGCGGCTGGACGGCTTGCAACATTTATTATTATGTAGGAGAAATTTTATTATGGAAGGAGACGTTGAAAAATCCAATATTTTTCAACGCCATTAAATGTTTTATCTTTCGCATTCACCGATAGGATTATCGATGAGTGTTGCAAAGCGGAATTCGTGCCGGTGCTCGTCGTTGAACGAGGTATAGCCTTCCACATAGTGGACATGTCTGCCATCGTCCAGGTAAACGGCAGGGCCGGTGCGGTCTACGATATAGTGGAAATGGTCTTCATAGAAGTCTGTTCTTGTTTTCAGTCTATGAAAATGCTCTCCGCCGCATACATAGATGGCTTCGCCGGTAACGCCTGCAAAGCGGTGGTTATGAGGATCCTCTTCGGCCTCGGCAATTAAGGTGCTACCCAGAAATTCGTGGGTATGCCGTTGCCGTAAAAAAGGAATGCTGGCGGCATCTGCATCTTGGGCGGGTAATCCGTCTGTTGCAGGGGCTTCTGCCGGTCGTGCAACTTTTTCCACAGCGGCTACTTCTTCCTCGTCGGCCAATTCATCAAAGTCATCATCAGGGGTTTTGGTAAACCAGTCTGCATAATGGTTGCCTCTGTTGTTGTCGCCGTAAATCTCTGTAATGATGCGCAGCCCGCTAAGGCTTAATCCGGTGGCTGTATAGTTTTTGTTTTTCATATATTCACCTCCTTTTGTTATATTGTATTAAGCAGGCGTAAAAAAGGTGACAAGCTTTACCATTGGTTGTAGGCAGAGTTTTTGTGAATTTGTGTAAATTTACCAGCAAACAATCCCAAGTGAATGCAAATACCTAAAAAGTGCTGAAATGCCGTCTGTAATAGGCAACTTCGTGTGCATGGTAAAGGGCGTTTGAAGCCTATTTTTAAGGCAAATTACAATAAAATGTAACAAAATATTATTGACAAGCATTCGGGTTTTTGTTATGTTTATAACGCTCGGTCACGCGCCCGGTTTTGGATGATCCGGGTTTGGCTGAATCAATTACCGATTAAAAGGAGATGCAAGAAATGGTTGTTGGATGCGTAAAAGAAATTAAAAAGCACGAGTATAGAGTGGGTATGACCCCGAACAACGTGAAAGAGTACATCACGCACGGCCATACTGTACTTATTCAGGCAGGCGCTGGTGTTGGTTCTTCTTTTGAAGACAAAGAATACGCTGCTGCCGGAGCAACTTTGCTGCCCACCGCTGCTGAAGTTTGGGAAAAAGCCGACATGATCGTTAAAGTGAAAGAGCCGTTGGCAGAAGAATACCCAATGATGCGCAAAGGCCAAACCATTTACACCTATTTCCACCTGGCTGCAGACAAAGCCCTGACCGATGCGACCATCGCTTCCGGTGCTAAAGCTGTTGCTTACGAAACCATCACCGACAAAAACGGCACCCTGCCTTTGTTAACACCTATGAGCGAAGTGGCCGGCCGTTTAAGCGTACAAGAAGGCGCAAAATATCTTGAAAAACCATTCGGCGGCCGTGGCGTATTGCTGGGCGGCGTTCCAGGCACACATCCTGGTAAAGTGGTTATCCTTGGCGGCGGCGTGGTTGGTACCAACGCACTGAAAATGGCCGTTGGCATTGGCGCAGACGTAACCATCATGGACGTAAACCTTGACCGTTTGCGTTACCTGGATGATGTGTACGGCGCACGCATCAAAACCATTTACAGCACCGATGCTGCGATCCAAGAAGAAATTGCCGATGCAGACCTGGTGGTAGGCGCTGTGCTTATCCCTGGCGCGCTGGCTCCTAAACTTGTGAAAAAAGAATACCTGAAAAACATGAAACCAGGCAGCGTTATCGTTGACGTGGCTGTTGACCAAGGCGGCTGCTTTGAAACCACCGTGGCAACTTACCACGACAACCCAACCTTTGAAGTGGACGGCGTTGTACACTACTGCGTGGCCAACATGCCAGGCGCAACCCCACGTACTTCCACCATGGCACTGACCAATGCCACTTTAAGAAACGGCTTGCTCATTGCAGACAAAGGTTTGGAAGAAGCTTGCAAAATCAACCCATACTTGATTCCAGGCATCAACTGCTACGAAGGCAAGCTGACCTGCAAAGCAGTTGCTGAAGCTTTCGACATGGAATACACCGATGTGAACACCTTAATGCAATAATTTTAGCATTTTTAGCCCGACGCATAAAAAAACAGTGCGTCGGGCTTTTTAGTGTTTCCGGTTATTGTGCCCCAGCACCAGCGGTACTTGTTTCAGCCAACATTAAAATGAGCTGGCTGCACAACTGCTTTTTATGGGGCGGCATACTGTGCCACGCCCAATAAACGTCCTCGTCCATGTCCAAAATAGAAAAAGCTTGGGTTCGCACCTGGGCTTGGTCTGCTTCGGTGGGGGTGTAGTGGGTATAGCCCTCTGGAATGCCCGGCCTGGGTGGATATTTGGCAGCCAGCGCCTCATAAGCCCGGCCGTATCGCTTTTTAAAAAATTTTTGGTGCAGGAGCATGGCAGCATAGATGGGAAATTCAATGTGATAAAGGTTATAGGCGCTGCTTTCAACGCTGCGGGAAAAGTATTGCCGAAGGTCCAGCTCACAAAGATTAAAATGTTCCCAATAGGGCAGGGTGTCTTTGTCTGCCTGGGCAAAGGCTTCTTTCAGTTCTTCCCGCTCTGGGTAGGCGTAGTGAAAGCCGTATTTCTCCCGGCACAGCGCCTCTGGGGTGCGCCGGTCACCGGTTCGGCTAAGCAAATAATCTATAGACACATCAAAAATATTAGACATTTTTTCTAAAACGGCCCGGGAGGGTGAGCGTTGGCCCCGTTCGTAAAAGGAAATCATTTTAGGGGTTAACCCTAGTTTTTGCGCCAGTTCTTGCTGGGTGAGCTTGTTTTCTTTGCGCAATGCGTGAATTTTATGCCCAGTCTCTATCATGCCGAAAGAGCTCCCTTCAAAAAATATGTACATTAAGTTCACTGGATGCAAGTATAGCAGAAAAATCTGTAAAACGCAACCGTTTTTTCTTGACAAACAGGCTAATATTTAGTACACTGTGTTCTAACAATTCAAATAAACGACAAAATATCCTATATTTCGCAGCGTTAAAGTACATGAAGTACAGTTTTTTGAAATAGTACCTTAAGTACATAGACAAACGGCAGCGACAGGCAATGGATGGCCCGCTGGGTTTGTAGAAAGAGAGGAAGCTATGTACCATTTGCAAACAGGCCATAAAATGTTGGTGGGAATGTGGCCGGATTGGCCGGACTGCCCCTTGCCGGGTTTGAATGTCGGGGGCTTTATGTGTACACCAAAGGGTGTGTATAAACGCAATGAGGAAGGCCAAACGTTGGAAGTCTGTGCCCATCCCATTACCCCCTTGGCCAGGTTGGTGGACATGCACACAGGTAAAGAAAAGGTGCGGCTGGGCTTTAAAATTGCCGGGCAGTGGCGCGAGGAGGTGGTGCCCCGGTGGGTGATGGTTTCTTCCCGGCATATTGTGCAGTTGGCGGGCCTAGGGGTGGCGGTGACCAAGGCAAACGCTGGGCTTTTGGCAGATTTTTTACATCAAATGATGCAGCTGAATGGTGATACTCTGCCGGTTTTAAACGGTATCCAACAGCTGGGGTGGTATGGAGAAGCGTTTGTGCCTTACAGCAAAAAGGTGTTTTATAATGGTGACCCGGCCTTTGAAAGCCTTTTTAATGGCTTTCGTGCCAAGGGCAGCTTTGCCCGCTGGCGGGAGTTTGCGGTGGAATGCAGGCAAAACATCAATTTAAAACTGGTGTTGGCGGCTAGTTTTTCCAGCGTGCTTTTGCAAAAACTGGATGCTGCCTCCTACATCTTGCATTTATGGGGTGGTTCTGGGGTGGGTAAAACGGTGGCATTAATGTTGGCTATGAGCGTTTGGGGAGACCCAGAGTTGGGCAAGCTGATGCGTTGTTTAGGTGACAATGCTGTTTCTATGACTCAGATGGCCAAGTTTCTGCACCACTTGCCGGTGATGGCAGACGATATGCAAACGGCTCAAAAAACTTCGAGTAACATGGATAAGTTGATGATACCGCTTTGTGAAGGCATGGAGCACGTGGCGGATTGGCAAAGCACCTTCCTTTTTACAGGGGAGGAACCGCTAGGGGCTTCTAATGGTGGAGGGTGTATCAGAAATGGGGTGATTGAGGTGCGCTGTGACAAGCCCATGTTTGAAGATAGTAACAAAGCTAGCCATTTGCTGCGCCAACATTATGGCATGGCAGGCCCTGCTTTTATAAAGTTGGTGCTGGGGCAGCAGGATGTTCGTTCAATGTTTATGAAATGGCAAGGATTAATTGCCCGGGAATACCCCAACGCCAGTGACAAACAGGTGAACATTCTGGCGGCAATTATGGTGGCAGACCAAATTGCCACCAGGGGCATTTTTATGGACGATAACCCGCTGCAACTGGCAGATTTGGGCCCGTGGATTTCTTTTAGCCGGGAAGATGACATGTGCTTTCAGGCTAGGGAATGGATGTTAAACTGGTTAAGCCACAACAAAGGCAAGTTTACGCCGGGTGCTGGGTTTAGCCAGCTATGGGGACGGATGGAGCATTCAAAAGGTACTTGCCTGGTGGATAAATCTTTATTGGAGCGGGAAATGCAGCGGGCCGGGTTTTCGCTGGGGGCGTGTTTGCCTGGGTTTGTCAAGTACGGTTGGGTGGTGCGCGACCCCCAGGGCCGGTATGCCTACCGCACCAGTGTAAACAATGTAAAAGCCGCCTACATGCGGGTGACCATGTAAATGTACATTTTTGGAGGGTTGAGCATGGATAAAAGCGTAAGGGATGCCGCCATATCGGCAAAAAATGAGTTGAAAGCATTGGGTATTGCCGGGGCAATGTTAGAAGAACAGGAACGCACCCTAGACAAGATAGCCCAGGCGGCAAAAAAAGCATATGAAGGCCAAGGGGCGCAATCGGCTTTGTTGTATCGGGAGCTGCTGAAGGCGGAGGAAGCCTATGCCCATGCTTTTCGCAAGGTGTTGCAGGACCGCATGAAGGCTGAGGCTGCTATTGCGCAGGTGGGGCAGCCGTTTTCCAGGTTGCTGTATTTGCACTATTTTCAGAGGAAAAGCCTGGATGAAACCGCCAACATTTTGGGTTATTGCTATACCTATACAAGTGAGCTGCACGGGGAGGCAGTGCGTCGGTATGCAGACGTACGCAGAGCGATGGAGCAGCAAAGCGGGTGGGGGACAAGGTTGGTGCTTATGGACATGTCGGAAGGTAAGTGATGAAAAGCAAAAAGTGCGGGTTCTGCAAGGGGAATTGTACGGGGTTAAATGGTACATGATGTACATATTACAGATAATGCACGAGAGCTGCTTGTTGGAGGGCAATGCAAAGGCAGTGTTCGCAGCACTCCTTTTATATTTCCAAACTGTTTTGCAATGGGCGGGTGACAATATGTGACAGCTCTAGTTCTAGTTCTTTTTGCCATTTCCATACTTGTTACATACAGCACAAGAAACAAATAAGCCACCCCTTTACGACAGGTTCTGTGGCTTATTTTAATGCAACATATTAAACATAGGCCATACCGTCAAGCAGTACGCCGAGGGGAGTGTTACCAGCACTCCCTTTTTCTATTTCCAGTTTACAACGCCCCATCCTTCCTGTCAACGTTTTTTTTAACTCTGGGGCTAAACCAGCGGGTGGGCAAAGACAGCGCGGAAATGATGCCAAGGCCGATGACGCCCGCAATTTTCACGGTCAGGGTGCTTTGGTTGGCGGCATCAATCATATCTCCGGTGATGATGCTTTGCATGGCGGCAAAGATGAGGGCGCCGGGTACAAGGGGTACAATGGCAGAGATGAGAAACACCGTGGAGGGTACTTTTCGGTGGTAACTCAAGGTACGGCTTAAAGCGGCCACCACCACCGTAGCACCATAAGTGGCCACCACCGAAGAACTTCCCCCTTCAATGAACAACAAGTACACCAACCAGCTTACGCCCCCAATAAAGCCACAGGGCAGCAGTTCTACCTTTGGGACGTTAAACAACACGGCGATGCCCAGGGTGCCCCAAAAGGCCATAAACACTTGCAGCATCATACAATAAGCACCCCCCCGAAGAAAGAAATCCAGGCGGTCATGACGCAGCCAATGCCGCTGGCAATGCACACGGCGACCAGTACCGCATCCAGAAGGCGGCTGGTGCCCGATAAGTAGTTGCCTCCCAGCACGTCCCGGATGGCGTTGGTGAAGCCCACCCCGGGAATCAAGGGGATGATAGAGCCGGCAATGATTTTATCCAGCCCGGGTAGTACGTAGGGGAAAAGGTTGATGGTGGGTAGAACCATAAGGGCAATAATCCCGCCCCCAGCCAGGTTCAGCAGCACGCTGTTAATCCGGTGCTTGCCCATGAACAGGACGCAATAAAATAAAACCAGCCCCACTGCCCCGGAAATGGCGCTGGCCAATAGGCTTCCCCCTAGGGTGTAGGTGAAGCACATGCAGGCCACACCGGACGCCACAATGCGAAGTTTGTTGCTGTAGGGCGGTTGCTTTTGTATATTTTGTAGCTGTTGAAGCGCTTCTTCGATGGTAAGGCAGCCTTCCACAAAGGACCGGGACAAGGCGTTAACCATGGCGATTTTCCCCATATGAAAGCTGTGGGTTTTCACCCGGCGCACCAGGGTACACATGCCTTCCCCTTCTTGGTACAGGGTGGCTTGAATGCCGGTGGGGGTGGCCATTACTTCCACACGCACCCCGGGATAGCGGCTTAAAATCCGCTCCATGGTGTCCTCCACCCGGGCGGTTTCAGCCCCGCTAGAAAGCATCACTTCACCGGCGAAGACGGCCATTTCCAATGCTTGATTAATGTTCATCTCAATTTGCCTTCCTTCCTATGAATATGATATAATGGGTGCCGATGCATTGTCAAGTAAACACTGCTTACAATATAATGCATAAGGAAAAGGATAAGGATTAGGAAGGACGTTTGCCATGTACGATTTGAATGCGGTAAAAGCAACAGACCCAGAGCTGGCCCAGGCGCTTACCCAAGAGCTTGCCCGCCAGAAGCGTAACATTGAACTGATTGCCTCTGAAAACTTTGTGTCACCGGCGGTGATGGCCGCCATGGGCTCCTGGCTGACCAATAAATATGCCGAGGGTTACCCTGGTAAGCGGTATTACGGCGGCTGCGAGGAAGTGGACGTGGCGGAAACACTGGCCATTAACCGGGCAAAGGCGCTGTTTGGTGCAGACCATGCCAACGTCCAGCCCCATTCCGGTGCCCAGGCCAACACGGCGGTGTATTTTAGCCTGTTGTCTCCGGGGGATACGGTGATGGGCATGAACTTGTCCCACGGCGGCCACTTAACCCACGGCAGCCCGGTGAATTTCTCCGGCATGACCTATAACTTTGTGGCGTACGGGGTGAACCCGGAAACCTGCACCATAGACTATGACCAGGTGGAAGCCCTGGCCAAAACCCATAAACCTAAAATCATCGTGGCGGGGGCCAGCGCCTACCCACGTGCCATCGATTTCCAGCGCTTTGGGCAAATTGCCCAGGACGTGGGGGCCATCCTGATGGTGGACATGGCCCATATTGCAGGCCTTGTGGCCACTGGCTTGCACCCAGACCCGGTGGCCCATGCCCATGTGGTCACCAGCACCACCCATAAAACCTTGCGTGGCCCTCGGGGCGGCCTCATTTTGTGTAAGCAGGAACTGGCCCAGAAGATGGACAAAGCCATTTTTCCCGGCACCCAGGGCGGGCCGCTGATGCACGTGATTGCAGCCAAGGCTGTGGCTTTTAAAGAAGCCCAGGGTGAAGACTTTAAACTGTACATGCAGCAGGTGGTGAAAAACGCCAAGGCCTTGGGGGATGCGTTGCTTGGCCACGGCTTCAACCTGGTGTCTGGCGGTACAGACAACCATTTGCTCTTGCTGGACTTGCGCAACTTTGAGCAAACGGGCAAGGAGATGCAGCACCGGCTGGATGAAGTGGGGGTTACCGCCAACAAAAACACGGTGCCTTTTGATACCCAAAGCCCCATGGTCACCAGTGGGCTGCGCATTGGCACCCCAGCCATGACCACCCGGGGCATGAAGGAAGCAGACATGGCCGAAATTGCGGATATTATGGCCATGGTGGTGAAAGACTACGAGAAGAACAAGGCAGAAGCAGCCAAAAAGGTGCGGGCGTTGACAGATAAGTACCCGCTGTACTAAAAATAAAGCAAACTGTGGGAAACTTTTCCAGGAAAAAGTTTCCCACGCCCTTCAAAAAGCTTTTTACAAAAAGCGGTTGGGGTTCGGGGCAATGCCCCGAGGTTTGATCATTGTTGATTAAAGGAGGTGGCTTTTACATGGTGTTGTGTTATTTGCACCACAGCGGTTTTTTGCTCTACGATGACCAGGTGGCGCTGCTTTTTGATTATGACCAAAGCCACGGCAAGGCCAAGGAAACGGCTCCCCTGGTGGAGGAACAGTTGCGCAGTGGCAAGCCCTTTTACATCTTTGCCAGCCACAACCACGGCGACCACTTCGACCCGGTGGTGCTCACCTACGCCAAAGCCAACCCTCAAGTGACGTTGGTGCTTTCCAAGGACATTGCGCCCATGGTGCCCGAAACCTTGGGCCAGGTGCAGTACGTGGAACCGGGGCAGCAGGTGACTTTGGGGATTATCACTTTGCGTACTTATGGTTCCACAGACCAAGGGGTTTCCTTTTACGTGGAAGCCGGGGGCAAAACCATCTTCCACGCTGGAGACTTGAACAACTGGCACTGGAACGAGGAATGCCCGGCGGAGGAAGCGGCTGGGTATGAAGCGGCTTTTTTGAAGGAGCTGGCTTTGGTGGCCCGGGAAGTGTCTGCCGTGGACGTGGCCATGTTCCCCCTGGACCCACGGCTGGGAGCGGACTACATGCGGGGGGCCACCCAGTTTTTGGATGCGGTGAAGACAGGCCTGTTTGCCCCTATGCATTTCTGGGGAAAGTTCTCCAAGCTGGATGCCTTCCAGGACGTGGCCCAGGCCAAGGGGGCACGCTACGTGCGCTGGCAGACGGCTGGCGAGCAGACGGAAATTTAAGAGGAAAAGACAAAGGCATGACAAAAGTAAATCGTTGTCATGCCTTTTTGTGCCACTTTGAATACTTTGTTGACATAATTCGACAGTATGTTATACTGAAACCAGGCATATTGCAGGGTGGCTTGGCCCTCTCCGAAAGGAGGTGGGGTGTATGTCATCAGTCGTTCAACTTTAATTCAGACCATTCATTTAAAGGAAATGCAGATGCTTCACCTGCATTTCCTTTAAATGAATGGCTCATTTTTGGTTGAATGACGATACGTTTGAAGTGGTGTATTTAATTTTGTTTACCATTTCTATTATCGTTTTTTCTATTATCGTTTTGTGCAAATCTTTACAAATTCAAAACCAAACTCAGTTAAAGATAATTTTTTCTTTATAATACCTGGTTCTAAGTTAGCGATGGTATCATACCTGCAAAGAAGGTCATCTGTTAAATAATTTTCATAAAATCCATCCAGAATCTCATCATCTATTATAATATTTACTAAATTGAGTCTAACAAGATTCTGAATACAAAAAACAAAGTCATCGCTGCTTAACAATTGGCATGTATGTTCGGGATGAATAAAATCCCTTGCAATGTAGCTTACAATTTCTTTGGTATCCTTTGTTCGATAAACTAGATCACAAAGAGGAATATTCTTACGTCCAAAAATTTTATCCATGTCAGCAAGATGAAAATACCCACTATTTAAAAGCATTGCATCGTAAATGCTAAGTTGTTTAATTATTTCAACAAATGCGGGATGAATATGCGGTATCTTACTTTTATCCATTGAGGCTACAATTAATTCTGCAAATAAATCTTGAATGTGTTCCTCATCAAATTCATTAAAACCAAATTTTGCTACATGTTCAAGAGCAGGGCCAGCTATAGTTAACAATGGAGGGATAGTGTTTTCTGGCGGTATCTCTAGTAAGCCTTCGTGTATTTTATTAAAAAAATGCTCTAGCTGAATATCCTTGTATTTTCTTAAAAACTCAGAAGGCGTAAAAAGTAAATTAACAATATTTGCAAGTCCAATTCCCACTTCTTTTGCAACTGGGGTTGTGGCTTCATCTAAAAACTTTCGCACAATTAAGTCAGCAATAGACACAACGCATCCCTCCTTATATAAAATGTTCTTGCCCATTCGATGTTGTTCATTTAGCCTTCCCCCTAAACCTCCACCACCCCATCCAACGCAAACAAATACAGCAAGCATTCCGCCACCTTCGCCCCCCGGCACTTTTCCAGCGCCATTTTGTACAGGGCCAGCTGCAGGGCATAGCGTTCTTTCAGGGCGGCTACGTCCCGCACCTTGTCGGATTTATAGTCCACCAGCACCAGCCGGGTTTCGCCATTAGGGGTGGTTTCCTCAAAGAAGCAGTCGATGATGCCGTGAAACAGCACACTACCCTCCGGGGGCAGCAACGCCCCTAGGCCCGGCATGTCCCTTTCAGAAAGGCGCATAACAAACGGGGTTTCCTTGTGAATGGCCACTGCTCGGCGCATCCGTTCTGCCAGAGGGCTAGCAGCAAAAGTGCCTATTTTGCCCACGGGAATGGCGGCCCCTTCCTCTGGGGTGAACACCCCCTGGGCGGTGAGCCGTGCCACCAGCTCTTGTACGTGGGCGGTGGTGGTGTGTACATGCACGTCCAGCCGCTCCATCACCGTGTGGATGAGGGCACCCAGCCGTGCCCCCGCAATGCTTGCTTCCGATGGCTGGTAAAAAGCCGGCCACTTCACTGTGGGGTCGGGGGCAAGCAAACTTTCCCCTTCCCAGCCCTGCTGCTCCGTCTGGTAAAGCCGCTTAATTTCCGAGATGGACAGCTTGGTGGGCAGTTTGGTGAAAGCCGCCTGAGGATATTGCCAGTTCAGCCGGGCAGCCAAGGCATCGTCTACCACCGTTTGCGCCACTTGCGCTTGGAAGGCGGCGTAAGCGGCGGTCTGGGCAGATTGGGCGGCTTCTTCCTGAAAGCGCAGGCTTTGGGCCGTGTGGATGGCCACGTCAAAAGCAGCCGGGTGGTGCCACACCCCAGGGTGGCCGGTAAAGGACAGGCTATCGTCTTCCTTACGCAGCAAGTCCCCGCTGCGGTGCCTGGCCATGGCCATGGCCACCCAGTCCAAAAAGCAGCCGCATTGCATCAGCCCGTGGACGGGCAGCGTCTGGGCGGGCAGGTTCACGTACCGGCTCCATTTGCTCCGGGCTTTGTGCAGGTCTTTTAAACTGCCGGTTACAAACAGCTTTTCCTTGGCACGGGTAAGGGCCACGTAGAGCATTCGCATTTCCTCTGAAAGCCTTTCCTTGCCCAGCACATAGGCCACCGCTTTGTGGGCTAGCGTCTTGGTTTTCACCCGCTGATGAACGTCCACCAGCACCGGGCCAAAGCCCAGCTTTTGGTGCAGCAGCACCTGTTCCCGCTCATCGGCGGCGTTAAAGCGTTTGCCCAGCATGGCGGCGAACACCACCGGAAACTCTAGCCCTTTGGATTTATGGATGGTCATGAGCCGCACCACGTTTTGGTTTTCGGCGAAAATGCTGGCGTTTCCTTCGTCTTGGGCTGCGTTTAACAGCTTTTCCATGTACCGGTTAAAGTGAAAAAGCCCTTTGTAGCTGGTTTCCTCGTAGGCGGCGGCCTTTTCTTTTAACGCCGTCAGGTTGGCTTGCCGGTGAGCCCCTCCGGGAAGGACGCCCACCATGGCTTCATAGCCCGTGTCTGCATACAGCCGGGCAATCAGGTCACTGATGGGGGTGTACACCGCCAGTTCCCGCCAACCATTGAGCCGGGTGAAAAAGTGTGCAAGCTTGGTGGAAAGGGGGGATTCCTGTTGTTCGGCCACGGCCAGGCAAGCATCATAAAAAGGGCCATTCGGCTTGGCCATGCGCAGGGTTAACAGCTCGTCCGGGGTGAACAGAAACATGGGCGAGCGCAATACGCTAAGCAAAGGAATGTCCTGCTTGGGGTTGTCGATGATTTGTAACAGGCTGAGCATGGTGGTGATTTCCACACCGTCGTAATACCCCCGGCTTTCGTCCGCCATAAGGGGGATGCCCGCTGCTTTGAAGGTTTCGGTGAAAACCGCCGCTGCCCCTTTCACAGAGCGCACCAAAATGGCCACGTCCCGGTATTCGGCGGGGCGCAGGGTGCGGGTGTGTTCGTCGGTGACCAGCAAGGGGGGTTCGCCCGTCACCATGGCTTGAATGCGGGCGGCAATCATGGCCGCTTCCAGCTTGGCCCCGGAGAGGGCTTCTTCTGTTTCATCTTCCTCTAAAATGTCTGGGCTATCGGTGTCCGTAGATTCATTATCCACCGCTAGCAACAGGCTCACGGTTTGGGGAATCTGTCCGCTACATCCTTCTGCTTCCATGGGAAAGTCCGCCCCCGGGTGCAGGGCGGCTTGGTGGTCGTAGGCCACTTCCCCCAGCCTTTCAGTCATGAGCTGCTCAAACAGGCAGTTAATGCCAAAAAGCACCGTGTCCCGGCTTCTAAAGTTTTTAGACAAGTCCACCCGCTGGCCTTCGATGTTGTGCTCCGCTGCAAAACGGCGGTACTTGTCCAGAAAAATGTCCGGGCTGGCTCGGCGAAATTTATAAATGCTTTGCTTCACATCCCCCACCATGAACCGGTTACCCGGGGCATGACGAGCCACCAGCGACAATATCAACTCTTGAATGGGGTTGCTGTCCTGGTATTCGTCTATGAAAATGGCCTCGAATTTCTGGGCTAACGCCAGCGCTTCCTGGGAAGGCACCGGGTTGTCTGGGGTGGAAGCTTCTTGGTCCAGCAAAATTTGCAGGCAAAAATGCTCCAGGTCGTTAAAATCCGCCACGTTCCGTTCCTTTTTCTCTGCCTGGTACGCCTGGTGAAAGGCAAGGGTTAGTCGGCACAGGCTGTCCATAGCGGGAAAGGCCTGGGTCAAGTCCTCCCGAATAAGGGCTGGGGGCTTGAAAAAGTAAGCGGATTTCAAGGTAGCTAAGGCCTTTTTCACTTCCGTTTCCCGAATCTCTTTCACCCGGTCTTTGTGGCTTTCCCACACATCCGGGCTGCTTTTTTTACGGGATAATGCCGTGTGGGTAAGGCCTTGGAAAGCGTCATACAGGGCATCGTAGCCTTGAGGGCAAGCGGACAACAGCCGGTTCACCAGCGCTTCATCGTCTAAAAGGGCCGGGGCGTACTGAACCGGGCCATGAGGGCCATTGGCCACCGACAGTGCGGTGTGGATGCTGTCTAAAACCGCCGCCAGCCCGTTTTCCACCGCTTCTAAAACCAGCCCCAGCCAGGGGTTCAAGGTGGTTGTGCCTTCCTGGAAAGCTTCCAAATGCCCTAAAAGCCAAGGCTCTGGCCAGGGGGCGTTACACATGAAGCCGTGAAGCCGTTCCACCAGCAAACCCAGCTGTTCGTCATGGGTTTTTCTGCCCCCGTAGCTGTCTACCAGGTTGAGAAAACCCTCGTCCTCTGCGGCGTACAGGCTTTCAAATAAAGCCCCCATCACGTCGTTTTTAATGAGCTGGGTTTCAATGGTATCCGCCATGCGAAAGCCCGGTTCCAAGTCTAGCAAGTAAAAATGCCGGCGAATGACATCCAGGCAAAAGGCGTGGATGGTGGAGATGGGGGCTTTATGTAGCAGGGTTAATTGGCGGCGCAGGTTGTCGTCCTCTGGAGTTTCTTCCAACCGGGCAAACAAGGCGTTGGTGAGCCGCTGGCGCATTTCCGAGGCCGCCGCTTCCGTGAATGTCACCACCAGCAGCCGGTCTACATCCACCGGGTCTGTTGCACCGTCCTCCGGGGCAATTAAAGACATAAGCCGGGCGATGAGCACGGCAGTTTTGCCGGAACCGGCGGCGGCGGACACCAGCAGGTCGCTCCCGCGGGTGGTGATGGCCCGGGTTTGCTCCGGGGTGAAACGGCTGGCCATTGTTTTCGCTCCTTCAATGGCTGGAGCTTAGAGGTATTAAACGGGCACAGGCTCCAGCGCATGTTTCAGTTCGCCTATAAAGGCGTTGTGTGCATTATAAAATAAATGGCCGCACAGTGCAAGGGTTGGCCCGGCTAAGGGGCAGTCGAACAGGTCCAGCACCATCTTCTTTAAAAACAGCACGTCAAAGAGGGCGGAACAGTTTTTCCGCAGGTTTAGGAAGTAGCGGAACATTTTTTTGTCGTACCGGCTCCAGCCGAACACATGGCTTAAAGCGTCCCGCAAGGGCTTGGTTTCCAGGAAGTCTGCCTCGTGGTTGCAGCACACGGCATGGTACATGCCCATCCATTTGTACAGCTTGGCGGCAACCTCCGGCGTTAAATCTTGTATGTGGCTGTAAAAGATATTGTATTCACTCTGCACGTAATAAAAAAAGTCGTAGGCGTCTGCCATGGTGCTTAACACCACCTGGGTGCAAAAATCCTTTAAAAACTTGTCCTCAACGGCGTCCAGTTTGTCAAAGTATTGGGCGCTTTCGTTTTCCACGTTCAGGTGCACAAGGGCTTTTCTGTCCGGGAAAAGGGTCTTGGCTTTTTCTAAAAGTAGCATGTCCATCACCTCAGAAATAGATTACCATAAATTGGAAATTTTGTAAATAGATGGGAGTAGTTGAGACGACATGTTTTTGCTTGACAGAGTAAGGCTGCGGGTGTACACTAGACATAGAAAAAGGGAGTGCCGTTAACACTCCCCCAGCATACTGCTTGACGGTATGGCCAAATTTTTTAGTGTAAGTAAAAAAGTAGCCGCGCCATCATTCAAAAAACAGGGCGGCTACTTTTTTGCTCCAAGGTATGTAACGTATATTAAAATGATAAACAAAATTAAGTAAATCACTTCAAATAACGTCATACGGCCTCACCCCCTTTCGGGTTTGGCCAGCACAACCGCCCACAGTATGCATACCCCAAGTTTAACACTTTTAGCTAAATGCGTCAATACTTGTGGAAATGTGTCATAAAACTGCATCGGTTTTCTTTAGCAATTTTGCTTGAAAAGCCGTCGCACTTATTTTTTGTGCGAAATTTGACACGGCCTGTCTGGAAATGCTCATCTGGTCTGCCAACTCCTGTTGAGAAAGGCCGGCGTTTTTTCTTAAATTGATATAATTTTTCTGCAAGCATTATGGTTTTGCCGGTGCTTTAATCCCCACATTTTTAACGGCCAGACAAAGGTTCACGTTATCAAAAGCTTCCATAGGGTGGGCTGGATTTGCCTGGTTATAGTGTTTAAAATATTGCTGGGTTATGTCTGCTGGCGTTAGGTGTTCATAAATGAGAAAGCCCCAATTGGCCAATAGCTTTTCCATTTGGCTGTAACTATAGCCGGGATGCATGGTTTCGTTGGCTGCTTTGGCCAGCATGGCTTGCCGTTTTGCTCTTTCCCCGGCATGTTCGGTGTGGCTGTTTTCGTCGGGGTAGTCAAAAACCAGGCTGCTTCCGGCGGGAAGGGCAGTGGATAAGGTCTGTAAAAGAGAAGCCCATGCCCATTCTGAAAGGTAATAGCTTAAACCCATGGCACTGCAAAAGGTAAGGGCGGTTGCATCAAAAGCCGGATGGCCGGTGAGTGCTTGCGTCCAGCCTTCTGCATTAAAATCGGCGGAAACAAAGTGCACATTGTTGGGGATGTTCAAGGCGGAGGACTGTAGCCGCCGCTGTTTATCGGCTGCTGTGGCCGGGTGGTCCACCTCGAAAATATGCAAACCTTCCGCCCACTGGGGCTGACGGTAAGCAAAGGTGTCGTACCCCGCCCCTAAAAGGACGTACTGCTTTGCGCCAATGCCCACCGCCACTGCCAGGCTGTTTTCGCCAAAAGCCCCCCGGGCAAGGGGTGCGGGGGAAAGATGGGTATCCACCACCCAGCGCAGGGCTTCTTCTGCCGGGCTGTTGGCAAGGGCGGGGTTGAAAAAGCCAATACCCTTTGCCATGTGCTGGCCAATGCCTGCGTATTCCTGGGGGGATAACAATTGTTTTGCCAGGCCGTCTTCAAAAATGCACTGGGCATTGTTTTCAAAGTGGAAGGCTCTGGCGAATGCGCTGACCAAGGCGGTCATGCTTGCTGTTGTGTCTGTCATTTCAATCACCTCTTATACTTCTTACACCAGGCAGACAAAAATGACAAGACTTGAATTTTTGCCCATTTTGTGGTATGATAAAGGCAAAATTAAGCGTTATGACGAGGAAATTTAAACATGTACAACATTTATGATGAGCACAACTTTTTTAACCAATATGCCCAAATGTCCCGCAGCAAGGAAGGGTTGCCGGGCGCAGGGGAATGGCACCAGCTGAAAGATTTAATTCCCAATTTAAAGGGCAAAACGGTGCTGGACTTGGGGTGTGGATACGGCTGGCATTGCGCCTATGCCATAGCTTGCGGTGCGCACCATGTGCTTGGCATTGACCTTAGCGAAAAAATGATTGATGCGGCTAAAACGAAAAATGCCCATCCCAACATCATCTACGCTGTTATGGGGCTTGATGATTACACATACCCTGCCCACACTTACGAGTGTGTAATCTCCAACCTTGTGCTGCACTATGTGGAAAACCTGGATGCCCTTTATAGCCAGGTATACAAAACGCTGAAAGCAAACGGAAGCTTTATATTTAATATAGAACATCCTGTTTTTACGGCAGGTGTGAATGAAGACTGGGTGTATACCCCGGACGGCAAACCCCAGCACTGGCCCGTTGACCAGTATTTTTATCCCGGGACAGTTTTTGGGGCATATTGTGACGAAGCAACACCATACATTGACGTGGATTGCAAAGGAAATGCTGGATATGCAGGGTATGGCTGATGAAATGCGCCGCCCCATGATGCTCATGGTGAAAGCCACAAAACCAAACATGGAATAAAACCCTGCGTCACTGTTCAGTTTCCATGCCTGCGCGTAACAACCTTTTGGTCACAACCGCAATGAGCAGCACAAACCCGCCCATAATCAAAGTGGGTATGTATACCCCATGGCTAAACGCCCCTAACAACGCCCCAAACATCACTTGCCCGGCAGGTGCAGCACATTGCGACATGGTGGTAATAAGCGCCATCACCTTGCCCAGCAGTGCATTGGGCGTTTCTTTTTGTACAACGGTAATAACAAAGATGGAGAGCATGGTGGTACACATAAGCACGGGCACAGCGAAAAGAAAGAGCCCAATGAAAGAAGGCAGGTAGCCCAATTCAAGCATTTGGGGCAGCAACGCTCCTGCCATGGGCACGAACAATAGCCCCATCACCACCACCCATCGATACATGGTGGGGAGCTGCATTTTGGGGGCAAACAGGCCAATGGACAAAGCCCCAATGATGCTGCTTAACTGCACAATACCCAGCCCCAGGCCGTACATGGTATCGCTGGAGGCCATGGTGATGCGCAAAATATAGGGAATGCCCACAATGAAAAAGGGCACTAAAAACAGATTGAGCAGGGCAGCGATAATCATTACCTTAAAAATATAAGGTCTGGTTTTGGTGACATAAACAGCCCCGTCCTTAATGTCTTTAAAAATGGCGGACACAATGTGCCCGTGGGTGTGGGGTTTCTCAAAGGGGATATGGATAAAGATTTCCATAACGGCAGACAGGAAAAAGGCGGCGCAGCTTAAAATAATGAGCGCTTCAATGCCCACAAGACCGTACAACACGCCCCCAATCACCGGCCCAGCCAAACTGGACAATGCGGCCACCCCAGACACCACCCCATTGGCTTTCTCAAGGTTTTCCGGGGGGTGCAAGCAGGGAACGCTGGCATGAACTGTTGGCTGATACATGGAACTAATAATGGCCAAAAGCGTCATGATGATGCCCACCAGCACAATGCCGAACTGACTTTGCCACAAAAGCCAAGCAGAACACGCCACAATGATGCTGCTTGTAAAATCGAAAATGACCATTAGGTTTCGGCGGTTGAACCGGTCTGCAATGGCCCCGCCTAAAGGGGTGAGCACAATGCCGGGGATGGAAGAAACCGCAAACACAAGAGCAAACAAGTCTGCCCGGCCTGTTAAATCCAGCACATAGGTGGATAAGGCAAAACGTAAAATGGCAGAACCAAAAATGGATATAATAAGCCCAATCACCATTAGGCTAAAATCTTTATGAAAAAGTTTCAAGTGGCCACCTCTGGCTATTTTTTTTGTGTGGGAAAAAGACGGTGATACAATAGTATAAGTTTCGTGCTGTATTGTCAATGAAAAATGACGGTTGCCATGGATATAGGACAAGTGTTAATATACAACATAGCGACAAAGCAAATTTTATGAAGCAAGGAGCGGTTATATGCCGACCAACACAGAGCCCGGCAACAACAACGGGCAAAAGAGAATGAACATTCTGCAAGTAATTACCATTGGATTTTTGCTGTCTGTGGCGCTGAACTTTATTACAGGTAGCTTTTTGGGGGAACGCAACGTTCAAATTTCCTACAACCAGTTTTTACGGCTGGTGGAAAACGGCAGTGTGGAGCAGGTGCAAATTCAAGAGGAAACCATTTATTTGCAGCTGATAAAGGATTTTGACAAAACAGCCGCCGGGGAAATTTTAGGCATTGAGGACGATGACAGGAAAGCCAAGATGCTGGAAAACCTTTCTGTGTGCTACACCGGGCTTTTGGATTACCCGGCCCTGACGGATATTTTGCTTGAAAACAACGTTACTTTCCTAAAAATCATACCCAAGAACTCCCCCATTATGGACTTTATTTTAGAATGGGTGCTGCCCTTTGTGTTTATCTCTTTTATGTTGCGGCTGGTGATGGGCCGGATGCAAGGGGGCCTGGGTGGCTTGACCAAAATGGGCAAGTCCGGGGCCAAAATGTACAACATGGAAAAGAAAACAGGGGTCACCTTTGCAGACATCGCCGGGCAGGACGAAGCCAAAGAGTCTTTGCTGGAAATGACCGATTGCTTGCAAAACCCGGAAAAGTATAAAAAAATTGGGGCTAAGCAGCCCAAAGGTGCCCTGTTGGTGGGCCCTCCCGGCACAGGCAAAACTTTGCTGGCTAAAGCAGTGGCCGGGGAAGCAGGGGTTCCTTTTTTCTCCCTGTCCGGCTCTGAGTTTGTGGAAATGTTTGTGGGGGTTGGGGCATCCCGTGTGCGGGATTTGTTCGAGCAAGCCAAAAAAATGGCCCCTTGTATTGTGTTCATAGACGAAATTGACGCCATTGGTAAAAGCCGGGACACCCAGCACGGCGGAAACGACGAGCGGGAACAAACCCTGAACCAGCTGTTGGCGGAAATGGACGGTTTTGAATCCGGCCAAGCGGTAGTGGTTTTGGCGGCCACCAACCGGCCGGAAACTTTGGACAAGGCACTGCTGCGTCCGGGCCGGTTTGACCGCAGAATCATTGTGGAACGGCCGGACATGGCAGGCCGGGAAGCCATTTTGAAAGTACATGCCGCCAAAGTGACAATGGGCACGGACGTGAACTTAAAACAAATTGCCTACGCCACCAGCGGGGCTTCCGGGGCGGACCTGGCCAACATGATTAACGAGGCTGCTTTGCGGGCAGTGCGCATGGGCCGGGATGCCATTTTGCAGGAAGACATTATGGATGCGGTGGAAGTGGTCATTGCGGGCAAGGAAAAGAAAGACCGCATTTTGTCTGATACCGAAAAGCGGCTGGTGTCTTACCACGAGGTAGGCCATGCTTTAGCGGCGGCTTTACAGAAAAATGCCCAGCCCGTGCAAAAGATTACCATTGTGCCCCGTACCATGGGGGCTTTGGGTTACATTCTGCATATGCCGGAAGATGAGAAGTTCTTGTGGTCTAAAGAGGAGATGCTGGCACAGATTGTTACCGCTTTGGCAGGGCGGGCAGCAGAAAAGCTGGTGTTTGACACCCAGACCACCGGGGCTTCCAACGACATTGAAAAAGCCACCCAAATGGCCCGAAGCATGGTGACCCAGTATGGCATGAGCGAGAAATTTGGCATGATGGGGCTGGAGAGTGTGGAGAACCGATATTTAGACGGGCGCAGGGTGATGACCTGTGCGGAAGCCACCGGGGAAGCCATTGATATGGAAGTGAAGGATATTTTGGAAGATTGTTACAATCAGGCAGTGGCGTTGCTGGCCGAAAACCGGGAGGCGCTGGAGCGGATTGCAGAACATTTGTACAGCAAGGAAACCGTCACCGGGGCGGAGTTTATGGAGCTGTTGAAGGCGTAAGGACATTAAAAGGGAGTGGGGAACTTTTTCTCGAAAAAGTTCCCCACCATTTTTTAATCCTTCTTCAACAAATGCCCGTAATACGTGCCGGCGGTGTACAGTCCAGCCACCGGGTTATGCCCCAGTACCCGGTCCTTCACCACAAGGGTGGTCACCGGGGCTTCCGAATATTTTACAAACAGGCAGTCGTGGCCCACACACAGCCCCATGATCACGTTTAGCTGGGTGTTGTGCTTGTTTAACAGCTTGGCCTGAAGGATGGGGTTACACATGGCCACACCCACCCCTTCGCACCGTTCATCAATGCCCACCCGGGATTTGGGGGTGGCACTCACTTTGCAAGCCACACCGTACACCTCAAACCCATGGCTGCGCAGTATTTTGGCCAGTATGCGTGTTTCGTCTATCAAGCCCATGCAGGTGGCAATGCCAATGTCTTTGTAACCCATGCGCTTGGCAAATTCCACCAGCTCTTGAATGCGGGTGTATTTCTTGTAAAACTCAAACTCAATGTCTGCCGCATTCAAAGTGATGGCGTGGTTTTCCGGCTCGTCATACAGCGCCAACACTTCTTCCAATTCCTTTTGTTCTAAATGGGTGGTGAGGCAAAATTCAGGGTATTCCCCTTTTGGCTTGCCGCAATGCACAGACCCGCAGTCTGCACAAGACCGTTGCCCTTTGTTTTCACTCATTGGTTATATCCCCCTACACGGTTGCTTTATTGCTCCCAGTCCAGCACCACTTTCCCGGATTGGCCGGAGCGCATCACTTCAAAGGCTTCTTCATAATCTTTAATGTTATAACGGTGGGTGATGACCGGGGTAACGTCCAGACCGCTTTCCAGCATGGCGGTCATTTTGTACCAGGTTTCGTACATTTCCCGGCCGTAAATGCCTTTAATGGTAAGGCCGTTAAACACCACTTTGTCCCAGTCTATGGCCACATCCCCGTTTAAAATGCCCAGCATGGCAATTTTGCCCCCGTGGTACATCAAGTCTACCATTTGGGCGAAAGCTTTGCCGTTGCCGCTCATTTCCAGCCCCACATCGAAGCCTTCTTTCATGCCGATGTTGTTCATCACTTCCGCCAGGTTTTGGCGGCTGACGTTTACGGTAACCGTAGCCCCCAGCTTGGCGGCCAAATCCAGCCGGTAGTCGTTCACATCGCTGACCACCACATGCCGTGCCCCCACATGGCGACAAATGGCTGCGGCCATAATGCCGATGGGCCCTGCACCGGTAATGAGCACGTCTTCCCCCACCAAGTCGAAGGAAAGGGCGGTGTGTACCGCATTGCCCAGAGGGTCGAAGCAGGAAAACAGTTCTGTTGGAATTTTATCGGAGCACTTCCACACGTTGGTGTAAGGAATGGCCAAGTATTCCGCAAAAGCACCGGGATAGTTCACCCCAACCCCACGGGTGTCTTTGCACAAATGGCGGCGGCCGGCCAGGCAGTTGCGGCATTTGCCGCACACTAAATGCCCTTCCCCAGATACCAGCTCCCCAATTTTAAAGCCGTCTGCATTGGCGCCAACTTCCACAATTTCACCCACAAACTCGTGGCCAATGGTTAGGGGCACCGGCACATGCTTTTGAGACCATGCGTCCCAGTTGTAAATGTGCACGTCTGTGCCGCAAATAGAGGTTTTTAATATTTTGATCTTAACGTCGTTGATGCCCATGTCCGGCACAGGCACACGTTCCATCCAGATGCCTTTTTCCGGCTTGCTTTTCACCAGAGCGTTCATCATTGCTGCCATCCGATCACCTCTTTATAATGATATTATTACCGGTTGTCTTTATCTCGAATTTCTTTTAAACACTGCACCGCATAAGCCAGTTCTTCTTCCGTATGGGTGGCGGAAACCTGGGTGCGGATGCGGGCCTTGCCTTTGGGCACCACCGGGAATGTAAACCCGATGACATACACCCCTTTTTCGTACATTTGAGCGGCAGTTTCCACGGCTTTCACTTCATCATAAAACATGATGGGCACAATGGGGTGGGTGCCTTCAATAATGTCAAAGCCGTTTTCCGTTAACAGTTTGCGGTAGAAGGTGGTGTTTTCCACCAGCTTATTCCGCTTGTCTGAGTAGGTGGTGAGCAGTTCAATGGTTTTCAGTGTGCCGCAGACAATGGCGGGGGCCACTGAATTTGAAAACAGGTAGGGGCGGCTTCTTTGGCGCAGCAAGTCCACAATCACTTTGCTGGCTGCGGTGTACCCGCCGCTGGCACCACCCATGGCTTTGCCGAACGTGCCGGTCAAAATGTCCACCCGGCCCATGACGTTGCGGTATTCGTGAGTGCCCCGGCCAGTTTCCCCCACAAAACCCACGGCATGGCTGTCGTCCACCATCACCAGTGCACCGTAAGCTTCGGCTAAATCGCAAATGGCGGGCAGGTCGGCGATGATGCCGTCCATAGAGAACACCCCGTCGGTGACAATGAGCTTAATGCGGCAGTCTTTGGCGGCTTCCAGCTGGGCTTTTAAATCCCCCATGTCGTTGTTTTGGTAGCGGAAGCGGTTGGCTTTACACAGCCGCACCCCGTCGATGATGCTGGCGTGGTTGGCGGCATCACTAATGATGGCGTCTTCCTCGGTTAAAAGGGTTTCAAACAGGCCGGTGTTGGCATCGAAGCAGGAGGAGTACAAAATGGTGTCCTCCATGCCCAAAAAGGTGCTGACGGCTTTTTCCAGCTGCTTGTGAATGTCCTGCGTGCCGCAGATGAAGCGCACCGAAGACATGCCATAGCCCCATTGGTCGTAGCTGGCTTTGGCGGCCTGGATAATGTCTGGGTCGTTGGCCAGCCCCAGGTAATTGTTGGCGCACATGTTAATCACTTTGCCTTTGGGGGTTTGAATCTCCTTGCCCTGGGGGGTTAAAATCACCCGTTCTTCCTTGTACATGCCCTTTGCTTTGATGGCATCCAGTTCTTCTTGAAAAATGTTTAGTGCTTTTTGCTTCATACCATCTCTCCTCATCCTGCATCCAAACGGTTAAAATATATACGATAATTATAGCGCATGGCCTATTTAAAAGCCATAAAAATTTTACCATGTTAGAAAATGGCGGGCTAATCTGCCGGAAACGTGGAAAAATAGAAATGTGTAAGACTAAAGGAGAAAACCTCATGGATAAATTTGAGCTTTTTGAAGCATTAGATGAGCATTTATGCAGGGATGGGCAGCCATCCCGCTATTTGGACACCCTTGAGAACCCTGATTTTGAAAACCATCCCTTCACCATGTTAAGCACCTTGCATCGGGTGCCCCAGTCGCCTACCCATCACCCGGAAGGCCATGTGTGGAACCACACCCTGCTGGTGGTGGATGAAGCCGCCAAGCGCAAAAGCCAGGCCACCAACCCCAGGGTGTTCATGTGGGCGGCGTTGCTCCACGACATTGGAAAAGCCAAAACCACCCGGATGCGCAAAGGGAAAATTACGGCCTACGACCACGACAAAGTGGGGGCGGAAATGGCCCGGGAATTTTTAGAATGTTTTGAAGAAGAAGCTTTTATTGGGCAAGTACAGGCGTTGGTACGGTGGCACATGCAAATTTTGTTTGTGGTGAAGGATTTGCCTTTTGCAGACATTTCCGGCATGTTGACCCAAACCAATGTGGAGGATGTGGCGCTGTTGGGCTTGTGTGACCGGCTGGGGCGCACAGGGATAGACACGGCCCATGAAAGCCAGAACATTAAGGTCTTTTTGGAAAAGGTAAAGGCATATAGATAAAGGCAGGTAGGTAAAAACCATTACTGTGAACAGCCAAACAATAGGTGGGGTACATGCTTTCCTTTATAAAAACGGTCAAAATGCTTTATAACAGCCATACCAAGTTTTTCTGCAATCTTTTGGGAAGGTGTATTATCTGGTCTAATTTGTGCGGTGAGTAAAGGAATTTGCAGTGAATGAAAAGCAAAGTTTTTACAAGCGTTGGCACACTCAAACGCAAAGCCCTGACCCCAAAACGCTTTGTGGAAGATGTACCCAAGCCCAACATAAGCTTGACGGTCTGCCTCTTCTTTGAAAATACCACAAAGGCCAATCATCTTTTCTGTGTTTTTTAAAATGACTGCCCAATAGCTATAGCCATCTCTGTTATAGCGCAAGATGTTTTCATTCATCCAGCTGCGAACATCGGTAGCAGAAAAGGCGTGTTCCCAAGCATACATGACGTCTTGATCACCTAATATTGCAAAAATTTCATTAAAATCTTCAAGACAAATTTGTCTTAAATAGGTTCTTTGCGTTTCAAGAATAATAGAATGCATAACGAACCTCCGATAGTTTCTTATGGATAATCATTTTTTATGCGGCGTGCTTGAAAAAAAGCACCGTAAATACATTATACAAGGAGCACAGGCATATGCAAGATTTAAAAACAAATGCTGAAAGCCTGCCCATGAAGGCGTTGCAGGAAATTCCGCAGCCTGCCCCTAACGCCCAGCGCATTGTGGGGCTAACCAAAGACGGCAGCCGGGTGACGGGGTATCAGTTGGCAGACGGACGCATTTTGGATAAGCAAGCGGCGGTGGAGCTGGCCCGGGCCGGGGGTATTGTTGGGGTGGGCATTTCCAGCCGCAATGGCAATGCCTATTTAAAATCGTTGCCCGATGATACGGAAGGCAATAATTTAAGCCACCTGCCTACGGTGGGGGAATAAGACACGGTGGGCGAACACAGTTCGCCCCTACATATCGTGGTGGTGAACCCGCTAGACTGTTGACAAAAATTGACAAATGGTTTATGCTTTATTATACACATTGACGAAAGCCGAAGAACAATCGAAGGAGGCTATAATGAAAAAACTATTAGCGTTTTTATTAATTGCCAGCATCTGTTTTGGGTCTGTGGCTTGCACGGCGAAGAAAGAACCAGAAGCAGCAACCCAAACAACTGCGCCGGCAGAAAGCGCCCCCCAAGCCCAGGCCAGTGCTGCTACTACCACGACTGCTGCTGACGAACAAGTGACCATTACGCTGCCAGAATCCTTCTTCGGGAACGATAACGGAGAATACGACGATACCAGCAAGTATCAGGTGACCATCAACCAGGACGGCTCCCGGTCCATCACCATGTCTAAAGCTATCCATACGGAAAAATTGAATGAAATTAAAGATACGGTTCAAGAATTTTTTGATAAGACGAAAAGCAGTGAAGATAGCTCTATCAAAGACATCATCACCAGTGACGACTTGACCCATATGACCTTGGTTGTGGACCAAGCACAGTATGAAGAAAGCCTGGATGGTTTTGTTGTTATTGGCTTTTGGCTTAGCAGCTACATTTATCAGCTTTATGACGGTGTGCCGGAAGCAGACATTCGGCTGCAAGTGGATGTGCAGGATGCTGCCACCCAAACAGTGTTTGACACCGTTGTTTATCCCGATGACTTGAATGTAGATGATGAAACAGAAACTACAGAAGAACGCTGAAACACAAGCAAACCTGCTTACGGCTTCTGTATTGGGTTTGTTGCAGACAGGGCCGTCAAATGTTCATTTGGCGGTTTTTGTTTATGTGAATGGGCAATATTTTATGGCCATTGTGGAAATGCTGGTACGGTCTACAATTTTTTGCATAGCGCTAGAAGGGCACCATCGACTACATGGTGACGAGGGCTTCAGGAGGTTTTGCTGAAGCGGCGTTACTGGAGCAATAGCAGCACGGGAGGAAGCTTATGCTTAAAAATACTTTCAGAAAATCTATCCATATTTTCTTTTGCATCCTAATATTGGCGACAATTCTGGGTTTGTCGCTCTACAACTATGCAATGAAAAAAATGTTAAGCCAAACGTCCTGCCAGACCATTCAGGAACTGATGGGGCAGGAAAAGCTTACTTTTTTATCCCACTTAGAAGGGGAAATCAACGTTGTAACCACCATTGCCCAGCTTATAACCAACATGGAGGGCATCGCCAACAACCACCTATTGGCGGTAAAATTCTTACAGGATGCAGCCACCACCAGCCGGTTCGATTACATGATTCTTGCCGATCTATCTGGCCAAGGGGTGACCAGCTATGATAAACGCATCGATGTATCACACCGCACCTATTTTCAGGAAGCGCTAAAAGGACAGGTTTCTGTGTCCGACCCTATCATATCCCAGGTGGACGGCAAAACGGTTGTGGTCGTTGCTGTGCCGGTCATCAAGAATGGCCAGATTGGGGCTGTGTTGGCAGGGGCTTACGTGACTTCCAGCTTAAACGACCTATTTTTTGCTTCCTTTGAAGGGGAAGGCCGTGCCTACATTTGTGATGCAGATGGCTATGTGATTACCCGTGCCAGCCGCCAGAAAAACGGGGTAAAGTCTAATGTTTTGGAATATTTGCAGGAATCCGAACCCGTTGAATACGACAACTACGACACCATTTTGGCCAATATGCAGGCCGGTATCTCCGGCCATTCGATATACCGCTTCAACGGCCAAAAACGGTTGCTCCATTATGCCCCGTTGGATTTTAACGGTTGGTATATTTTTACTTCCGTTCCAGACGATGTGGTGGCTGCCCAAGCCAATTACTTGTTATTCCTAACAGTGATTTTAACCGCTTGCATTGCTCTTTTGTTTTTTGGGCTGGTTATTTACTTGATTTTGTCTGAAAGAAAATATGCAGAGCTGCTGTATAAAAAGGCATACTACAGCGATTTAACAGACTGCCCGAATATGACCAAATTCCGTGAGGAGGGTTCCCTGCTTTTGGCAGACAACCCCCAAAGGCCCTATGCTGCCATGCGCCTGAACATTGAAGGGCTGGACTTTTTGAACGAAATTTTCAGCTATGTGGTGGGTGACCAGCTGATACGGGGGGCGGCCCAGTCTTTGAAGGCACTGTGTAACCCCAAAACCGAGTGTTTTGCCCATATTTACGGCGACCGTTTCATTGCCTTGTTAAACTGTGAAAATTTTGAACAGATGGAAGCTAGGCAGGCGGAATTTGAGCGGATGTTTAACGAAAAAATTAAAGGCCTGATGACGTATAAGGTGAAGTTTGCCGTTGGGCTGTATTTGGTGGAGCAGGGGGAAACGGACATTCTGGCGGTTATTGAGAAGGTGAGTTTTGCCCACAATACGGCCAAAAAGAACGAGCTGCTGGAAAACAAAACCCAGAAATACGACAGCAAGCTGCGGGATAAATTAAACCTGGAGCGTGAGGTGGAAGCAAAAATGGAAAAAGCCCTTGCAGACGAGGAATTTACCATGTTTTTGCAACCTAAGTACGCCTTGGCAGACAATACGTTGGTTGGAGCGGAAGCGCTGGCCCGTTGGTGGATAAAAGGCCAATACATCATGTACCCGGCGGACTTTATTCCTATTTTTGAAAAAAACGGGTTTGTGGTGCAACTGGATATGTATATGTTTGAGCAAGCTTGCAAGTATTTAAAATCCTTAATAGATGCAGGGAAAAAGCCATTCATCATTTCTACTAATTTTTCAAGGCTTCATCTGCTTAAAGGCGGCTTTGTATCGTGTTTGTGCGCCATTGCAGACCAATACGGGGTGCCCCACGAATATTTGGAGACGGAGATAACCGAGTCCTCTATGGTGGGCAATGAAGCGGTGCTTAAAGCTGTGCTGGCAGAACTACATGAGGCCGGATTTACCCTTTCCATGGACGACTTTGGCACCGGCTATTCTTCCTTGGGTCTGCTAAAGGAAATACCGATAGACGTGGTGAAAATTGACCGCAGCTTCTTTGAAAAATCGAAAGAAGCCAAACGGGAGCAAATTGTCATTACCAGCGTGATTCAGATGGCTAAAAAGCTGGATATCCACACGGTAGCAGAAGGGGTGGAAACCAAGGCCCACATTGATTTGCTGCGGGAGATTGGTTGCGAAATTGTGCAAGGGTATTATTTTGCCAAGCCTATGCCCTTTCATGAGTTTACCGAGCGGTTTGTGGAATAAATACGGAACTTTCTTAGGGAAAACTTTTAAAAAGGTTTTCCCTAAATTTTTATTGGCATGGATGAATATCATAAGGGGGGTTACGGTTGTTTGATTATGCCAACCAAAAGGAAAAGCAAAGCAAAAAACCAAACCAAGACCATACCATTCAGAAAAAAAGCAGCCAAGTGCCCAATGTAACTGGCATTCCAGACGGCTTGAAATCCAGGTTTGAGCAAGCATCTGGGTTTTCATTTGATGATGTGCGTGTGCATTACAATTCCAATAAGCCTGCCCAGTTTGAAGCATTGGCCTATACCCAATGCAACCACGTGTACATAGGTTCCGGGCAGGAAAAACATTTGGGGCATGAATTGGGGCATGTTGTGCAGCAGAAGCAAAACAAAGTGACCCCGCAAACCCAATTTCACGGTGTAAACATCAATACAGATGCAAGACTGGAGCAGGAAGCAGACCGGATTGCAGACAGTGCCAAGTCCCAAACCATGGCAGAACTGGGAGAGCTGTATGCAACAGAAGCTGTTGCGCTGAATGCTTCCTCGGGTGCTATTCAGCTTAAAAGAATCTTAAATATTGCTTCGGGCACAGATATATCAAAGCTTTTAGAATCTACTGCTGCTGACCCGGTTATGAATTCAGACCGGGGGGACATGCTGTATTT
>CAZCQP010000008.1:26922-73291 GCA_964500895.1 uncultured Eubacteriales bacterium | reverse complement strand
ATAGAAAAGCAGTGGGGGTATGGTTCTCCCCATGACGGCGAAACCCATTGTATCGACATGTGCCAGTGCTGCTACGAGAAATTGGTTGCACAAATGCAAATACCACCTACAATTAAAGAAGATTAATGATAAAATAAAAAAGACTGTTGCTCTTAAAGCAGCAGTCTTTTTGCTATTTTGCCACAGCCAGCGCAACCCCGCATACAATAAGGCTAATGCCCAGCCAACGGATAAGGGTAACATTTTCCTTAAATAAAAGCATCGACAGCACCAGCACAATGGGAAAAGCCAGTGCCTGCACCGGGTAGGCAAAGCTTAAAGGAATTTTGCTTAAGATGTATATCCAAAGCATGGTACTGACCCCATAAAAGAAAAGAGCGGCAATAATGATGGGGGAGAAAAGCAAACGCAGCAAGTCCCACAGGCTACCCACCGTTTTGCCAACGGTGCCGTATTTAAACAAAAGCTGCCCGGCAACCAGCAAACCGGTGTTTGCAAAGCAGAGCAAAAAATTTTTAAACATAAGTTCATTCCTCACGTAACGGTTCTGGCAGGCCATACATAGCCAGAGCCGTATTTTTATAGCGCTTATCCAGGGTGACATCCGGGCCAAACCAGGCTGGCGGGGTGAAACCGTTGGCTGCTTCTATGCTGGTAAACTCTACTTCCACCGTGTATAGCCCGGAAAGGGAACCTGCATAAACATCCACTTCCGCTGTTAAAGATTCCGATAATGGAACCAGATAGCGGGTCTTTTGAAGGGAAACATCAACCTTTTGCCATAAAGTTTGAAACTGGGCATGGGTTAAAGGCAGTTCCAGTTCTTCCCTGGCCATGTGCCCTGGCCCTTTCACAGTCAACACAAAGTAATCGTTGATTTGCCGTAACCGAATGGTAGGGCTTACAGCAATATAACCCTGGGTGATGGATTGAGCAGGATAAGCAGATAAATCAAAGGGCAATCCGTTTAGTAAATATTTTTTTTCAATTTCCATGCAATTCCTCTTTTTTATTTTTTACCAGTATAAGCCCTGAACATAAAACCGTCAATGTTATGCATAAAGAAAAAAGCGCAGACCTTGGGGAAGGTTGCGCTCAACGAGCCTATGTGTATCTTATGTATCAGTTCAGTCCAAAGCTCGTCATCAATGCCCTGTTTACCCGGAACATTAACCCGTCATCCAAATGGCATATTTTTTCCCGTAGCCTTTTTTTATCAATGGTACGCACTTGCTCCAATAAAACCACCGAATCTTTCACCAGCGTGTATTGCTGGCTGTCAATTTCGATATGGGTGGGCAGCTTGGCTTTGTTAATTTGCGATGTAATGGCCGCACAAATGACTGTGGGGCTATAGCGGTTGCCCACATCGTTTTGAATTATTAAAACAGGCCGCACGCCGCCTTGTTCCGAGCCGATTACCGGGCTTAAATCGGCATAAAATATATCGCCGCGTCTCACCAGCACATTGAATCACTCTCCGCACACTTTGGGTACAGTCAACGCATGTGAATGCTATTGATTTGACTATCCTCATTGGTGTTTTTTTAAAGGGCTGTAGCAACCATGCAAACAGCCCTTTTATTTTTCGTGTTGCGGTATAGTATATCCAGCTGGGCAAAACTTAAACCTGGCTAGTCTTTAATTTTCCAATATATGGTTGACCACACACTGCACTTGTTGATTTTGCATGTAAACCCGTGGCACCCGCTTGGTAATTTTGCAGGTGACCTCGTAATTGATGGTGCCTTCCCAGTCGCCCAATTGGTCTGCGGTGATTTCCTTATCTCCCTGAACGCCAATGAGTACCACTTCATCACCAATGGCTGCGTGGGGAATATGGGTCACATCCACCATAAACTGGTCCATGCACACGTTGCCTACAATGGGGGCAATTTCGCCGCCAATGAGCACATGGCCTTTGTTGCTTAAAGAACGGGAATAACCGTCGGCATAACCTACAGGCACTGTGGCAATGACCGATTGTTCTTTGGTGTAATATTTGCGGCTATAACCAATGCTTACATCTTTTTCCACGGTTTTCATATAGGATATGCAGCTTTTGAAAGACAGCGCCCGTTTCAGGTTCCAGTCTTTCACGTCCATGGCGTGGTCTGGGGGTAAACCGTACAGCATGATACCCGCACGCACCAAGTCCATGTTTAAATCGCCATAGTTCATAATGGCGCCGCTATTGGATACATGTTTGATAGGGATGGAAACCCCGGCATCTTCAAGTTTTTGGGCAAAATCTAAAAATTTCTTGGCTTGGTTCATTGTAAAATCGGTGGCGCTGCCGTCGGATTGGGCCAAGTGGGTGAACAATCCCTCCAGGCAAATGCCCGGTAAACGGCTAATTTCCAAAACTTCCTGCAACTGGCTGTCTGTGGGCATAAAACCTAAACGGCTCATGCCGGTATCCAGTTTAATATGTACATATGCTTCTTTGCCTAGTGCAACAGCGGTTTGAGACAACGCTTCTGCCATTTGCCGGGTAAAAATGGTTTGCCGCAATTCCAACTGAACCACTTCTTCAAACCGGGAAGGATGGTTGTAGCCCAGCAATAAAAGGTGGGCAGTAATGCCTGCTTTGCGTAAAGCGTAGGCTTCATCGAAGGTGGCAACACCTAAACAGTCTGCGCCGTTTTCCAGAAGCACAGGGGCCAGCATTTTTGCGCCATGGCCATAGCCGTCCGCTTTAATGATGGCCATTGCTTTCGCCTGGGGGTTAATTTTTTGGCGTATCAAGCGCATGTTGTGCGCCATGGCGTCCAAATCAATCTCTGCCCAGGCTCTTTCGTTTATTCCCATTGTTTTTCCTCCGTACATGACGTTTGATTACCTAGAGGCTGAAATTGTAAACAAATTCTCCTCCAAGGGTACATTATACTCAAAAGTTTTAAAATTGACAACAATTCTTTCGCCCATGTCTGGGTCGTAGATCACCAGTTTAACGGGGTTAAGGGTTTTGTTGTCTACCCACAGCTTCTCACTGGCCATATAAGGATGGTTGCCCGGAATGATGGCTTCTAAAACGGTGCATTTGCCTTCGCCAAAGTTACCCACGCTAACAGACACTTCCTGAGAGCTTAAATAATTTTTAATAAAGGACGTTAAAAAGATTTCGGCACGTTCAGGGTTTTCTTTCATGCCTAAAGAAACTTTGCCGGAAACTTTGGGGTTGTACTGCATGATGGTTTTGCCGTCGGAAACAGTTACATTGCCGGAAACGTTCTTAGGCCCGGTAACCTCTACCCGGTATTTGCCTTCAATGGTGCACTGTTGCAGGGTGTCGTAAACATTGGTGCCCTTGTTGGATTTGTAGGACACCGTTGCCTCGCTTTGATAGGATTGGAGTGCCACCAGCCGCTTTTGAATTTTTTCGTAGGCCGATGCCGTGTTTTGGGGGGCTTCGCCGGCATTTCTGCCACAAGCTGTTATAAGCAGCAGCAAACCAATAAGCCAAAAAAAGTGCCATTTTTGTTTCATGGAAATCCCTCCGTAAAATAATCGTAATGACTTATTCTATATATATTTTAGCAGAGGGCAATTATGCGTGACTTTTGTAGAAATTAACGGCTGTAGTTGGGGTCCAGGCTGGCGATAACCCCTTCAGCACACCGAATGCCGTCCACCGCAGCGGACATGATGCCCCCGGCATACCCGGCCCCTTCACCGCAGGGAAACAGCCCGTGCAGGTTGCTCATGAGCGTTTCAGGGTGACGTTTAAGAATGACCGGTGAGGAGCTGCGGCTTTCCACGCCGGTAAGCACAGCGTCCGGCATGGCAAAACCAGGCATTTGTTTATCTAACGCTAAAAGACCGGCTTTTAGGCTTTCTGTAATAAAAGGATAATTGTCAAAGCAATGAGCCAAGTCGGCCCCGGTAACGCCAGGGGCATAGGAGGGCTGAACCGAACCAAAGCTGACGGTAGGCTTCCCACATAAGAAATCTTCCACCCGCTGAGCTGGGGCACAAAAAGTGCCGCCACCCAGAGCAAAGGCCTGTTCCTCCAACTGTCGTTGGAAGGCAATGCCTGCCAGTGGATGGTCGCTCTTATAATCTTGGGGATGGACAGACACCAACAAAGCCGCATTGGCGTTCTGGCCGTCCCGGGCATGGTGGCTCATGCCGTTGGTCACCAGCCTGCCAGCTTCTGAGGCTGCTGCCACCACCAGCCCACCAGGGCACATGCAAAAGGTATACACACCCCGGCCGTTATCTAAATGTACATTCAGTTTGTAATCTGCCGGGCCAATGTAAGCGGGTGGGGAAGAAAGGCCGTACCTGCTTTCGTTCACCAAGCTCTGGGGGTGCTCAATGCGCACACCCACTGCAAAAGGCTTGGCCGTCATATCCATGCCGTTTTCGTGCAGCATGTGAACGGTGTCTCTGGCGCTGTGGCCTAAAGCCAGCACCGCATGATGGGTTTCTAAGGTGTAATCTTGCTGGTTATGGCGCACGGTCAGGCTGCCTAGCTGACCATCGCTGGAAGTGAAGCCGATAAATTGATGGCCAAACCGCACATCGCCGCCTAATGCTTGAATGTGCTCACGCAATCTTTTGATGATGGACACCAGCTTGTCCGTGCCAATATGGGGTTTGGCCAAGTATCCAATTTCCGGGGGAGCGCCAAAGGCCACCAAGGTGTCTGTCACTTTGCCTATGCGCTTGTCTTTAATGCCAGTGGTAAGCTTGCCGTCGGAAAAAGTACCGGCACCCCCTTCGCCAAACTGCACGTTGGAAAAAGGCAACAACTTGCCGGTTTGCCAAAAATGGTCTACGTCTTTCTGCCGGCTGTCCACATCTTTGCCTTGTTCCAGCACAATGGGTTTCAGCCCGGCTTCTGCCAGCACAAGGGCAGCAAAAAGCCCGGCTGGGCCACTGCCCACCACAACCGGGGGAGGACTGCCAATATTATTAGGTTGAGTGACACGGTAAGGTTGAGGAGTGTAGCGCACCACATCTTTCCCCAGCTTAATTAAATCTTCGTTTTCAACAGCTACGTCAACTGTATACACGTGTATTAGTTTTGGTTTGTGCCGGGCATCCAGCCCTTGTTTCACAATGCGAAAGTCTTTAAACCGGGAAACGGGGACTTTAATGAGGTGGGAAGCCTTTTTTTGCAGTTTATTTAATATGTTGTTCATGTTGCCGTCCGCTGTGAATGCGTCCAGCCGCAGGTTGTTAATTCTTATCATGCATTAAACTCCTTGCGGCGCAGGTCCGGTCCGGATGCCCACGCCCATTGTAAATTGTAGCCGCCGCAATCGGCCTGTAAACCTATTTTCACCTACCACTATACACCCGGGCAATGCACATGTCAAAAAAAACTTGTCATATAGGGGAAAACCGGGTATACTTAAAGGCAAAGATATTGAAAGGAGATTTCTTATGGCACTGGTAACATCTAAGGAAATGTTTAAGAAAGCATTTGAAGGCAAATACGCCATTGGCGCTTTCAACGTAGGTAACCAAGAAATTATTCAAGGGGTTGCAATGGCGGCTAAGGAATACAATTCCGCCGTTATTATGGAGGTATCTAAAACAGCGCTGAAATACTCTGGCCCAAGGGTTTTAAAAGCCATGGTAGACGCTGTAATTGCTGATTACGACATTGATGTGTGTTTGCATCTGGACCACGGCCCAGATTTTGAAACAGTGAAGCTGTGTGTAGAAACCGGCTTTACCTCTGTTATGTTTGACGGTTCTCATTATGATTTTGAAACCAACATCATCAAAACCAAAGAAGTGGTGGAATACGCCCATGCCCACGGTGTGGTAGTGGAAGCGGAACTTGGCAAGCTGGCAGGCGTGGAAGACGAAGTAAACGTGAAGGCTGAACACGCCACCTACACAGACCCAGACGAAGCGGTGGAATTTGTAACCCGCACAGGGGTAGACTCTTTGGCCATTGCCATTGGTACAAGCCATGGCGCATACAAGTTCAAAGGGGAAGCCAAGCTGGACTTTGACCGTTTGAAAAGCATTACTGCGAAGCTGGAAGCTGCTGGGGTGCCACAATTCCCCATTGTGTTGCATGGTGCATCCTCTGTGGATGAAGCGTCTGTGGCACTGTGCAACAAATACGGCGGGCAAATTAAGGGTGCCAAAGGTGTGCCTGATGCCATGCTGCGTGAAGCAAGCGCTTTAGCCGTTTGCAAGATTAATATGGATACAGACTTGCGTTTGGCCATGACCGCTGCTGTGCGTGAATATTTTGGTGAAAAGCCAGATCAGTTTGACCCACGTGGCTACTTAGGCAACGGCCGGGATGCCATTGCGAAATTGGTCGGCGAAAAAATTAAAAATGTACTGGGCAGCGTAAACTCTCGGTAAATAAAAAGATCCCCTTAATGGGGATTTTTTTATGCCCAATTCACTGGGAGCATGTGCAATGCTTGCCAGCATTTTTTGCCGTAGCTGCGGGAATAATAGGGCTTGGAGGTGGACAACATGGATATTAACTGTACCAACCCATGCATGTACCAATCCGAAGGGAAATGCACCTTAAACCGGCTTTCTGCCAATGGCCAGCTTACGGGGGCAATGCATGCAGCCAAAAATGTAGATTGCTTATATTTAAGCATTCGATGATTGGTGATTGACAATTGGTAATTGGTAATGACAAGGGTATTTTCCATTAGAAAAAGGCTGATGCAAAATAAACAATTTTGCATCAGCCTTTTCGTGTGAAGGTTATGATTTGTCCTGCATCAGATGCCGCAATTCGCTCATGAACGTATCAATGTCTTTAAACTGCTTATACACGGATGCAAAACGCACATAAGCCACTTCGTCTATTTCTTTTAAAGCCTCCATCACCATATCACCAATGGCCTGGCTTTCAATTTCTTTCGTTAAAGAATTCAGCACAGCCGCTTCAATGTTGTTCACAATATGTTCCATTTGCTCCATAGACACAGGCCGCTTGTTGCAAGACTTAATAATGCCGTTTAAAAGCTTCGCCCGGTCGAAATTTTCTCTGGTGGCGTTGCGCTTGATAACAGCCAGAGGAATGGTGTCGATCCGCTCATATGTAGTGAACCGCTCCCCACATTTTTCGCATAACCGACGGCGGCGTATGGCGGTGTTGTCTTCCATTGTACGGGAATCAATCACTTTTGTATCGTCAAAATGGCAATAAGGGCATTTCACAAATTAATACCCGCTTTCTTTTGTATTTGCTTAGGGACATTAAATATGCACCCTAGCGTGTGTTTGAAAAATCATTTTGTGGGGGTTTCCCTACCAAAATATTGGTTAAAACCCATTGTTAATGAATTTTCAAACACTGCCTAGTCACAGTTGACCAATATTTTTTCTGTTTCCACATCTACAAGGATGATGTCGTCTCCAATTTGCTTGATGGCGCACCAAGGCACACAATATTCCTGGTCGTACCCAAACATGCCAAACATGCGGCAAGTACCGGGAATGATGATGGACACCACGCAACCTTCTTCAATATCTATCACAATATCGCATATATAACCAAGCCGGCAACCATCCCGAATGTTGATGACTTCTTTTTGTTTTAATTCACAAAAGCGAACCATGCCATCCACCTGCATTATAGTTTTCGTTGCTATAGTGTATGCAAGTGGACGTTTTTTGAGAAGATGTTCGCCTTTTACAAAATTTCAATTATTTCAAACGGTACTGGGAAAAAATAATGGTCTCATTTTCATCAATGGAGTATGTGGCGCCTAAAATGGTTTCAAAAAAGGAAATGGGCAGCAAAATGCGTCCTTCAAAAAACACTGGCGCTGCTTCTAATTCCCTAGACAGGCTATTGCCCACTGCATAGCTGTTTTTGCCGGGTGTTACTTTCGTGGTAAAGCTGCCTTTTGAAATTTGAACAGAACGGTTTTTGGAATCCCAGCCCACGGTGTAACCCAGCCCTTCGCATACAGTGCGCAGGGGAATCAGCTTCAACCCATAGTCTTTCTCCCGCACCACATATTCACCTTTGGGCAGGCTAACATGGCGGACGTCACTGAGTTTCAGGCTGAAGGTGACGATGCCTTCATAGGCCGGGGCAATTTCGTTTTTGTCGAACATAATCAGACAGTTGCCATTTTCCACAGCAAAGGTCAGCGGGGTTGAAATGCCACTGTATGCCGAGTTGAAATGTTCCGGGCGTTGTTTGATGGTATCGGAAATAAAGCGGTCTAGCAACGCCATGGCATTCACCCCCAACACATCATTAATGGTCAGCTTGGTGCAGGCCTCCGTGTCTATGTTGAAGCTGTCCACATAGTCATTGGTGGCGTCGGACGTGGTGGTGTACACCAAAATGGAAAGCCAATTGCCGCTGTTGACGGTTTTGTAAGAAAACCCCACACTTTTAGAGCCCAGTTTTTGGGCCAGTGCAACTTTATCCTTTTTAAGCTGCATGATTTGTTGGTTTAACTGTGTTTGAAAGCGATCAGACCATAACCCCTGCACAACAGGCAGCTGCCCCATCAGCACAACTTCGCCCTCAATATTGGAAATATCAACGCCTTGTACTGTAACAGAACCCGTGTTACCGCCAGGTTCTGCAATGGGGGCACCAAATGCAAGCATGGGCTGGATGAATATAAAGATGAGCAGCCATATAAGTTTTTTCACAACCCACGACCTCCTTTATACCTCTTATTATACAGTGGCTGTTGAATTTTACAATAACAGTTATATTACAAATTTGTCGAATATATGGGCGTCTTTTCCTTTGCATTATACGCTTTAATACGCTAAAATCCACCATTTTAGCAGCGCCAGGCATTCCCGAAAATAGTGGTTAGGGGCAATGTACCAGTCGGTGGTGCTATGTAAACGGGTGGCTTGAAACCCTGTGGCTCTGGCTACGTCAACAGCACGGAAAATATGAAAATCGTTGGTGATGACCGTGGTGGTATAGGGTTCATGAAAGTAATCGTCTAAAATAACTTTGGTGAAAACAAAGTTTTCGTAAGTGCTGGTGGATTTGTCTTCTACCAGTATCCGTTCCGGCGCAACCCCGTGGCTTACCAGGTATGCGGCCATGGCTTCCCCTTCCGGCATGGTTTCTTGGGGGCCCTGCCCACCGGTAACCACAATAACAGCTTTTGGGTTTTGCTCTGCGTAGTCAATGGCTTTATTCAGCCGCCGGACAAGGGGGCGGGTGGGTTGGTCACCCCTTAATGCAGCGCCAAGAACAATAAGGGCATCTTCCTCATACGTGGCGGTGTCTGTATGGCCATAGATGAATAAAAAAACAAGAAAACCGGCAACAAGGATGCAGCCGGTAAAAATAAAGTATTTAAGCCATTTAAGCGGGCCGGACTTTGTTATGATGCTAATTTTCTGAAGCAAAAAGCCGTATAAAAACAAAACCAGCCCCGCAACAAAGGTGAGGATAATGCCGGCGTTAAAATTGCTCACAGGGGCCAGTGTGACAGCGTTTATGATAAGGGCAACCCCAGCCACCATACAGAGGAAGCGCAGCAGCTTATTCATACGGCTCATACAAACACCTTGTGGACGTATTCCGAGGTGGTTAACGTTAAAATACCGCTGTAAACCAGGTGAAAGCTGACCACATCGCCTACCTTATATTCTCTTTTGGCATGGGTCACGTCTATGATGGTGTGGTCACTGGAGGCACCGATGATTGCAATGTTGTCATCAACAGGGATAAGTTTTTCCGTATACACATCCTGACGGCCACACGCCACAATGGCCCGTTTCATCATGCCTTTATCCTCATACACCACTTTTTCTCCGAAAGCGTTCAGTCCTGCTTCTCCGAAAGGCAAAGAAGGCTTTTCTTTCAGTTCCACAATTTGCACGTCCAGTCGGAAAGCATCTTGGTGTAAGCCTTCCAAGGGTTGTTGGTAGGAAGTTTCTGCCCCCAGCAAAATAGCTTCCCCAATGCGCAGGTTGTTCACACCCTGGGGCATGGTTTTGTCTGTCACCAAATAGATAGAACCGGAATTGCCCCCGGAAATGACGGGTAACTGTACGCCGTAAAGAGACTCAATGGCTTTCTGGGTATCTAGGAGCACTTGCATTTTGTCCGGGGTTGGAATGATGCCGCCGTAACAGTTTAAGTTAGTACCCAAGCCCACCAGATGAACCCCGGGCAGTTTTAAAATTTCACCTGCTGTGGTTACGGCATCTTCTGCCATCACCCCTTCACGTAAATCCCCCACGTCAATCATCAGCAGAACGCCATGTTTTTTACCCATTTTTTCAGCTTCTTGGGACAAAAGGGTCACGGTGGATAATTCGGAGTTTAAGCTCAAATCGGAATAAAGCACCACTTCCTTGGCTTCGCAAGGCATGGGCAGCCGCAGCAGCCATTTTTCCACCCCGGCATAAGGAATCTTTTTCAAGTTCTCTATGCGGGAATCCGCCAGTATTTTTATACCGGCCTCTACATAAGCCTGGGTAATTTCGGGAATGGCGCAAAAAGCTTTGGTGACGGCGCAAACTTCTATTCCCGCCGTTTGGCACAGGGCCATGGTCATTTGTACGTTTTCCTTTAGTTTTTGGGTGTCTATCACTAAGGCTGGATATTTCATAAGGTGCCTCCTTCAATGCTTTGTTTCAGCAAAGCCATGGCCGCTTCTTTGTGCACCAGGGACAACACCCCTAAAGATGCCATGATGTAATGGTTGTCGATGAGCACTTTCGTTCCTTTTCGTGGGGCAAGGCGGGGGCTGGAATCCGGCTCGGCCAAGCTGTTTAAAATGTTCACCCGGTTTGGCAGCCGGGTTAAAGCGCCCCCGGTGCCCACCATAACTTTCACAGCGGTTAAGTCTTTGCCGGAAGCCATGGTTTTTTTGCCTGTAGGGCCGTAAATGTCTATCAGTCTGCCTGCGTGTCGTTCCAGTGCCGTGGCCACGGCGGTTTGGGTCAGGTATTCAATGAAAGCCTTTTGTTCATCGGTCTTTGGAATGGCTTGTGCTTCTGCAATGAGGCGCTGGGCATCCGGGAACACTTTTGTCAGTTCCTCAAGCCCAATTTTCTCCACAATATGGGGAATGTTTACGTAAACCCCCAAATCACCCTCAACGGTGCGCTTGGCGAATGGTTCCGGGCTAATGAGAATGTCGTTCATTTCCGAGGAACCGGCCGTGACCGAATGAATGTCTGTGGTTGCCCCGCCTACGTCAAAAACCACTAAATCCCCGTAAAGTTCATACAGCAGTTTGGAGCATTCCATCACTGCGCCCGGAGTGGGCAGCACTTTGCCCGTGACCATGTCCCGCATTTTGCTCATTCCCGGGGCCACAATGATGTGTTCTTCAAACACTTCCTGAATGACTTTCCGGGTGGGTTCCACATCCAGCACGTCCACCTGGGGGTACACATTGTTTACAATATGTACCTTGATGTTTTTTTCCTCGGCAATAAGCCGAATTTCTTCATGGTTTTGAATGTTGCCTGCATAAATGAAAGGAATGTCTGGGCAGGCATCCGTCAGCTTTTCAAAGTTTTCAAGGGCGGTGTCTCGTTCGCCGTAATCAACCCCCCCGGCCACTAAGATAATATTGGGGGTTAAGGATTTTACTTTGGCTACGTCCGTCCGTTTCAGTTTCCCGGCGGTAACAAAGTGTAAAATGGCCCCGGCCCCTAAAGCGGCTTCCCTGGCCGCCCGAACGGTCATGTCGTAAACCAAGCCATGGACGCTCATTTTAAGCCCACCCGCCGCAGAACTGGTGGCCAACATTTGCGTCCATTCCAAGCTATCTATGCCCTGCTTGGCCTTTAAGTCTTCAATGGCCCCGGAAAGGCCTACGGTTACGTCTCCTTCCAACACGGAAGTGGGCGCTTGGCCTTGGGCCACAAAACGGGGGGTGGGGGTATCTAGGCCGCTAAAGGCGTTCACCACGGTGGTGGTAGAACCAATTTCGGCCACAAGAATGTCAACCTTCATGATTAACCCTCATTTTCTAAGGGGGCGCAAGCGCATGTGCGCTTGCGCCCCCTTTGTTTTGTATTATTGACCGTCTCTTTCTCTGCGTTGCTTCACCAAAAAGCTGGCTACATCAATGCCCTTGGTGCCCCGGCCAAATCCGGCATCCATACCGGCTTCTTTGGCAATTTCATTGGTCACCTGGGTGCCGCCGCAAACCAGCATCAATTTATCCCGCACCCCTTTTTCCACACAAAGCTCGGCAATTTTGCCCATGTTTTTGGTATGGATGTCGTCGTGGGTGATGATGGTGGAAATGAGAATGGCATCTGCATTGGCTTCAATGGCTGCATCCACCATTTTTTCCAATGGCACAGATGTGCCTAAATAAATATATTTAATGCCGAATTTCTCAATACCGCCGTGCTTAATGTCCAAGGTTTCTTTAAGGCCCACAGAGTGTTCATCGTTGCCTACAGTACCGGCCACAACCAGCATAGGCTTGGCTTCTATGTCTGCACGAATTTCGGCTTCGGACAGCACAGGGATTTTTTCGGGAATGACCAGTTCGTTTTTGTCAATTTCAAAGGTGACTTTACCTTTAATTTCAACCAGTGTACCTTCCGATGGGTGAATGACCTGTTTATGTACCACAGTCACGTCTTCCAGCCCCATTTTTTCGCCGCATTTAATGGCGGCAAACTCGGCGGTACGTTCGTCCACCGGCAGGAAAATGGTGGTGGACACAATGCCGTCTGCGGCCCATTCCACTTCCGGCTTGAACACGTCGGATTCAAAGTATTTGGCCACTTCCTCCAAACGGACGTTCACGTTGTCCAGCTCATCCAGTTCGTCAATGTAAACGATTTTGGAACGGTCTTCAAAAGTGTCCCCGCCAATGGCTTCGGAAGCGCTTTTAAACTGGCTGGGCACGTTGTTGTAACCGTAGTGTACGGAAACCGGAGCAAAATAGTCTTCGTCCCGTTCAAAAATCATGCCTGCGCCAATGCCGTCGTTAATGACCCGAGGGATGCCGTCGCCGTTGCGTTCCGGGTAATAGCCGCTGTCAATGAAGAAGCCTTCCTGCACGGCGTTAAAGTAGCCGCCGCTTTCCAGCATTTCTTCCATGAACAAAATGGCTCTTTCTTTTAATTCCCGCACTTCCTTGCCCAGTTCACCTTCACGGTTTAAGCAGACCATCTCATTCAGGCCGTCCATGCCGTTAAGGGCTTGTTTGGCGGTGTTGATGGCGGCAATGTTGTTGTAGTGCCAAGGCACGTTGCGGCCTTCGTCCGGGGTGATGGTGGACTGCACGTCTGCACTGGTCAACCGGGAAATTACCAGGTTCAGGGTGTGGGTCACGGTGGCTTCACGCATGTCGGATTCCATGTATTTGGTGTGCTGCTGGGCCCGCATTTTGTACTCCCGGAACAAATCCCGCAAAGCCACAGCGTAAGGCAAGTCTATGCGCATACAGGGGGCAGGGGGGGCAGTTGGGGGCACGGTGGACAGGGCAATATTCTCCGGCTTAATGCCAATTTTACGGGAGAAAATGCTGTTGATGCCGTGCTGCACCATCAGTTCTGGCCGCACCTTCCAGGCTTTCATGGCCGTAGCGTTGGCGTTGTGGGCACCGTCAATCTGTAAAATACCGGCCCATGCAATGATTTTCTTGGCTTCGCATGCATCTACAAAGCTGCGCACCATGTTGATGTTGCGGTATAAAACGTTGTATTGAGGGTCTTGATGTGCACCGTTGACCCCTTCTTCTGCAAACATAACGGCAATGTCCGGCCCAGCCACGCCGGAGATGTAGGAGTGGAAGTTAATGGGGCGGCCTACTTCTTCTTCAATCATGTCCAGCGCTTTTCTGGAGGCACGCACTTGCTTTCTGGTGACGGTGATGCCGCCAATGCCTTGTGGAGTGCCTTCAATTAATGAGTCGTAGTGAGACTGCCCTGCTGTACGAATAACCATGATGTGGTCTGCGCCGTTCCAAGCGGACATGCGCATACGGCGCAAATCGTCTTCAAACCGGCCGGAAGCAATTTCCGTGGTGATGACGCAATCGGGCTGTGGGTCGATGTAGTGGAAGCCGCGACTGCCCGGCAGGGGAATGTAGTTTTTAAGGCCATCGGAAGCTTGGCGGTATTCAAAATCTCCAACCTTCTGTTTGCCCCGGCCTTCACGCCAATGCCAACCCCGGCGTTTTGGTGTGTATTTATCCAGGTCTTTTAATATGTCTTTAATGTTTAACTTTTTGTTCGGATCCAACATGTTTTTCACCCTCCCGTCTCATTAATTAAACAGGGCCGGAACGTTTTCCCATTCCTTGCCCTCTGCCAGCAGCAGGCCGGCTTCTCTCACGCTAATACCCTTGTTCTGGGCCAACCGCCAAACCACGTTGCCGCAGCCTTTGCCCATCAAGCCTTTTTTAATGACGCCTTCAACAATGGGCTTCACTTCCACGCTGGAAAAGCCCATGCGCAAAAGCACGCTGCGTTCCACGGCGGGGGTTGTATTTTTATAGCCCATTTCCAGCATGGGGTCTACCAGCTTTTCAGCCAGCTCCCAAAACCGTGCATACAACTGTTCGTCGGTTAAGTCTTTTAAATGGGCACGTCTTTGTTCATAGTCGTCTTGTCGTTTCATGGGGAACCTCCTTATTTTATTTGCGCAATCACTTGTTTCACAAAGGTTTCGTCCGTTTTGGTTTCTTCCGCTAAAAACGTTACGTCTGTCGGGGAAACTTCCTGTACTTTATAATGTTCCAGGCAATTTTTTATATAGGATTTTCTTGCTTTGTCCAGGTCGAAATCCCGTGCTTTAATAAAAGACGGGTTCTTTGGCAGCACAATGTTGGTGCCGGGCACTTCTGTATCTGGGTCACCGAAGCACACCTGTACCCCATTGGCCTTTGCAAAGGAAAGCTGTGGCATGGAATGTTTGCCTGCGCCGGTGTACTCGGTTTCCTGCACCACCAGCATTTGGTCGTTGGTATATTCTTGTGCCAAGGCAAAGGCAGCGGTTAAGGAAGTGTTTCCGGCAGGGCCTCTCTCCAATCCTTCCAGTGCGGCCAGTGCTTCCGTAATGTAAAACACTTCCCCTTGCTTCACCAGCACGTAGCGGTCTAAGTAACGCAAGCTTCGGGCGGCGTTTCTGGGCACATCGGAACGGTCCGGCCAGGTGGCGAAAGGAATGCCAAAGCCGGTGTGGCCGGTGGTAAAGGACTTGCGGTTAAAGGCCGTATCGGAAGCCATATGCAGCCCGGATAAATCCACACTGGCCCCAATGATGGTTACATCTTTGGCATCGGCTTTCATCAGCCCACGGGCGGTACCGGTCACATTGCCGCCCCCCGCATGGGTAATGACCACAGCGTCTGGCAGTTTGTTATAGCTTTCTCTAAATTGCCGTGCCAGTTCAGCGCCCAGTGTTTCCACTCCGGCAATGCCGAAGGGGGTGTACAGAGACGCATTAAAATAGCCGGTTTCTTCCAACAGGCATAAAAAGGTGTAGAACAACTCCGGTCCTACGCTTAACTGAATAACTTCGGCACCCAGTGCCTCACAGGCCCGTTGTTTTTCTAAAATTTCAGGCTGGCCAATCTTCTTAGAGTCGTAACATTCCTGCACCACAATGCACTTTAAACCTTGCATGGCAGCCTGGCTGGCCACAGCCGCCCCATAGTTGCCACTGGTGGCGGCAATGACCCCTTTGTAGCCCAGCTTTTTGGCGTGGTATACGGCGTTGGCCGCACGTCTCGCCTTAAAGCTGCCGGAAGGGTTGCAGGCTTCGTCTTTAATGAAAATACGGGCGGCCTGGCCGGTTTTAGACACTTTTCTGGCCAGTGCCGTTAAATTGTGCAGTTCAATGATGGGGGTATTGCCCACATGCACCGAGCGCTGGATGCGGGTCATTTCGTCAATGTCGTAGCCTAAGTCGCTCATCATCCGCTCGTAGTCAAAAGCAATGCCGCCGGATTCAAAGACGCTGTAGTCAATGCCGATGGCTTGTTTCATAATTTCATTTTTGCGGCTCGTCACTGCTGCATAAGACATATCCTTCATGCTAACCCCTCCAGTATGCCTTTGACTTGATCCCGGATGGTGGCCAGTTCCGGTACATATCGGCCAAAATCGTGGGTATAGGCAGGTTCAATGTCCACCAGCGTGCCGGAAACTTTCCGGCCGGTCATGGTAACCACTTCGCAAACTTCGCCCATTTGGGCATCGGCGGTCAGGTTTCCTTTCACCCACATTTCAAGGGGTACTTTTTTGGTGTCATCGGGTACTTGGGGTGCTCTTTCATCAGGAGACAAGACCGTGTTGTGAATCTGCACCCATTGTCCTTTTTTAGCAACCATATTTTTGGCTCCTTTGATGAAACCTTGAGCACGTACAACCTTGGGAAACTTTTTCGAGAAAAAGTTTCCCATACCCTTCAAAAAGCTTTTGCTTGAAATGCCGCAGAGCGGCATTTCACAAAGTTTTTGCGCCGCTTTTTTCAAAAAGCGGATGGGGTTCGGGGCAAAGCCCCGGGGTTATGGTAGTAGCCTCAAGGTTTCCAATAAGATTAATCCAATTTTTCAATAAAGTCTCTAAAATCGCCCATAATGGCTCTGGGCACAGGCAGATCCAGCATGGTTTTAAGGCCGGGGGAGGCGTTAATCACATGAGGAATCATGTTCACCACCATAGCGATGGTGCCGATGCCGCCAGGAATTTCCGGGGTGATTTGCATGTTAATGTTGGGGGTGCCGGTAATGGTGATGTAGTCCCCGGTGGATTGGTTTTCCAAGTGGGGCAGCACTTGTTGCGGATGGTCCATTTCAATGTAGCATTCACCGTTCACATAGCCGAAACCTTGTTGGCGGATACCGGCCAGGTTTCCGGGTTCCACTTTTACATACTTGGTTTCCCTAGCCACGTTGGAGATGATGGGGTCTTTGGTTTGTTCAATTTTGTCCAGCTTTAAGCCTAACCCTTCGGCCACCATTGAAATGGATTCCGGGAAGCCCACATGGCCAGCCAATGTATCGGCGGCAATCCGTTCTTTAAAGCTTTCTGGAGAAATGCCTACGCCTTGTTCTTCCATCACCGCATGGCCGAAGGGAGAAAGGTCATTCACCCGGGCGGCTTTAATGTGGGTAACGGTTTCGCAGGTGCCGGTTAAAGCAAGAATCAAGTAGTCCAGCACAAAGCCAGGGTTAATGCCGGTGCCCAGGCAGCTGACGCCGTTGGCCTTGGCAATCTGGCACAGTTGGTCGGCCAGTTCCGGGCTTTGGGCTTGCGGGTATGCAAATTCTTCGGCGGTGGAAATAACGTTCACTTTTTGTTCCAAGCAATATTTAATTTTATCAAAGGCATTTTTAGTGAAGGAATCGGTAGCCAGCAGAGCTACATCGCAATTGCCATCTTTTACAATGTCTTCAAATTTGTCTTTAATGAACACTTCTGGGTGGTCTTCATTACGGGGTATTTCCAGCACTTCGTGCACTTCTTTGCCCACAATGGCAGGGTTAATGTCGCAAACCCCAATGACTTCAATGCCTTTTTTCTTTAAAACCATTTCGGCAATGCCACGGCCCATTGCGCCGAAGCCCCAAACAGCCACTTTAACTTTTCTCATATACATCCCCCTGATTAATTAAACTTTACGCACCTAAGGTGGCAACCATCACAGCTTTGATGGTGTGCATTCTGTTTTCGGCTTCATCAAAGACCACAGAATGCTTGCTTTCAAACACTTCGTCAGTAACTTCCATTTCTTTTAAGCCGTATTTTTCAAATATTTCTTTGCCCATGGTGGTGTTTAAGTCGTGGAAAGCAGGCAGGCAATGTTCAAACAGCACTTTGGGGTTGCCTGTTTTTTGAATCATGGCCATGTCAATTTGGTAAGGACGCAGCAGTTTAATCCGTTCGTCCCATACTTCGGCAGGTTCGCCCATAGATACCCAAACATCGGTGTAAAGCACATCGGCATCTTTCACGCCTTCGTCAATGTTGTCGGTGATGGTGATGGTAGCGCCGGTTTCCTTGGCTACCGCTTGGCATTGTTCCAACAGACCAGCTTCTGGGAACAGTTCTTTAGGGGCTACAATTCTGAAATCCATGCCCATTTTGGCCCCGCCAATCATCAGTGCGTTGGCCACGTTGTTCCGGCCGTCACCAACAAATACGAATACCATTTTTTCTAATGGCTTTTTCAAGTGTTCAAAGGCGGTTAAGAAGTCTGCCAGCACTTGGGTGGGGTGGTCGGCATCTGTTAAGCCGTTCCACACCGGCACGCCGGAGTATTTGGCCAGGTCTTCCACAGTCTTTTGAGAATAGCCACGGTATTCAATGCCATCGTACATGCGGCCCAGTACTCTGGCTGTGTCTGCGGTGGATTCTTTCTTGCCCATTTGGCTGCCGGTGGGGCCTAAGTAGGTCACATGAGCGCCTTGGTCGTAGGCGGCCACTTCAAAGGCGCAGCGGGTGCGTGTAGAATCTTTTTCAAATAAAAGTGCAATATTTTTGCCTTTTAACTTTTGTTGTTCGGTTCCGGCGTATTTGGCGGCCTTTAATTGAGCGGACAAGTCGATGAGGAATTGAATTTCCTTCGGGGAGTAGTCCAGTAAAGTTAAGTAAGATCTGTTGCGTAAATTGTAACCCATTGCGCATTCTCCTTTAATCATGTTTGTATATTTTAATTTGTTTTTTAACCACAAATACGGGTGCCTTCCGTTCCGGCTAAGGCATCTTTGGCGCAGTCCAAAGAGGAAATGATGGCCATCCGGCCCGGTTTGGACTGGGCAAATTTCACAGAGGCATTCACTTTAGGCAGCATGGAACCGGGTGCGAAATGGCCTTCCTTTGCAAAAGTTTCCATTTCAGCAGGGGTGACATCACCCAGCGCCTTTTGTTCCGGCTTATTAAAGTTAATGAATACTTTGTTGACCTCGGTTAAAATCACCAGCATGTCTGCATTTAAGTCTTCTGCCAGTTTTTCTGAGGCAAAGTCTTTGTCAATGACAGCAGGTACACCGGTGTAGCCGTCCTTTTCTTCCACCACGGGAATGCCACCGCCACCACCGGCAACCACCACACAGCCTTTTTCCACCAAAGCTTGGATAGCATCTAGTTCTACAATTTTAAGGGGCAGGGGAGAGGCCACCACCCGGCGCCAGCCACGGCCGGCATCTTCTTTTACGGTATAGCCCTTTTCATCTGCCAGCGCTTTGGCTTCTGCTTCGGAATAAAAGGGGCCGATGGGTTTGGTGGGGTTTTGGAACCCCGGGTCATTTTTATCTACAGCCACTTGGGTCACCAGGGTGACCACCGGCTTGTCCAAGCCTTTGGCTTTTAATGCGGCTTGCAGTGCTTGTTGCATATGGTAGCCAATGTAACCCTGGCTCATGGCACCGCATACGTCAAAGGGCATGGCGGGGGTTAAAGTTTGGGAGCCTTCCGAGGCCAGTAAAATCCGCCCCACTTGGGGGCCGTTGCCATGGCTGATAATCACTTCGTAACCTTGGGCGATAATGTCTGCAATGTAGGCGGCGGTGTCTTTCACAACGTCAAGCTGGGACTGTGCGGTGGGGGGCAAACCTTTCTTTTCCAACGCATTGCCCCCAAGGGCAATAACCACTCTTTTTTGCATGTCAACCTCCATTTTTAAGGCATGATTTGATTAAATCAAATATCTTCTCTGGCAATGGTCATGCTCATACAGCGTGGGCCCCCCCGTCCCCGGGAAAGCTCGGAGCTGGGCATGGTGAGCACTGTAATGCCCTTTTCTTCCAGTAAAGCGTTGGAGACGTAATTCCTTTCGTAGGTAACCACCACACCCGGTGCAATGGCTAAGGTGTTGGAGCCGTCGTTCCATTGTTCCCGGCTGGACACAATGGCATCGCCGCCGCCGCAGCGAATCAATTCTACAGCCGGTATGTGCAGGCTCTTGCACAAGATTTTTTCCAGAGGGTCCGTTAAAAGAGAGAAATTCAAACCATGGTTATCACTGGGTGTAATTTCATACACATTCAGGTCTTGTTCAATGCCCGGATGTACTGTGAATTTATCGTAATCTATCATGGTGAAAACCGTATCTAAGTGCATGTAAGCCCGTTTTTTCTGAATTTCAAACACCAAAACACGCTTAAAGCCAGATTCTGATTCAAAAAGCCTGCGGGCTACCCGCTCGATGGCTTCTGCTGTGGTGCGTTCGCTACAGCCAATGGCCGCCAATTCCGGTGACAAAACATGCACATCGCCACCTTCAATGGCAAAGGGTTCTGTGCGGTTATACCATAAGGGGGCTTTGCCTTTGCCGAACAAAGGATGGTGTTTGTGTAAATATTTTAAGAACAATGTTTCCCGTCGACGGGTAAGGGTTTTCATGGTATGTAGTGCCAGGCCGTTGCCAATGCAGGCACCTGGGTCTCTTGTGAAGTAGAGATTGGGCATGGGGTCAAGGTAAAATTCATAATCGTCCTTGATAATGTCTGATAGGGCAGAGCCACTGTATTGGATTTCATGTTTACGCACGCCGGCGCACACTTTGTCTATGAGTGATTGGTTGGAACTGGAGAGTAAGTATTCCAGAAGTGCTGCCCGTAGGCTTTCAGAGTAAATTTTGCTTTCTTCCAGTAAATCGGTAAGGTAAGCTTTTTTAACATCGCAGTCGGAAAAAATTTCAGCCATCATGTCTTCCAAGTAAAGCACTTCCGCCCCGTTCGACCGTAAAATTTCAGCAAAGGTGTCGTGCTCTTCAACGGCAACCTTTAAATACGGAATATCGTCAAACAAAAGCCGCTCCAAAGTGTCCGGGGTTAAGTTTTCAATTTCCCTGCCGGGCTTGTGAAGCATGACACGGGTGAGTTTTCCAATTTCGGAATGCACATGCACCAAGCTATCGCTCATTTTCTTCCTCCTTCGTTTACGCTTATAAAATATACAATGGCACGTGTTGAACCCCCAAAAAATGCTGGGAATGACATGACATATCATACACCATTTGCTAAGTATTTGCAAGGGTTTTAGGCGTTTTTAATAAAAGAAAAATGCAAGAATTTGAACGTTTAATAATTATACAGTTAAATGAATAAAGCGCCTGATGGACATTCAGGCGCTCATTTGCTTGCGGGTTTTAGCTTACATTTATGCATTCAAAATGAATATTACGCAGTGTTTGAAAATTCATCAACAATGGGTTTTAACCAATATTTTGGTAGGGAACTCGTTCAAACGAACTTGAACCACGTTCATTTGAACGAGTTCCCTAACCTAAAAAGGTTAAAACCTTATAAAATGATTTTTCAAACACGCACTAGTGGTCGGTATTATTTTACAAATAGCTCCAATACATTCACCGTAACACCTGCCAAAAGTCCTGTGGTAATGACCGCCTGCAAGTTTTCGCCCCAGTAGGCCAGCGCCAGCAAAAAAGCAATGCCAAAAACAATAACGGCCCAATACTTATCCTCTACAATGTCCAGGCCTTTTAAAAATAAGGACAGGGCCCCAACAAGCCAACAAAATACAAATGCCTCAAGCCACATATGAACACCCCCGTAAATTTAATATATGCCAAAGGGAAGGTTTGTGTTATACTATGGCCAATGAATAGACATGACGAAGGGGATGGAACAGATGCATGGCGGAAGGACCGGCGGTAAAAGTGTTTGGTTGTTAATTTTATTTGTTTTGGCCGGGTTGGTTGTGGGCGGGCTTATAGGAGAGCTGATTCCTAAGACACCGTACTTAAACTGGTTGAATTATGGGGATAGCTTTGGGTTAAACAGCCCGGTTAGTTTAGACTTGGGCGTATTAACCCTTCAGTTTGGCTTTGCCATTAAGTTCACCATCATAGGCATTATGGGTATGGCCGCTGCAATATTCCTTTACAGGCGGCTGTAATTTGGAGGCAGATTATGAAACACATGATATTGGCATCTCAATCCCCACGCAGGAAGGCGTTGCTGACGCAAGCAGGGGTTTCTTTTACAGTGGTGGAAAGCGGGGTGGAAGAAAATGTACCGCCGGGGACAAGCCCGGAAGAAACGGTGCGTTTGTTAGCGGTACAAAAAGCAGAGGCCGTGGCTAGAACATTGGCCGAACCGGCAGTTGTTATTGGGGCGGACACAGTGGTGGCGCTGGATGGGGTTATTTTTGGCAAGCCTGTGGATGAGGCAGACGCCGAGCAAATGCTTTCAGCATTACAAGGAAAAGCCCACCAAGTCTTTACAGGTGTTGCGCTCATTGATACCACCCAAACACCCCATTTCCAGCAGGTTTTTGTAAGCAGTACCGCTGTCTCTATGTATCCTTTAAGCCAGGAAGCCATACAGGCTTATGTGGCCAGCGGGGAACCTATGGGTAAAGCTGGGGCGTATGCCATTCAAGGTTTGGGAGCCACATTGGTGGAGCGCATTGAAGGGGATTACAACACGGTGGTGGGTTTGCCTTTAAGCGCCGTCTACTGGGCTTTGAAAGCATTGCAAGCGATTTAGAACTAAACGAAGGTGAAAAAATGCGCATATTGCATACGTCCGACTGGCATTTGGGGATGTCTTTGTTTGGCATACCCCTCATTGAGGACCAGCGGCATTTTATAAAGCAACTGTTACATATTATAGAAACTGAAAAAATAGAAGGGGTACTGTTGGCCGGGGACGTGTTCGATAGCAGCGTGGCCAACAGCGAAGCCATCGCCTTGTATAATGACGCTGTTACGGCCATATGCGGGGAGAAGGGGGTGCCCATGGTTCTCATTGCGGGTAACCATGACGGCGCTGCCCGGCTGGCTGCTTGCCGGGAATTATTGAAGGCTTCCGGCTTGTATGTTACCGGCAAACTGACGGCAGACATAAACCCGGTGGTGATTGGTGACTGCGCCATTTATCCCATTCCATACTTTAACATTGAAGATGTGCGGGCCATGTTTCCGGAAACGGTGATTCCTTCTTACGAAAGGGCCATGTTGTGTTTATGTGACCGCATACGAGAGGGCATGGACAAAACAAGGAAAAACATAGTGGTGGCCCATGCCTTTGTTAGTGGGGCGGCCCTTTCCGATAGCGACCGTTCTGCCATGCTGGGCACGGCTTCCATGGTGTCCCAGGCGGTTTTTGAAGGCTTTGATTATGTGGCGCTGGGGCACTTGCACCGGCCGCAAAATATAGGGCAATGCATCCGTTACAGTGGGTCACCATTGCCTTATGCGGCGGGGGAAGCCTTGGTAGAGAAAAGTGCCACCATCATTGACACAGCGGATATGTCTGTACAGGAAGTGCCTATTGTGCCTTTGCACCCTATCCGTGTGCTGAAAGGCCCCTTTGAATCATTGTTTAACGATGCTTCGCCTAGTGCGGACTACATTAAAATAGAGTTGACAGACTGCCCGGCTTCTTTGGATACGTTACATGCCTTTAAAACTTTTTACCCGAACTTGCTGGCTGTGACAGGCAAAACCGCTTTGCCAGAGGAGGAACGCATCACCCTTACGGTAGCGGACATTGAGCAGTTAACCCCGGCCCAGATGGTGGAAAAGTTTTTTCAGGAAACGTTGGAGGTTTCTCCTGCACCGGGGCAGATGGATTTATTTCTGGGGGCCATGGACGCTGTGCTGGCGGGAGGGGATGTGTCATGAAGCCGTTATCCCTTACCATGCAAGCTTTCGGCCCTTATGTGGACGCCCAGCACATTGATTTTTCAGGCTTGTCCAAAGCGGGGTTGTTTTTAATATGCGGGGAAACGGGGGCGGGAAAAACCGTCATTTTAGATGCCATCACCTTTGCGCTGTTCGGTAAATCCAGCGGGGCAACACGGGGAGACATCGGGGCGCTTAGAAGCCAGTTTGCACCGGCTGCCTTGCCTACCGAGATTGTCTTCGACTTTGAACTGCGGGGGAAAGTGTACCGTTTCACCCGCACGGTGAAGCAGGGCAGAAAAAACATAACCACGGCTCAAAACGTATTGTATCGGGATGGGGACGGGGTTTTCCTACCTTTTTTCGATAACCCTAAAATCAATGACGTGGAAGGCAAAGCGAAGGTGTTGATTGGGCTGACTTACGACCAGTTCAGGCAGGTTATCATTTTGCCCCAAGGCCAGTTTGAGCGGTTGTTGGTGGCCAAGTCTGCGGAGAAAGAAGCCATATTGGTCAGCTTGTTTGGGGCAGACAAATGGGGAAAGGCAGCAGAAATGCTGAACCAGCAGGTGAATGAACAGCGGCGGAAGCTGGATGTAGAAGCGGTACGCATAAAGCAAACACTGGCGGACAAAGGCTGTGCTGGTTTGGCGGAACTACAGCTGTTGTTGTCCAACCGGCAGCAAGATTTGCACAAGCTGGAAGCGGAGATTTTGGCGGTGGCTGAAAAGTTGGCCGAGGCCAAACAAAAGCTGGAACAGGACAAAATTCTCTACGATAGGTTTGAAAATTTGGCCAAGGAAACGGCCGCTTTAGAAAAGCTGAACATAAAAGAAAAGGAAGTTGCGGCGTTACAAGCAAAGTTGGAGGTGGCAGACAAAGCATCTGCGGTTTTGCCGGTTTACCAACTGTTTGAAGCGGCAAGAAAGGCTTTGGACGAACGGCAAAATCAGAGTCGGGCTGCTGAAAACAACCTTCATGGGGCACAGGTGCAGTTAAAGCAAGCAACCGATGTCCAGGATAACGTATTGAAGCAAGCGGAAGAAATGGAAACCTGTAAAGTACGGCTTTCTCGGCTGGCTAATATGAAGGAAGCTGTGGTGAAGCTGGAGCAGGCCACCCAAGAACTTGCCGCTATCAAACAAGCCTTTGCACAAGAAAAGCAAGCCTTTTTAGCCCAGGCCGAAGGGGTGGAGAAACTTTCCGCAGATAAATTGGCATTGGCCCAGCAGGAAGGGGCGGCTTTTGAACAGTACACCCACCTGATGCAAAGTTATATGGGCAACATCAGTGGTTCTCTTGCGTCCAAGCTGGAAGATGGGAAACCTTGCCCGGTTTGCGGCAGTTTGTCTCATCCAGCCCCCGCCAAGCCCCCGGAGGAAGTGGTGACGGGCAAGCGGCTAAAAGAAGCCAAAACCGCCTTGGAGGGCATTAAGGAAAAGCTAGCGACTAAGACGGCGGCACTGGACAAAGCAGCGACTTTGCTGGAAAAGCAGAAGGATGCCTTAACAGAGCGGCGTTTGTCCCGTGAAAAGCTGGAAAGCCAGCTGGTAAGCTTGCGGGAAGGCATGGAAGAAAACATTTGCTCCTTATCAGACTTAAAGGCGGCTTATATAGAAGAAAAGGCAAAAATTACAGCTTACGAGCAAAACAAGGAAAAAGCGCAAGCGGCCCTATTGGAAGCCCAAAAGGATTTTGCGGCTAAAGAAGCAGCGGTGAAGCACAGCCAGCAAGAACTGGCACATGCCCAAACAAACCATGAAGCCCAGCAGAATGCTTTTACAGAAGCACTGTCTGCCGCTGGTTTTGCAGATACCAACATCTTTTTAGGCCATGTGATGACGGAAGAAGCAAAGGAAAAACTTTCCCGGGAAATACAGCAATTCACCACAGAGCAGCAGCGGCTGGTGAAGAATGTGGCCCAGTGGCGAGAGGAAGTGGCGGGGAAAAGCAAGCCGAACATTCAAGAAGCGAAAGCGAACACAATCGCCTTGGAGCAAACCCATGTGCAGTTAGCTGCAAAAAAGGCGTTGCTGGCCAAGGAAACCGAGGACTTGACGGTCTTGTGTCAAACCTTAGGCAAGCAAATGGCAGCGTATGAAGCGGCGGACAAGGAATGCCGCATGAACACCCAGTTTGCCCGGCATTTGCGGGGGGATAACGGCATTGGCTTGCAACGGTATGTGCTGGGGGTAATGCTCTCTGCGGTGACCGCCCAAGCCAACAGGTTGCTGGAAAACGTGCATAACGGCCGGTACCGGCTGTTTCGCACACTGGAAACCACAGGCGGCGTGCGCAAGGCGGGGTTGGAACTTTCGGTGTATGACAGCCGCACGGGTGAGCGGCGCAGTGTGACCAGTTTATCCGGGGGCGAAAAGTTTTTGGTGGCTTTAAGTTTGTCTATTGGTTTGTCGGCTGTGGTGCAAGCCCAATCCGGCGGCATTGCACTGGATGCCATGTTTGTGGACGAAGGCTTTGGTTCCTTAGATCCGGCTTCCATCACCGACGCACTGACCGTGCTTTCCGATGTAAAGAAAACCAACGGGCTTGTGGGCATCATTTCCCATGTGGGCACTTTAAAAACCCACATTGAAGCCAGAATTGAAGTGCAGAAAGGGCAAGGGGGCAGTTGCTTGAAAATATGCACTGTCTAAAAGGAAATGACCATGATTCAACAGGACAAAGAGAAAATTTATCATCTACTAAAAACCTATTTTGGGCATTCAACGTTTAGGCCTGGGCAAGAAGGCTTGGTGAGCCCTTTGCTTGCGGGGCGGGATGTTTTAGGTATCATGCCCACGGGGGCGGGGAAGTCTGTGTGTTTTCAACTGCCTGCCCTGGCCTTTTCCGGTATGACCCTGGTGATTTCCCCCCTTATCTCTTTAATGAAAGACCAGGTGGCTGCCTTGGTGGAAGCGGGCATTAGCGGGGCGTACTTAAACAGTGCCTTAACCCCCAGCCAGCATAGCAAGGTGTTGCAGCGGGCAGCGGAAGGACGGTACAAAATTCTGTATGTGGCCCCGGAGCGGCTGGAAACTGATGGCTTTCTTTCTTTTGCCAGAAATGCCGCCATTGCCATGGTGGCGGTGGACGAGGCCCATTGTGTATCCCAGTGGGGGCAGGATTTTCGGCCCAGCTACTTAAAAATAAGCAAGTTCATTCAAAGCTTGCCCACCCGGCCGGTGGTGGGGGCTTTTACGGCGACAGCAACGGGCATGGTGCGGCAAGACATGGTTCGGTTGCTGGCTTTGAAAGACCCTTATGTGACGGTGACCGGCTTCGACCGGCCCAATTTGTATTTTAGGGTGGAACGCCCGGCAGACAAGTTTCGGGCGCTGATTGACATTTTGGAGCAAAACAAAGGCAAAAGCGGCATTGTGTATTGCGCCACACGAAAGACTGTGGAGGAAGTGTGCCAGCTGTTAGAAACGGCGGGTTACGCCGCCACCCGTTACCATGCGGGCTTGCCGGAAATGGAGCGACACAACAACCAGGATGACTTTATTTTCGACCGTAAAACGTTGATGGTGGCCACAAACGCCTTCGGCATGGGCATTGACAAATCCAACGTGTCTTTGGTGGTGCATTACAACATGCCTAAAAACTTGGAAAGCTACTATCAGGAAGCGGGCAGAGCGGGGCGGGACGGCTCCCCGGCGGAATGCGTTCTGTTGTACGCCAAGAAGGATGTTTCCACCAACCGCTATTTCATTGAAAATGGGGAGGAAAACGACCAGCTAACGCATGAAGAACGGCTGGTTCAAAAGGAACGGGAATATCAGCGGCTGAAAAAAATGACGCTGTACTGCGCCACAGCCCAGTGCTTGCGGGCGTACATTTTGCGCTACTTTGGAGAAGAAGCCCCCAGAGACTGTGGTTATTGCAGCAATTGCGACACACGGTTTGAAACAGTGGACATTACGGTGGATGCCCAAAAAATTGTTTCCTGTGTGTTTCGGTTGCTGCAAAAAATGCCTGGATTTGGGAAAAACTTATTGATAGATGTTTTGCGTGGGGCAAATATTCAAGCGGTAGAGCGGCACGGGCTGAACACCCTATCCACCTTTGGCATTATGGCAGATACGCCGCCGGAGAAAATTCATAAGGTGGTGGACTTCCTTATAGAGAACGGCTATTTGCACCAAACTGATGCAGACAAGCCGCTGATAGAGCTAACCCCTAAGTCCAACGCCATTATTAAGGAAAGAAAACAAATTTTTATGAAAACGCCTACGGAAACACCGGTGAAAAAAGAAGCGCGCCGGGTTGATCCTGTGTTGGAGGCAGACGGTTTATTGTCTCAGCTTAAAAAGGTAAGAAGTAGGCTGGCAAGTGAAGGTAGCGTTCCTGCTTATGTTATTTTTTCCGATGCGGCATTGATGGACATGTGCCGCCAAAAACCAAACACACCGGAAGCATTTCTGGAAATATCCGGCGTAGGGAAGGCTAAGCTTGAAAAGTATGGCAAAATCTTTATGGATGCCATTGCGGACTACACGGGGAACCCTGTCAGTGCATATACAGCAAAATCTGCCAGCTTTCGGGAAGAAGTGCTGAAAAAAGGGGTGTACAAAGCCTATCAGCCATGGACAGAGGAAGAGGATGAACGGCTAAAAGATGCATTCAGCCGGGAAGTATCTTTAGAAGAAATGAAAAAGGCACACCAAAGAACAGGCGGGGCCATTTCTTCCCGTTTGAGAAAACTTGGTCTAATTGAATAAAAAAATTGTAAAAAAGTTTGAAAAAAGGCTTGCGTTGGCGTATTTCCTGTGTTATAATCCAATGCGTTGTGACATTATGCAGGGAAATTATACCCTGCTCACGCTGAGAAGCGGAAGGTTGCCGTCTTTGGCGGGTAATTTCCGTGGAGCGATGTCCGTACACGAATTCGGGCGACAAGGTCACTGTTACCATATATCGGGCAAAACAAGACAGGCAAGGTTTTGTTTGGCGTAGTCCTTCACAGGACACACCCGGATAGGTGTGCAGTCACCACTTGTCGTACTGTAGTCAAAGTGCGAAAAGGAGGCGACTTTTTTTATGGCAAACCAAAAGATTAGAATCAATCTGAAAGCGTATGACCATAAGCTTATTGATCAGTCTGTGTTACAAATTATCGACACAGCTAAAAAAACAGGAGCAAAGGTGTCCGGTCCTATCCCCCTTCCCACAAAGAAGGAAGTTATCACCATCTTACGGGCTGTACACAAGTACAAAGATTCCAGAGAGCAGTTTGAAATGCGCACGCACAAACGGCTTATAGACATTCTGATGCCCACGGCAAAAACTGTAGATGCCTTAACCCGGCTAGACTTGCCCGATGGCGTGGACATCACCCTTAAAATAATGTAATGAAGCAAACACAGCTTGCACGGGTTTATATAAATGCAGTATAAGCCTAGTATGATTGCACAATGCAATCCGCTGTAGAGTCTTAGGAGGTGCAAAGGTGAAAAAAGCAATTTTAGGTAAGAAACTGGGCATGACCCAAGTGTTTACGGAAACCGGCTTAGTTGTTCCCGTAACTGTTTTAGAAGCTGGCCCTTGTGTAGTGGTTCAGAAAAAGACAATGGAAAAAGACGGCTATGAAGCGTTGCAGGTCGGTTTCGGCTCTGTACGTGAAAAGCTGGTTAACAAACCAGAACAAGGCCATTTTGCAAAAGCCGGTGTAGAAGCAACCCGTGTGCTGAAAGAATTACGCCTTGAAAACACCGCAGACTTTGAAGTGGGCGCAGAAATTAAAGCAGATATTTTTGCAGCCGGCGACAAAGTGGACGTGAGTGGCGTATCCAAAGGTAAAGGATTCGCAGGCGCCATTAAAAGACACGGCCAAAGTAGAGGTCCTATGTCTCACGGTTCCAAATACCACAGAGGTTTAGGTTCTTTGTCCAGCGGTACCACCCCCGGTAAGGTTAAGAAAAACAAACCAATGCCTGGGCACATGGGCGCTGAAAACGTAACCATTCAAAACTTAGAAATCGTTCGTGCTGATGCCGAAAAGAACGTGCTGTTAATTAAAGGGGCTGTTCCCGGACCAAAAGGCACTGTTCTGATGGTGAAAGAAAGCGTGAAAGCATAAATACCGCTTGACGAAAGGAGGAGAAAGCATGGCAACAGTTTCTGTATTCAATATGTCTGGCCAAGAAGTTGGCACCATGGAATTAAACGACAACATTTTCAGCTGTGAAGTACACGAACATGCTGTACACGCAGCCGTTGTACAATATCTGGCAAATCAAAGACAAGGCACCAAAGCAGCCAAAACCCGTGCAGAGGTACGTGGGGGCGGCAGAAAACCCTGGCGGCAAAAAGGCACAGGCCGGGCACGTCAAGGCTCCATCCGTTCACCACAATGGACCGGCGGTGGTGTGGTATTCGCACCGAAGCCAAGAGATTTTTCCATTAAGCTGAACAAAAAGGTGAAACGCCTTGCATTAAAATCCGTTTTAAGCGCAAAAGTGGCTGATAGCCGGCTCATCGTGCTGGATGAATTAAAACTGGATCAAATCAAAACAAAAGCAATGCAACAAGTGGTGAACAACCTGAAGCTTGAAAAAGCACTGTTCGTTCTGGATGGTTCCGATAAAAACGTTATTTTATCTGCAAGAAACATTCCAACCATTAAAACAGCAGCCGTAAACACCATTAACGTATATGACATTTTGCGCTACGACACACTGGTGACCACCAAGGACGCCATGAATAAAATCCAGGAGGTGTACGCATAATGGCAGATTTGAAATATTACGATGTTATTTTAAAGCCGGTGGTTACTGAAAAAACCATGAACGAAATGGCCGACAAAAAATACGCCTTTTACGTACATCCGGATGCTACAAAGGTTCAAGTGAAAGAAGCAGTTGAAAAAATGTTCGACGGCGTGAAAGTGGCTAAAGTGAACACCATGAACTGCGTTGGCAAGATGAAAAGAAGAGGCAGAGCAGCTGGTATGACAGCAAGCCGGAAGAAAGCCATTGTGAAGCTTACTGAAGCCAGCAAAGAAATTGAAATCTTCCAAGGCATGTAATCAGCAGCAAAAAAGGTAGCAAAAGAGTAGTCAGAGAGGAGTGGCACTTGTGGGTATCAAAAGATTTAAGGCTTATACCCCGTCCAGACGGCATATGACCGTTTCCGACTTTGCTGAAATCACCAAGACACAGCCGGAAAAGTCGCTGGTCGTGCATATAAAATCAAATTCGGGCAGAAACAACCAAGGCAAGATTACCGTTCGCCACAACGGCGGCGGTGCCAAGAAAAAATACAGAATCATTGATTTCAAGCGTAAAAAAGATGGCGTTCCGGCTAAAGTAGCTGCCATTGAGTACGATCCGAACCGTACAGCCAACATCGCCCTGCTGCATTATGCAGATGGTGAAAAAGCGTACATTCTGGCTCCTAACGGCCTGAAAGTAGGGGACACCCTGATGAGCGGCCCTACAGCAGAAGTTCGGGTGGGTAACTCTTTAGAAATGAAAGATATGCCCATCGGTTCCGAAATTCATAACATTGAAATGAAGCCCGGCGCAGGCGGCCAAATGGTTCGTTCCGCAGGCAACAGCGCTCAGCTGATGGCTAAAGAAGGCAAATATGCCACCGTGCGTTTACCTTCCGGTGAAATGCGTATGGTTCCCATCAACTGCCGTGCAACCATCGGCCAAGTGGGCAACATCGACCACGAGCTGATTAACGTTGGTAAAGCCGGTAAAACACGGCACATGGGCAAGCGTCCTACCGTTAGAGGTTCCGTAATGAACCCCAACGACCATCCCCACGGTGGTGGTGAAGGCCGTACAGGTATTGGTCGTCCAGCACCTTGCACCCCTTGGGGCAAACCGGCACTGGGCTACAAAACCCGTAAAAAACACAAAGCTTCCGATAAACTTATCGTTCGCCGTAGAACGAAGTAAATCGTATACAAGTAACTGGTTTAAAATTTTAACAAGGAGGAACGCTCATGAGCAGATCGCTTAAAAAGGGACCCTTTGCAGACGACCATCTCTTGAAAAAAATAAATGCCATGAACGAGACCAACACCAAAACCGTCATTAAGACATGGTCTCGCCGCTCCACCATTTTCCCAACCATGATCGGCCACACCATTGCCGTTCACGACGGTCGCAAACATGTGCCTGTGTATGTCACAGAAGACATGGTTGGACATAAGCTGGGAGAATTTGCTGCCACACGCCACTACAGAGGCCACGGCAAAGATGCGGAAAAGAAATCCAGAGTGAGATAAGACAAACGAAACATGTTTCGTGAAAGGAGGCATTTAATCCTATGGCTAAAGGACACAGAAGCCAGATTAAAAAGGAACGTAACGAGCAAAAAGACATGCGCCCAAAGGCTCATTTAAAATTTGCAAGAGTATCCGATACCAAAGCCAGAATTGTGCTTGAACAAATTAAAGGCAAAGACGTGGGCATGGCAATGAGCATTTTGGCCTATTCCCCCAGATATGCAGCGGACCTTATTGAAAAGGTATTAAAATCCGCCATTGCAAACGCTGAAAACAACCTGGGGATGGATGTGAACAAACTGTATGTGCAAGAGGTTTTCGCTAACCAAGGCCCAACCATGAAGCGCATACGTCCCAGAGCCCAAGGCCGGGCATATCGCATTCTTAAGAAGACAAGCCATATTTCAATCGTTCTCAATGAAAGATAAGGAGGTTAAGAATGGGTCAAAAAGTTAATCCCCACGGACTTAGATTAGGCATCGTTAAACCATGGGATTCTGTTTGGTACGCTGAAAAAGACTTTGCCAGCTACCTGGTTGAAGATGACAAGATCAGAAAATATTTAAAGGAAAAGCTGTATTTATCTGGCATTTCCCGCATAGGAATTTCCCGCACGGCAGAGCGGATTAAAATAACCATTCACACCGCAAAACCGGGTATCATCATTGGAAAGAGCGGCCAGGCTATTGCCCAGCTCTCTGCCGATGTACAAAAAATGACCGCCGCTAAGGTGAGCATCAATATTGAAGAAATTAGAAGACCAGAGCTGGACGCTCAGCTTGTGGCCGAAGATATTGCAAAACAACTGGAAAACCGCGTGACCTTCCGTCGTGCTATGAAACAAGCCATGGGCAGAACCATGAAAATGGGCGCCAAGGGCATTAAGACCGGTGTGTCCGGCCGTTTGGGCGGCGCAGAAATGGCCCGCACAGAGCACTACCACGAGGGCACCATTCCCCTGCAAACCCTTCGGGCCAACATCGACTACGGCTTTGCTGAAGCCACCACAACCTACGGCAAAATTGGCGTAAAGGTTTGGATATATAAAGGCGAAGTGCTTCCTGCAAAGGCCAAAAGGGAAGGGAGTCATAAACATGTTAATGCCTAAAAGAGTAAAAAGACGCAAGCAGTTCCGTGGGCGTATGAAAGGCCGTGCCATGCGTGGCAACACCATCACTTACGGCGATTTTGGCATCGTGGCTATGGAGCCAAGCTGGATTACGTCTAATCAAATAGAGGCAGCCCGTATCGCAATGACACGTCATGTGAAACGTGGCGGTAAAGTATGGATCAAGATTTTCCCGGATAAACCAATTACGGAAAAACCAGCTGAAACCCGTATGGGTAGCGGTAAAGGGTCTCCAGAATACTGGGTGGCTGTGGTAAAACCCGGCCGTGTGCTCTTTGAGTTGGGGGGCGTAAACGAGGATATCGCAAGAGAAGCTTTACGTCTGGCCATCAACAAGCTGCCCATTAAATGCAAAATCTTGTCCAAAGCAGAGCAGTTAAAGCAACAGGAAATGGATGGTGAAGGCAGTGAAAACTAAAAAGTTTGTACAAGAAGTAGTTTCAAAGAACGTGGATGAGCTGAACATGGATTTGGTCAGCGCCAAAAAAGAGCTCTTCACTTTACGGTTTCAAAATGCCACCAACCAGCTGGACAACACAGCCAGAATTACAGAGGTGCGCAAGAACATTGCCCGCATCAAAACCATTATCACTCAAAAAGAAAAGGGCATTTTGAAATAAGACACAGGTATTTGCTAAAATATGAAAGGAGGCATCCTTGTGGAAAGAAACCTTCGCAAAGTGAGAATTGGCAAGGTTGTTAGCGACAAGATGGATAAAACCATTGTTGTGGCTGTTGAAAACCACGTAAAGCACCCGCTCTATGGAAAAATTATGAAAAGAACATACAAGCTGAAAGCCCATGACGAAAAGAATGAATGCGCAGTGGGCGATCGTGTACGTGTGATGGAAACCAGACCCCTGTCTAAAGACAAACGGTGGAGACTGGTATCTATTCTAGAAAAAGCGAAATAACCCATTGAAGGAAAGGAGGCAGCAGCATGATTCAACAAGAAAGCAGGCTGGTAGTGGCCGACAATTCCGGGGCAAAAGAAATTTTGTGCATCCGTGTAATGGGCGGTTCTACACGGCGCTATGCCAGCGTTGGCGATGTGATCGTTGCTACGGTTAAAAATGCAACACCCGGCGGCGTTGTCAAGAAAGGCGATGTGGTGAAGGCCGTGGTTGTGCGCACCGTTAAAACGGTGAAACGCCCGGATGGTTCTTGCATCCGCTTTGATGAAAATGCAGCCGTCATTATTAAAGATGACAAAACACCAAGAGGAACCCGTATTTTTGGGCCTGTTGCAAGAGAACTAAGAGAAAAGCAATTCATTAAAATATTATCACTGGCGCCCGAAGTGCTGTAGGAGGTGTACCCCATGGGAAGTAAACTGAAAATCAAAAGAGGCGACAAAGTAAGAATTATTGCCGGCAAAGATAAAGGCAAAGAAGGCACCGTGCTTTTGGTGGACAAGAAAAGCCACCGGGTCATCGTGGAAGGCGCCAATATGATTTCCAAGCACCAAAAGCCTAATGCAAGCAGAGCAAACGCTCAAGGCGGCATCGTGAAGAAAGAAGCGCCTGTGGACGCTTCCAACGTGATGTATCTGCACAAGGGTAAACCCACCCGCATTGGCTTTAAATTAACTGTGACTGAAAAAGATGGTAAAAAAGTAACGGAAAAGCAAAGAATCGCCAAATCTACCGGTGAAGTGATTGACTAAGCGAAGGCTTTGGAGGTGAAACACTGTGAACAGAATGAGAGAATTTTATGAAAATGAAGTTGCCCCATCTATGGCAAAACAATTTTCATATACAAATAAAATGGCGATTCCTAAAGTGGAAAAAATCGTCATTAACGTTGGTCTGGGCGAGGCAAAGGAAAACCCAAAAGCCATGGAAAACGCTTGCGGCGACATTGCCATCATCACTGGCCAAAAACCTGTGGTAACAAAAGCGAAGAAGAGCGTTGCTGCCTTCAAACTGCGTGCTGGTATGCCAATCGGCTGCAAGGTAACCATGCGGGGCGAAAAAATGTACAGCTTCTTAGACAGGCTGATTAACGTAGCCCTTCCTCGTGTACGTGACTTCAGAGGTATTAGCGCCGAAGCTTTCGATGGCCGCGGCAACTATACTCTGGGCGTTAAAGAACAATTAATGTTCCCGGAAATTGACTACGACAAAATTGATAAAATTAGAGGCATGGACATCGTTATCGTGACCACAGCCAAAACCGATGAGGAAGCCAGAGCACTTTTGACCCTGTTCGGTATGCCATTCAGAAAGTAGGGAGGTTAGACCATGGCTAAAAAATCAATGTTGATTAAGCAACAGCGGACACCTAAGTTTTCTACAAGAGCATACACCCGCTGCGGCATTTGCGGCAGACCTCATGCAACTCTTAGAAAGTTTGGCATTTGCCGTATATGTTTTCGTGAATTAGCCCATAAGGGCCAGATACCAGGGGTTAGAAAAGCCAGCTGGTAAGCGGAAAGGAGGTTTTTTACATGTCAATGAGCGATCCGATTGCAGATATGCTGACAAGAATTAGAAATGCGAACACTGCAAAGCACAACACAGTAGACGTACCTTCCTCTAGAGTAAAGGTAGCCATTGCCGACATTTTGAAACGTGAAGGTTATGTTACTGGCTACGAGATTTTAGAGGACGGCGTTAAGAAAACAATGCGCATTACGCTTAAATATGGCAAAGATAAAAACGAAAAAGTTATTGCCGGGCTTAAGAGAATTTCTAAACCGGGGCTTCGTGTGTTTGCCAACTGTGAAGATATGCCTAAAGTATTAGGCGGTCTGGGAACGGCTATCGTTTCCACAAACAAAGGCATCATCACCGATAAAGAAGCCAGACAATACGGCGTTGGCGGCGAAGTTATCGCTTTTATCTGGTAATTGCCAAGCGAATAAAAAGTTAACATACAGGAGGTGCAGAACATGTCACGAGTTGGAAAAGCACCTATTGCGGTTCCCGCCGGTGTAGAGGTTAACCTTCAAGAAGGCAACCTGATTACCGTGAAAGGCCCTAAAGGCACTTTAAGCCGCAAATTGGTCTCTGACATGAACATCGCAGTAGAAGAGTCTCAAATCGTTGTGACACGTCCCAGCGATTTAAAAAGACATAAGGCCTTACACGGCTTAACAAGAACACTGATTAACAACATGGTTGTTGGCGTAACCGAAGGCTATTCCAAAGTTTTGGAAATTAACGGCGTTGGTTACCGTGCCGCTAAAAACGGCAATAAGCTCACCTTAACCCTGGGCTACTCCCATCCAGTGGAAATGACCGACCCTGAAGGCATTACCAGCACGGTGGAAGGCAACAACAAAATTGTTATCTCTGGCATTGACAAAGAAAAAGTGGGTCAATTCGCCGCTGAAATTAGAGACAAACGCAGACCTGAACCTTACAAAGGCAAGGGTATTAAATATGCTACGGAAAGAATTAGACGCAAGGTGGGTAAGGCCGGTAAGAAGTAGGCCAATACGCACGCCCTGCTAGGCAGATAAAGGAGTGAAAAGCATGATTAAAAAGCCATCACGCCAGGCGGCCAGAGAAAAGCGCCATTACAAAATGCGCAAGAACATTTCCGGTACGCCCGAACGGCCACGGCTGGCGGTTTTTCGGTCTAACAGCCATATATACGCCCAAGTGATTGATGACGTAAATGCAGTAACAATAGCCGCTGCTTCCACCATGGAAAAAGACATCAAGGCACAGCTTAAAAGCACATCCAACAAAGAAGCAGCAAAAGTTGTAGGCGCTGCAGTGGCTAAAAAGGCAATGGACAAAGGCATTACCGCTGTTGTGTTCGACCGGGGCGGCTATGTGTATCACGGCAAGGTGCAAGTGCTGGCCGATGCCGCCAGAGAAGCCGGTCTACAATTCTAAGACAGGAGGGAAAACCTTGAAGAAAATAGATGCAAACGCGCTGGAGCTGAACGACCGCGTTGTTACCATTAACCGTGTAACCAAAGTGGTTAAAGGCGGACGGACATTCCGTTTTGCCGCACTGGTTGTTGTAGGCGACGGCAAAGGCTATGTGGGAGTTGGCTTGGGTAAAGCAGCCGAAATTCCAGAAGCCATTCGCAAAGGCAAAGAAGACGCAAAGAAAAACTTGATATATGTGCAACGTACAGACAACGACAGCATTTACCACGGCATTCAAGGCCGTTTCGGTGCATCCCAAGTGCTCTTAATGCCAGCTGCCGAAGGTACCGGTGTTATCGCCGGCGGTGCTGTGCGTGCTGTTCTGGAACTGGTGGGCATTCGCAACATCAGAACCAAATCTTTAGGCTCTAACAACAAACGTAACGTGGTTAGCGCTACCATCGAAGGGTTAAAAGCATTAAAAACCCCTGAAGAAGTGGCAAGACTCCGTGGCAAAACTGTTGAGGAAATTATGCACTAAATTCTGCACTATTGAAGGCCAGAATTTTGGGCTTCATATCACATGGCTATTCCAATAACCATGTTTGCGAGGAGGATTCATTTTGGCTGAACAAATTAAAATTACGCTGGTCAAGTCCACCATCGGCGCTCTTCCAAAGCATAAACGCACTGTGGAAGCACTGGGTCTTGGCAAACTCAATTCCAGCGTTGTACAAAACGATAACGAGGCCATGCGCGGAATGATTAAGCAAGTGTCTCATTTAGTGAAAGTAACTGAAGCTTAAAGGAGGTGTAGACCATGAAGTTAGGCGAGTTAAAACCAGCACCGGGCGCAACCAGAAACAGATTCAGAAAAGGTAGAGGCCACGGCTCCGGCAACGGCAAAACAGCCGGACGCGGGCACAAAGGCCAAAAAGCCAGAACCGGCGGCGGTGTACGTCCCGGCTTTGAAGGCGGTCAGATGCCTTTATACCGGCGGTTGCCCAAAAGAGGCCATACCTGCCGAAACACTAAAGAAATTGTTGCCATTAACTTACAGCTCTTAGATGTATTTGATGATGGCACTGTAGTTGATATTGCTGCTCTGAAGTCCAAAGGCTTGGTGTCTAACCCAAGAGATGGAGTGAAAATACTGGGCGTTGGCGAAATGACTAAAAAGCTGACGGTACAGGTGAACTACTTCAGTAAAGCAGCCGCAGAAAAGATTGAGGCGGCAGGCGGAAAAGCAGAGGTGATCTAATGTTCAAGGTGTTTGCGAATGCATGGAAAATACAAGACATAAGAAAGAAAATTCTCTATGTTGTCTTGATTTTAGCCATCTACCGCTTAGGCGCCCATATCCCTTTGCCTGGCATTATGCTAGATCAGTTACAAATGGCTAAAAATGCCGATAAAAGCAGTCTGGAACTTTTGTTTTCCATCATTTCCGGCGGTGGCTTTGCCACTATACTGGCATTAGGTATTGGTCCATACATTACTTCCTCCATCATCATGCAGCTTTTAACGGTTGCCATTCCTAAACTGGAGCAAATCCAGAAGGAAGGGGAAGAAGGACGGAAGAAAATCAACCAATACACCCGCGTGTTAGCTGTTGCATTGGCTTGCTTACAGGGTGCCGGTACGGTGTATAATCTTAGATTCTTGTTTTCGCACCAGAACATGTTTGTTTATATATTGGCCACACTGTCCATGGTGACAGGTACCATTTTTGTCATGTGGCTGGGCGAAATTTTAACGGAAAGAGGCATTGGTAACGGTTCGTCCTTTATCATCTTCTCCAACATTGTTTCCAACTTACCGGCTGCCACACAGTCCCTGTATGCTAAGGCCATTGGCTCTGTTACAGGCACATTCGTTGTGTTGGCGCTGGTGGCACTGTTCGTAGGTGTTATGGCGTTCGTTGTACTGGTTCAGGACGGTGAACGGCGTATCCCCGTGCAGTATTCCAAAAAAATGGTGGGCAGACAAATGTATGGCGGGCAAAGTTCATACATTCCCATCAAAGTAAACATCGCCGGTGTTATGTCCATCATCTTTTCAATCTCTCTGTTGCAATTCCCAAGCTTGCTGGCTCGGTTTTTCCCAAGCGGTGTTTTAACAGGAATGGCAACGTGGCTGGACATTACCCATCCTTTTGGGGCGGCGTTGTATGTTGTACTCATTTTCTTCTTTACGTTTTTCTACACATCCTTTGCCATCAACCCCATTGAAATGGCAGAGAACATGAAGAAAAACGGTGGATTTATCCCTGGTATACGTCCTGGCAAACCGACCAGCGATTACATTCAAAGAACCATTAGCAGATTGTCTTGGATTGGCGCTTGCGCCTATGCCATCATTGCCATGATGCCTGTGCTCTTTGAATGGTTATTCGGCATGAAGGTTGGTTTCGGGGGAACCACGTTGCTCATTGTAACTGGTGTATGCCTTGAAATTGTAAAACAACTTGAATCTCAACTTCTGATGCGGCATTATAAAGGCTTTTTGCAGTAAGGCTAATCGCATAAGGGTGTTTTCGATTATATTAGGGGGAATAGCCTTGAAGCTCATTATGGTGGGTGTACCTGGGGCCGGTAAAGGGACCCAAGCTGATATGTTATCTAAGCATTTCAATGTGGAGCACATTGCAACAGGCCATGTGCTGCGTCAGGAAATTAAAAATGATACAGCCATAGGCAAAAAAATTAAAGCAATGATGGACGGCGGGCATCTGGTGCCGGACGAAATCGTCACAGAGCTGGCTTTTCAGCGCATTGAAAAAAGCGCTGAAAGGGGCTACATTTTGGACGGCTTCCCTAGAACCATTCAGCAAGCAGAAGAACTGAACAAAAAAGCGCCGGACATTACAGCAGTTCTTCAAATTAAAGTACCAGATGAAGTGATTGTTGCCCGCATGTCTGGACGGCGCTCTTGCCCGGTTTGCGGTGAATCGTTTCATCTGGACAGCAACAAGCCGAAAGTAGATGGCATTTGCGATCTGTGCGGTGCTGCCCTGGTTCAAAGGGAAGATGACAAACCGGAAACCGTGTTAAACCGCTTAAAGGTTTACTATGATAACACTTTGCCTCTCATTCAGTATTATGAAGAGAAAGGGCTGCTCTCTGTCATTGACGGCCAGGGAGAAGTGGATGAAGTGTTTAAGCGGGTGCTCCATGCGCTGGGCTAGGAGTGTGGCAAAGATGGCCATACCTGTTAAGAATCAAGAACAAATTAATAAAATGCGTGAGAGTTGCCGGATTGTTGCGGAAGCACACCGGTTGCTGGCGGAGGAACTCCGCCCCGGCATCACCACACTGGCCCTTGACGAGCTGGCTCACTGCTTTATTTTAAGCCAAGGGGCCACACCATCCTTTTTGGGTTATCATGGTTTTCCGGCTTCAATCTGCGTGTCTGTGAATGAGGAAGTCATTCACGGCATACCTGGTTTAAAGAAGCTGAAAAATGGCGATATTGTCAGTATTGACGTGGGTGCGTTGAAAGACGGTTTCCATGGTGATGCAGCAAGAACCTATTGTATAGGCGAAGTGTCCTCGGAAGCAAAAAAGCTGGTTGAAGTGACAGAACAAAGTTTTTTTGCAGGCGTAGCGCTCATCAAGCCAGGGGTACATCTGCATGAAATATCAGCCGCCATTGAAGCAGTGGCCACAGCAAACGGTTTTTCAGTGGTAAGGGATTTTGTTGGCCACGGCGTTGGCAGAAAACTGCACGAAGAACCCCAAATCCCTCATTACAGAATGCCCAACAGAGGTCCTAAATTGTCTCCGGGTATGACGCTGGCCATTGAACCCATGGTAAATGCAATGTCTCACCAGGTGAACATCTTGGCGGACGAATGGACTGTGGTGACCAGAGACGGCGGATTATCTGCCCATTATGAGCATACCGTTTTAATTACCGAAGACGGCTACGAGCTGTTAACGGTTTGCGGAAGTGAGGCGCATGGACAATGACCGTAGGCCAGGTTGTATATTCCAAAAGCGGACGGGACAAGGGCTTGGCATTCGTTGTGGTTCGTGAGGCGGGAAGTGAATATGTGTTTTTGGCGGATGGCAGGCTGCGTAGCCTAGACAAACCAAAAAAGAAGAAGTTAAAACATATTCAGCCTACCCTAACCGTTATCCCTTCCATCCAAACTGCATTGCTGGCAGGGGATAGGCTGCTGGATGCAGATATTAGAAAAGCATTGGTGCCCTTTAAAAGAGATGTTTAAAAGCACACAAGGAGGTAATGCATGTCTAGAGAAGATGTGATAGAGGTAGAGGGCGTTGTGTTAGAAAAACTGCCTAATGCCATGTTTCAAGTGGAGCTTGAAAACGGCCATAAAATATTGGCACACATCTCTGGAAAGCTGCGTATGAACTTTATCAGAATTATTCCGGGGGACAAGGTGCGCATTGAAATGTCGCCGTACGACTTAACAAAGGGCCGCATCATTTGGCGTGACAAGTAATAGCACAAAAATCTGCATTGCTTATGGCAATGGCAAGAGCTAAAGGAAGGACGTGTTCACTTTGAAGGTTAGACCATCCGTAAAACCCATTTGCGAAAAATGCAAAATCATTAGAAGAAAAGGTGCAATTCGGGTGATTTGCGAAAACCCAAAGCATAAACAACGCCAAGGTTAATGGGCACATCATGGTTTTTACGGGGGAGATACCCCACAAAGGCCAAACAAGTATAAACCCATTACGGCGTAAACATTCATATGGTTAACATATTTATCATGGAGGTGCAAAGAGTAAATGGCACGTATTGCAGGTGTAGACTTACCAAGAGAAAAGCGTGTTGAAATAGGGCTAACGTACATTTTCGGCATCGGCCGTTCCAGTTCTAATAAAATTTTAAAGGAAGCCGGCGTCAACCCAGACACCAGAGTGCGGGACTTAACCGACGACGAAGTGTCCAAAATTCGTGAAACCATTGACAAAACACAAAAGGTAGAAGGCGACTTGCGCCGGGAAATTGCCTTAAACATTAAACGTTTGGTTGAAATTGGCTGCTACAGAGGCATTCGCCACAGAAAAGGGCTGCCTGTTCGTGGTCAAAAAACCAAAACAAACGCAAGAACCAGAAAAGGCCCAAGAAGAACTGTGGCTAACAAGAAAAAGTAGACTTAAAGGAGGTTAAAAGAGCATGGCTAAAAAGGCTGTTAAAAAAACAACGACACGCAGACGTCGTGATAAAAAGTTTGTTGAAAAAGGGCAAGCCCACATTCAGTCCACCTTCAACAACACCATCGTTACCATTACAGACACCCAGGGCAACGCACTTTCTTGGGCAAGCGCAGGACAGCTGGGCTTTAGAGGCTCCAGAAAGTCTACCCCTTATGCGGCAGGCATGGCTGCGGACACAGCGGCACAAACGGCTAAAGAATTTGGCTTGAAAACGGTTGAAGTATTTGTGAAAGGCCCTGGTAGCGGACGTGAAGCTGCTATCCGTTCCTTGCAAGTGGCCGGACTGGACGTAAGCATGATTAAAGACGTTACACCAGTTCCCCACAACGGTTGCAGACCGCCGAAAAGACGCCGTGTCTAATATCGGTTAACCCTAACTTGGTTCGGGATTATATTAGTTAAAGATCGGATTGAACATTCACACATTCGGAGGTGTAACGTAAAAATGGCAGTTAACAGAACGCCTGTGCTTAAAAGATGCAGAAGTTTAGGAATTGAACCGGCATACCTGGGCATCTACAAAAAATCTAAAAAACAACCGGTAAAATCCAACAGAAAAATCAGTGAATATGGTTTACAATTGAAAGAGAAACAAAAAGCCAAATTCATTTACGGCGTGTTGGAAAAACAATTTAGAACATACTTTGAAAGAGCTTCTAAGATGAAGGGCATTGTTGGTGAAAACCTGCTGGCTTTGCTGGAGCTTCGCCTGGACAACGTGTTGTTCCGCTTAGGCTTTGCAAGAACAAGAAAAGAAGCCAGACAAATTGTTGGCCACAAATTGATTTTAGTCAATGGCCAACGTGTCAACATCCCTTCCTATCAGCTTAAAGCTGGGGATACAGTTGAGGTAAGAGAAAAATCCAAAGACATGCAACGGTTTAAAAGTATTTTAGACGTTACCGGCGGCGTGGTTGTGCCGGAATGGTTAAGCTGCGACCGGGAAAATTTAAAAGCCACCGTAACGCATGTGCCCCACAGAGATCAAATAGACGTGCCAGTCTTTGAAACGCTGATTGTAGAGCTTTATTCCAAGTAATAAAACAAGGAGGCTTGAATGCGTGTTTGAATTTGAAAAACCTCGCATTGAAATTGCAGAAATTTCCCCGGACGGCTTATATGGGCGCTTTGTCATAGAGCCGTTGGAAAGAGGATACGGCACAACGCTGGGTAATTCTTTACGCAGAATTATGCTTTCCTCTTTGCCGGGGTGTGCAGTCAGCAACGTTAAAATAGACGGCGTGCTTCATGAATTTAGTGTTTTGCCTGGGGTTAAGGAAGATGTAACAGAAATTATTCTGAACATTAAAAACCTGGCCATCAAAAATTCCAGCGACAGCATGGAAACTAAAACGGCATACATCGACGCCTCTGGCGAGGGCGAAGTGTTGGCTTCCCACATTAAAGCGGATGCAGACATTGAAATCGCCAACCCGGATTTGCATATCGCTACATTGTCCGGCGGCCCATCCAGTAAATTGTTTATTGAGATGAACTTTACAAAGGGCCGTGGTTATGTTAGTGCTGAAAAAAACAAAAAGCCCGACCAACCCATTGGCTTGATTCCGGTAGACTCCATCTACACCCCGGTGAAGCGTGTCAATTTCTTGGTAGAAAACACCCGTGTGGGTCAAATCACCGACTATGACAAGCTGACCTTAGAGGTTTGGACGAACGGTACCGTAGCTCCCGATGACGCGGTAAGTCTGGGCGCCAAAATATTAAATGAGCACTTGAACTTGTTTATTGACTTGTCCGACAACGCCAAGAATGCCGAAATCATGATTGAGAAAGAAGAAGGCAAACGTGAAAAAGTGCGTGATTTAAGCATTGAAGAGCTGGATTTATCCGTTCGTTCTTACAACTGCTTAAAACGTGCCGGCATTAACACCGTGGAGGACTTGGCCAGCAAAACGGAAGAGGACATGATGAAGGTACGCAACTTGGGGCGTAAGTCCTTGGAGGAAGTGCTCAACAAAATGGCGGAGCTGGGCTTGGAGCTGCAACCGGCAGACGAATGAAAATGATATTTAGGAGGTTCCTCAAATGGCTGAATATAGAAAGCTTGGCCGCACGTCTTCTCAGCGTAAGGCCATGCTGCGCAATTTAACCACCAATTTGCTTTACCATGGCAGAATTAAAACCACGGTAACCCGGGCCAAAGAAGTGCGTAAAATCGCTGAAAAGCTCATTACCGAGGCAATTAAGGAAAGAGACAACTTTACCGAAGTAACTGTAACGGCTAAAGTTGCCAGAAAAGACGCCAACGGCAAACGTGTGAAGGAAGAAGTGAATGGCAAACGTGTCACTGTGTACGATGAAGTACAAAAGACCATTAAAAAAGACAATCCTTCCCGGTTAAACGCCAGACGTAAAATTTTAAGCGTGCTGTACCCTGTAACAGAAGTGCCTGCTGACGGCCGTAAGGTGCGCAGCAACACAAAGCCTGTGGACATGGCTGCTAAAATGTTCGACGACATCGCACCACGTTATGCAGACAGAAACGGCGGTTACACCCGTATCGTTCGCATTGGTCAACGTAAAGGCGACGGCGCTGAAGAAGCATATATTGAATTGGTTTAACAAACCTTTATGGGCGGCCTGATGGGCCGCCCAAGCTATTTCACCGCTTTACAAAACCTATCTATTTAGTGTATGATGAAGAAGTGTTTAACAATATAGCAATGGAGAATTACCATAGAAAGGATACTTTTAATGCCTTTAACTGACCAACAATTATTATCCATTGAAAAACCAGCCCGCTATTTGGGCGGGGAACTGCATATGGTGGAAAAGAACCCGGAAACGGTCGATATACAGTTTGCATTTTGTTTTCCCGATGTTTACGAAGTGGGCATGAGCCATTTGGGCTTGTCCATTTTATATTATTTCCTAAACCGGCGTGAGGATACCCATTGTCAGCGGGCGTTTGCCCCTTGGCACGACATGGAAGCCCTGATGCGCCGTGAAGGCGTCCCATTGTCTGCGCTGGAAAGCGGCAAACCTTTAAAAGATTTTGACTTTGTAGGCTTTACGTTGCAATACGAAATGAGTTACACCAACCTGTTGAATATGCTGGATTTGTCCGGCATTCCTTTATATGCCCACAACCGTGGGGAAGGGGACCCCATCATTTGCGCTGGGGGCCCATGCGCCTATAACCCGGAACCGCTGGCAGACTTTATCGACTTCTTCTATTTAGGAGAAGGGGAAGCCATGTTGGATGCAGTGCTGGATGCGTATAAGCAAAACAAGCAAGCCGGGGGAACTCGGTTAGACTTTTTGACTGCATTACTGGACTTGGAAGGCATTTATGTGCCCCAGTTTTACGATGTGACCTATAAGCCTAACGGGGAAATAGCAGCCGTTACTCCAAACCACCCCAAAGCAAAGCCTGTCATCACCAAAGTGATGCCCTTGGATTTAAACGAAACCTTTGCGCCAACGGTGCAGATGGTGCCAAACATTGAAACGGTGCACGACAGGGTGAGCCTGGAATTGTTTCGTGGGTGTATGCGGGGGTGCCGGTTTTGCCAGGCTGGTTATGTTTACCGCCCTATGCGGGAAAAGGGACTGGACAACTTGGTGCAACAGGCGGAAGCATTAACCGGCTGTACCGGCCACGAAGAAATTTCACTGGTTTCTTTAAGCACTAGCGACTATAGCCAGTTTCATCCACTGGTTTCGGACTTGCTGGACAAATATCAGTCTCGTCACGTGAACTTGTCTTTGCCTTCACAGCGTATTGACGCCTTTTCCCCGGAGCTTGCACAGAAGGTGCAAGGGGGAAGAAAGTCTGGTTTAACCTTTGCACCAGAGGCTGGCAGCCAGCGAATGCGGGATGTGATTAACAAACGGTTAACGGAAGCAGACATCTTAAACGGCGTAACCCTGGCTTTTGAAAATGGCTGGGAGCGCATGAAGCTGTACTTTATGATGGGGCTGCCCACAGAAACTGAGGAAGATTTAATAGGCATTGTGACCCTGGCTGAAAAAGTGGTTTCTGCCTACTATGGATTAGGGAAAAAAGGGCGGCAAGTGAACGTTAACGTCAGTGTTTCCTGCTTTGTGCCGAAACCTTTTACCCCATTCCAATGGGAAGCACAGGACACCGCCCAGGCTTTTAAAGACAAACAAGCGCTGATGAAGCGTGCTTTGCGGAAAAAGCAAATTAAACTTTCTTTCCATGACCCCTTTGTGAGTGTGATGGAAGGGGTATTGGCTCGGGGGGACCGGCGGCTGGCAGCTGTGCTTGAAAAAGCCTGGGCGCTGGGTGCCCGGTTCGACGGCTGGAGCGAATGCTTCAAAGCAGACCTTTGGCAGCAAGCTTTTGCAGAAACAGGGGTGAACCCAGACTTTTACACCCACCGCCAGAGAAGCACAGAGGAAGTGTTGCCTTGGGGGCACATTAGCGTGGGCGTGAGCCAGCAATATTTCATTAAAGAACGTGAAAAAGCGTTG
>CAZCQP010000008.1:0-26822 GCA_964500895.1 uncultured Eubacteriales bacterium | reverse complement strand
ATGTCTTTTGCCATGCCCCTGTCCGTTGGAATGTCCAGCGTGTGGGAAGTGGTGGACATTGCCTTAGAGGTGGAAATGCCTTTGGAGGAATTACAAAGCCGGTTAAATGGCGCACTGCCTAAAGGCATTACCATTTTAGGATGCAAGCCTATAGTGACCGGAGAAAAAAGTTCCGCTGCATTGCTGTGTGCCGCCCGGTATATGTTAGCCTTCCCAGAAGCTTGTTTGGACGAAGCTTTCATTGAAGCAATGTTAAAGGAAACGGAAATTTGCATCCAAAAGCGGACAAAAACTAAAAACGAAGTGATGAACATACGCCCGGACATTTTAGGGTTAACCTATTGCTCCCCTACAACGTTGCAAGCGCTATTAACGGCGGGAAGCAGCCAAAGCTTAAAGCCGGAACTGTTGGTCCAAACCATAACCCAACGGCTGAACGTGCCCTATGTGCCTTATGGTGTGACCATTTCCCGCATTGAAATGCTTAAGAACGAAAATAACCGGCTGGTGCCATTGGAGTAAGGACCATGAAGCACATCCTCATTGACTTTTATGAAAACATCATTAAAACGGCCCTGGTAGATGACGGCCGGCTTGTTGAGGTTTTGGTGGACAAAAAAGATGCCGCCTCCATTGTGGGTAATGTTTATGTGGGCATTGTGCAGAACATTGCGCCCAACCAATTTGCCTTTGTAGACATTGGCCAGGAAAAAAACGCCTTTTTGCACCTAAATGATTCCAAAGAAGCCGCCCTGTACGAAGGAGGCAAATTAATACTGAAAACGGGCCAAACCATTGCCGTTCAAGTATTAAAAGATGCCAGCGGTACAAAAGGTGCTGCGGTGACCACCCAGCTTTCTTTTGCCGGGAAACACATGGTGTTGTTTTCACGGCCAGAGAGCGAAATTGGTATTTCTAAAAAAATAGAAAGCATGGGGGAACGCCGCCGGTTAAAGGCCATTGGTGAAAAGCTGGTAAACGGCAGTGACATCGGGCTTATATTGCGGACGGACAGCCAAGACAAACCGGAGGATGTGCTGGCAGAGGAGTTTGGAACAATAAAAAACACCATGGAAAAGGTGTTAGAGAGGGCTAAGTACGCCAAGGCCCCGGCCATGGTCTATAAAGACAGAGATTTGCTAGACAAGGCATTACGGGCGTTTTTAGACATCAGCGTAGAGCGTATTGTGCTTAATGACGAACGTTGGCTGGAGTCTGTGAAAAGCATTGCCGAAAGCCTGAACTGGCAAGGTATTTTTTCCTTACATGTAGAGCCTGTGCCGCTTTTAGGGGCTTACGGTGTGGCTTCTCAGCTGGAAAAGGCACTTTCTCCAAAGGTGTGGCTGCCTTCCGGGGGCTTTTTAATCATTGAGCAAACGGAAGCTTGCGTGGTGATAGACGTGAACACGGGTAAATTCACCGGGGAATCTCGGGTGCAAAATGCAGCTGTTAAAACCAACCGGGAGGCGGCAAAGGAAATTGCCCGGCAGCTGCGGTTGCGGAATTTGTCCGGCATGATTGTCATTGACTTTATAGACATGAAAAAACATCCGGAGCAGGAAGCGCTGGTACACCTTTTGGAAGAAGAGGTGAAGCAAGATCGCCTGGGGGTGTCTGTGCTGGGCATGACGTACCTGGGCGTGGTGATGCTTACCCGAAAGATGGAGCGGGAACCTCTTGCACGTCTGTTGCAAAAAACATGCCCCTGTTGCAAAGGGGCAGGGCGTATTAGTGGTTAATCCCCCTTATTCCAAAACTGTTCCAGCACACGGCAGATGTCTCTTTCATTTTTAACCCGTGTGAAACCCGCCCATTCTGCCGGAAACAACCCGCGGTAGGTGGGTGAGGTAAAGCGGCTGTCTAAAAGGGCCACCACTCCCCGGTCTTTGGGGGAACGGATGACCCGCCCAGCAGCTTGCAGCACTTTATTCATGCCGGGAAAGCGGTAGGCGTAGTCAAAGCCGTTCAGTTTCCGGCTTTTATAATAATCCTGCATCACATTGCGCCGGGGGTTCAGCATGGGCAAGCCCACACCAACAATGGCCGCACCAATAAGCCGGTTGCCCACGAAGTCTATCCCTTCCGAAAACACGCCCCCCAATACCGTAAAGCCCAGCAGCCATTCATCCGCATGGGAAAAATGGGCTAAAAACTGTTGCCGGTCTTCTTCCGTCATGCCTTGGGCTTGCATTAATACGGGCATTTCCGGGTACATAGCGGTAAAGCACTGAACCACCTGCTCCATATACGCATACGAAGGGAAAAAGGCCAAATAACGGCCTTTTTTGCTGTTCACCAATGCATACAGCCGCTGTGCAATGGGTGTTATGCTGTCCTCCCGGTTTTTGTACAGGGTAGACACGGTGTCGTCCACCAGCAGGCATAAGTTTTCCGCCGGAAAAGGGGAGGGTAGTGTGAAACTGGCCGCATCTACATCGCCCCCCAGCAGGCTAATGAAATAGTCCACGGGGGTTAAGGTGGCGGAGAAAAACAAACTGGCCGTCAATCGTTTTTGAATCATTTTCAAGAAGGGTGCTGCATCCAGGCAAAGCAGACGCACCGCCACTTCTTGTTGCTGGCTGTCAATAAAAAAGGCAAAGCATGTGGGTTCTTCTTCCCATAAACACCAGATGTTTAAAAAATCCCGCACAGAAAAATACATTTCCAGCAACGTATTGTCCAATGTCCCAGCTTCTTCTGCTAAAAAGGTGTCGCACTTTTCTGCAAACCGTTGCAGCAGAGGAAACAAAGGCGCGGGCGGCGGTTGAATGACCGTAACCCCTGGTTCTTTCCCGGCATCTTGCATCCATTTTTTAAGGTTACCCAACGCCTTGTAAACCCCCGTGTTTTTGCCCCGTACTGTTTGCCGGGCGGCGGTAACTTGCCGGGTGGTGAGTTCAGCGGAAAACATGTCTAAAGAACGGTCCACCAGGTTGTGGGCTTCATCATGGAGCACCCCCATCCGCCAAGTGTAGGCGGTTTCGCCAAAAAAGCGCTTCATCTGGGCGTTGGGGTCGTACACATGGTTGTAGTCCCCGATGATGCAGTCGCAAAAAGAAGCAGCGTCCATGGCCAATTCAAAAGGGCACACCTGATGCTTTTGGCCATAGGCTTCAATCACAGGCCGGGGCATGGCCGTTTCATTGCCCAGCAAATCTAAAAGGGCGTCATTCACCCGGTCGAAATGGCCTTTGGCGAAAGGGCAGTCCACCGGGTTGCAGATGGTTTTTTCCATGAAGCAAATTTTATCTTTGGCTGTGAGGGTGATGTGGCGCAGGGCAAGGCCTTGGTCTGTCATCAGAGCCAGCGCTTCCTCTGCCACCGTCCGGGTAGTGGTTTTGGCCGTGGCGTAGAATACTTTGTCTAAAAGCCCTTCCCCCAGTGCCTTAATGGCCGGAAACAGGCAGGACACCGTTTTACCTGTGCCTGTGGGCGCTTGCACAAACAGCTTTTTTTCTGTAGCAATGGTTTTGTATACGGCCACAGCTAAATCCCGCTGGCCCTGGCGGTATTGGTCATAGGGAAAGGTTAGCGCTTTGCAGGTGGCATTGCGCCGAGCAATGGCTTCCATATCCAACAGGGCAAAGGCGGCGTACATGTCCACCACTTGAAAGAAAAAGGTTTCCAGTTCCTGTAAGGTGAAGTGTGCCTGATAGGCCATAGTTTCTTCTGTATCCACATGAATGAAGGTAAGCTGCACGCCCACTTCCTGAGTATTGTGCTCTATGCAATAAAAATAACCATAGCATTTGGCCTGTGCCCAATGCCAGTGCTCCGGGTCGTTTTCAATGGTATCCAGTGGTTTGGTGGTGGATTTTATTTCTTCAATGGTGGGATGGGCATAGGTGCCCCCGGAAAATATGCCGTCTGCCCGGCCTTCCACATGAAAAGAAAGCCCGGCATGGCTAAAATTTAGAGACAGGCTCACTTCCTTCTTATAGGTGCCGCCGTCCAGCAGCATTTGCTGTTTGCGCAGCCGTTGCAAGTGGCTGTGCAGGCGAACCCCTTCCGCCAGGCGATTTTCCGCTTTATAAGAGGCGTCAATGTCCCCTTTTCGCAACACAAAGGAGACCAGTTCACGGACGGATATTTTAATATCGGGATGGTTTTCTGCCACAAAAATCAATCCTATACATTTATTGTTGTAAAGTGGCGCAAGATATTATATCATAAAAGAAAACAAGATGTAAGGAGAATGTACATGGATCCACGCAATACAACCCTGGCTCATAATTTGGTGAATTATTCCTGCAAATTAAAGCCGGGCGAAAAAGTGCTAATTGAAGTGAAAGGCTCTGCCGGTATAGAATTGGCTAACGAAGTGGTGAAAGCCGCCTATGCTGCAAAAGCCATTCCTTTTATTGAAGTATACGATGAAACGGTAGACCGGGCGCTGTTGCTAAACACCAGGCAGGAGCAGCTGGAACTGATGGCCAAATGGCACAGCACCCGTATGGCTGAAATGGATGCTTATATTGGCATTCGGGGCAGCGCCAACACCAACGAACATTCAGACGTGCCCTCAGAAAAAATGGATTTGTATGCCAAATACTATGCCAAGCCGGTTCACTTTGACATTCGGGTGGAAAAAACCAAATGGGTGGTGCTCCGTTACCCCAACGCCAGCATGGCTCAACTGGCTGGAACCAGCCAGGAATCTTTTGCCCAATTTTATTACAACGTTTGCAACCTGGACTACGGCAAAATGTCTGCCGCTATGGATAACCTGATAGAGCTGATGGAAAAGACAGACAAGGTGCACATTAAAGGCCCCGGCACAGATTTAACTTTCTCCATCAAAGGCATTCCTGCTGTGAAATGTGATGGCCACCGCAACATTCCAGATGGGGAAGTGTATACTGCACCGGTTAAAGATTCCGTTAACGGAACGTTAACCTACAACACCCCCTCCTTAAACCAGGGCTTTACCTTCTCTAACATTGTGCTTACGTTTAAAGACGGCAAGATTGTGGAAGCCACCGCCAACGACAACAAACGGATTAACGCCATTTTCGATACAGATGAAGGGGCACGGTTTGTTGGGGAATTTGCCATCGGTGTGAACCCTTACATTACAAAGCCTATGCTGGATACGTTGTTTGACGAAAAGATTTGCGGTTCCTTCCACTTCACCCCCGGCGGCTGCTATTCCGAGGCAGACAACGGCAACCACAGCGCCATCCATTGGGATTTGGTGTGCATTCAAACCCCTGAATATGGCGGGGGGGAAATGTACTTTGACGACGTGCTGGTGCGCAAAGACGGCCAGTTTGTGTTGCCACAGCTGGAAAAATTGAACCCTGAACATTTAAAATAGGCTTTATGTCAGAACTCCTCTATGTATATGAATAGGGGAGTTTTTTGTTTTAACAAAATATACAAAAGAAAGATTAAGAATTTAGCTAATTAGCCAAAAATTAGTAAATTATGAAAAAGATGTATGCATCTTTTGTTATTCATGCTACAATGTTAAAAAAACTACAAGGAAGAGGTGCTTGCATGGAAAAGAAAAGCAATGTTAAGCGTGGCCTAACGTTGTTGGTGCTGTGTATTGCGGGTAGCGTCATTTACGAATTGCCTTACATTAGTTACTACTACTACGACTTAATGCTGGAAGCTTTTAACATTAACAATACGCAAATGGGTTTTCTCATGAGTTTGTTTGGCTTTGTCTCCATGTTTGCTTATTTCCCTGGCGGCTGGCTGGCAGATAAAGTCTCCACCCGGTTGCTCATTACTTTCTCGTTGCTGGTCACAGGTGGCTTGGGTTTTGTTTTTGCTACATATCCCCCTTATGGGGTGTTGCTGGTGCTGTATGCGGCCTGGGGCTTTTTAACTGCCGGTACTTTCTGGGCGTCTATGCTTAAATCCACACGGTTGCTGGGGGATAGTTCGGAACAAGGCAGGCTGTTTGGTATTCTGGAAAGCGGCAGGGGGCTTATTCCCATCATTTATGGCATGGCCATTCTGGCTCTTTTTACCGCAGCAGGGGCATCTGTGCTGGCGCTTAAAACTGTAATTTTATGTTTTTCCACTTTGTGTGTGGGCGGTGGCATTTTATCCTGGTTTGCCATTAAAGATGACCCACAGGCCGAAGTTGTTACAAAAACAGAAGAACCGAAACAGCAAGTGACCGCAGCAGATGTGGTCACCGTTTTAAAAATGCCCCAAGTGTGGCTGTGTGCGCTGGTTATTTTTTGCGCATATAATGTGTACATTGGCTTTTCCTACACCACCCCGTACTTAACGGAAATGTTTGGTTTTTCCGCAGAAACCGCGGCTTTTGTTGGTATTTTGCGTACATATGGGTTTGGTGTTATTGGCGGGTTGGGTGCAGGCATTTTGGCTGACAAGGTAGGCTCCAATTCAAAAGTGATTTTTGTGGTTAACTGCATCCTGTTGGTATCATTAGCGGCTTTCTTCTCTATAAAAGCAGAACCTGCTAATGTTGTGCCTGTGTTAGTGGCCATGATTTTTATGGGTTTTGGCATCTTCATGTTACGTGGGATATACTTTGCTTTGATGGATGAAATAAAAATTCCCATTGCTTATTGCGGAACGGCTATTGGTGTGGCATCCTTTGTGGGTTATATGCCGGAAGCTTTTTTATACACCTTATACGGCAACTGGCTGGATACGTACCCCGGGGTGAAAGGTTATCAGCTGTGTTTTGGGTATCTGGTTGCCATTACTGTGGTGGCTGTTCTTATTTCGCTGGTGTTATACAGAAGCATTAAAAAGCAAAAAGCACAGGCGACAAAAAGCAACCAAAGTGCCATAGCATCATAAAGTGAAAGGAGCGGTTTGTTATGGGAGGAATAAAACTGGAAGCGGTATCCATGGAGGATGCTGAACGAATTTTTCAAGCAGGGTTGCGTATTTTGGAAAAAACCGGTGCCATGGTGCATTCCGACGAAGCGCTGGCTTTACTGAGAAACGCCGGATGTACAGTGGAAGATAAGCTGGTTAAATTGCCACCGGCCCTTATTCTAAAGGCGCTGGAAAGTGCCCCGGCCTGCATTGACATGTACAACAGGGAAGGGAAACATGCCATGGCCCTGGGGGGCTACAGTACATATTACGGCCCTGGGGTGACGTGCCCATCTGTGTTTGACCCATACACCATGGAACGTAAAGATGCCACCAAGCAATTTGTGAAAGATGTGGCCACTGTGGCAGATGGTTTGGAAAATATCAATTTCCTGATGTCCTTGTGCATGGTGGGGGACAAAACCCCCCTGTTTGCAGATTTACAAGAACTGCACGCCCTGATTGAAACAAGCCCCAAGCCATTGTTAACCTGGGCCTTTAGCAAAGAAAACCTGGCCGCTATGATTGAAATGGCCGAGGTTGCTGTGGGTGGAGCTGAAGCTTTAAAAGCCAAACCGTACATCATGGTATATGCAGAGCCCACCACACCGTTGGTACATTCCAAGGAAGCTATGGAAAAAGTAATGTTGCTTGCAGAGAAGGGGGTTCCTTGCGTCTATTCTCCCGGCATGACTTTAGGGGGCACAACCCCGGTAACGCTGGCAGGGGCTTTATCTGTTGGTTTTGCCGATTGCTTGGTGGGTTTGGTGGTGCATCAATTAACCTGCCCCGGTTCCCCCATTATTTTAGGGGCAAATGGTGGTGCGCTGGATATGTCCACGTTCCAAAGCGCATACAGCAGCTTGGAAATGTGTCTGTTGGAAAGTGCCGCCAATCAAATTTTCAGAAAATACGGGGTGCCATCTTTTGGCTTGGCCGGTGCTACAGATGCCAAGTGCCTGGATATGCAAGCCGCCGCCGATGCCATGACCCAATGTTTGATGTCCACGTTCTCCAGTTCTAATCTGGTGCATGATTTTGGCATGATGGACATTGGCATGACCGGCTGCATTCAAGCGCTGGTTATTTGCAACGAAATGGCGGGCATGGCTTCCTACTTAAAGCGCAGCATTACCGTTAATGAAGAAACGCTGGCGGCAGACGTGGTTCATGACGTAGGCCCCGGGGGGCTGTTTATTGCAGAAGAACATACGGTGGCCAATTTTAGAGAGTCTCTGTATACTTCGGACCTGCTCAAACGCACCACCTATGAAACCTGGGAAGCCAATGGCAAAAAAACTTGGCAAGACTTAGCACAGGAAAAGGTGGCAAGGCTTTTAAAGGAACACAAGCCCACGCCCCTGCCTGCTGACAAAAAGGCACAGTTAGATGCCATTTTGGAAAGGATTACCGGAGAAAAAGCATAACCATAAAAAAAGCTGAACAAATGCATGGATGCAAATGTTCAGCTTTTATTTTACTTCTTTTTATAATTGAATTTGCGCATTTGGCCCCAATCGTATACCTTACGGAGCACGCCTTTTTCTTTTTTGGTTAGTTTGCGGCCGAATAGTTTCTCGGCTTCATCATACAAACGTTTGGTATTAAAGCCGCTTTTTTGTGATTCCGATTGCTGGTTTAATGCGTTTGGGTCAAACGTTTCAACGGGCAGTTCCGGGGTTTTCACCAGCCGTAAAATGGCGGCGGTGTAAACGGCATCGTTCAAAGCATCGTGAAAGGCGGTTTCTGTTGGAATTTCCATGCTTTCCACTGCATGTTTCAGCCCGATGCTCATGCCGCTAGGGCGGTTTAAGTGCTGTGAAGCCAATTTTTGAACGTTAATCACCTGTTTGGTTAACTGGCTATAATCCAGGTTATAGTAGGTAATGTTTTTAAATAATAGCTTCACATCACTGCCGCCCCAGACACAAATAACAGAATCTGTGCCTTCCATAAACTCAATCAGTTCAGGGTAGCATTCGGGAAAGGTGGGGCAATCGTTAAACATGCCGGCATTCAACCCGGTAATTTTCTCCACAAAGGGATGGATGCGGGTGTATAGCTGCGGCCGTATCATCATGTTTTTGGTGTCTAGCGTTTCAAAGGCTTCGTTTAGCTTCACCATGCCAATTTGCACAATTTCAAAAGGGCAGGCTTCAACGGGCTCTGCTTTTTCCCCATGCTCAAAATCAAAGGGCTGATTAAATTCTAAATCCATTACAATGTAAACCATGGGCTTCTCCTTGTTAAAACATCATTCCCCCATGCTGTTCATGTAAGCGGCTTGTTCTGGGGTAAGTGTGTCCAGCCCCAGGTTCAGGGCTTTCACTTTCATTTGCGCTACTTGAAGGTCTATGTCTTCGGGAATGTCGTAAAGGTCGGGTTTTAAGGTGTTTGCATTCTTCGCCACATACAAGGCGCTTAATGCTTGAATGGCGAAGCTTAAATCCATAATGTCTGCTGGGTGTCCGTTACCGGCCACAATGTTTACCAGCCGACCGTCTGCCAACACGTTAATGACACGGCCGTCTTTTAAATAATAGCCGTCAATAAAGGGGCGGCGCACTTCCACTTTGTGGGACATTGCCCGCAGTTGCGGTTTGTTAAATTCTACATCAAAGTGACCGGCATTGGCCAAGAGCACATCATTTTTCATAACGGCATAATGCTTGTCGGTAATAACGTCATTGCATCCGGTGGAAGTAACAAAAATGTCGCCAATTTTAGCAGCATCGTCCATGTGCATCACTTCAAAGCCGTCCATAGCGGCTTCCAAGGCACGGAAGGGGTTTATTTCCGTAATGATAACCTTAGCCCCAAGCCCTTTGGCACGCATGGCAATGCCAGAACCACAGTAGCCATAACCAGCCACCACCACCACTTTGCCGGTGACCATCACATTTGTGGTGTACATGATGGCATCCCAGGTGGATTGGCCGGTGCCGTGGCGATTATCGAACAAATGCTTGCAGTTGGCATCGTTCACGGCCATCATGGGGAAGTTCAACTGCCCGGCAGCCACTCTGGCCCGCAGCCGGTGAATGCCCGTGGTGGTTTCTTCACAACCGCCAATTAAGTCTTTGGCATATTCCTTGCATTCCCCATGGAGTAAATTCACAAAGTCCCCGCCGTCATCAATGATGATGTGAGGGCAGAATTTCAACGTTTCTTTTAAATGTTCAACATATTCTTCCGGTGTGGCATTGTGCCAGGCGTAAATGTCCATGCCCAATGCATCCAAGCCGGCGCATACATCATCTTTGGTGGACAGCGCATTGGAGCCTGTCATGGCCACTTGCGCCCCGCCTGCCCGCAAAACCAGCCCTAAGTAGGCCGTCTTGGCTTCTAAATGAACAGATACCGCTATTTTTAACCCAGCAAATGGTTTTTCTTTTTCAAACTGTTTTTCAAGCTGGCTTAAAACAGGCATATAGCCTTTGACCCATTCAATTTTCTTAATCCCTGCTTCTGCCAGAGACTTGTCCCGAATAATGCTCATGAGGCACCCCCTATTTAATATAAGACCCTGTTTAATATCTCCATTACAACGCCTTTTCGGCTGATTTCCCGCTATGCTTTGTCAGCCCTGCTAGTCATAATTGCTTATTATGCCGTCGCACGGCTTTCGTGCATAGCGAAAAATCATCTCGAAAATCCGGTACAAGCGAGATATTAAACAAGCTCTAAGAACTGCATTTAGTTTTTAACGTAAATTTATCAAAGTATATCTTATCACATATTTTGGGCTGTTACAACGTTTTTATCATTAAAAGCAGGTGAGGAATGTATAAAAAAGAGACTGCTCATGTGTATGAAACAGTCTCTTCATAATGTTATTTATATTGTTTTGTAGCAATGCCGGCAGGTAAGTCTTTTTTAGGCATGTTACGTTTCATGTCTTCAGATGTGTCGGATAAAGCCTGGTTTTTACTGTCTTTGGATTTTCCAGTGGTTTTAGCCATGATAAACACTCCTTTCAGTGTTTATCCTTTCCCCAAAGCCGTGAATCATGCATACAGAAACAGCCTGCGCTGTGTGAAAAAACCAGAAGCAATAAAAAAACCCATACAAGTTTTTGCATGGGTTTTACAACTGTACCCTACAGGAGTCGAACCTGCGGCCTCAAGCTCCGGAGGCTTGCGCTCTATCCATCTGAGCTAAGGGTACATCCGCAGGGCATAGTATATAACAAATTGGCATGTCTGTCAATGATAATTTAAAAAGTTCACCATAAACCCTTTAGAATACCGGCTTACCATCAAGTTTGTGGCAAGCCGGTATTCCGTGTGTGCAATTGCAAAACATTAGTGGATTAGGTCAATAGCCATTTGCGCATCCCGGTTAGACAATGCTTTCAGCTGGGCGGAACGGTTTTCAATGCTGTTTTTTGTGTGTGGCAGGTCATTTAAAACGCCATCCACCATGTCCGTCAGGCGTGCGGTGTCAATATGGTGGCAGCTTACGTATGTTTCTTGCCCAACCTGGTTCATAAACGATTGAATTTTAGGGTCGTACACAATGCCTACCACAGGTACACCCATGTTCACCGCATAAATGAGGGTGTGCAACCGCATGGCCATCACCAGCTTGGTTTGGCCGATGATGCCCATGAGCATTTCCACCGGGTAATCTCCGGTTAAAATGAGGGCTTCTACACTTAATTTATGCATCATTTCCTTGGAAATAATCACATCGTAAGGCTGCTGCATGGGAATGAACAGGGGAATAAGCCCATGCTTCATGCAAATGCTGTCAATGGCCTCTGTCATTTTAGCAACAAAATTGCTGTCGCTGTATTTCCATTGGCGCACAGAAATGGCCAGGTAACTTTTATTGGGGTCAATGCCTTCCTTTGCCAGCACAGCTTGCAGTTCCGCTTCTGGTGCAGGACGAATGGCAAAAGTGGGGTCGCAGGTGAGGGATGCTTTGCGTGAGGAAATGCCCAGCTTCTCCATGGCCTCGAAGGATGCACTTTCCCGCAGCGTAATCACATCGCACACTGCCAACGCATTTTTGGCAATTTTTTGATTGTACCACTTTAAAATAGGGCCAATGCCGTTGGCATAGAGCATCACTTTCAGGCCGAAACCTTTTGCAAAATGCATCAGCGTGGTGTAATACAGCAAAGACTGCGTGCTGGTAATGTCTTGAATCAAGCTGCCACCCCCGTTTATAAACACCCGGGTACGCTTCATATAGCGGCGAATGGCCAGCATGTTGGAGCGGTTAATGGCAAACACCCCGTGGCGGGCCTGGGTTTCCTTTGGGTCTTTAGAGAGCACCGCAATGGCCAAGTCTGGCTTTTCCTGCCGCAAGCTGTCGATGATGGCTTTCAGCAGGGCATCGTCCCCACTGTTGCGAAAACCGTAATAGCCGGAAAGCATCACGTCAAACCGTTTGCCGGCGGCAGTATGCCGTTTCAGCACGTTGTTGTAAATTTCTATGTGGCGTTGCTTCATGCTTTCTTTGGAAAAATGGGTGCGGGCAAAGGTGTTCAGCCGCTCACCCATAGCCTTGGCCAACCCTTTATCTTCTAAAAGCAAACATATTTTTTCCGCCAACACTTCTGGATTAGCTGGGGGGGACAAAAGCCCAGTTTCACCGTCTTTAATTAAGTCTGGGATGCCGCCCACCGCTGTGGTTACCGTGGCTTTACACATTTTGGCCCCTTCCAGCAGCACATAAGGGAAGGATTCGCTGTGGGAGGACAACACGTTCATGTCTATGGCATTCACAAAGCTGTAAATGTCATTCACAAAGCCTAAAAATTTCACATGGTTTTGGATGCCGTGCTGCTTGGCCAAATGTTCCAAATGCTGCTGCTCTGGCCCTTCACCAGCCAGCAGAAACAAAACGTCCTGCCGGGTTTTAAGCACCTGTGCCGCTGCCTTCATGAACACATCGTGCCCTTTCACTTTGTCAAAGCGGCCAATGATGCCCACCAACGTTTTACCCTTTGCATCAATGTTGTGCTGGGCCAGAAATTGCTCTTTAGGGGTGACTTCCACGTCTTTTTCAAAGTCAATGGAATTATACACGGTGAAAATACGCTCCGGGTCGAACCGGCGCTGGGCCAACATTTCCTTAAACTGTTCCGAAACAGCAATGTAATAGTCCATCAGCCGCAAAGCGGCGGCATTCAGTTCTGTAAACACCATTTTTTTATACAGGCTGTCTGTGAAGTCCAGCCGGTAATCGCTGTGGACGGTGGTGAGCATGGGAATTTTAATAAACGGGCGCAACAGCACCGCAATGAAGTTGGCTCTGGCACCGTGGGCATGAATCAAGTCGTATTGTTCGCTGCGGATGTGGGCCACCAACTTGCTGATGATGGTTAAATCGTTGCGATACCGTTGTTTAATGAGCATGGAGGGAATGTCCATGGTTTTAATTTCTTGATAAAACACGCCCTCCATGAAACAAATGACCCGGATGCTAATGTCCTCTTGCAAGGCTTCCAACAATGTAAACACGTGGGTTTTAGCGCCGCCTTTGTCGCCGCCGCTAATTAAATGCAGTACCTTCACGCCTGGTCACCTCCGGCCAGACGAATGATGGCCGTACCCAGCCCTGCTAAAATCCAGAAGGTGAGCATCACCCGGGGGTAAAACCATACGTATTCCACCATGCCAAAGCATAGGAAAGCGACCATACCAGCAGCCACAGCTGCTAAACGGTGCGTGTGGGCTGTGTGCTTGGTGGGGCGGGTTACCGCCGCCAACAGTTTTTTTGCGGTGGTTAAGATGTAAACCAAAAAGGTGAGCAGGGCGCAAATGCCCATTTCAAGCCAAATTTGCATGTATAGGTTGTGGCTGTGCATGGCTGTGGCCACTTTATAGTCTGCCATCACCCGAAAAGCATTGGTAAAAGCAGCAGGGCCAATGCCCAGGCCAGTGACCCAGTTTTTCCGTAGTAAGGTGAGGGCATCCGTCCAAATAAGCAGACGGAAGGCACTGGATGAATCTTTGCCGATGGTCATAAGCCGGTCCATAATAAAGGAAGGCCAAAAAGGAACGGAGGCCACGAACAGCAGCAGGAAAAAAGGCACCAGCCGTTTGTTTACCAAAAGCACATACACCCCAGCCCCGGCCATGGCCACTAAATAGGCAGCCCGAGAGCCGGTTAACAGCAGTGCCAATACAATGGGAGCCAGCAAGGCCAGGCAAAGCACACGCACCCAGTCATTTTTGGCAGTGAATACCGTGGTGACGCATAGGGGCAGGAGCAAAATAATCACTTCTGCATAGTTGTTGGGGTTGTCCATGGTGGAAAACAGCCGTTGAAGCCCAGCACTGTAAGTTAAATCAACAAAGTCCGATCGTACTTCAATGCCCATGCGGTATTGCAGCAGCCCGTATAAGGCGGACAACGCCAGCCCAGCAAACAAAAATCCAATGACCACATGCAGTTTTTTCACACTGGTTACGGTGGCCTGAGTGATAATCGCCGTCAAAATACCGGACAATAGCAGAGACAAAATGCGCAAACTGTCACCCAGCTTATAGGTAAAAGCCAGGCTGACTACCGCCAGCAATGCAAACAGCAGCAAAGCAGGATGGATGTCCCGCATGGCAATGCCTTTTGCACGGCCGGATAAAATGTGCAAGGTTAACAGCAACCCAAGGGTAACGGCTGCCAGCAGCATAAGCATGTTGTTCCAATATTGGCTGGGGGTGGCCAACATGACCATAAAATAAGCGCCCAGCACCCATTCAAAGGATAGGTTGATGATGCGGGAACTGCCAATGACCCGGCAAAAAACGCTGCCGGCACTGGCCTTGGCCCAGCCTTCATAAACTTTTCCGGCAACAACAGCAATAAAACTTAAAATGCCGTAAATCACTTTAAATAACAGGCTTCCAGCTGCATAACGCCGAGGGCTTTCTTTGCAGGCCAACTTAAAAACAAAGCTGTTTTCAAAGGCATTGGCTCCTTTGGCCGCCAGCCTGTGGCAAAAACTATTCTCATACCAGCCGTTTATCCGGCGGTAGATGGACAAAAGAAGGGAAAGGCAAAGGCTGCCGCTCATGGCAGACTCACGCTCCCTTCGGTTCTATGGCAGAAAGTTTTAAATAAATCTTGGCTTTACCGGCACGAATGACAAAAGTATGGCCCACGCCGTATTTGTTGCCTTCAATAAGCAAACCATTGGCAAAGGCTTGGGCTTTTAGTTCTGCGGTTATTTCGCAGGATACATAACCCTCTTTGTAACCTCTGGGCAGTTCACCGGCAGCGTTGGGGGTGTATTCGTAACCCGGGCCTGTGACAATATTGGAGACGGTGCCCAGGAAAATGCTTTTTTGTTCGTCTTCCACCCTGTCGCCCAATTGAATCACATTGGCCACGTAGTCGGGCACTTCTTCCACATAAAACTTAATGATGTAATCTTCCGAAACCGGCTTCACTTCTGCCGAAGGGGACATGAACTTCATGCCTAAAAATGCACCAACCCCAATGATGGCAATAACCACGCACAAGTCGATGATGTTTACTTTTCCAAATAATCTACCTTTGTTGTCTATCAACATTAATGTTTTCTCCTTATTCTTCATTTGTAATGGCATTGTACAGTGCAAAGGTGGCGTCCAGCATGGTTTGCTGGCTAAAGGTGGTTTGGGCTGCTATTTTGGCTTTATGCCCATAAGTCTTGACAGCTTGTCCGTCTGTTAAAAGGGATAGCATGGCTTTGGCCAAAGCTTCCGAATCGCCGTAATCCACCAACAGGCCGCAGCCTGTGTCCTGATTCACCAAATCCACATTTCCGCCCACCCGTGAGGCAATGATGGGAAGCCCGTGGGCCATGGCTTCTAAAATGGCAAAGCTTAAAGCTTCGCTCTCCGATGAATTAATGTAGGCCAGTGTATTTTGAAACAGGTGTTCGGTATCTGCCAAAAAGCCGGTGAAGTGCACATGCGCTTCAATACCTTGGGTTTTCACAAATGCCTTTGCCTGTTCAAAAAGGGGGCCGTCTCCAGCCATGGTTACCGTAAAGGGAATGGCTGTCATGTCTTTTAACGCCCGAACCGCTTCTAACAAAAAGAAAATTCCCTTTTCCCCAGAAAACCGGGTAATGGTTAGAAAGTTGGTGGTGTTTTCATCAACGCCATTATTTTCTTTTTCCACCGGGGGAATGCCATTGAAAACAAGTTGAACCTTTTCCGGGGGAAAGCCGTTTGCTATGAGCAACCGCCGCCCTTCCTTGCAAACGGCGATAAGGGCCGAAAGCTTTTTGCCGGTGAAGCGGTTGAAGGCTTTCCATACCCCGTTGTTGGTCAGGTTCAAATGGCTGGTGTAAAGCAGTTTCACTTCCGGATAAAACATCTTAGCCAGTGTGGCCACTGTGTTTTCCCGCTGAAATTGGGTATGGATAAGGTGTATGTTGTTTTTCCCGCAGTAGGCCGCCAGTTTTTTGGCCGCTAAAATGTCAAAGGGGCGTTTCATAGGCAGTTGTTCCGGCGTAACCCCCAGCGCTTCCATCCGCTGGCACAATGGCCCTGCTTTGTTATATAAAAAGAAGACGGTGTCCTCTGGCCGCTTATGCTGGGTGAGGGTGTACACATACTGTTCTGTGCCTCCTTTTCCGGCATAGTTGACTAAATATAAAATATTCAATGTATGTTTATCCTTTCTAAAAAGTGATTGCTACTGTATCATATAACATCTTGGAAAAAAAATAAAGGATTTTATACCATATTTTGTTGTGGTTTCTCTAAAAACCATGTATAATATAAAGACTGTATGCAAGAACCAAAAGTAAGGAAGCGATGATTTGAACCTGATATTGGATATGCATTGTCATACGATAGCCAGCGGACATGCCTACAGCACGGTGAATGAAATGACTTTGGCGGCGGCCCGCAAAGGGCTTTCCATGGTGGCGGTAACGGATCATGCGCCAAGCTTGCCCGGCTCCAGCAACCTTTTTTATTTTTACAACTTATGGGTGTTGCCCGAAAAATTAAACGGCATATGGCTGCTGCCCGGGGTTGAGCTGAATATTTTAGATAAGGAAGGCAAGGTAGACCTGCCTCCTTCCGCCTTAGCCGATTTAGACGTGGTGATTGCCAGCTTGCATGTGCCCTGTTATGAACCTACCACCAAAGATGAACACACCTCTGCCATCATTAACGCCATGAAAAACCCACATGTGAATGTTATCGGCCATTTGGGGGATCCCCGTTTTCCTTTTGATATTGAAGCGGTGGTTCAGGCTGCCATTGAAAACCGGGTTGTCCTGGAAATTAATAATGCTTCTTTGCACCCTAAATCTTTTAGGCAGGGCGGGGTGGAAACCATGCGCCAGCTTTTGCTTAGCTGCAAAGAAAAAGAGTGGCCGGTGGTTTTAGGCAGTGATGCCCACTTTATGGAAGATGTGGGTGAATTTGGTTTTGTTGAAGTGCTACTTAAAGATGTGGCTATGCCCCCTCACCTTATTTTAAACACTTCCATGGAACGGTTTAAGCAGTATGTAAGCCGTTTGGGCCGCAAGCAGTAAAAATTATTGTAACATGCATAGACATGGTTTGCTTTTTTGACAAAATTATGTTATTATTGATACCATGTAATTTGCATAGCGGCAAATACATTGTTACTTATAACCAATTCGAGGGGTGTTAAGCTTTGAAGAACAAACCAAAAAATCCAGCCATGGACGCATTTTTTGAAAGTGTGTTGGCTCTTGAAAGTGTAAAAGAATGTTACGCTTTTTTTGAAGATGTGTGCACGGTGAACGAACTGAATGCCATGGCCCAGCGTTTTCAAGTGGCCTTAATGTTGTATGAAAACCGAACATATGTGGAAATTGGTGAAGCCACAGGTGCTTCCACCGCCACCATCAGCCGGGTGAACCGTTCGTTGCAGTATGGCAAAGAAGGCTATAAGCTGGTGATAGACCGGCAGGCAGAACAGAAAAAATCTAATCAGGAATCAGGAGTTTGATGTAATGGCGTTACTGGACGATTTAAACCCCATGCAAAGACAGGCGGCTTCCCAAACCGAAGGGCCCCTGCTTATTCTGGCAGGTGCAGGTTCGGGCAAAACCCGGGTGTTGGTGCACCGCATTGCCCATTTAATGCAGCAAGGGGTTGCGCCCTTCCATATTTTAGCAATTACCTTTACCAACAAAGCAGCCAAGGAAATGCGAGAGCGTGTGGATGCTTTGGTGCCCCAGGGTGGGCAGGTGTGGGTGAGTACATTCCACGCCCTGTGCGCACGGCTTTTGCGCCAGGATATTAAACATTTGGGCTATGACAGCCACTTCACCATATACGATGCGGACGACAGCGAACGGGTGATAAAACGCTGCATCAAGGCGCTGAATATCAACGACAAACAGTTCCCGCCCAAGTCTGTAGCCGCTGCCATCAGCGGTTTTAAAAACGAATTGTACACCCCTTCCGATGTGGCTGCCGATTATTCCGGTGACTATCGCATCATGGAAATCAATAAGATATACAAGTTATACCAAAAGCAGCTGAAAGACAATAACGGCCTAGACTTTGACGACATGATTATGCTGACCATTAAGCTGCTGACGGATTTTCCAGAGGTATTGGAAAAATACCAGAACCGATTCCGGTACATCATGGTGGATGAATACCAAGACACCAATACCGCACAGTATACACTGGTCAAACTTTTGGCCAAAAAACACGGCAATCTTTGCGTAGTGGGGGACGATGACCAGAGCATTTACGGCTGGCGGGGCGCCAACATTCGCAATATTTTGGACTTTGAGCGGGACAACAAAAACGCCAAACTCATTAAATTGGAGCAAAATTACCGTTCCACCCAAACCATTTTAGATGCCGCCAATACGGTCATCAGCTACAACCGTAACCGCAAAGTGAAAAATTTGTGGACGGATAAAGCCGGTGGTACACCCATATACGTATACAAAGCCAATTACGACTATGAGGAAGCCCATTTTGTGGCAGAACAAATTAAAACAAGGGCAGAAGCTGGGGCAAGCTTTAAAGATTTTGCGGTGCTGTACCGCACAAACGCCCAGTCCCGCTCAATTGAAGAACAATTAATCAGCAAAAATTTGCCTTACCGCATTTTCGGCGGCGTGCGTTTTTACGACCGCAAAGAAATTAAGGATATTTTGGCTTATTTGCGTGTGATAAACAACCCGCTGGATTCTGTTTCACTGCTGCGCATCATCAATGTGCCCCGCCGTGGCATTGGGGAGGCATCGGTGGACAAGGTAGCGGAATATGCCACAGCCATGGACATGTCTTTTTTTGACGCCTTGAAAGATTTGGACGCCATTCCCGGCTTAGGTGCCCGTCAAAAGAAGCTGGTGGAGTTTCGGGCGCTGCTCCAATCCTTCATAGAATTTGCAAAAACCCATACGGTTACTGAAGTGATGAACGAAATTTTAGAGCAAATTAACATTGTGGGCGAACTGATGCTGGAAGGCACAGACGAAGCCATGGGCCGTATTGAAAACATTCAGGAATTGCTTTCCAAAGCGGCGGAATTTGAAGCGGTATCGGAAGATAAACAGCTGACCGCTTTTTTAGAGGAATTGGCGCTGGTGGCGGACATTGACCAATACGCCGAAACGGAGGACACCGTGTCTTTGATGACACTACATAGTGCAAAAGGACTGGAGTTCCCCTGCGTTTTTATGGTGGGTATGGAGGAAGGCATTTTCCCCAGCTACCGCAGCATTACCAGTGGCGATATAAAAGATTTAGAAGAAGAAAGGCGGATATGTTATGTTGGCATTACCCGAGCAAAAGAAACATTATATGTCACTGCTGCTGCCTCCCGTCGGCAGCATGGGCAAGTTGTTTACAACAAGCCCAGCCGGTTTCTAGAAGAAATGCCGGAAAATTTAATGCAAGAAACCACTTTGCCGGTTGATGACAGCGGGAAAAAAGAACGGACGGGTATTTCCCAGTATGCAGAAATCAACAAAGTGAAGCACGCCATCGACATTAGCTTTGGCGGGAAAAATTATATGTCTGCCCCCAAACAGGCCAGCCCGGACAATGTGTCCTTGGACTTTGCCGTGGGGGACCAGGTGCGCCAGATGAAATATGGGGTGGGCGTGGTGAAAGACATTCGCCCGGCCGGGCCGGACTATGAAGTGGCCGTTGAATTTGAAGGCGTGGGTGTCAAAAAATTCATGGCACATTTGTCCAAGCTGAAAAAGGTGTAGTACAATACTAATCTAATAGAAATGGTGATTAACATGGAATTATCCAGTAAGGCAAGAAGCGTCAAGGAATCAACCACTTTACGCATAGCGGCCATGGCTGCTGCTATGAAAGCAGACGGGCTGGACATTGTAAGTTTCAGCGCAGGAGAGCCGGATTTTAATACCCCCCTGCACGTTTGCCAGGCGGCCCATGAGGCCATTGACGAAGGCTTCACCCGCTACACCGCCACTTCCGGTATTGTGGAGTTGCGTAAGGCCGTGTGCCAAAAACTGCTGAAAGACAATGGCTTAACATACGAACCAGGGGAAGTTGTGGTCAGCAACGGCGCAAAACAAGCCTTGTTCAACACCTTTTCAGCGTTGCTGAACCCTGGCGACGAGGTGCTTTTGCTTGCGCCTTACTGGATTAGCTATGTGGAAATGGTGAAAATTGTAGGCGGTGTGCCGGTGCAAGTCACCACCAAAGCGGAAAATGGCTATAAGGTAACCAAAGAACAGCTGGAAGCCGCAATGACCCCTAAAACCAAGGTGCTGGTCATTAATAGCCCCTGCAACCCCACCGGCGTTGTCTATGGCCGGCAAGACCTGCAAATGCTTGCAGATTTTGCAGTGGCCCATGACTTGTTTGTCATTTCGGATGAAATTTACGAAACCCTTATTTTCGATGACGACTTATCCCATGTGAGCATTGCCAGCCTTGGGGAAGACATTTTTAACCGCACTGTTGTCATTAACGGTTTGTCCAAAAGCCATGCCATGACAGGCTGGCGTATGGGCTATTCCGCTGCTCCTGCCCCTATATCAAAAGTGATTGGCAACATTCAAAGTAACATGACGGCCAACCCCAACTCGGTGGCGCAGAAAGCGGCGCTAGCCGCCCTGACAGGCAGCCAGGATAGCGTAGTGGAGATGTGTAAGGCCTTTAAAGAACGCCAAAACTACATTTATGAACGCATTGCAAACCTGCCCGGCGTCAAGGCTGTGCGACCACAAGGAGCCTTTTACGTTTTTGCCGATATCTCCGCACTGTGCGGCGTAACCATTAATGGCATTGCCGTGGAAAGCGGCAGTGATGTGGCGCAATTGTTCTTGCAGGAATGCCACGTGGCCCTTGTGCCCGGAGCCGACTTTGGCTTTGAACAGTGCATCCGGTTCTCTTACTCTGTGTCTATGGACGACATTAAAAAAGGACTGGACCGGATAGAGGCATTTATTAACAAATATTATTCGATTAATTAGGCCGTGCATATTGCTGGACAAAAAAGCCCGGAAGCCCTTTGTTTTAAAAAGGGTTCCGGGCTTTGGCAGTTCGCAACGAACATAAAACCTTGGGGCGCATTGTTATGTTTAATGCTTGCCAGGGGCAGACTGTAAAGCTAAAAGCCGGAGAGATTAGCAAATAGGAATACGATACAGTTGTTCGAGAAAAATGATGTCTAAGATAGATTTTATATGTACTTAATATGCTAGGAGGTGCGGTGTACGGTGGAAAAATTACAATATGATAGCTTTTACAAATTTTTAGTATCGCTGGGTGCTGTCCTAATTGCAACTCCAATGCTAGGGTTTTACTACCTACTAACCGGAAATTATTTTGCAGTCACAAGTATTGATAATTTCAATAATTTAACGTGCGTTTCCCAAAATATTGTATTGAAACAGCAAGAAGTTCTTAAAGTAGTTGTTGAGTTTATGCCGCCTGTCCTTGGAAGTCTTATAGTTATCGGTTTTTTCTGTATTCTTTATGGTGCTATTAAGTGGCGCTCAATACAAATTGAACTTGATGAACAAACAAGGCTCGATACAAAAATTAAATACGCTAATTACACCCAGCTTTCGCCAACGGAGATATTAGAAAAAGCAGTTAAGGAACTTGACGAGGATAAAAGCGAGATTGAAGCTGCAATTCCAACGCCATTTTATTATAAGAATGGTGAGAGCATTAGAAAGTATCTAGATATTGAACGACGCTTTTTTAATGAAATTGTAAAGCAATTATCAAATTGCTATGATGTAAAACAAAACGTACGTATCGGATCATATGAACTTGATATTATAGCTATTTCCAGACAAGATAGTTTTGATCTGATATATGAGATTAAATATTATAAAACCTCCGATAACGCTAATAGTTTGAGGCAGGCCCTGGCGGCATTATCTAAAAGTGGTGCTATGTATGAACAAACATCACATAGACATGTTCGGATGTTTTTAATTGTTGTTTGTCCTAAAGAGTTTATGGAGAAGAATAAGCTTTCATGCATGACAATTAGAGAAAGTGAAAACTTTCAACATATAAACGTTGAAGTTCACTCTGAAGATAGTTTGAAAAAATAAATAAAAAGGAGCTAGCTGACTTGAAAAATCAGTTAGCTCTTTCTATATGGATTATAACAAATGTTGCCAAACGTTCCACGGATGTTATCAACACCCGGCAAACCCGTATACAATCAAGGTTTCTGGCTTCGATTCATCATTCCCACTCCAGACCGACGGTGCGGAGTATAAACGAATATGGCGTGTTTACAAGCTTTTCAGGCAATATGAAGCAGTATAAAAGGTTATTGCTTTCAAAAATAATGCAATAAAAATGCAACGGGAGTGAATCAGTTTTCTTGTACACAATAAATGGTTGAAAATTTGCTAATACCTTTCACAATGCTTACACAAAGTATATGGCTGTGGCAATTCTTATTTCGCCACAGCCATATACTTTGTAAAATCGTATCGCCAATGCCCTAAATTGCTTTGCCTACTTTTTGTTTATCTCTCTTAGAACCTTTTTCACAGTCAGATCCTCAAGCGCTTTGTGAAGATCTATTCTGCCGAGATAGACGCTGGTGATGCGGTATAGTGTTTTACCGATTTTCTTTTTATGATAGGTTTCATGTACTGTGCCGTCTGGGTTCTTGCTTTTGATGATTATTTCGTCCATGCAGGTACCTCCTTCCCCCTGTTATTATACCTGAGGAAAAACATTTGTGTTTTCCACTTTGCGCTGGCGATTGGCAAGTTAGGCTTGCATATAATGCAACATTAGCAAATTCGTCTGAACGGCAATGATTTTGCCAAAAAAGTCACAGTATTTGAAGTGAAATTTAATGTGTAAAGCAGAACAAGAAGCTTCGTTCGCAATAAAAGCATAATCGTTCTTTGATAATGAATAAATGTGACTCAAATTTTTAATTCGTTCTTGACATTTGCAAATCGTTCTCGTATAATAGTAAAGGAGGTGGGCGATTATGAAGTATTCAATTGAAATAGGAAAGATTGTTGAAGGAGCTTTGAAGCACGACAAAATCAAAGTTCTTAATTATACAAAGCAGCTTATAGAAAAGCTCGAAGAAGATGACGAGATGAGAGCAGCAAGCAAATTTAGCAAAATACTGACAATGCAAAACGAAGCAACCCTCTCTGCGATGGGAGTAGCTAAAGAAAACAGTATACCAGTAGATGCCGAATCTCGAACAACACTGGCAGATGTCATATATCCAGATCAAATTAATCTTGAAGTGATTCTATCTAAAAGCAATTCTGAAAAATTAGAATCATTTATTTTAAGCTACAAAAACGCAGATAAACTTAACTCCCTTGGAATAGGTGTTTCTAATACGTTGTTACTATACGGGCCACCTGGTTGCGGAAAAACTAAGTGTGCATATTTAATTGCTAAAGAGTTACAATTACCTTTAATTGTTGCTAGACTTGATAGTCTTATTTCTTCTTACTTGGGAACAACTGCAAAAAACATTAGAACTCTTTTTGAATTTGCACAAAAAACTCCGTGTGTGCTATTTTTAGATGAATTTGATGCTGTTGCAAAAGCCCGTGATGATAGTAACGAGCTTGGAGAGCTTAAACGTGTAGTAAATAGTTTGCTTCAAAATGTAGATGCAATGAGTAATGATAGCCTGCTATTAGCAGCAACAAATCATGAAAATCTTTTAGATTCTGCTGTTTGGCGCAGATTCGATTACAAATTGGAAATAGAATTTCCAGACAGTGATGCTATTATGAAAATGATTGACCTTTTTACAAATAATAGCGATATTTTAACACTAAAAGAAAAGAAAGAACTGACAGCTGCCTTTGCTGGATTAAGTGGAGCAAATATTGAAGAAATTGTAAGAAAGGCTATGCGTAATGCAGTTATTCACGGAAAAGAGTTCTCTAAAACAAGCGTGTATGATGAGTTTTTTACGTATAGGAAAATACTCCCACAAAACTGCAAGGACGACCGAATACTGCAAAAAATCAAAGCACAATATTTGCGTGAATGCAATAAAAAAGTATTCAGTTTGGCTGTTATCGCAGATATATTAAACATATCTAAGACCACAGCTTCAAAAATTGTTAAAGAGGAGGTTGAGTAATGAGCGAGAAGAATTTACCCATTAAAGTGGTTCTTCAAAAGGAAACGGATACACAAAATAATCTTGGCGGAGGAAAAGTAAAGTTTTTTGGTGAAGTGACACCTGCATTACAAAACGAAATGATAAGCAAATTCGAGAATGTCATGGCATTTTATGAAGAGGTCTTTACTGAAAATGTTCTCGTGCCAGCGGTAGGGAAAATCACGGTTAAGCCTGAAGCAATTGCCAAATCCCACAAGCCAAACAATCTTTGCCATGATTGTCTAATTATTGGTAGTGAAGATCTGAACGAAATTTATATTAAAGTAACAAAGCAATCAATTGCAAAAACCGTTGCATTAATTCAAAAACCTCCTTCTGAAAAGTTTCGAGCTAATTTAACAGCAATTTTAGATATTCAACCAATATCAGCAGAAGAGAAAATTTCAGATGAACTTGCCGATATTTCTGCACAAGGTAATTTTGACAGAATCAAAAGTAAAATCAAAATTAAAGTCTTTGACTTTGATGATGCCTTTGATGACAATCAAATCATGGGCTACATTGTGAAAAAGCTTAAAGAATTTGGGTTTGGAGAAAAACATGAGCTTATTACCTACGGAGACCGAATCAAATTCATTAAAGTTGATGTATCATCCTATGAAGATATTATAAAGATTGCATCCATCAACGGTGTGAAGTCAGTGGATTTTTTTCAAGAATACTCACTTCCATTAAGTGAATTTGCCAATACCGATTTACAGACATTCTTGGATAGTGAGTATTCTGATAGCGAAACTTGCATTGGAATCATTGATGGCGGAATAAGTGATGATAATGCCTTTTTGAAACCTTATATTGTAGCTCGTGAAAAGTATGTAGATGAAGCCTATCAGAATCCAAACCACGCAACATTTATTGCATCTACTATACAGTACGGAAACAAGCTTAATCGTATCCCAGAAGCAGCGCCTCAAAGATTTAAGTTCGTTGATGTAATCGCAATTCCTAATGGTGATGCTGATTTTGGGCCCACGGACACCATTAGCGAAGAAGACTTGATGGAAATTCTTGAAGAGGTAATGCAAAAGCATTCAAATAACGTTAAAATTTGGAATCTTTCACTGGGAATCGAAAGCAAGGTATGCCAGGGAACGATGTCCGATTTAGGTATCTTTTTGGATTATATTCAAGACAAATATGGCGTTCAACTTTTTGTATCGAGCGGCAATCTGAACAAGTTGCCCTTGCGGGAATGGCCTGCGCAAGCTAATATGGGTGAACGAGATAGAATTATTTCTCCTGCAGATTCTGTGAGAGCGATTACGGTCGGTTCAGTTGCGCTTTATGATTCCGATGACTCAATTGTAAAAGCAAATGAACCCTCTCCTTTCAGTAGAAGGGGACCAGGAGCAAACTACATAGTAAAGCCAGATGTGGTTGATTATGGCGGCAATATAGCAACAAATATGAGTATTGACGGCCTTGGGATGAAAGGATTAGACGCTAAGGGTAACGTAATCGAGGGTAATGGCACAAGTTACTCTAACCCAAGAGTTGCTCAAAAATTTGCTGCTGTTTATGATGAAATGGCAGAAAAAGACCTTTTGCTTGCCAAAGCTATGTTAATCCACTCTGCAAGAATGGAAGCTCGTGAACTTTTGGAGCAAAATCAAGACAACATTAAATATTATGGGTTTGGTATGCCAGCCGTTAATGTGCAGGATATTCTTCAATGCAGCGAAGATGAGGTTACTCTCGTGTTTCGCCAAAAGGTAACTCAAGGCTCACATCTTGAAATGTTTGATTTCCCTTACCCCTCATCATTAATTCGTAACGGAAAATGTTATGGTGAAATTGGAATGACACTTGTTTACAATCCTATTCTTGATGACCGCTATGGTAGAGAGTATTGCAGAACTAATATTGATGTTAGTTTTGGCACCTATAAATATACTCCCGCAGGAAAAATAAAATTTGCTGGATGTGTTCCTCTCGAAAATGCATGGGATGAAAAATTTGAACAATCCAGAGTAGAGAATGGTTTTAAATGGAGTCCCGTTAAGTCTTATTATAGAAAAATTAGTAACAGGGGCATACAGTCTGGCGAGGGGTGGAAAATCCGCATTGATATGAACCCAAGAAATGGGCTTACTGTTTCTGCACAGGAGTTTGTTTTGATTATAACTATCAAAGACCCTGCTGGTCACGATATTTATTCTGAAGTCGTAAATGGCTTAAGAGCAAGAGGTTATGTAACCAATAATCTTGAGACTAGACAGCAGATACGTCAGCGTCAGTAAAATTGAAGACATAAAGGACAGACATTCAAAAGGATGTCTGTCCTTTATGTCAAAAATTAATTTTAGCTTATTTATATCTATAAGATACAATTCTTTGACTATCTTAGGGTTTTCAAATATTGGTGAATTCCTCAAAGAACAGGCGATAAAGACATGTTTTGAAAAAGCCCACGAAGTGGCTAAAAT
>CAZCQP010000007.1:0-73533 GCA_964500895.1 uncultured Eubacteriales bacterium | reverse complement strand
CCCGAATTGTCAATACCTAGAAACAAATTTTTTTTAAAATTTTTTTAATACTTAAAAATCCCGAATTACCGCCATTCCAGCACCATACCTACCCCCACTTCTTGCACAGGTGTTATGCCATGCATCACCGCTTTGGCAGAAAAAGAAACACAATGGCAGGGCAACAACTGCCCCACTTGGGTTTCTTGCAACACGGCGATGGTTTGGTGCAACTGTGGGTTTGCATCAAACAAATGAAACCCGCCGATGATGGCCGCCACCTGGTTATCCCCGCAGACCGCTTGGGCATAGGCCACTATATTACAGATGCCGCTATGGGAACAGCCGGTGATGATGACCAGCCCATCAGCACCTTTATAAACCAACCCCGTGTCGTCCGGCAGCAAATCCGGCTCCCAATTGCCAAGGCCATCATTTTTTCTTTGCCCAATGGGCACTCTTGCTTCAAAAGCATAGGTTGTGGGAATTTCTCCAAGAAAAGTGAGACGGGGGCTTAATGACACCGGGGTTTTGGATAAAGCCATTTGAAAATAAGCGGACAATGCTTCTTCCGGCACCGGCGAACCAATGGCCAGCCCGTCCGCTTCCCTTTCCCAAAAAGCTTCCGGGTGAGCCACCAACTTGGTTTGGCGCATCAAGCCATTGGCCATTAAATGGCGCAATCCCCCTGTGTGGTCGTTATGGCCATGGGAAATGGCCAGCGCATTGGCCTGGTTTAATTGAATACCAAGGGCTTGGGCATTTTGAATGCATACATCCGAGTAGCCCGTGTCGAAAAGAACTTTTGTCTCTGCATCTTCAATAAAAAAAGAAAGTGCAGGCTCCCCTATATAATACTGGTCGATAAACGTGTTGTTGTCCACCAATACTGTTAGTTTCATCGCCTACACTCCCTGTTTTACTGTTTTATCCAAGCACGGTCTTAATCATAGCAAAATACTTGTCATCTGGCAAGTAGTCCGGCACGCTGTTGCCGGTGCCCAAAGCATAGCCACCATGTTGCGCCGCTTTCTCCAGCATGGCTGCACACCGGGCTGTAATGTCTTCCGGGGTGCTTCTAATTAAAAAGTCCACATCAATGCCGCCCATAATGGCTATGCGGTCGTGCCATCTATCATAAGACTGTTCCACAGACAAAATGTTGTCTTCGTAGGAATGTTTGCCGTCATAACCCATTTGAATGGTGTCTTCCATTACATCGTTAAAGTAGCCGCAGGAATGGAGCACCACAGGCTTGTTGTGGCGATGGGCGGCATCCACAATTCTTTTATGCCACGGGAACACATGGTTGCGCATAAACGCCGGGGAGAAAAAGGTTTGGGTGTTAAAGCCCCAGTCGTCGTTGGAGACAATCAGCCCCACACTGTCAAATTCCAGAGCGATTTCATAATAGCGCAACAACCTTTTGCCCACTTGGTCAAACAATTCCTGCACCAGTTCCGGGTTTTCAAAAACCATATAACAAAGGTTGTCATAACCCACTAGGCTGGTTACGTTTTCCAATACCCCGCCCGGCCCCATGACCAACAGCTTCATGCCGTCTGGCAAATAGGGTTTGATTTTGTCTAGGTGGGTATAATCGTAGTTTTCAGGCTCCGGCCATTGGTAAGCTTCATAAGAGGCTTCGTCTGTGATGATGGAACCTTCGTTGATGGAAATGGTCTTTTTTGTATCATGTTCAGCCGTTTGAAACATCATGGTGCTGGCATAGACGGTGGCATAATCGTACCCGGCCACACCAAAGGCATCGATTAAGAACTGATACCGTGGCAGCATGTCGTTTTTATCCGGGGCTTTTCTGCCGGTGAGCTTTTCATAAAGGGGGTCGTTTAAAAACATTTCAAACAAAGTGGGTCGGCTGGGTTTTTCCCGGCGCAGCACCGCATATAAGTTTTCAATATCTGGTTTTCTGTTGTGTAAGTGCATAGATGCCTCCTAAAGTCTAGGGTAAAAAGCGTTGGGCCACCATCCGTGGCGATTTTTCACATAACGCAAATGCTTCGGCATAGGTGCATGAACATTGCATTCCCCTAAACCGGGCGATGACTGCCATTTCCTCCACCAAGTCTGCGTGGGTATGGGCACGTATCCATTCAATTTGGGTTGCGTGCTTGGCCAAAGCTTCTTTTTTTAAGTCAAATACATCCGTAATGTCCACAAATTCCCGGGGGGTGAAAGCTAGGCACCCGGGCGCATCCATATAATAGATGGGTGTGAGCACTTCATGGCAGGCAATTTCCGGCATCACATGGGGAATGGTAGCCGCAAAAGACGCCCGAAACACCACTTGGCTGGTTTCCATATGGTCTCTGTGGTAATCGTCCGGGTAATGTGTGATTATTATATCCGGTTTGCTTTCTCTTATAAGCTGCACCACCAGCTGAATTTGGGCTTCGACGTGGCTGTCTGCCCGGTTGTCTCCCACGCCCAGGCACACGTGCCGGTGCACGTTAATCACCTGGGCAGCATTTAGCGCCTCTTCGTGGCGCAATTCAGCCAGCTGGGCGGGCAAAATGGTTTTGTGGCCTAAATCCCCATTGGTGAGGGTGGCTGTTGTAACCCTGTGCCCTTGCTTGATAAATTTGGCTAATGTGCCGTAACAAGACCATTCCAAATCATCCGGGTGTGCGCCAATGGCCAATACACGCATGTTTATTCCTCTTTTCAAATGCTTTATCCTTTAACAGCGCCTGCCATCATACCTTTAATGAACTGACGGCTCATTAAAATGTACAAAATTAATACGGGCAGCGAAGACAGTGTCAACACGGCAAGCACTTTAGACCAGTCGGTTTGATATTGCCCAAAAAGTTTGGTTACCCCCAACAAAATGGTTTTGGCTTTATCATCGTTAATGGTGATAAGAGGAAACCATAAGTCGTTCCAGAAAGGAATGAGGTTATAAATGGCCACTGTGGCCAACGCCGGGCGCAGCAAAGGCGCAATGATGCGCACCAAAATGGAAAACCGGCTGGAACCGTCAATGAGTGCCGCTTCCGTTAGTTCATGGGGAATTTGGCGGATAAACTCTGTAAGCACAAAGATGGCAATGGGCATCCCCATGGCCACATAAATGGGTATCAGCCCCCAAATGGTGTTTAATAGCCCCACGGCTCTAATGATTTCCACAATGCGGATAGACGCAATTTTAATGGGCATCATCATACCGGCAAGAAACACAAAGTGGATGGCCGTGGCCCATTTGCTGTGCCATTGGGCCAACGCATAGGAAGCCATAGCCCCCAGAACCAGCACCAAAACCGATGCCAGTATAACTACCGTTAAGGTATTTCTAAAGTACACAATAAAATCACCGCTGGCCAAAACATCGGTGTAGTTGGAAAAATTCCACACTTCCGGCAAGCCAAAAGTGTTTTGGTAAATGCTCAGCCGGTCTTTAAAGGAATTGATGACCATGATGTACAGCGGGAAAATAACCACAATGGCCCACAAGCACAAAATAATGTGGGAGCCGATGTGCATTCTTTGCACACGCAAAGACTGTGTCTTTGTTACCGATCTTGTTTTGTCCACGATCATCACTCCTTCGTTTTAGTCAGTTTCAATACGGCGAAGGACACAAAAGCCAGCATCACAAACGTAATGGTTGCCACAGCAGCGCCCATGCCCGGCTCAGGAATGTTGGACCCGGACTGACCAGCAATACCGTATCTGTAAAACAACGTACCGATTAAGTCTGTGGAAAAATTCGGTGCGCCGTTAAAATTCTCCATGGAAAATACAATATCGAAGGCATTAAAGTTGCCCACGAAAGTTAACACAGCAATAATGCCCACCACAGGGCTAATGAGGGGCAGCTTGATGTTCCAGAACACTTGCCAGGGGTTAGCCCCTTCAATGTCTGCTGCCTCATAAATATCTTCGCTAATGTTTTGCAGGGCGGTTACAAAAATCATGGTGGGAATACCCACCCATTGCCAGCAAGACACCAACGATACGGCAATGAGGGCTGTATTGTTCATGCCCAGCCAAGGCTTGGCCAAAAAAGACATGCCCATGGCATCTAAAACGCTTTTAGACCACAGAGGGTTTAACAACAGCTTCCATAAATAACCGGTGACCAGCACAGCAAACGTTGTGGGGGCAAAGATAATGGTTTGGTAAATGTTTCGCCCCCGAAAATGGGGTGCTGTAAGCAAAACGGCAAACAAGATGCCCAGCACATTTTGCACCAGCATATGGATGCCGAACAAGACCCATGTATTTCTGAAAGCATTAATGTATTTGTTGGTATAGGTTGGGTTTGTAAAAAGGGTTATGTAATTTTGCAAGCCCACAAAAGCACGGTTATGGGCACTTCCCTCATAAAAACTAAGCCTTAGGGAATCCAACAGGGGATACGCCATGAATACTGCATAAATGACCAATGCAGGAATTATATACCATATCCAATATAAGCCTTGTTGACGCTTTAAAAAGCTCTTTTCAGGCGTATTCATCCGCACACCACCTTAGCAAGAATATATGCGGGGCGCACCAGCGCCCCGCATATGATTAAGCACAAAAGTCAAAATTATTGCGGTTTGTATTCAGCAGCCACACTGTCGGCAGCTTCTTGCGGTGTGCTGGTACCTTTCAGTACAGAAATAACGGCTTGATCCATCACATCATACAGGTAAATGAGGTTTGGCCATACAAAACGGGAATCGGTCACTCTGCCTTCGTTCATGGCTAAGAACTCGTTGGCTTGTGCGTTATCTAAGGTAACAGGGTGGTTGCTCATTGGGAAGAACCCGGTAGGCATGTTGGCAGCGGATACAGTTGCGCCTTCTTGGGTGCACAGCCATTCAAGGAATGCTTTACATTCTTCTGGATATTTGGTGGCAGCGTTCATGGCCATACCTGCGTCAGAGTGGAAGCAAACGCCTGTGTCTGCGGCATTTCTTGCAGGAACCGGGAAAATGCCCCATTCAAAAGGTGCATCGGCGTAAACGCCTAATGTCCAGGAACCATCCACAAACATGGCGGCACTTTGGGTGTTGAACAGCACTTGGCTGTCGTTGTATGTAACAGCTTCAAAGCTTTCCGGTAAATATTGGGCCACGCTTGCCATATCGGTGTAAGCTTGCACAAAGGTTTCATCGTTCAGCTTTTTGGTGCCGTTTTCATATAAAGCACGTTGGTCTGCCCCACCAACGTAGTTGGGCAGCATTCCTAAGAAGAAAGTTTCAAGAATGTCCCATTCTTCTGCCACGCCGTTAGCCAGAGGGGTTACGCCGTTGTCTTTTAAAGTTTTGCAAACGGTCATAAATTCATCCCAGGTGGTGGGTACGGATAAGTTGTTTTGAGCGAAAATGTCTTTGTTGTAGTAAACGCCATGGGAAACGGCAATGAACGGTACGGCGTAAGATTTGCCGTCTGCGCTTTGCCAGGGTGCAAGATTGGTTTCAGAGAAGTTTTCTTTCAAGGCTGCCATATCGGAAATGTCTGCAAAATAGCCTGCGTCAAAAAGCTCACGGCCGGTTGCAAAAGAACGGGCATACATCAAGTCTGGGCCTGTGCCGTTTTCCAGGGACACACGCAATGCGGCGTTGTAGTCCACAGGGTTGGTGGGGTCAAACTTAATGGTTACGTTGGGGTTTGCTTTTTCATACTCGGCAATGAAGGCCGTCATTTGGGCCACGTCGTCTGCACGCCAGGAGCCCATCACCAACTGCACTTTTTCGCCGGTGGCTTCTGGTGCAGCCTGGCCTTCGGCTTCAGGAGCAGCCTCTGGGGATGCTGCCGGCTGGGCAGTGGAGCCTCCGCACCCTGCTAAGAGCACAGATGCCCCTAAAACACATGCGACTGTTAAAGATAAGAAGCGTTTCTTCATGTAAAATTCCTCCTTGTAATATATTTTTGCGCATATCCGGTTCTTTAGAGAAATCGAATTCAGATTTTCACGCAAAATTGCAAACCGCCCAGCAAGTGTTTATACATCATATCTAAAACACGCATGGGCAGATTGTGCATCATTAGGCAAGTTAAATAGTTTCACAGGATAAAACACTAGCATTTATAAATCAATAATACTATTTTTTTCCATTTTGTCAAGTGCAAATTTTACAATACCTTTACAAAAGCCCGTAAAACAGCCATCTTTGGCCGCTTTTGCAACCTGCATAGACGTTTGTAAAAATTTAGGATTGCACTTGCTATTTTTGTATATAAATCATATACAGTGTGAGGCGCCATATAAATTTTAAAAAAATGTATAAAAATTATTGTTTAATTTTTAACAAGTTTATGCACACTTTTAAAATGGAATCTGCTATAATACGTGGTGTGAAAATCCCCCCAATATTTTCACACCTTACGGTAGGCTACTTCCCCCAAATTGTAGCCAATTCTGTAAGCCCCATAAAAATACCTTCTCTTTATGAAAGAAAAAGGGCAACCGGCGGTTGCTTTTTTTCTTTGCTTCAATTAGCGTTATCAGTTACCAAAAGTTGTTTGGTGCAAGTCCGCTTCCGCTCCGTTATAATAAGAACAATAAATGGAGGGAGGCTTCTTGAATACATGATGAAAAAACAAAACATTCCGGCGGCACTGGCTTTGTGCTTACTTTTTGCCGCTTTTGTAGCCGCAGCACTTTCAGGGGGAAAAGACGCACCGGTTCAAGTCTCTTACACCGCTTTTTTAGACTATGTACATACGGGACAAGTGGCCCAAACCACCCTCACCGACAGCCCAAACATGGCTTTCACACTACAAAACGATAGCACCCCTTACACCACCCACAATCCCCGCTTACCCCATTTAAAAGAAACCCTGCTGTTAGCCGGGGTAGACGTGAAAGAAAGCGGCGCAAACAGTGCCAACAGCGCAGCCAAAGCATTAGCAGCAGCCGCTTTTGTTGTGGGCATGGTGTATTTAATTTCCCGTTTTTCCGGCAGAACCGGCGCAAAGCAAGCCATGGCTTTAGAACTTTGTGACGTTTCGGAAAACCTCCAGCACGCTCTTTCCTTTCACCATGTAGCGGGAAACGAGGAAGCCAAAGAAAGTGTGGCAGACATCGTAGACTTTATTAAAAACCCGCAAAAATATGCCCAGTACGGAGCCAGAGTGCCCAGAGGCATTTTGTTTTACGGCCCGCCCGGCACAGGCAAAACATTAATGGCCAAAGCCGTAGCCGGAGAAGCTGGTGTGCCTTTTTATGCCGTGAGCGGCTCGGACTTTGTGCAAATGTACGTAGGGGTTGGGGCCGGACGCATTCGTTCCCTCTTTAAGAAAGCCCGTGAAAAAGGCCGTGCGGTGATTTTTATAGACGAAATTGATGCGTTGGGTAAAAAAAGAAGCAGCCGGGAAACTTCCGGCGGGCAAGATGAACGTGACCAAACCCTGAATGCTTTGTTAACGGAAATGTCTGGCTTTTCCACTGGTGAAGGGGTCATTGTGATTGCGGCCACCAACCGGCCAGACACACTGGACGATGCCCTGCTCCGCCCCGGCCGTTTCGACAGGCAGGTGGAAATCGGTTTGCCAGACGTACACGCCCGTGCTTCCATTTTGGCTTACCATGCCAAAAACAAGCCCCTGTCCACAGATGTTTCCCTAGAAGCACTAGCCAAGGAAACCGTATATTTCAGCGGTGCCATGCTGGAAAACTTATTAAACGAGGCTGCCATTTTAAGCGCAAAAGCCGATAAAAATGTGATTGATAAAGCCGACTTAGACAAAGCCTACTACACCCTGCTGGCTGGCAGTGAAAAGAAAAACCGCCGGGCAACATTTGAAAAAGAGCGCAGGGTCACGGCCATTCACGAGGCCGGTCATGCCCTGGTGGGGAAAGTGACCACCCCGGACAACGCCATTGCTAAAATCACCATCATTCCCAGCACCAAAGGGGCGGGCGGTTTTTGCGTCCACATTCCGGCGGAAAAAGCGTACTACACCAAACAGGAATTAAAAGGGCAAATTATGATGTACCTGGGCGGACGGGCTGCCGAAGCGTTGATGCTGGGGGAAGATAACGTAACCACCGGTGCGGTGAATGACCTGGAAAAAGCTACAGCTATGGCCATGCAGCTCATTGGCAAATACGGCATGGGCGAAGAAAACGGCCTGCTAACCGTGAGCCGCATGGGCGATACCGCCCAGCTAAACAAAGAATGCCGCCAACTGCTGGACAGTTTATATGCGGCTGCCATGGACATACTTAAAGCCCGGAAAGACCAGCTGGATGCCGTTGTCCGGGCTCTCTTGGAAAAAGAAAGCTTAAATGAAGAAGAATTTAATGCCTTAGTGGCTTAACAATTTTAGTGGCTTAACAATTAATGATACAGCCTGTAATACGCCCATTGTTCGTATAAATTGATGGTTTCAACGGCTTGGCCGCCCTCCCCGGCCGGGCCGTTTTTTTCATGGCTTATGCCGTCTGGGGTAATGAATGTATTTTCCAGCACCACCGGTGCTTCACGACGCATCTTATTAATGTAGGTAAAAAATGGCTCGGCTTCATTGTAGCCTAAATAATCCAACAACGCCGCACCAAAGTAAAAGGCCGACATTTCCTGGTTTTGAAGCATTTCCGCACTGTCCCCCACCACTGCTTTGGCGGCATCGTTGGCCCACACAAAATAAGGGGTTCTGTTCATAGCCAAATCTTTTGCCAAAACACCTTCCCCATCTTTGGGCAGCAAGGCATCGTAAACATCCTGGCTAAGCAGAGGGAGATGGTCGCCGAAATAAGCCACCACCACAGGCTCAGGCGATTCACGAAAAGCATCAATAAACCGCCCCAATTCCCGGTCCATGTCCACCATGCCCAAAAAGTAGTTGGACAAGGCATTGACATCTTCCGGGCTGAAATTGACCGTGCTGTTAAAGTTTTGGGCCACGTCTGTGCCATACTTGTCTGGGTACGGGCCGTGATTTTGAATGGTGATAACAAAGCTGAATAAAGGGTTATTGGGGTTTTGGGCCACATGGGTGTTAAAATCCTCCATCACCCGGTCATAGGTTAAATCTTCCCGGGCGTACATGCCCTTTTCCACCAGATTGTCAATATCACTCACAGAGGTAAACTGATCAAAGCCCAAATAGGGAAACACATTTTGCCGGTTGTAAAACCAAGGGTAACCCAAATGGGTGGCATGGGTGCTGTAGCCCAATTCACTTAACACACGGGGCATGGCGTTTTGGGGCTTGGTAATGAGCAAGTTGCCATAAGGCACCCGGCGGAACTGGCGGACGTTAATGCCTGTGAGCATATCAAACTCTGTGTCTGCCGTTCCACCCCCCACATTGGCCACAATCAGGTTTCCTGCCGCCGATTCTGCTTTAATGGTTTTGTAGTTGCGTAACGGGTCGTCGTAGCCCTGGAAGCTTAAAACCGGGCTAAGGGGCATTTCTGTAAACGCTTCACCTAATATTAAAAACAAGTGGGGAGACTTCTGGTTTGCATCGGTGTCATCCGCCGGTGCATATTCAGCCATGACCGCTTCAATACGCTGTTCGTCATAGCCTTGGGGTTTGGTTATTTTTTCGGTGTTCCAGGTGTATATAAACTGATAAACAAAACCTTTGGCGTTAAACTGGTTTAAAGGGTTCAGTACATTGCCAATAACTAAAAGTTCCCGGTTAATGGCTCTATTGGAAAGCAGTGTGTTGTTCACCAATGCCATAGAGCAAAGCAAAACCAGCCCCCCCACTACCCGCCAGGTAAGTGGCAGGGGCTTGTGTTTCACCACTAAAAACACCACAACCCAGGCAATAATTACCAATAACAGGCCAAAAACCACCGCAAACAGCATCTTCGGCCCGAAACTTTTAGCAATGCCCAGCACTTCGCCCCCCAGCATAAAATCCCAGGGCATTAACGGGGCGAAACGGTACGCCATTTTAAACCGGTTGGCCACGGACAGCACCATCACCACAACCCCTACTGTACCCGCAGAAAACACCAGGTTACCAGACACAAAAAACAAAAAGAGCATAGGTAAGAAAATAGGCAAAAAATTAAGTAAAAGTAACAATCCACGGCTTTCACTCACACACTTTAAAACTTCCAGCCAGCCGTTAATTTGAATAAAGAACATGGCTGCTTCCAGCGCCAACGACGCTAGCAAAAGAAGTAAAAAACATACGGGCAGGCTTAGATTCAGGCGTATTTCTTTTTTTGAAAGTTTTAAATTCAAGTCGCAACATCCCTCTGTACTTTTCGTTAAAATTAATGTAGAATATATTACTTGATTCCATTGTAAATGTAAAGAGAGGAATTGGATTGATGCAAACCCTTATTTTAGGTGTGCCGGTGCATACCTGTACGTTTCAAGAGGCCTTAAACACCCTGCTGGCCTTTTTGAATGAGGAGCGCCCACACACCTGCTACACCCCCAACCCGGAAATGATTATGGCAGCCCAAAAAGACCCACAGTTTATGGAAACATTAAAGAACGGCAGCTTGGTAGTGCCCGATGGCATTGGGGTGGTTTTGGCCTCCCGTTTTACTAAATTAAAAATGAAAGAGCGGGTGGCTGGGTGCGACTTGGTGCAGGCTTTGTTCAAGCAAGCCGCAACAAGACCCATGACTGTTTATTTGCTGGGCGGTGCTCCCCAGGTTTGCCCTTTAGCCAAAAAGCGCATTGAAGCCCAATACCCGGGTGTGACAGTGGTTGGGTTTCACCATGGATATTTTGACACCAATGCGGAACAATTAATTGTAGAGGACATCCAACGTTTGCGCCCGGACATTTTGCTGGCAGGGCTAGGCTTTCCCAAACAGGAAAAGTGGATTGCCACCCATTGTAATCAATTGCCGGTGCGGCTTTTGATGGGGGTTGGCGGTACGCTGGACGTGTTGGCAGGAACTGTGAAGCGGGCACCACGGTTGTTTCAGAAACTAGGGCTGGAATGGCTGTACCGGCTTTTAAAGCAACCCCAAAGGATTGGCCGTATGCTTCAATTGCCGCTGTTTATGCTTTACGTTATTGTTAAGAAGGAAAGGTGATAAAATGTATTTATACCGGCACCCTTGGATGTCCTATGTGATGATGACGGTTGGGGCTTTTTTGCTGGCTTTAAGCGTGACCATGTTTTTTGGCCCCAGTGGCATGGTGGTAGGCGGTGTGACTGGCCTGGCCATCATCATTGAAACCGTATCAGCCAAATTAGGCTTTGCAATCCCCATTTGGCTCACCAATGTACTGGCCAACATTCCCCTGTTCGGCATTGGGTTTAAAGTATTTGGGTTTAAAGAACTTAAAAAGACGGTGTTTGCAACGGTGGCTTTAACCCTTTTGCTTTATGTGACCGCCCTGCTTCCCCCCTTTGAAACCACCGACCTGGTGCTGGTGTCAGTCTTTGGCGGCGTGGTGGGTGGCGTGGGGCTTGCCATGATCTTTTTATGCATGGCCACCACCGGGGGCACAGACACCGCAGCCAGCTTGATTCACGTTTTAATGCTGCCTCACTTCACCATCTCTAAAATTATGTTTGTGCTGGACGCTGTCATCATTACGCTGGGCTTTTTCGTTTTTGGCCCGGTGAGTGGCATGTACGCCTTGATTGCTGTGTTTGTTACGGTGAAGGTGATTGATGCCATTCAAGAAGGCATGTCTTTTGCCAAGGCGGCCTTTATCATTTCAGAGCAGGCAGACACCATTGCTGATGCTATTATGAAAGAAATAGAACGGGGCGTTACCGGTTTGAAGGCTCAAGGCATGTTCAGCCGAAAAGACAAGAACGTATTGTTCTGTGTGGTTTCTACCAAAGAAATTGTTAAAATCAAAGCTTTGGTTAGGGAAAAAGACCCCAACGCCTTTGTTATTGTGGCTGATGTGCGGGAAGTGCTGGGAGAGGGATTCAATTCCATTGCATAATACCTTATTTTATACATTATAAAAATTGTTATGTTGTGTAAAACATAGTTTACAGTTATGCACTTATACAAATGTAACAAAACTGTAATATTAGTTTTGTCACATTGAGCCATAGCCACTTTTTGTAAAATCATGTATCATAACCATACAATTAATTCGATTTTCATTCGAAAATTTCTCCATTACAAGTATAAGGAGGCCTCTAGATCATGTCGGGAGTCAAATTAGAAAATGTTGTTAAAAAATATCCCAATGGTTTTGTTGCCGTACAAGCGTTTAACTTAGACATCCAAGACAAAGAATTTATTATTTTTGTTGGCCCTTCCGGTTGCGGAAAGTCCACAACCTTGCGCATGATTGCAGGCCTGGAAGAGATTACAGAAGGCAGCCTCTACATAGGCGACCGGCAAATGAACGATGTTGCGCCAAAAGACCGTGACATCGCCATGGTATTCCAAAATTATGCACTTTACCCGCATATGACCGTTTACGATAACATGGCCTTTGGCTTAAAACTTAGAAAAACCCCTAAAGCTGAAATTGACAAGCGGGTGCATGAAGCCGCCAAAATTTTGGATATTGAGCATTTGTTGGACCGTCGCCCAAAAGCTTTGTCTGGCGGGCAAAGGCAGCGTGTGGCCATGGGCCGTGCCATCGTTCGTGAACCACAAGTGTTCCTGATGGACGAACCTTTGTCCAACCTGGATGCCAAGCTTCGTGTGCAAATGCGAACGGAAATTTCCAAGTTGCATCAACGGCTGCAAACCACTTTCATCTATGTAACCCACGACCAAACAGAGGCCATGACGTTAGGTACCCGTATTGTTGTTATGAAGGATGGTTTTATCCAGCAGGTGGATTCCCCTCAAAACCTTTACCACAAGCCTAATAACGTGTTTGTGGCTGGGTTCATTGGTTCACCCCAAATGAACATGATTGAAGCCACGGCCATGAAAGATGATACCGGGGTGTATTTAACCTTTGCTTCCACCAAAATTAAATTAAATGAAGCCAAAGCCAAGGCAGTTGTCGACGGCGGCTACATTGGCAAAACCGTCATTATGGGCATTCGGCCGGAAAACTTGCACGATGAAGAAGTGTTCCTGGCCTCTTCCCCAGACTCCATTATGGAGCTGGAAGTGGAAGTAACCGAAATGTTGGGCGCAGAAGTGTTCCTGTACCTGAACTTAAACGGCCAAACCATTACCGCTCGGGTAGACCCCCGCTCTACCGCCAAAGCAAACGACAAAATTCAAATTGCCATTGATATAAACCGTATTCATGTGTTTGATAAAGAAACGGAGCAAACCATAACCAATTAACATCTAACAGTCTGTAAATAAAAAGCGTTTTCTTTGTCACATCATAGTATAGTGCGACTTAGAAAACGCTTTTTTGCGTATCTACACAAAAATTTGCGCAAATATTTTGCTTGTTTTTTTATTTTATATGTTATAATATACAATAAAAAAAGACAAGGAAGTGGTCTTGTGGTCATTCAGACCAATACGTTGGCCTTAAATATAGCCAGGCAGCTTAAAAATACAGGTTCACTCACAAACAGCTCCAGTATGCGTCTTTCCACTGGCAAAAGAATTAATTCAGCAGCGGACGATGCATCTGGTTTGGCCATAGCTCAAAAATTTAAGGCACAAATTAATGGGTTAGAAAAAGCGGTTCGAAACGTCACCGATGGCATTTCTTTGTTTGAAACGGCAGACGGTGCATTAAATGAAGTATCCAGTATGTTAGTGCGAATACGTGAGCTCTCTGTTCAGGCAATTAACGACACAAATACAGATGAAGACCGCGCCGCCATTAACGATGAGATTATTCAGCTTCTAGATGAAATTGAATCAATATCTGCCAAGACAGAATTTAATAAGTTTAAACCCCTAAAATCAGATGGCTCAAAAGTATCCTTTCGTACATTCACAAACACAGTCACAACAACAAATTCTTTCCAGGCTCTAATGAGCAACTATTCCCTGAACAACAATAGCGTTCAAAATGTTTTAAAAACTGGATACGACTTACATAATTCAAACCAGTCATTCAGGGTCACCCAGCCCGGAAACTCCCCCGTAACCATTACTTTTTCTGTTGATGATGAAGTTACTAAAGCGTCTACCTCTTCTATTCCCGGAGGTTTTGAAAATCTTACCCAGAATTTGCTTTACAAGCCCGATGGTACGGTGGATGATGCCATGGCACAAATTTTTTTAGATACCGTACTTACTGCCCTACAAGAAGGTTTTAAAGCAGCAGGGGTATCCTCTCCTTTAATCGGGGGATATACCGATAAAAAAGAAATGTATTTTGCATTTACAGATGGTACGTTGCTTGGCATAGGTGGTTGTACTGGAAATTTAACCCACAGCTTTGGCCATGAATTTATGCACTTAATGTTCTCATCAAGAACAGCAAATATAAGCACTTCAACCTCAACAACAACCAGCAGCACACAAAAGGTGGTAGAAGTCATCCCTAAAGAAGTGTATATCCAAACAGGGGCTAATGCAGCCCAAGGTAAAACCTTCAGCTGGCTACCCATTGATATTGACGCCTATGGATATAGGAACATTTCAGTCTTGACAAAACTGGATGCCGAGCGTACGCTTATTAAGACAGATAGTATGATGCAAAAAATATTGAACATTAGAAGTGCCATGGGTTCGTACATAAATAGACTGGAACATGCTGCAAAAAACCTTGGCGTAAGCCTTGAAAATATGCTCAGCAGCCACTCCAGAATAGAAGATGCTGATATGGCAAAAGAAATGATGAATAAATTTAAAGCTTCTATTCGGGTTGAAGCAGGTACAACCATGCTTGCACAAGCCAACCAGATGTCCTCTAATGTTCTACAACTTTTACGCCTTTGACGTCATTTATTACTTAGGAGGAAGACCATGATTTCCAGTTCCATGAAACAACTTGTTGCAGGAAGCTCCGTCATCCGGGCTATGTTTGAGGAAGGAAAGCGCCTTGCTTCCCTTTACGGCAAAGAAAATGTCTACGACTTCAGCTTAGGAAACCCCAGCGTTGCCCCCCCGGAAGCGGTTAAAAACGTGATTATGGATATTTTAAACCAGGAAAGCCCCACCATGGTTCACGGCTATATGAACAACTCCGGCTATGAAGACGTGCGCCAGGCCATTGCCGATGCCACCAACGCCGAATTTGGCACCAACTTTAACCAAAACCATGTAGTGATGACGGTAGGTGCTGCTGGTGCGCTAAACATTGTGCTGAAAACATTGTTAAACCCAGGGGATGAAGTGATTGTTTTTGCACCCTATTTCGGGGAATACAACAATTACGTGGCTAATTTTTCAGGCAAACTGGTGATGGTGGAAGCAGATACGGAAGCATTCCAGCTGAATTTGCAGTCCTTTGAAGCAAAAATCACCCCGCAAACCAAAGCGGTCATCATCAACTCCCCCAACAACCCTTCTGGCGCTATATATTCAGAAGAAACGTTAAAGAAGCTGGCAGCCATTTTAACTGAAAAAGAAAAAGCTTTTGGGCACCCCATCTACCTTATCTCCGACGAACCTTACCGCAAGCTGGTGTTTGAGGATGTGGCCGTGCCTTATGTGTCCCTTTACTATAAAAATACGTTTGTGGCCTATTCCTTTAGCAAATCCTTATCTTTACCCGGCGAACGCATTGGCTATCTGATGGTTTCCCCGGACATGGATGGCCTTGAAGAAGTGCTTGGCGGCCTGAACGTGGCCAACCGCATTCTGGGCTACGTGAACGCCCCTTCCCTGTTCCAACGGGTTGCAGCCGTATGCATCAACACCACGGTGGACGTTTCCGTCTACAAAAGAAACCGGGATATTTTATACAACGGCTTAACGGAAATCGGCTTTGAATGCTTAAAGCCACAAGGGGCTTTCTACATATTCCCAAAATCCCCTATTCCCGATGATAAAGCTTTCTGTGCCGCTGCCAAGGAACACCGGTTGCTCTTGGTACCCGGCTCTGCTTTTAGTTGCCCCGGCTATTTCAGAATGGCTTATTGCGTGGATCAAGCCACCTGCGAAAACGCTTTAGAGCCGTTCAGACAACTGATGGCTGAAATTCAAAAAGGTTAAGGACAAGAACATGGTTATTGCAGCAATTGTTGCTGGGGGAAGTGGTGCCCGCATGGGTGCCAACACCCCCAAGCAATTTTTACCTTTAAATGATAAACCCATCATCATTCACACCATAGAGCGTTTTTTGGCCGTTCCTCAAGTAGACGGCATTGCTTTAGGCTTGCACCCGGACTGGGTGGATGCCACCTGGAACTTGCTTAAACAATACGGCATTGCTGGCCCAAACATCTGTATCACCCCGGGCGGGGCAGACCGCAGCGAAACCCTGTACCAAACCATTTTGGCAGCCGAACGGGCCTTTGGGCTGCAAGGTGGGGACGTTATACTTTCCCATGATGCCGTGCGCCCCTTTGTGAGCACCGACACCATTGAAGCCAACATAAACGCCGTTCAAAGCCACGGGGCATGTACTACGGTAGCGCCCGCCACAGACACCTTGCTTCACGGGCCAGGAGGCGAATGGGTACAGAATGTTCCTAAGCGGGTAGACATGTTTCATGCCCAAACCCCCCAAAGTTTTACGGCCGGGCTTTATAAGTCGGCCTATGAAAATATACCAAAGGATGTCCTGCCCAGCATAACAGACGCATGTGCCTTGTTTTTGGCTGCCGGACAGCCTGTTTTTATGGTACCGGGGGAGCCCATAAATATTAAAATCACCACACCTCTAGACTACCAATTGGCACAATGGATTGTGCAACATCCATAACGCTTGCCTTTGTCGAAATATGTCGATTTGACTATTGACAGTACCCATGGGTTTTTGTAAAGTTAAAGCTATGTACAATACTTTATGGTTTAGGAGGAAAGTCATGAATCGAAAATTATCCATCGTAGCATGTATTTTATCTGTAGCGTTGGCATTCTCGGCTTGCGGCAGTAACAGCAGCGGCGGAGGCAGCACAGCCGCAGGAGGCGAACCAGCCGAGGGCAACCCCGTGAAAGATACTTTGGTTGTGGGCATAGACGTAGATGCCACAGCAATCGACCCCACTGGCGTTAATGACATTACAAGTCTTTCCATCGTTTCCAACCTGGTAGAACCCCTTGTCCGGCTTGACCCTCAAAACAACATTGTACCTGCTTTAGCCGAAAAATGGGACATTTCCGAAGACGGCCTGGAGTACACCTTCTACATCACCCAAGGCACCAAATACCATAACGGCGAAGAAGTAACCGCCGACGATGTGGTCTACACCATACATAGAACCATTGAATCCGAATACAGTGGCCCATACATGAGCTTCATTGACAGAGCAGAAAAAGTGGATGACGGCACTGTGAAAGTGATTCTGAAATATCCTTATGCGCCTTGCCTTTCACTGCTGGCCTATTACGGCGGCGTGGTGAAAGAAAGCTTTTACGCCGACGGTTCTGATGGTATGTCCAGAAACCCCATTGGCTCCGGCCCTTATCAGTTTGTGGAATGGGCCCAGGGTGACAGAATCGTTCTGAAAGCTTTTGACGGCTATTATAAAGAAAAAGCCCCTATTGAAAACATCACTTACAAAATCATCAAAGACAAAACCACTGCCGCCATTGCTTTGGAAAAAGGCGAAGTGGACATGTATCTAGACATTGCCGACACCGACATTCCCATTATCGAAGCAAACCCCAACCTAGCCTTTTTGCAAGAACCCTCCGTGGTGTTTTACATGGTCAGCTTAAACACGGAAAGAGCACCTTTAAACAATCCGCAAGTGCGCCAGGCTATTGCCAAAGCAGTGGACAAAGAAGCCATTATTCTAGGGGTAATGGATGGCAACGCCCTGCAAGCCAATTCCTTTATTCCTGAAAACGTACCCGGTTACATTGAAGGCTTTGACCCGCTGCCTTACAACGTGGATTTAGCTAAGGCCATGTTGGCAGATGCCGGTTATGCAGACGGTTTGAAATTAACCATTACCGTGCCTGAAAACCGCAGCACCCATGCACAGCTTTTACAGGCAGACTTAGCCAACATTGGCGTACAGACAGACATTGAAGTGCTGGAAGCCGGCGCTTACTGGGATAAAATGGAAGCCGGTGAGTACGACATTAGCATTTATGGCTGGTCTTACATTTGTATGGACCCGGATGTGGGCATTTATTCCCTGTACCAAAGCGGCGAAATTTTAGCCGGTAACTATGCACGCTATAACAACCCGAAAGTGGACCAGTTGCTGTCCGACGGGCGGTTGGAAGCAGACCCGGATAAGCGCAACGCCATTTACCAAGAGATTGAAACCACCGTTATGACCGATGCTGCATACATTCCCCTTTACTGGAGATATTCCAACGTGGCTTACGACAATCGGCTTAAAAACGTGGAAATTCCTACAGGCGACATGTATTACATGTACAATTTCAGCTGGTAAATTCATGCATAGCATTTCAAGAAGGCCGGGTTAAACCGGCCTTTTATCTAAATTTTTTGACTGAGTATGAAAAATGGAGCGGGCTTATGTATAAATATATCTTAAAACGGCTTTTAATGATGTTGCCTGTTCTACTGGGCATTTCCATCATTATTTTTTCAATCATCAGCTTAACGCCGGGCAACCCCGCCCGTCTTATTTTGGGCGAGCGTGCCTCGGCAGAGGCCATTCACGAGTTAAACACCAAGCTGGGTTATTACGACCCCTTGCCTGTGAAATATGTGAAGTATATGGGCAACGCACTCAAAGGGGATTTCGGCAACTCTTACCGTACCGGAGCAAATGTGATTAATGAAATTAAAGCCCGGTTCCCCACCACCTTTCTGTTGGCCACCATGTCCATTTTGCTAACGGCTGTGCTCTCCATTCCGCTGGGGGTTTTGGTGGCCGTGAAGAAGGACACCTTCATAGATGGCATTGGCATGGTGATTGCGCTGGTCTTTACGGCCATGCCCTCTTTCTGGCTGGGCCTTATCGTTATGTTGGTCTTTGCCTTGTATTTAAACCTTTTGCCAGCCACCGGCTCGGATTCTTTTGCAAACTTTATTCTTCCCTCTTTCACATTGGCAGCCACCAGCGTGGCCCAAATTATGCGTATGACCCGGTCTTCCATGCTGGAGGTTATCCGGCAGGACTACATCCGCACGGTGCGGGCCAAAGGTGCTGACGAATCCATCGTCATCTGGCGTCATGCGGTGCGCAATGCCCTTATTCCCGTCATCACCACCATGGGAGTGAACTTTGGTTACATGCTGGGGGGCTCTGTGCTTACAGAGTCTGTTTTCGGTATGACCGGTGTGGGCACATTGCTGCTGACGGCCATTCGCTCTAAAGACATTCCCCTGGTGATGGGCTGCGTGCTGTTTATGTCCTTTTTATTCAGCTTCGTCACCCTGCTGGTGGATTTGTCCTACGGCATGATTGACCCAAGAATTAAATCTCAATACGTGAAAAAGAGGTGAGCACATGGTTGTTGGCATGGCGTTAAATGCACAATACAATGAACAACAATCGGAAGATAGAAAAAGCAGAAGCTTGTGGCAAGACGTGTTTTTCCGCTTTAAACGCAAGAAGCTGGCCATTTTTGGTTTGTTTCTGCTTTTATGTATATTTGCCCTTTGCATTTACGGTTTTGTGGGCATCGACTATGAAACCCAGGTGATTGCCCAAAATGTGCGCAATAAGTTGCAGCCCCCCAGTGCTGAACACTGGCTGGGTACGGATGCTTTTGGCCGGGACATTTTCGCCCGTATTGTGTACGGCAGCCGGTATTCCCTGCTCATTGGCTTTGCCGCTACGTTTAGCGGCCTGTTTGTAGGGGGCGCTATTGGTTCCATTGCCGGTTATTTCGGCGGCAAGCTGGACAACATCATCATGCGCTGTATGGACATTTTGATTGCCATCCCCTATACGTTGCTGGCCATTGCCATTGTTTCTGCATTAGGCTCTAACCTGCGCAATTTGATTATTGCCATTGCAGTGGCAGACATTCCCGGTTACGCACGGATTATCCGCTCTTCTGTCCTTTCTCTAAAGGATAATGAGTTTGTGGAGGCTGCTGTGGCGGTGGGTTCTAACCACCGGCGCATCATTCTCACCCACATCATTCCCAACACGTTAGCACCACTCATTGTACAAGCCACTTTGTTTGTGGGTTATGACATCATTGTGGCCTCCGGTTTAAGTTACCTAGGCTTGGGCATTATGCCCCCTGCGCCGGAATGGGGAAGTATGCTTTACGAAGGGCAAAAGTACATCCGTTACCAACCCTGGCTTGTGTTGTTTCCCGGTCTGGCCATCATGCTTACTGTGCTTGCCCTGAACTTGCTGGGCGACGGTTTGCGGGATTCCATTGACCCGAAACTTAAAAATTAGACGGGGGTGATTACATGTCTGACAATACAGCCCAAGAGCCATTGTTAAGAATTGAAGATTTACATGTAAAGTATGTAACCAGTGAAGACACCAACTATGCCGTGAATGGTGTGGACTTTGAGATACAAGCCGGGCAGGTTTTCGCCCTTGTGGGGGAAACCGGGGCGGGTAAAACCACCACAGCCCTAAGCATTTTACAGCTTTTGCCCAAAGAAATTGGCCAAATTACCAAAGGCAAAATTTTTATGGACGGCAAAGACCTGATGAAGCTGCCGGAAGCAGACTTGCGTAAAGTGCGGGGCAAACGGGTGTCTATGATTTTTCAAGACCCTATGACCAGCCTGAACCCGGTGCTCACCGTGGGGCGGCAAATTGGGGAAGCCATTGAAATGCACAACGCTTTAAGCAAGCAAGAAGTTGAAGAAAAAGTGGATAGCATTTTGGAACTGGTGGGCATTCCCGCTTCCCGTAAACATGAGTATCCCCACCAATTTTCCGGGGGCATGAAACAGCGGGTGGTCATTGCCATGGCGCTGGTGTGTGAACCGGCTTTGCTCATTGCAGACGAACCCACCACGGCGCTTGATGTGACCGTGCAAAACCAGGTGCTGAAGCTGATGAATGAGTTAAAGCAGCGGCTGAACACCAGTATGCTTTTAATTACCCACGACCTGGGCATTGTGGCCCAAATGTGTGACGTGGTGGCCATTATGTATGCAGGGGAAATTATTGAAATTGGCACAGTGTATGATATTTTCGACAAAAGCCCCAATCACCACCCTTACACCAACGGCCTGTTCGGTTCCCTGCCCAGCTTGCAAGCCCATTCCAAGCGGCTAAAGCCCATCGAAGGCCTTATGCCAGACCCTACGGACTTGCCTTCCGGCTGCAAATTCCATACCCGGTGCCCCCAATGCTTTGACACATGCAAAACGGATGTGCCCGAAAACTTTACACAGGGCACCCACCAGATTAAATGCCATTTGTTTCAACAAAAATCAAAAGAGGACAGATGACCATGCCATTGCTTCAGACCATTGCCCTTAAAAAATATTTTAAAACCCCCTCCGGCAACTTACATGCGGTAGACGGGGTGAATATGACTATAAACAAAGGGGAAACCCTGGGGGTTGTCGGTGAATCCGGCTGTGGAAAAAGCACGTTGGGGCGCACCATTTTGCGGTTATTGCCTGCATCCAGCGGCCAGGTGCTTTACGATGGGGTGGACATTTTAAAGCTGTCCCCCCGCCAAATGAAGGAACAGCGCAAAAAAATGCAAATCATCTTCCAAGACCCTTATGCCTCTTTGAACCCCCGGCTTTCTCTTAGCCAAATCATTGCCGAGCCTTTGATTGTGAACAAGGTTTTCAGCACCCGCACGGAAATGAACACCCGCATCCGAGAGCTGATGGACATTGTGGGGCTTTCCCGCAAGCTGGTGAACACCTACCCCCATGAGCTGGACGGCGGACGGCGGCAGCGCATTGGCATTGCCCGGGCGCTGGCTTTAAACCCGGAGTTCATTGTGTGCGACGAGCCTGTATCGGCTCTGGACGTAAGCATTCAGGCGCAAATTTTAAACTTGATGATGGATTTGCAGGAATCCATTGGGCTGACGTACATGTTCATCACCCACGACTTGTCTGTGGTGAAGCACATTTCAAACCAAATTGCAGTCATGTACTTAGGCATGTGCGTGGAACTGGCCTCCCCGGATGCTTTGTTTGCAAACCCCAAGCACCCGTACACCCAGGCCCTTTTAAGCGCCATCCCCATTCCCGACTTGGACTACCGGGACAAAGAACGCCAGACCATCCGGGGCGAAATTACCAGCCCCATTGAGCCCAAGCCCGGGTGCCGGTTTGCCCCCCGTTGCCCCCATGCCACGGCCGCCTGCACCCAGCAGGACATTGCCCTAAAAGAAGTGGAACCGGGACATCAAGTGGCTTGCATTTTGTATGCATAAAGCCATTGATTAATCAACACAAAAGGTACGCCAAAGGGTATTTTACCCCCTTCGGCGTACCTTTGTTTTGTTGTCATCAAGTTATCAATCTGCTATAATCGAACTTGCAAGTATAAAATGAAGAAGCGGGGTTTTAACATGGCTCAATTTGTTCAATGGCTGGATACCATGCCTGTGCGCAAAAGAACGGTGGTCTGTGCGTGCATCCTATTATTAACGTCGTGCACCTGGGGAACCAGCTATGCCTTAATGAAAGAAGCCACCCAAACCTTGCCCACCTTTTCTTTGTTGGCCGCCCGTTTTTTGTTATCTGTGGTGCTTTTGGCCGGGCTGTACATCAAAAAACTGCCCAGCATCACCAGAAGTTGTGTGAAACGGGGCAGTGTTGTGGGGCTTTTGCTCATTGCCATGTATGTGCTTTCAACCATTGGCATTCAAATGACCACAGCTTCCAAGCAAACTTTTTTAATCGGCTCTAACGTGCTGATGCTTCCCTTTATCATCTGGGTTATCTTCCGGGTGAAACCGGACATTTATACATTGCTGGGTGCTGGCATGGCTGCGGCAGGCATTGGGCTTTTAACCATCCAGCCGGGCATTGCCTTTAACAATGGGGATTTGCTTAGCTTAAGCTGTGCTGTCTTTTGCGCTTTTCATATTTTAACCATCGACCGTTGGTGCAAAGCCGAAGACCCGGTGCTTTTAACATTGATGCAATTTACAGTGGCGGCTTTGGTTTTTATTCTGGTGGCTGCCATGCTTGAAAAAACCACTTTTCAGATGTATTGGCAGGTGAAATGGGAGCTGCTTTATCTAGCGGCCATGGGCACTGTGCTGGCTTTTGTGGGGCAAATTACCGCCCAGCGGTATATCTCCGCCACCAGCGCCGCCATTATTTTGTCTATGGAATCGGTGTTTGGAAGCCTTTTTGCCGCCTTTTACCTGGGGGAAACCATGTCCCCTCAAATGGTTGTGGGCTGTGTCATCATTCTAGCCGCCATCATCACCAAAGAAACCCGGTGGTCCTTTTTACGCCGAACACCAGACCAGGGCCAAACCTGTTAAGACGCTGGTTTTAACTTCACCACGACAACTTCACCAGGGTTAAAAATCCGTGGCAGCTTGATGCTATTGGCAAGACCCCGGCTTACGATATGTACCTGTTCTGCGTGGGTGTAAACCCCACCGGCATACTTTGGAAAAAAGCCTTGGTTGGGGGCAATAAAGCCGTTCAGTATGCCGGGGATGCGAAATTGCCCACCGTGGGCATGGCCGGACAACACCATGTCTACAGACAACGTTTCATACACCGCCACCGCTTCCGGCCGATGGGACAACAATAGCCTAATGTTTTTTGTATCAAACTGCAAAGGTTCAAATGCCTGCTGAAGCACACTGGCCCACTGTACATCATTTTGAATGGAAAAGGGGTCCTCTGCACCGGCAATGGTCAGGTTGCTGCCGCCAATGTTTATGGTTTCAAATTCATTTTCTAAAACCGTTACGCCGTAACTTTGTATGGTTTCTTTAATATGGTCAGTCTCCCCCGACCACCATTCATGGTTGCCGGTTACATAATATGTAGGTGCCAGCCCTGAAATGGCGGCCAGAAAATCTTCTGTGCCTTTCAGGGGCATCACGTCATCGGCAATGTCGCCCCCCAATAAAATAACTTGGGGCCGGGCTTTTTTTATTTTGCCCGCCAGTCGGCTTTGTTGCTTGCCGAAAGTGTGACTATGCAAGTCGGTGATAAGCATCAGTGTAATGGTATCATTCACTTTATTGGACTGTATGGTGTATGTTCTGGTGACGATACCCGGCCAAAACGCCCACAAAACCAACAGCAAAAGCAGCAGCAACACCAAACAAATCGTTTTCTTTTTTGTCATCCTTCTTTTTATCATGTTTTCCCCTTGAATAAGCGGCTAGCGCAAGGTTTTGCGCACAATGGCCACCGTAAAATAAGACATAAAAAACAATCCTAAAAAACCTTCCAAGCTGGCCAACACACGCATGAGCGCCGTTACAGGCGCAATGTCGCCATAGCCAATGGTTAGAAAGGTGATGGCGCTGAAATAAAAGCCATTGCCCGGATGCAACGAGGGCTGTGCCATGTTAAACTGCGCCACCGAAGCGGCAAAGATGCAACCAAATATAAACCACACCACAAGCATCACCAATAAAATGCGCTTGGGGTTTGTGCCGTATTCCCCAATGCCGTCAATCACCAGATGCCACAGCTTTACCCATGCATTCCAGGGCGATGCCCCACGGCGGTTTTGGCGCATATAGGCCACAAAAGCTTTGTCCTCCCAGTCGTATTCCCCAATGTTTCTATAATTTTCTTTCAGCATTTTCAGTTGGTCGGCTTTGCTGGCGCAGCCATCTTTTTGATTGTTTTGCAGCAAAGCAGATTGCAGCGTCTGCCAATGGACATACATATTGCCTGTGTTTTTGGTGTTGGCCATGCTCAAAACACCCACATGAACAGGCTCTGCATCTGAACCCTGCATGTCGAAAGTGCCACCGATGATGCAGTCGTGAATGTTCAGCTCACCAATGTTTTGAAAGCGAAAATCCTCATGGTTTAAAAAACTGCAACGGTGAAAGGTAAAGGTGGCCCTTGGCCCTGTTAAGCCTGCAAAGGCCGTATATCCCCGGCCAAAGTGGGTGTTATTAAACTGCACCATCCCGCCATCAACCACAGAAGCCCCGCAAAAGGTAATGCCCCCTTCCCCAAATTGGGCATCAGCAAAGGTCATGCCCCCTTGGCCAAAATTTGCCTGGTCGAAAAAGACGTTGCCGTTACCAAACTGGGTTTTCTGAAAAGAAATATGGCCACTGCCAAACCGGGCATTGTTGAACCAAATGTCGCCGTCTCCAAATTGAGTGCCATTAAATGCTACAGGGCTATGGCCAAAATCCACCCCGGTAAAATGCACATCCCCGTCCCCTAGCCTTGCCCTGTTAAAATCAACCGGGCCGCTTGAAAAACTGGCATTTTCAAAGGAAATAACACCGTCTGCAAATTGGGTTTGGGTAAAAGACACCGGGCCTTCCCCAAATGTTGCCCCGCTGAAAGATACGTTCCCATCAAAAAAAGCGCAAACCGCCGAAAAGCTTTGAATGGCAACGTGCTTTTCCTTTAAATGATTTTGAACAACGCTGAAATCAAAATCTTTAATGTAGCAGAAATCCAAAGCCACCGCATCGCCCCGGCTCACCATGCCGATGACCTCATGCATGGTCACCAGCCGGTATTCCAGACGCACCGGCTCTTGGTTGTCCGCCTTTAAGGTATACTCCACAGAAATTCTGTCTCCCGACGGCGGCAGCACCTTGTAATAGGTTTTGCGGTTCAACAAAACATCTGCATTATTTTTTATTCTTTCTTCATAGGATACAAACACCCAGGCACCCCCAGTATGCATCTATCTTAAACAATTTTTCACTGAAAATACAAAAAATAAAGGTTTCCATATTTCAGGAAACCTTTATTTTTTCAATTGTACGTGAAAGGATTTGAACCCTCGGCCTTCTGATCCGTAGTCAGACGCTCTATCCAGCTGAGCTACACGTACATATACACTCATGCATCACTAGGATGCCCTTTTCCTCGACAGCTTAGTCATTATAGCTTATTTCTTTTGAAAATGCAAGAGAAATTTTTAAATTTTTTCAAATTTCTAGAAAATTAAGTTTTTATATTTAAAATGATACATGGTTCGTTTTTGTGTTATAATATGCTGAATATTTTTGCACCCCCTAAAAAAGAAAGGAGAGGCATGGTGACTACGCTTGACAATAACAAACCCAAACTTTTGAGCAATTACTGGTTCCTGGTCTACGTTCTATTCATCCTTTTGTCTGTGATGCTGGCAGTGGTGCGGTACCCCGCATTGCCGGAACAAATACCCATGCATACAAACATGGCAGGAGAAGTGGACCGTTATGCCCCAAAATCCTTTGGCATCTTTATGTTTATGCCCATGCTGCAAGCGGTGTTTACCTTTATATTTTTGGGCATCAACCTGTTGATGGCACGTTCTGCCTTGCCCAAGCCCAACACAAAAAATAATATGTACCACACCTTACTCAGCCCTTCCCTATACATCATTGGCTTATGTATGCAAATGCAGTTTTTATGCGCACAGCTTATCCAGCTGGGCATCATTAAATCCCAATGGATTCTGTTTTCTTCCCTTTTTGTACTGGTTGTTATTTTTGCAATGGTCATCCTACTGGCCGTTAAAGCAAGGCAAGGCGGAAACCAGTTCGCGCATAGGGCAGAAACAGACGACAGCCACTGGGTGCTGGGCCTGTTCTACTACGACAAAGGCAATCCTTCTATTTTTGTGGAGAAACGGATCGGCCTTGGCTTTACCGTTAATTTGGCCCACCCACTCAGTTGGATTGCGCTTTTGGTCTTGCTGCTGCTCATTGGCGGCATACTGGTCTTTGCCTATTTCCTACAATATTAATAGAACAACCTCTTGATTATATGGCAAGGTTATGCTATGCTAACAATGGCAAGGGGAAGACACCCATTATAAAAAACGCATTGCCCGGGGACGACACCCATCACAAAAAACAGCGTACGAGGTGATTGTATAAACAAAAAAATTCAGATTGTCAACGAGCAAGGTGCCGCCTTAACACCTACGTACACCAAACGGGCCCGGCAGCTTGTGAAGCACAATCGCGCCCGGTGGATTTCCGAGGACACCATTTGCTTGTTGGGGCAATCCAGGGAGGACACTACCATGGAACAACTTACATATGAGGCCGTACAGGCAGAACCGGCTGTTAACGCCGAAAACGATGCACAACAGCCCTATACCATGCCGGATGAAAAAACCATCATGGACCTGGCCAAACGCCGGTGGGCCATTAAGCGCAACCTTATCGGGCAAATTGTTGATTTCTGCATGATAGGCTTTTTACTTTTCTTGTTAATTGCCGCCTATGATCGAGGCATCCAGGTTACATTGTCATTCTTTTTCTGTTTATTTTGGGGCACACGGCTGGCTTTTCGGATTATCAAGTTTGCAAAGCCGTCTTTTAAAAACGGCATCGGTGCCTATTTTCAAGAACGCAAGGCACGCAAAATTGAAAGCGAATACAACCGGCTGAAACAAAAAGGCCCGGAATTTGTGGCCATTGAATTAAACAGATAAACACAGTAAAGGGCGGTGCGCATGATGTTCATGCACACCGCCCTTTTTTAAGTCAGTTGCTTATTGGCACAGAGACTTAGCAATTTGAGCCCCCAGCGCTGCATTGTTAAACACAAGCTGAATGTTGGCTTCCAGGCTTTTGCCTGCTGTTAATTTTTGAATTTTGTCCAGCAGGTACGGCGTGGTGTCTTTGCCGCTAATGCCTAATGTTTTGGCCTCTGCCACCGCCTGCTCAATGTTTTGGGTGATGTAATCATAATCCATGGCGTAAGCTTCGGGAATGGGGTTTGCCACCAGCATACCGCCTTTTAAGCCGGCTTCCTCTTTGGCTTTAAAGGTGGCTGCAATTTCTTCCGGTGTGTCCATGGCATAGTCCACTTTGAAACCGCTTTTTCTGGTGTAGAAAGCGGGCAGTTCTTCGGTTTGGTAGCCCAACACCACCACACCTTTGGTTTCCAAATATTCAAGCGTTAAGCCCAAATCCAGAATAGACTTGGCCCCTGCGCATACCACCATCACATTGGTCATGGCCAGTTCTTCCAGGTCTGCGGAAATGTCCATGGTTGTTTCGGCGCCCCTGTGTACCCCGCCGATACCGCCGGTGGCAAATACTTTAACACCTGCCATAGCCGCAATAATCATGGTGGCGGCTACGGTGGTGGCACCGTCTGCTTTTTTGGCAATTAACACTGGCAAATCCCGGCGGCTGGCTTTTGTAACGGCCAAACCTTTTTTGCCCAGGTCGTCAATTTCCTCTGGGGAAATGCCCACTTTCAGCTTGCCGCCCAAAATGGCAATGGTGGCTGGAACAGCCCCTTCTTTGCGCACAATGGCTTCCACTGCTAAGGCAGTTTCCACATTTTTAGGGTAAGGCATACCATGAGAAATGATGGTAGATTCCAGGGCTACCACAGGTTTCCCGCTTTTCAGCGCTTCCTGTACTTCATTGGATACAACTAAATGTTTATGCAGTTCCATGTTATCCTCCTATGCTTCATTGCTATTCACTGACTACGATTCACTTTTTCAAGTATTTTTTCCACAGACATTTGCGGGCTTACTGCACCCGGGTACCCTGCGCAAACAGCAGAAGCCCCCAAAGCAAATGTTGCAGCCTGGGCAGTTGAAAGACCATGGATGTACGCCCACACAGCACCGGCCATAAAAGCATCGCCGCAACCTGTGGTGCTTACCACTTCATATTGATAACAAGGGATAATGCCTGTTTTTGCTTCATCGGCATAAAAAACCCCATCCTGCCCTAAAGATATATAAACACGCTTCACCCCTTGATTAATGAAAAAGGCGGCGGCTTGCTCCAGCCCGTTTGTACCCTCAATGGCCACCCCGCTTAAAAGCTGGGCTTCAATGCGGTTTGGCTTGATCGTGTGCATGGCAGACAAGCAATCTTTGGCTCTAACGGCTTTTTTGGTGGACACAGGGTCCAAAAATAAAGGTGCCGTGCAGTTTTGGGCCAAATATTCCAGGCTTTCTTTGGGAATATTGGTATCCAGCACCACAGCCAAAGCGGTGTTTAAAACATCCATTCTACCAGATAAAAATTCGGGTGTCAACTGCTCGTAAATTTCCATATGGGACACAGCCGCTTTCATGTCCCCGGTGCAGTCGTTTATGCAAATGTAAGTGGAAGTTTTTTTACCTTCCAAAAAGGCGCTGTGTTCCAGACCCATGCCCAGCGCTTTGCAATCTTTTTGAAGCTCCTGGGCGTACAAATCGTCCCCCAGCATGGTCACCATTTCCACAGGCAAACCCAGCCGGCACAAGTTTTCACCAATGTTTCGGCCAACCCCGCCAAAAGCCAGCTCTGTAAAACCCGGGTTAGAGTCTTCCGGCACCAGGGCGGTATATGCCGTTGCAATAATATCCACATTCACTGCCCCCACCACTGCAATGTGGCCTGTGGGAGTTTGCCGTAAATCTTGATTAAGCATGATTGTGAGCCGTCCTTTTACTCCAGTTTAATTACTCCAAGTTTATCTGCTTAGTATACCCCGTACAACCCTGCCCGTCAATGCCGTTACTTTGCTATAACGACATCTTACGCAAAATTTTGCGCTAGTGTATTAACATGTGTGCCGAAATATGATATACTGTTTTTAAAAGCACTTTTTATTGTGTCATTTATGGAGGCTGCGTTACATATGAAAAATAGAGGAGCAGTTTTTATTTTTTTAAGAACACTGGCTATTTCCACCCTGGTATTTGGGGTTTTGGGCACTGGTATCTTTTTTGCTTACATGGCCTTTACTGGCAAATTCGACCAAGGGGTTTCTACGGGTCTTGAAGAAATAAAGGACAACGGCATTTTGCCCAGTATTTTTGACACGGCCCCTGAAAAGGTCAACTTTTTAATCTTGGGCACGGACGGCGACGGCACCCGGACAGATACCATCATCGTGGGCTGCTTTTTGCCAAAGGAAGGGCGTATTGCCCTTGTGTCTGTCCCTCGGGACACCATGGTCACCATGCCTGAAGACCGTTTAAACATTGTGAAGTCCTACAATGACTATGCGCCGGATGACGGGGTGATGAAGCTGAACGAAGTGCATCACCATGCCGGCAAAGAAAACGGCATTGAATTTGTACAGAAACAAATTGAAGAGCTGCTAGGTATAAACCTTGATTTTTATGCCGAAATTAACTTGGAAGGGTTGCGCTATGTGGTGGATGCCCTTGGGGGCGTTACGTTTAACGTACCGGAGCGCATGTACTACAAAGACCCTATTCAAAACCTGCTAATTAACCTACAACCGGGGGAACAACTGCTGGACGGTGACCAGGCGGAACAACTCATCCGTTACAGAAGTTATGTGCGGGGAGATTTACAGCGGGTGGAAGTGCAGCAGCAATTCATGAAGGCCATGGCTGGGCAAATATTGGCATCAGACAGCTTGTGGCAAAAAATGCCTTCATTAATCAGTGCCAGCTTGAAGTATATGAGAACCGACTTTAACATAACCGATGTGCCCAAATACTTAAAATATGCTAAAAATATTTCGGTGGAAAATATCGTTACCTTCACCTTACCTACCACCACCACTAAACGATACGGCAAGGACTACCAATTACTGGTAGAAGACGAAACACAGGCCATTATCCAATATGTTTTTGAGGAAGGCTTCCCACCGGCCCCGGTGGACAACACGTCCATGGGCAAGTCCATATCCGTGCTAAACGGAGGAACCACCGCCGGGCTTGCAGGCAAAACCAAAGACCGGTTGAACGCCGATGGCTTTACGGTTGAACATGTGGGGGACTATAATGGCCAAAAACAAGTGTCTACCCGTATCATTGTAAATGCCGAAGGCCAAGGCCAGGATTTGACCGATTATTTCGTAGACAGCAAAATTGAAGTAAATCCATCATTTACAAATGACTACGACATTGTTATTATATTGGGAACGCTGGAAAATTAGTTGATTGCAAGGAGAGATGATTTTGAAGGGTACCAAGAAAGTTTTGGTTTGTATAACCCCCCAATCCAACAGCGTCCGGCTCATTCAGAAGGGCCATGAAATTGCCACAACCATTGGTGCGGAACTGCATATTCTGCATGTTGAAAAAGGAGACAGCATTCTGGTTAATTCAGACTCCACCGCACTGTTGCAGCATTTGTTCGATTACGGCTCCGAACTTAACGGCATTGTCCATGGTTTATGCGGCGAAGATGTGGTGGAAACCATTATAGCATTTATAAAAAGTGAAGGCATTACCAACGTGTTGCTGGGCGAACCCCCCAAAGACACCGCCATTAAACCCATAGACGTGAAAGCCAAGCTAACAGCCGAAATGCCGTACTTGCACATTGCAGAGCTAACAAGGGAAGCATAAAAAGTTTTAAAAAACCAAGGAGGATATTCATCAATGACACTATACGAAAGCTGGATGGTTCAAGCCTATACAAAGGAAGGGCAAACCGTTAAAAAACTGTGGGACGATTACATGCCCCAAGAACAAGCCATTTATGAAGACATTATCGGCAATAAGCAAACCCAGTTGAAAGGCACCCCCATTACTTTAGGGGAACGGTACAACATGCCCCCGGCCTTTATTTGTGGTTTTATTGACGGCATTAATGATGCACTGGAAACCCCTGTGAATATTGAAGAGTTAGCTGAAGAACAAGAAGTTGTTTTGGATATTGACTTTGAACGCCTGTATAAAAAAATGGTGGAATATAAAGCCAGCCATTTGTACACCCTGCCGGAATGGGACGGTGTTTTCACACCCGAGCGCCAGAAAGAACTGTACCACCAACAAAAAATTTCCGGCACCATTGTGAAGGAGAAAACCCCTTCCAGAAACGATCCTTGCCCTTGCGGCAGCGGCAAAAAATATAAAAAATGCTGCGGGGCTGTTTCTGCGTGAACACAACCATCAAACGCTACACCGGCCCGCAGGATGAAGCGGTACTTTCTGAAGCCGCCGCCATCATCCGAAAAGGGGGGCTGGTGGCTTTTCCTACGGAAACTGTGTACGGTCTGGGGGCGAATGCCTTGGACGGAGAAGCGCTATCCGGCATTTTTAAAGCCAAAGGCCGCCCTGGGGATAACCCTTTAATTGTACACATTGCTTCTTTGGAAGAATTGCACCCCCTGGTTGCCGAAATTCCGCCTTTGGCACTACAGTTGGCCGAAGCCTTTTGGCCAGGGCCACTAACCATGATTTTTAGGAAATCGGCAATTATTCCCCAGGAAATCACCTGTGGGTTGCCCACCGTGGCGGTTCGGTTTCCTGCCCACCCGGTGGCAGTCGGGCTTATTAAAGCCGCTGGGCGGCCCATTGCTGCCCCCAGCGCGAACACCTCCGGCAGGCCCAGCCCTACAAAGGCAACCCATGTTGCAGAAGATTTGACAGGCAAGATTGATATGCTTATTGACGGGGGGCCCTGTGCCGTAGGGCTGGAGTCCACCGTTATTGACATGACCGTCACACCTCCCTGCATTCTGCGGCCAGGGGGTGTGACCCCGGAAATGCTTGAAGCAGTCATCGGCACCGTGCAAGGCCATGGGTTAGTAGTAAAAGAAACCCACGGCGCACCGAAAGCGCCGGGCATGAAATACACCCACTATGCCCCCGTGGCCCCAGTTACCGTAGTGTGTGGCCCAGCGAAAGGTGTGGCAGCTTACATTCAAGAACAGGCCAACGCACAGCCGGGTCAAACCGGCATACTGGCTACCGCCCAAACCATGAACCAGTACGGTTCTGCTTGCTTTGTCCACTGCTTGGGAGACAGAAACCGGCCGGAAACCATTGCCGCCGGGTTGTTTGATGCCTTGCGTACCTGCGACCTCCACGGCGTAGACCGCATCTTTGCGGAAGGCTTTGAAACCACAGGCATTGGGCTGGCCATTATGAACCGGCTTTTAAAAGCTGCCGGGGGGCGTATCATCCATTTGCCAGATCAGTTGCCAAATCGGTTGCCGGAAGAAAAAGAGGCAAAGCCATGAACATATTATTTGTTTGCACAGGCAACACCTGCCGCAGCCCTATGGCACAGGTGTTAGCCGAAGCCATTTTTAAGCAGTGGGGGGTAAAGGTTAAAGTACGCTCTGCCGGTGTAATGGCAGGGCCATCTTCCCCTGCCAGCCGCCATGCACAAAATGCCATGGAAAACCGGGGGCTGGATTTATCCAACCATAGATCCACCCCAGTGGACGGTGCCATCCTTGACTGGGCAGACTTGATTTTAACCATGGGTGAAAGCCACAAGGTTTTAATTGCCAGAATGGCCCCCCACTGCCGGGACAAGCTGCATACACTGCTTGCATATGCAGGGGAAACAGGTGATGTGGCCGACCCTTTCGGCCAGGACTTAGCAACCTACGAAGCCTGCGCCCAACAATTGCACGAAACCATACTGAAAATAAAGGATAGGATGACCATGCTGGCCATTGGCTGTGACCACGGCGGCTACGCTTTAAAACAAGAAGTTGTGGCTCATTTAAATAAAAAAGGCATTCCTTTTAAAGATTTTGGGGTAATGGAAGGCGAATCTGCTGATTACCCCATTTATGCACGAAAAGTTGCCAAAGTTGTGCTGGATGGCACCTGTACTGCCGGTATATTGCTTTGCGGCACCGGCATTGGCATTTCCATTGCCGCCAACCGGTTTAAAGGCATTCGCTGTGCCTTGTGCCACGATGTTTTTTCTGCAAAAGCCACCAGAGAACATAACGACGCCAACATTTTGGCCCTTGGTGGGCGGGTTACCGGCCCTGGGCTGGCTTTAGAGATTGTAGACGCTTTTTTAGAAACACCATTTTCACAAGATGAACGGCATGAGCGCCGCATCGCACTGATCGAAGAAAACGAAGGGGAATAAACATGGGAAAATTACACATTATAGACCACCCGCTGGTTCAATCCAAAATTACTAAAATGCGCAGCATTCATACGGGCTACAAAGAGTTTAGAGAATTGGTGGAAGAAGTGGCCACTTTATTGTACTATGAAGCCACCCGCAATGTACCCTTAGTGGACATTGAAGTAGAAACCCCCATTTGCAAAGCCATTTGCAAAACCGCAGATGCTAAATTTGCTGTGGTGCCCATTCTACGGGCAGGCATTGGCATGGTAAACGGTATGCTCAACTTAATGCCCACCACCAAAGTGGGCCATTTAGGCATGTACAGAGACCCTGAAACGTTGCAGCCTGTTACCTACTACGCCAAGCTGCCGGTGGACTGTGCCCAAAGAGACACCTACGTCATTGACCCTATGTTGGCTACAGGGGGCACCGCTTCTATGGCCCTCACCTACTTAAAAGAGCAAGGGGTTTCCCGCATCACCCTGCTGTGCTTGTTAAGCGCACCAGAAGGGGTTGAAAAGGTGCTGCAAGAACATCCCGATGTAGACATTTACACCTCTGCACTGGATGAACGTTTAAATGACCACGGCTACATCGTTCCCGGCCTGGGCGACGCCGGTGACCGACTTTTCGGCACAAAATAATTCGGTAAATTGTTGAATTGCCGCCCAAGGAGAGAAACCCATGAATCACAATTGGTTATTATACATTGCAGCTTTTGCCAGTGCCTTTGGCATATCCCTGCTGGCCACCCCTTTCGCCAAAAGCCTGGCATTAAAACTGGGCGCCATAGACTACCCCAAAAAACGGGGGATGCATAACGTGCCCATGCCTCGTTTGGGCGGCATCGCCATCGTGCTGGGGTTTATGATAACCATGATTATTTTGCTGCCCTTTACGCCGGCCCTGCAAACGGTGCAGTTTTTGGGCTTTGCTTTAGGCGCTTTAATCATTGTATGCGTTGGCATACTGGATGACGTTTTTGGTTTAAAGGCCAAAACAAAGCTGGCCTTTCAAATTGTTGCTGCCCTGGTGGTGGTTTTTACAGGCACACGCATCAGCATTGTGAACTGGCCTTTTGCCGCCAACATCAGTGCTTTTGCCGCACCCATCACCCTTGTTTGGATTATTGGCATGACCAATGCGGTGAACCTGATAGATGGTGTGGACGGCTTGGCTGCCGGGGTTTCCAGCATTGGCGCCCTATGCTTAACCGCCTTGTGCGTGCTTTCCGGCACTCCAACCGCTGTGGTGCTTTCTGCCACGCTGGCGGGGAGCTGCTTGGGCTTTTTGCCCCGGAATTTCAGCCCGGCGGAAGTGATTATGGGGGACACTGGCTCTTTATTTTTAGGGTTTGTGTTGTCTGTATCTTCCATTATTGGGGTGTTTAAAAGCTACGCCCTTCTGTCTGTGGTCATTGCTTGCTTTGTGTTTGCGCTGCCCATCTTTGACACCTTGTTTGCTATGCTGCGCAGGCTTATTTCTGGCAAACCCATTATGGAGGCAGACCGGGGGCATTTGCACCACCGGCTGATAGATGCTGGGCACTCCCCTTCCCGCACCGTACTTATTTTATATTCTCTAAGCTTATTAAGCGGCATTTTAGCCGTGAGCATTGCTTTAAGCATTGCCTGGGAAGACTTGCGGGTGCTTTCCGTTACTTTAATTTTTATTAGCGTACTGCTTATGATGATTTATGCATACCGCAAACGTATGCTTGCACGGGATACCCAAGAAAAAAAGGAGGCTTACCATGATTAGAAAAGCTGAAGAAATGGCTACGGAACTGCGCCAAAATATGCGTGGCGGGGACGGCAGTGTTGAAGTGATGCAAATATTAAAAGCAGAGGAACTTTCCGACAACCTGCGGCTTTTTGCCAGAATGACCATGCAGCCCGGGGCTTCCATTGGGGTTCACCAGCACCTTGGGGAAGCGGAAGTGTTTTACATTTTATCCGGCACAGCCACCGTGGAAGATGATGGGGAACAAAAACAAATTTCCGCCGGGGAAATTTTGCTTACCAACGACGGCGGTGTTCATTCCATTGCAAACACCGGGAACGAACCTTTGGTGTTTATTGCTGTCATCTTAACCAAATAGTTTGAGGAGTGAACCGCAACATGTCTTACCAGGCCCTGTACCGAAAACTGCGGCCCCAAACTTTTAAAGATGTCATCGGCCAACCGCACATTGTTACCACCCTAACCAACCAGCTGTTAAGCGGGCGTATTTCCCATGCCTACCTTTTTTGTGGTACCCGGGGCACAGGCAAAACCTCTACGGCTAAAATATTTGCAAGGGCGTTAAATTGCCCCCATGTCACGCTGGAAGGTGAACCCTGCAACAGCTGCGAAATGTGTGAAAGCATTTTGCTTTCCCGGTGTACGGGAGTGGTGGAAATTGACGCCGCCAGCAACAACGGGGTGGACAATATTCGGGAAATCCGTGAGGAAGTGCGTTATGCGCCTACAGAGGGCAAATACCGCATATACATTATAGACGAGGTACACATGCTTTCCGGGGGGGCTTTTAATGCGTTGTTGAAAACGCTGGAGGAACCACCCCCTTATGTGGTGTTTATACTGGCCACCACCGAGCCGCAGAAAATCCCCCCCACGGTGCTTTCCCGGGTGCAGCGGTTTGATTTTCGGCGCATCAGTGCCACAGACATGGTGGAAGTGATGGAAGCCTACATGACCAAGGAAGGGGTTACTGTTGACAAAGAAGCGCTGCAATATGTGGCCAACCTTTCCGATGGGGCCATGCGGGATGCCCTAAGCCTTTTAGACCAAAGCATGGCATTTTACCACAAAGAGCCTATCACCCTGGAAAAAGTGCTGGACATGGTGGGTGCGGTAGACGACCAAAGCTTGTTTGACATGGTGGACGCTTTGTCTGCCTTTGACAGCACCGCCTGTATGCTGCACATTAACGAGGTGATGCTCAAAGGCCGGGACATGCACCAGTTTGTGTCGGACTTGGTGGCGCATCTGCGGAACTTGCTTATGACCCTGCACGTGAAGCTTTCTTCCACGGCGCTGGCTTTTTCCCAAGAAACCATAAACCAATTAACAGTCCAAGCCAACCGTGTGGGGCAAGACTGGCTGCTGTGGGCCATTGAAGCCTTTGCCCAGTTGCAGGCGGACATGAAGTATACTTCTAACGGCCGACTGATGCTGGAAGTTTTGTGCATCAAGCTGTGCAACCCGGCAGAAGCAGGAGACAACAGCCGGGAAGGATTGCTTGCCCGCATTCAAAAGCTGGAAACGGATATGGCAAAGGGTGTGCCCATTACACAAGCACAGGCTACTGTTTCCCAAGCGCCCCCTACCCTGCCGCCAAAAACAGCAGCAAGTTTGCCGCAAGTAGAGGAAGCTGACGTAGCCATCCCGGAAGCAAACTTATCTTCCCCAGGAACAGCAGATTTACTGGCACGCTGGCCAAAGATGTGCCAAAGCTTTCCTGTTTTGCTCAAAGGCATTTTAAAAGCGGCAGACGTGGCTGTGAAAGGCCATGTGCTTTCCATTGCTGTGGCAGACAAAGCACAGGCCAAACTGGTGGAAGAGCGGGCAGACATTATAAAAGAAAAAATTCAAGCGGCCACCCAGGCAGACTTCCAGTTGTCTGTATCGGTGAAAGGGCAGAGCAATAGCCCCCAGGCCACGGAGAACACCCCCATGGAAGGGCAAACCATGTACACAGAATTATTAGGTGACCATATTATATTTGAAGAATAAAGGAGCGGTAAAAATGGCAAAAGGCTTTAGCGGAATGCCCGGTGGCATGAACATGAACGCCCTTATGAAACAGGCGCAAAAGATGCAGAAAAATATAGAAGAAGCCCAAGCACGGCTGGCAGAACAAACGTTGGAGGTATCCAGCGGCGGCGGTGCGGTAAATTTAGTGATTAACGGCAAAAAAGAAGTGCAGTCCATCACTCTTTCCCCAGACGTGGTAGACCCGGACGATGTTGAAATGCTGCAAGATTTAATTTTAACCGCTGTGAATGAAGCCATTCGCCAAGTGGACGACATGACCAATGCGGAAATGGGCAAATTTACCGGCGGCATGGGCTTGCCCGGCATGTTTTAGAAGGAGTAGCCCATGAATGTATACGGCAACCCCATGACCCGGCTGATTGAGGAACTGGGCAAGCTGCCGGGAATTGGCGGAAAGTCTGCCCAGCGGCTGGCTTTCCATATCATTAACCTGCCCACAGAGAAGGCACAGGCTTTGGCCACAGCCATCACAGAAGCCAAGGCCAAGATTCACTATTGCCAGAAATGCTGCAATTTAACGGACGATGACGTATGCAGGCTGTGTGCAGACCCCAAGCGGGATCAGTCCACCATCATGGTGGTGGAAGACCCCCGGGACATGGCGGCCTACGAGCGTACCAGCGCTTATTTTGGGCTATATCATGTGTTACACGGGGCCATTTCCCCTTTAAACGGCATTGGCCCGGAGGATATTAAAATCAAAGCGCTGTTGCAACGTTTAAATGAAGAAGATGGCGTTGCCGAGGTAATATTGGCCACCAACCCTAATGTGGAAGGTGAAGCCACAGCCATGTACATTAGCAAATTGCTCATGCCCTTGGGCATCAAAGTCACCCGCATTGCCCACGGTGTGCCTGTGGGCGGGGATTTGGAGTATGTGGATGAAGTCACTTTGTCTAAAGCACTGCAATGGCGCAGAGAAATGGGTTAAAACATTTTCTTAAAATATAATTCCTTACAAAAGATGGAGGAAATGATGAACTACAATTTTACTGAAATTGAAAAGAAATGGCGGGCCCACTGGGCCAAAGAACCGGTGAACAAGCCGGGCGAAAACAAACCCACCTTTTATTGCCTGGACATGTTCCCCTACCCTTCTGCCAGCGGGCTGCACGTGGGGCACTGGCGGGGTTATGTGTTAAGCGACGTATTAAGCCGCTATAAAGTTTTGCAGGGTTATCATGTGTTGCATCCCATGGGATGGGACGCTTTTGGTTTGCCTGCTGAAAACTACGCCATTAAAATTGGCGCCCACCCTAAAGTGAGCACCGCTGAGAATATTGCCAACGCCAAACGCCAGCTCCACGACATTTCCGCCATTTACGACTGGGACCGGGAAATTAACACCACCGACCCCAGCTACTACAAATGGACCCAATGGATTTTTGCAGAAATGTTTAAAAAAGGGCTGGCCTACGAAAAAGAAATGCCTTTAAACTGGTGCGATAGCTGCAAATGCGTGCTGGCTAACGAAGAAGCCACCAGCGGGGTTTGTGACCGTTGCGGTACCACGGTAACCAAAAAGTTTTTAAGACAATGGATGTTAAAAATCACCGCCTATGCCGAACGGCTGCTGCAAGATTTAGATAAGCTGGACTGGCCGGAAAAAGTAAAAAAAATGCAAGCAGACTGGATTGGTAAAAGCTACGGTGCGGAAGTGGACTTCGCAGTGGATGGGTTAGACACGGCCATCCGTGTTTACACCACCCGTCCAGATACGTTGTACGGCGCTACCTTTATGGTGCTGGCACCGGAAGCTGCCCTGGTTTCCAAACTGGCAGAAGCCAACCCGGACCATAAGGAAGCCATTGAAGCTTACGTGTATGCCGCCAGCACCAAATCCTCTGTGGACCGTATGTCCGACAGAGAAAAAACCGGGGTGTTTACCGGCAGTTATGCCATTAACCCCTTAAGCGGGGACAAATGCCCCATCTGGATTTCCGACTATGTATTGGCAGACTACGGCACCGGTGCCATCATGTGCGTGCCCGCCCATGACCAACGGGACTTTGAGTTTGCCACCAAGTTTAACCTGCCCATCGTTCAGGTTATTCAAAAGGCCGATTCCCCTGTGGAAGAATTGACGGAAGCCTACACCGAAGAAGGGGTTATGGTTAACAGCGGGCAGTTTAACGGCTTGCCTTCCGGGGAAGCCAAAGCCATTGTCATGGATTATATTGAAAAAGAGGGTCTTGGCAAAAAGACCGTGAACTATAAGCTGCGGGACTGGGTGTTCTCTCGCCAGCGGTATTGGGGCGAACCCATTCCCGTGGTACATTGCAACAAATGCGGTATTGTGGCGGTTCCTCACGACCAGTTGCCGGTGCTTTTGCCGGAGGTAGACAGCTATTTGCCTACTTCTACCGGGGAATCCCCCCTGGCTACCATCACAGATTGGGTAAGCACCACTTGCCCGGAATGCGGCGGCCCGGCACAACGGGAAACCAACACCATGCCCCAATGGGCGGGTTCCTCTTGGTATTTCCTACGCTATGCAGACCCGCACAACGACAAGGAACTAGCCAGCAAGGAAGCACTGGCCAAATGGCTGCCTGTGGATTACTATGTGGGCGGCATTGAACATGCGGTGCTTCACCTGTTGTATGCCCGTTTCTATACCAAGTTCTTGTATGACATAGGTGTGGTGGACTTTGACGAGCCCTTCCAAAAACTGTTTAACCAGGGCATGATTAACAAAAACGGCATGAAAATGAGTAAATCCAAGGGCAATGTGGTGTCCCCGGATGAACTGGTGGCTCGGTATGGCTGCGACTCCTTGCGCATGTACGAGCTGTTCATCGGCCCCCCCGAACAGGATTCCGAATGGGACGATAGCGGCATTGATGGTGTTTTCCGCTATTTAAACCGCACCTGGAAGTTTATCTGTGCATACAAAGACCAGCCCATTATGCCCACTAAGGAACTGGAATATTGGCGCAACAAGCTGGTGTACGAAATCACCATCCGCTTAGACAACCTGAGCCTAAACACGGTGGTTAGTGGTTTTATGGAGTATACTGCGAAGCTGGCAGATGTTGCCAAGACCCAAAATGGGCTGGATAAAGAGACGTTAGAAACCCTTATTGTGCTTCTTTCGCCCTTTGCACCCCATATGGCAGAAGAACTTTGGGCCATGACTGGCCATAATACTTCCGTGTTTGATGCTAAGTGGCCGGTGTGTGATGAAAGTAAACTGAAAACAGATACGGTGGACATTGCAGTGCAATTGAACGGAAAGTTACGTGCCACCATTTCCGTTCAGGCAGAAAGCAGCAAGGAAGACATTATTGCACAAGCCAAAGAAGCCTTAGGCAGCCGTTTGCAAGATGTGACCATTGTTAAAGAAATCTATGTACCTGGACGTATTGTGAATTTTGTTATTAAAGGATAAAAGCAAAGCGGAATGGCGTTTTAACGCCATTCCGCTTTGCTTTGGCGGGAGCCCCAGATGTGCGCATGCGCACATCTGGGGCTCCCGCCCGGTAGGGCGGCCATAAGGCCACTTGCCGTTGACAAACCTGAGCCGCCCCAACTTATAAATCTTGGCCGCCATCTCCCCATGACGCATCAGCTTACCCATACGGAAGACAAGAGACGGCGACGGCTCTCGCCAATTTGGGCGGCGCACATGCAACATCGGCAAATAGCCATTAGGCCGCCCACCCGTCTGCGCTTGCGCAGACGGAAAACCTTATCTTAACTCTGGCAACGAAGCAGCTGCCACACTCTGCCCCACCCGTCTGCTTTTTTCATCGGGCAGTTGGACGTTCATCTGCTTAGAAAGCGCAGGGTATTCGCTTTCCAGCACTTGACGTGCGCAGTTTAATACAATATCCCCGCCTTTACCAGAAGTTACCCGTCCAAGCAATAAGACGTGAAGAATTTCATAAAAGTCTGCATAATAGGCCAGGGCATGCCCCAGATAACATCCAATGGTTTCATAGATTTGAATGGCACCTGGATGATCGGCCTCCATGGCCTCCTGCACAACCTTTAATTTTTCTGCTGGGGACAACCCAGCATCCAGCGTAATGCCCACAGAAGGTGCCAACCGAATCACTGCGTCCTGGGAGAAGTACTGCACCCCACAACCAATATCGCCTGCCCAATCATCGTAGTGGGCATTTTCTTGGCCATCTACCGGGGCAAAAGCCAATTCACTCAACCAGCCGGTTAAGTTACCTTGGGCATCCACATAACCTGCCGCCTGGCTGGTACCCATGGCAATACCCAGCACGCCGTTTTCCCCCAGCGCCATGGCACCGGCTAATGCGGTAACATCCCCGTCATTGGCCACATACAAAGGCACATCTGCACCAATTTCTTTGGCTGCACGAATATAAATGTCTTTTACTTTTTCACTGAATAAAGGCTCAGGTACTTTTATAAACAATGAAGCGGCCATGGTGCGGTTATCAATGTAAATGCCTGCCGAACTGACCCCAATGGCATCCACCCGCTCCATTTTGGAGGCAGCTGTTTTAAAAGCTTCCACAATGCCTGCATAATGGTATTCCGGGTCTTCCGTAATTTTAGGGAACCATACCACTTCTTCGCTGTAAACCGGCACACCGTCCACCACAGCAGAAACCTTTCGGTCGCTGCCACCGGCATCAAAACCAATGCGGCAGCCTTCCAGATGGCGGCCAATGGCTTGCGGGTTTTCCTTTGCTTCCGGGGCATCCTCTAAAGGTAAGTACACCACTTCAAAGGAGCGCTCAAAAATTTTGGACATAAAGTTGTAGTCAAAGGCCCGCTTGCCTTGGGGAGCATACACCTCCGACAAATATTGAGCCATGGCTTCATCGCCGCACAGCATCACTTTTGCGCCACCTCTGGCCCACAGCAAAAATTTTACTGTACGCTCTACATAAAACTTGTCCGCTGCTTCCATTTCCTTTGTCCCATGAATATGGGTTGGAAAAACAGAAACCAGCCCTCCTGAACGCTCCACTGCAATAACAATGGGCTTTTTAGCCGTGGCCAAAAACGCAGCATTAAATTTTGCCAGCGGTACAAAGCCCCCGTCCAGCGGGGGCACATTTTTCACATCAACTTGAACGCCAAATCGCATCATGATGTCATCCCTTCCAATCATTCATACAAGTTTTTAACTTCAACAGGCATTCTGCTTTGCGCAGACTCCATAATGGCCAAAATAGCCAGTGACGTATTGGCCGCATCATACAGACTAACCGGAAAAGCTTCACCGGTCAATAGGCAATCCACAAAACCACGAATGCTTTCAAAGGCAAACCCTTTGGCTTTGCCGAAAATGGTGTTTTGAACCAGAACATCCGGCGTCGTTACAGTGCTGTCGGTATATTGCTGAATTAAGTTATGGTTGCTGGCATCAATGGCAATCATGCCCTTTGTACCCAGCACATTAAACTTAATGTCATTCACACAAGGGTTGGCGTTGGGTGTTATCCAGCCGTTTTCCATTTGAGCCACCCCGCCATTTCTAAATTCAATGGTGGTCAAATATTCATCGACTGTATCCACGCCCATCCCTTTTAATATGCCTTCCCGGCTGACACTATATACACGGGCCACTTCGTCATTAAAAAACCAGCGCAACGTATCCAGGCTGTGGCTGCCTAAAAACCACAAGATAGAGGATTTGGCTGCCCATGGAATAAAGTCTGTGGCCACCCACTTGGTGTCATTCAAACGCATGTAAGCGCTATACACATCCCCCAGTTCCCCACGCTGCACAGCGTGATAGGCCGCATTGAAAGGAGGGCTCCAGCGGTTATGTAAATCCACCATGGCCCGCACGTTGTTTTTGGTCACCGCTTCCACAATGCGGTGCACGTCTTCATGGGTGGTGGCCAGCGGTTTTTCAATGAGGATATGTTTCTTCTGTTCCGCAGCCGCCACGGCAATGTCCCCGTGGGCAAAATCCGGCGTTACAATGGCTACAGCATCACAGCCGCAGGTTTCAAACATGTTGTGATAGCTGTCATAGGCTTTGCCCACTTGCAGTTTATCTACAATTTGCTGGGCTTTGTCCATATGCATGTCACAAACGCCTACCACTTCCACAAAAGGGTGTTCCTTATAAATTTTTGCGTGGTTCTCGCCCCAAATGCCTGCGCCAACAATGGCCATTTTCAATTTTGAAGTCATATTGTCACCTGCTTTATATAATATAGTTAACCCTTAACCGCCCCAAAAGTCAAGCCCCTAATCATATGTTTTTGTACTGCAATGGCAAAAACCAAAACAGGGATAGAGGCCATCACCCCTGTGGCGGACATTTCTCCCCACTTTACCCCAGACACAGACAAGTACATCATCACAGAGGTGGGAATGGTTTTGCTGTTGATACTGGTTAAAAAGTTTGCAAATACAAACTCGTTCCAGGAATTAATGATACAAAAGATGGCCGTGGCCACCATGCCGGGTGCCACCAATGGCAGAATAATTTTATAGATGGTTTGCAGCCGTGTGCAGCCGTCCACAAAGGCGGAATCTTCCAGTTCCCGAGGCAACTCCTCAATAAATCCCCGCATCATCCAGATGGTGAAGGGGATGTTGAAGGTGGTGTAACAAATGACAAGCACCAACCGGGTATCCAAAAGCTTGAAAAAAGCGGCCATTAAAAAATAAGGAATAACCACCGCCATGGCGGGCAAAAATTTCTGGCTTAATGCAAAGAAGGCTCTGTCTTCTTTTTGTTTCCATTCGTATCGGGCAAAGCCATAGGCGGCAAAACTGCCAATAACCAGAGAAACCAGTGTGGTGAAAACCACCACCATAAAGCTGTTGTAGAAATAGGACAGTATGTTGTTCTCCTTAACAATCGTCCGGTAATTGTCTAAAATAGGAGCCACCAATAAGTTGCCTGGGTTAAAAATATCCACCCGGTTTCTTAGGCTTACCATCACCATCCAGAGAAAGGGGAAGAGTATGTAAAAGCATACGCAAACGATGATTAACCCTTTGATTATGTTAATTATGGTTTTCCTTGTGCTTCTGTTCACGGGCTATGCCTCCTTCCTCTGCTGTTTAATTAAGTAACGGCTTACAATGGTCACTATCACCAGCAACACAATGGCAATGGCCGCTGCCCGGCCTATAAGCCCGTTTTGGGCATTAGCCATGCGGTACACATGCAGGCTTAAAAACTCTGTGGCATTGCCGGGGCCCCCTTGGGTTAATACAAACGCCGTATCAAACAGCTTTAGGGAATCTATAGCCCTAAAGAGCAGCGCCAAGAACAGCAGCTTACGCATCATGGGCAAGGTAATCATGGTGAGTGTTTGCCAGGCGTTAGCCCCGTCCATGGCAGCAGATTCATAAGGTTCGGTGGGCATAGACCGCAGCCCGGCATAAATGATGAGGGTAACAAAAGGGGTAAACTGCCAAATGTCTACCAACAGCACTGACCAAAATGCCATTCCGCTGGACAACCACGTCACTTTCACATGAAAAAGAAGCTGCAAGTAGTAATTTAGAATGCCATATTCCGAGTTATATATAAGCTTCCACATTTGCGCCGCTATGGAAGGTGTCATGGCTAAGGGAATGATTAAAATACCCATCACCAGGCCTTTTAGCTTAAACTCCATGGAGTTCAGAAGCATGGCCAAAGCAAAACCCAGTAGCATTTCAATGCCGGTGGCTAACACCATAAAAGCTAGGCTAATCCATACGGAATGCCAGAAGTCTGGGTCTGCCCCGGAAAACAGCCTAATAAAATTGTTAATGCCAACAAATTTTGCCCGGGAAAATTTCCAGCCCAGCTGATAATTGGTTATGCTGATAACCAACAGAAACAGCGTAGGCACGATGGACATGACCACCATGGCCGTCATGGCTGGGGCTATAAACTTAATGTGCGGGTTGTGCTTAAAGTATGACTTTAACATGTCCATGCACAGTAGCTCCTTTAATGACTGATGCTGTAATATAAGTATAGTGGAACGAATGTCCGTTCCACTATACTTGGCAGTGTTTGAAAATTCATTACCAATGGGTTTTAACCAATGTTTTGATAGGGAAACCGTTCAAACGAACTTAAAACACGTTCTAGAACATATCATTGAATTAAATCTTCAATATCTTTCTGGGTGTTGTTACATGCATCTTCTACGGAAATGTCACCGGCCAGCGCCGCACTGCCGTATGCCCCGGCAACTTCAAGAATCTGGTTTATTTGGTCATGTTGTGGAATCCAGGATAATCCTTTTTCCACCAGCCCATTAGCGGCAATAAGTGCTTCTTTTTGAGCCGGGAATGATGGATTTAATGCAGCCAATTCTGCATTTTCAAATACAGAGCTTCTGGTGGCCACACCGCCATTTTTCACATAGTCTATAGATTTTTCTTTGCTGGCCATAAAGCAAATGAATGCCCAAGCTTCGTCCTTATTGGCGGATTTATTGGAAATACCCAGGTTCCAGCCTGCTAAAGCAGCGCCGTCACCAGCCGGACCGGTGGGCGTGGGCACAAAGGCCACTTTATCTGCCACGGTGGAGGATTTGGGGTCTGTGATTTGGTTAGCCAAAGCGGTGGCATCCAGCCACATGGCGGTTTTACCAGAAATGAAAGCACCCAGCGCTTCTTCATGGGTGTATGTACCAACGTCTGGAGGTGCACATTTTAACAGGTCTACAAAAAATTGCAGGGATGCAACGGTTTCTGGGGTATTGGCGGTGGCCACTACTTTGTCTGTGCCAATGGTGGTTTGGTCCACAAAACCGCCGCCAAAGTTGTACATCATACTCATCCACCCGGAAGCAAAGTGAATGCCCCGCTGTGCCCGCATGGATGCCCCATAAAGGCCGTCTTCCTTGCCGTTAAAGAATTGAGCAAGGGCTAAGTACTCTTCCATGGTTTTGGGCGGTTCTTTTTCATATTTTTCAAACAAGTCTGTCCTATACGCAATAAACCGGGTTTCACCGGCTGTTGGAATGCCGTAGTTCACCCCGTTGGCACCGGCAATTCCGTTTCTGTAAGCCGGCATAATGTCTTCGTAATCAAACCAGGCCGGAGTTTTGGCTGGGTCGTTGGCATAAGTTTCGATGGGTACCAGCACATCTTTAGAAGCATATTCGCTCATCCAGAAGGCGTCTACCATAAACACGTCATAGCTGCCGGCCCCTTGTGCATCCAACAGTTGCTTGTTTTTTAAGTTGGTTTCTTCCACCACATCCCACACAACGGTAATGCCGGTTAATGCGGAAAACTCATCGGCCATTTTTCTGAAAGCTTCTGTGGAAGGGTGGGCAGCCATGGCCACGGTAATTTGCTTGCCCTGGGATGTGGCTTTCACAGCGTCCCCCCAGCCTTGCAACGTGCCTATGTCCGCTTGGGGTGCTTGGGCTTGGGTTTGGTCTGTTGCCGCCGGTTCTTCAGCCGGGGCCGGTTCAGCCGGTGCACTGGCCGTTTGTCCACAGCCGTATAACCCGGCCGCCATCACACAGCACAACACAGCAGCAACAATATGCTTGACATGTTTTTTCATTCTTAACTCATCTCCTTTTTTAAATTTTGCAATGCTTTAGAACAGCATTGCTTAACATTGCTTAACATTACTTGCAACTCAAATATAACAGAACGGTAACCTTCTGTATTTGCATAATATTGCACCAAACTTGCACAATGTTATGATGTAAATTGTGCATTTTTTAACAATCTAACAGGTTAAGCATGGCACTTTATTACAAGTGCCTTGCTTAACCTTATAACAAAAGCCGTAATTTAACAGATTTTTCATAGCCGGAAGGGGTCATAGACATGTGTTTTTTAAAGGTGCGGCAGAAGTAGTGGATGGAAGTAAAGCCTAGCATTTCCGCAATCTGCGTATAGGTTTTTTCGCCCTCGCTAATCAACCTTTTGGCTTCGGTCATTTTTAGGCGGTTCAAAGTGGTGATGATGCCGCAACCGGTGTGTTTTTTAAACACCATCTCCAAATGGCTGACGGAAAAAGAAAGCCGGGCGCTGATTTCGTTTAAAGAAATTTTGCCGTATAAATTTTCTTGCAGAATAACCATGATTTGTTCAACAATGTCCTTCTCCCCCTGCTGCCTTTTCCATGTTTCCGGGCTGGCCGTGCGCAGTGCTTCTGTGTCCCGGCGAATCAGGCTTATAAGCAGTTGGGTCATGCAAGTGGTGAGCATTTGCTCCCCGCCAAAAGGTGCATGGGCCGCTTTGGTTAACCGGGGCTTGTTTAAAGTATCAAAAGGCCCTTCAAAAACACGCTGCCCTTCCCGAACAATGTCCGCCATCAGGTCCCGTTCCTTGGCGTTTAAAGCAAGGCATTTGCCGTTAAAGAAAGCCATCGCCGGGCTTTCGCAAACAAAGCTAAATATGATTACACTGGCAAATTCACCGCATGTTAAAATATTGTGTTCTTCGTTGGGCTGGTGGAAAATGGCTTGCCCTTGTTTTAGCGGTTGCTCCACGCCGTTCACCACAGCCACAATGGCGCCAAAATCTACATAAACCACTTCCCAAAAATCATGGGCTTCTTCCATTCCCATAAAATCTTTCACATATTCAAAATAATGAAAAGACACTAAATTGTCGATGTCGATGACGGGGTAAAGTTGTGTGCGCATATAAGGAGTATGCACGGCGTTCACCTCTTTACAAAATTATCCATGCTCATTATAACTGACAGCCGCCTTTTTTTCAATGGAGGCGCATATTTAATAAAAAAGTTTCACAAAAGATGTATACTTTTTAGAAAAATGGAAATTATTATGCATGTAGCCTTAATTTTTATAATTAAGGAACAATTTATATCCCCCCCTCAACCTGGCCTCATTCCCCCCTGAGACCAGGTGCTTTTTTTGCTTAAAGCACCATACATATAAATTTTTTCTTGTGTTTTTCACCAAAAGCAATTAAAATAGGATAATCCTAAAAGTCAGGCAAACCTTTGCATGGCTTGAAATATCTAGGTTTGAGGTGAAAGCATGGGAAGAAGCAGCAATCAACGAAGCAAAATTAAAAGTAAAAATCAAAGATCACAGTTCACCCTGTTTTATATCATTACTTTACTGGCTGGGGTTATTATTTGCATTGTGATATTTGCCATTGTATTCAGCAACATTACAAAAAACAGAGCAGATGCCTCCCCACAACCCAGCGGGATGCTCCCTTCTGCCTCCCCGGGGCCTGCGGAAGGCTCTTTAAGCGAATTGAAACAACGCATCGGCTTCATTACCAACATCGACTTTGGTAAAAGTGCATTAACCATGGTGGATGTGGAAACTGAAAAAAACTTTACCGTTGCCGCCGATGCAGGTACAAGCTTAAAAAACAAATATGGCCAGGAAATTGCTTTTTCAGAGCTTGCTGTGGGGGATATTGTTAACATTAATTATGATGCCAAAACCGAAACGTTGCAAAGCATTGCCCAGGATTCTACCGCTTGGGAATTTAAGCTGGTGCGCAATGTGAAGGTTAGCCCAGAGCAGCAGGTGATTAATTTAAGCAACAAATATTACTTCTACAACAACCAGCTCATGGCAGTTTATAAAAACGCTCCCATAGACCCTTCCGCAGTGAGTGAGGCGGACGTGGTTACCTTAAGGGGCTACGAGGACACAGCTTGGTATATGGAAGTGAACAAAAGCCACGGTTATGTGGAACTGAAAAATAAAGATAAGGTGAAAGACGGCACCCTTGAAATAGACACCACCATCTTTATGACGCTGGATGAAGCAGATAAGGTGGAGGTTTTAGAAGGTGCCCACCGCATTGTGATTAAAGGCGCAAACATTGAACCTTTTGTCACAGACGTGGTCATTACCACCGAAAATACCGAAGTGTTGGATTTAGCCGATGTACAATTTATGTCCGGCATTGTGAACGTCAAATCCAATGTTTCAGATTTTCAGCTGTTTGTTGACGGTAAGGAATACCCTGCCACCGAACCTTTGGTGCTGCAATTGGGCACCTATAAGCTGGAAGCCAAAAAAACCGGCTACCTGCCTTTTTCTACCACCATCACCGTGGCAGAACCCACCATGGACGTAAACGTGATGCTGTCTGAAGAAGTTGTGCTGCGCACCCTCACCGTCACCACTGTGCCGGAAGGGGCGGAACTTTACATTGACAACGGTTACGTGGGTGTCACCCCTGTAAGCGATTCGTTGCCAGACGGCCGCCACACCATTACCGTGCGCAAAGCCGGTTATAATGACACCACCATGACCATTGACGTGAACGCCAATGCCCGGTTGTCTTATTCCTTTATTTTGCAAGCTTTAACCCCCTACACCCCTACCCCATCCACCCCGGTGCCTCCGTTTACCCCAGACCTGGCAAACCAGGCTGACGGGCCGGTTATTCCTTGATGGCCGGGGACAACAAAGGCTCTCTGCCTGTGAACCAGCGGGGGCTGGCGGTAGAGGCGCTTATGCACATTACCCACAACAAAGGGTACAACAATTTGGTGCTGCAAAAAACACTAAACGCTCACCCTGCCTTGGGGCAGAAAGAAAAGGCCTTTATTACAGAACTGGTGAACGGTGCTCTACGCCATATTCTGTTGTTGGATAACGTAATTGGCCATTATTCCAAAACGCCGGTGAAGAAAATTAAGCCTTTCATTTTAAATGTACTTCGGCTTGGAATTTATCAGCTTTTGTTTATGGATAAAGTGCCTCCTTCCGCCGCTTGCAATGAAAGCGTGAAGCTGGCCAAATCCAAAGGCTTTGTTGGGCTGGCCCCATACGTGAACGGGGTGCTGCGCCAAGTGGCCGCAAATGGCAAAAACCTGCCGTTGCCGGACCGCTCCCAAAATGTTTTAGACTATTTATCCCTGCGCTACTCCACCCCACGGTGGCTGCTGGAATACTGGCAGCCCATCATGGCGATGGATGTTATGGAAACCATGCTGGCCGCAAGCGTCACCAGCCCGCCGGTAACCATTTGTGTGAATACTTTAAAAACCACCCCGGAATCTTTAACCGAAACACTCACAGCTTCCGGGGTTGAGGTACGTCCTTGCCCCGGTATGCCCCAGGCACTGCAACTCACCCGCACCGCCCAAATCACTGCCTTGCCCGCCTTTCAGGATGGGCTGTTTCACGTGATGGATGCGGGGGCCATGGCGGCGGTTCAGGTATTAAACCCCCAGCCGGGGCAAACGGTTTTAGACTTATGCGCCGCACCGGGGGGCAAATCCTTTTTAAGCGCCCAGCTCATGGCAAACGAAGGGCATATCCTAAGCATGGACATCCACCCCCACCGTCTACCTTTAATTACAGACACGGCCAACCGGCTGGGTCTTACTTGCATCACCACCCAGCAAGGGGATGCCACCGTCTTTAACCCGGCTTTAGAAAACACGGCGGATTGCCTGTTGATTGATGTTCCCTGCTCCGGCTTTGGGCTGTTGCGAAAAAAGCCGGACATTAAATATACAAAGACCATGGAGGACGTGGAAGCACTGGCCCGCATTCAGCGTGATATTTTAGCGGCCAGCCACCGGTATGTGAAAAAAGGGGGCACCTTGGTTTACTGTACCTGCACCATTTCCACCAAAGAAAACGAAGAAAACTACCAAGCTTTTCTTGAAGCTTATGATTTTGAGCCTGTACCGCTTGTGGAAGCCTGGCCCTCTGTGCTACAATTAAGCCAAGTGGACAGCACGCAAAGCATGATGCAGCTTTTGCCTGGGGCTTATGCCGGGGACGGTTTTTTCATTGCCCTGTGCCGCCGCAAGTAAAAGCTTTAAACTATGAATGTAAGGAATACAAATTATATGCAAAAACAAGACATTGGCTCCATGAACATGGAACAATTAAAAGAATTTTTAACCGGCCTGGGTGAGAAGCCTTTTCACGGCCAACAAATCTTTGAATGGCTGCACCAAAAAGGGGTTACGGATTTTGAACAGATGACCAATTTGTCCAAACCTCTGCGCCAAAAACTGGCGGAACAAGCTGCCATTGCCCCTGTTATCTTGTCAAATCAAGCGGTTTCCGGTGGTGTGGCGAAGCATTTGTTTCAGCTGGAAGACGGCTTATTTATTGAAAGTGTGTTTTTAGAACACGCCTATGGCAACACGGTCTGCGTATCATCCCAAGCAGGGTGCCGCATGGGCTGCACTTTTTGTGCCTCTGCCATGGGAGGGCTGGAACGCAACCTCACCCCATGGGAAATGGCTGCCCAAGTATACGCCATGGGTCAAGCCACGGGCAAGAAAGTCACCAATGTGGTGGTGATGGGCATGGGGGAACCTTTTGACAATTACAATGCTGTGATGGCATTTTTACGGCTTTTAAACCATAAGCATGGTTTAGGGCTGGGGCAGCGGAATTTGACCGTATCCACCTGCGGGCTTTGCGAAGGTATTACCGCTTTTGCAGCAGAAGGCACCCAAATCAACTTGGCGGTTTCCCTTCACGCCCCCAACGACGCCATTCGCCGCAGCATCATGCCGGTGGCCAAGCGCTACCCCATGGAAGAACTGTTAACCGTATGTGGCGATTACTGCAAAAAAACAAACCGGCGTATCACCTTTGAATACGCCCTCATTCCAGGTGTGAACGATGAACTGGCCCATGCCTTGGAGCTTTCCCGAAAATTAAAACCCCTGTTGTGCCATGTGAATGTAATTCCCGTAAACGAAGCAGGCCGAAAAGCATCCGCCGGCAAACATACTGAAAGCCGGTGTACTGCTTTTATTGAAACCCTTACAAAAAACGGAGTACCCGCCACCCGGCGGCATACCCGTGGGGACGACATTGAAGCTGCTTGCGGGCAGTTAAAACTGCGACATCAAACCCAAAACAACCAGTGAAAAGGGCAGGTGAAAGACATGAACGGCTTTGGGATAACCGATACAGGCCTTGTACGCAAGAACAATGAAGACGCCATATTTGTCAGCAATAGGTCTGTGGGGCCGTTGCCCAATTTGTATATCATTGCCGACGGCATGGGTGGCCACAACGCCGGTGAAATTGCCAGCAACAACTGTATTGCTGCCTTTTGCGACTATGTGCAGGCTTTGGAACAAGACGAAACGGAAATACTGGACGTTCTGATGGCCGGTGTTCATGCGGCCAACCAAAAAGTATACCATATGTCTGTGGAAAACCCAGATTTATCCGGCATGGGCTGTACCCTTTCCCTTTGTGTTATGAGCGGTGGAAAGCTGTACATGGCTCATGTGGGAGACAGCCGGGTTTATGTGGCCCATGACCACAAGTTGCGTCAAGTTTCCCATGACCACACTTTTGTGAACGAGATGGTAAAGGCTGGGGAAATGACCGCTGAACAGGCCAAAACAGACCCCCGCCGCAACCTCATTACCCGCGCCGTGGGCACAGAGGAAGATGTGCGACCAGACAGCCTGGTGATAGACATTTTCCCGGGGGACACGGTGCTTTTATGCTCCGACGGACTAAGCAACTATATTTCAGATGAAGAACTGCTGGCCGGTATTCAGTCGGAAAACAGTTTGGAAAGCAAATGCGAAACGTTTGTAGAATACGCAAAACAAAAGGGCGGAAATGACAACATTTCTGTTATTTTGGTTTCGGTAAATGAGGTGAGGGCATGATGCTTCCTCCAGGCGCCATCATTGCCGGGCGCTATGAGATTATAGAAAAAATCGGTTCCGGGGGCATGGCCATTGTATACCGGGCCAAAGACACCAAGCTGGACCGCTCTGTCACCTTCAAAGTGATGCGGGAAGATTTTATTAACGATGAAGAATTTATCGCCCGCTTTAATGTGGAGGCACAAGCCGCCGCCAGCCTTTCGGACCAAAACATTGTAAGCGTATACGATGTGGGGCAGGAAGATGCCATCCACTATATTGTGATGGAGTTTATTGACGGGGTAACGTTAAAAGATTTAATCAAGCGCAACGCCCCCTTTGAAAATGACGAAATTATCAGCGTGGCCGTGCAAATTGGCTCTGCATTAGCCCATGCCCACGCCCACCATATTATCCACCGGGACATTAAGCCCCAGAACATACTGGTCACCACCTCCGGCACTGTGAAAGTGACGGACTTCGGCATTGCCCGTGCCGCCACAGAGGCTACCTTGCGCACCGATAATGAAACCATTGGCTCTGTGCAATATTTTTCCCCGGAACAAGCCCGAGGGGGCTATGTGGATGCCACCAGCGATATTTATGCGCTGGGCATTGTGATGTTTGAAATGGCCACCGGCTGCCTGCCTTTTGAGGGGGACACGCCCATTGCCATTGCTTTGAAACACATTAACGACCCACTGCCGGACATTCGTGCGTTAAACCCCAATATTTCTTTAAGCATCCAGCGCATCATTGCTAAAGCCACAGAGAAATCCACCAGCAAGCGGTACCATTCCGCCCAAGACATGGTGGAGGACTTAAAGCTGGCGTTGTCCAACACCAGCGGCAGCTTTGTGCAGCAAGACCCAGAGGATGACATGGAAGGTCAAACCATGCGGTTTGGCAAAGAAGATGTAGACACCATTAAACGCAATGGCCGGATGGATGACACGGACGATGATTGGGACGAAGGCTATGAGGACGATGTTTACGATGAACCGCCGGAGGAAGCACCGGTGAAGCCTAAAAGATTCCCTAAAAAGTCCCGCAACAAGCCCATTGCCAGCTATAACAAAAACGACATTGTGCGCATTAGCGAAGACCGGCAGGCAGAACGCCGCATTGTCATTGCAGCCATTGCCACCAGCTTGGCCATCATTGCCGTTATATTTGCTTTAGGCACATATTTCATTAAACGCATGACCCCAGACGTGCCGGACCAGGTGCAGATTCCTGAATTAGTGGGCAAAACAGTTGATGAAGCCCATGCCATTACCGGGCCACTGGGGGTTACCGTAAACGTAACCGGCACAGCTTTCAGCGACACAGTGGACAAAGGCTTGATTCTTTCTCAAAGTGTGGGGGACGACGGGCTACTGTATGAAGGCGATGCCATTGACGTGGTTTTAAGCGACGGCACGGACAAATTCCCTGTGCCGGATGTGGTGGGCCAAGACATTGGTGTGGTCATGGAAATATTCCAGGATTTATATTTTAAGCTGGAAGATGAATATGTGTTGGACGAAAACTACCCCATTAACGTGGTGGTGCGGCAAGAACCGGAAGGCGGAACACTGGCTAAAGCCAATTCAACCGTAAAACTTTACATTTGCCAGGGGCAACCGGTTACCACGGTGATTGTACCTAGCGTGGAAGGTGATACAGAAGCGGAAGGCATTAGAAAAATAGAAGGGGCTTACTTGGCTGTAGGGTTAAGCACAACGGCACCCAGCAACAAGCCGGAAGGCACCATCATCACCCAAACAGTTAAAGCCGGAACGGAAGTTTCCCGTGGCACGGTGGTAAGCTTTGTGTTAAGCAGCGGAAAGCCCCCGGAAGCATCCCCTAGCCCTACCCCTTCCCCCAACGCCAAGCAAACCACCAAAACCATGACGGTAGACCCACCCCCGGGTAGCATTCCAGACGGGGTGGAAAATGTACTTTTACTGATTATTAAAAACTCAGAAGAAGGCAGCAGCAACTACATGAAAGAATATGTGGCCGTGTCCGATTTTCCAAAAACCGTTAGCATTACCGGCGCAGGGGAAGCAGAGTTCCAGGTGTACATTTCGGACACAGTTTCTGGCACCTCTTATTACCGGGGCGCACAATTGTTTCAATTTTCAGAATGAGGGATTTTAACATGCTGGACGGTCAGATTATTAAAGGGGTTGGCGGTTTATACACCGTGGTTACCCACCAGGGCAGCTATAGCTGCAAAGCACGGGGCATTTTTCGCAAGCATAACCATGCCCCGGTTATTGGGGATTTTGTGTCTATTGAAGTGAACTCTGAAAAAGACAGGGAAGGCACCATTTCCGTCATTAAACCCCGAAAAAATGAGTTGCTGCGCCCACGGGTATCCAATTTGGACCAGGTGGTCATCACCTTTGCTGTGGTGGAACCTACCATTAACTTGGATTTGCTGGACCGTTTCATCATTACCGCAGAGCACCGCAACATCCCCCCGGTTATTTGCTTCAACAAAACAGACTTGTGTGGGCAGGCAGAACAGGAAACTTTGTCTAAACTTTGCCGCCTGTACGGAGACATTGGCTACCCGGTGGCTTGTGTTTCCACCGCTACGGGGGGCGGACTGGAAGAACTGCCAAACTTGTTAAAAGGCAAGGTTTCTGCCTTTGCGGGGCCTTCGGGGGTGGGTAAATCCAGCATTATCAACGCCCTTTTGCCCTCTGCCGCCATGGAAACCGGCGCTTTAAGCCAGAAAATTAAAAGGGGCAAGCACACCACCCGCCATGCCCAGCTTTGGGAAGCCTTTGAAGGCAGCTATATTGTAGATTCTCCCGGTTTCACCACCCTTTCTTTAGAAGGGTTGCAACCGGCACAACTGCCCTACTTATTTAAAGAATTTAGACCTTATATATCGGAATGCCGCTTTAGTGACTGCAAACATCTGGCAGAGCCGGACTGCATGGTGAAAGCCCACGTGGATGTGGGCATTTCCCCTGCCCGTTACCAACGGTATAAAGCATTTTTAGAGGAGACCGCCACCAATGTATAAACTTGCACCCAGCCTTTTGGCTGCTAATTTTGCTCGGTTATCAGATGAAATAGCCACCATAGAAAAGGCCGGCGCCCATTATTTGCATTTGGACATTATGGACGGGCATTTTGTGCCCAATTTAACCTTTGGCCCCCCTGTGGTGAAGGCACTAAGGCCTGTAAGCAACATGGTTTTTGATGTGCATTTAATGGTAGACAACCCAGAGACTTTGCTAGAGCCCTTTGCCAAGGCAGGGGCAGATATTTTAAATGTACATGTGGAAGCTTGTGGCAATGGCTTAGAAACCATACTGCAAAAAATAAAAGCCTTGGGTAAGGCCGCTGCGGTCACTGTGAAACCCAACACAGACATTGCAGTGGTGTACCCAGTTTTGCACCTTTTAGACATGGTTTTAATCATGAGTGTGGAACCGGGCTTCGGCGGGCAAAGTTTATTGCCCCACTGCTTAAAGAAAGCGGAAGTGCTAGCCAACCATGTGGCTAAAGCAAACTTAACCCTAGACATTGAGATGGACGGGGGCATCTATTTGCACAACTTAAAAGATGTACTGTCCGCCGGTGTGAACGTGGTGGTTGCAGGTTCCAGCGTATTTCAGGCAGAAAATGCAGCGGTTGCTGTGGAAGATTTTTACAAGCACTTTAAACAATGGGAGGCATAGCATGAAGGTACTTATTTTGGCCAATGGTCACATTGAGGATTACAAGCGCTGTATGGCCAAAGTGCCCGGCTATGATATGCTGTTGTGTTGTGACGGCGGGTTACGCCATGCCAAAGCCTTGAATTTAACCCCCCAAATGATTTTGGGGGATTTTGATTCTGTAAACCCGGCCATGTTGGAAAGCTATGGGGCACAGGGCATTCAAATTGTCCCCTACCCCACCCATAAAGACTATACAGACATGGAACTGGCCGTAGAACATGCTTTGGGGCACAATCCTACGGCCATTTATATTTTGGGCGGCATCGGTAGCCGGCTGGACCATACGTTGGCCAACATTCACGTGCTGCACCACGCATTAAAGGCTGGTGTCCCGGCCTTTCTTATCAATGAAAACCACTGCATCTGTTTAACGGACAGCACCGTCACAATAGATGGCAAAAAAGGAGATTTGCTGTCTTTGATTCCTTTAACAAGCCAGGTTACAGGCATCTCCACCCAGGGCTTGGCCTACCCTTTGCGCCAAGAAACGCTGGCCATGGGGCAATCCCGTGGGGTAAGCAATGTGTTTACCGGAGATAAAGCCAATATACAAATCGACGACGGTGTGTTAATTGTGATGACCAGTGACGAATCGATGTAGCGTGCTTGATTGATTAAACACCAAATTTATCTCCGAAAGATTTTAAAACATCGGTTTCATTGTTTATCTCACTGATAATCGTTTTGGCGGTGTTGAGCGACTGGTATGTATCTTGCACATTGTCACTGGTTTTTTGCATTTCGTTGTTAATGGCCAGGATGTCTTGCTTGATGACCCCTACAATGGATTCAATATTGTCAAATTCCTTTTCGCTGCTTGCAGTCAATTCTCTTATTTCCTGGGCAATAATGGCAAACCCAGCCCCGTGCTGGCCTGCTCTGGCTGCTTCAATGGAAGCGTTAAAACCCAGCAGCTTGGTTTGCATGGAAATGTTGTTCAGCACCTTCACAACGCCGTCTGTTTTGTCAATTTCCTTCAAAGACTGCTGAATCGACTGCATCAGGCCATCAATGTTTTCAACCAAAGAAGCATTTTGTTTTCCGCATTGCTGAATGGACTCGAAGGCTATAACAATCTTATTCCGAATGCTGTCCGAAGCGGCTAGCAAATCGTTAATCAAGCTTTGGGTGGTCATTTTTTGGTATCCAATTTCAGATAGTGTATTGGCAATGATGTACATCAGGTTCGCCGCAGCATCAATGGATTCTTTAGGCACAATTTTAATTTTTCGCACTGCACGCACATAGTCATCTTCATTCACGCCAATCTCTCTGGCAATGCGGCGAAACTTCTCCTCATCTGGCGGGGCGGTTAAAACTTGCCCACCCAATAAAGAGCCAATTTGCTTCTTTCCCAGAAAGATAGGCGCTGCAAAGTCCACCAATCCACCATGGCAGTAATACACGGCGGGGTGCCCCGTTTTGGCGGCCTCTTGCCCACCCTTTAAGTCACACTGGTTGCAACGTTCCGCACCCTTTTCGCAACCACGGGTTATATTCATGCAAAACTCAGTAGGGTTGCTCAATTGGGTTATGGGGCCATCCAAATCTACTGCAAGAGCAGCCATGCCTGTTGCGTTTGCAAAAGCATCCTGAATGTTTTGTAAAGTGTTTGCGTCAATTAAATCTAGTAATTTAACATCATGCATTATGCCGGGATATGTTCCCTCCACCTCCGCTACGCTTTATGCATTGAGTATAAAGTATCTTAGCCTTGGTGTCTATGGTTTTTGGAAAATTTTGACGAAATTTTAAGCTTCCTCTGCCTGTTTTCGGGCAGCATGAAACTGGTTATAAATGTCGTCCCCCACACATTCCCTGGCATACTGGCACCATTGAATGCAGGTTTGGGTGTCGTTATACGCCGTAAAACCACATGTACAGGGGGTGGTTACGTCTGATGAAAACATTTCAATGTCTGCACCGCATTGGGGGCATTGTTTTAATTTTAAGGTGGGGGTGCCTTTAATGGCAGCCGAACCTGGGCAATTGGAAATCATAACTTATCCTCCTTCACCTTGTTTATATCTATTGACTTTCCATTCTAGGCAGCGTTTATGCTTCCATTATAATGCAATGCACCGCTTATTTCAGTTGTTATTACAACAAAATTGAAATAATCCGCTAAAAAGTCCTTCCGAGAATTGACAAAAAAATATTGTTTCACTATAATACTGGGAATACGATGCCCATGTGACCACTATTCACTATCCACTATCCACTATTCACTATTCACATTGAAAACGGAGGAATTTATGAAGCCCTTAGGACTAAATGAAATAAGAGAAAAATATTTAGCTTTTTTCCAAACCAAAAACCATTTGCGCATGAACAGCTTTTCCCTGGTTCCCCATAACGATAACAGCCTGCTGCTCATAAACTCTGGCATGGCCCCTTTAAAGCCCTATTTTACCGGGCAAGAAACGCCCCCCAACAAACGGGCCACCACCTGCCAGAAGTGCATCCGCACGGGGGATATTGAGAACGTGGGCAAAACCGTGCGCCACGGCACCTTTTTTGAAATGCTTGGTAACTTTTCATTTGGGGATTATTTTAAAATAGAAGCCATCACATGGGCTTGGGAATTTATTACGAAAGAGCTGGACATTCCAACAGACCGGCTTTATGCCTCTGTTTATCTGGATGATGATGAAGCTTACGGCATTTGGCAGAATACCATCGGCCTGCCCCCTGAACGCATTTTCCGCATGGGCAAGGAAGACAACTTCTGGGAAGTGGGCTTAGGTCCTTGCGGCCCCTGCTCTGAAATTTATTACGACAAAGGTGAAAAATACGGCTGCGGCCAGCCAGGCTGTACGGTGGGCTGCGATTGCGACCGTTACATGGAATTTTGGAATTTGGTGTTCACACAGTTTAATAAGCAAGAGGATGGCAGCTACACCAATTTGCCTAACCCTAACATTGACACCGGCATGGGCTTAGAACGTCTGGCCGCCATGATGCAGGACGTGGACTCTATTTTTGATATTGACACCTTAGTGGCCATTCGGGACAAAGTGTGCGCCATTGCCGGGGTAACCTACCATGCAGACCCCAAAAAAGATGTGTCTATCCGGGTGATTACCGACCATGTGCGGGCCATTACTTTTATGACGGCAGACGGCATTTTGCCTGCCAACGATGGCCGGGGTTATGTGCTGAAACGGCTTTTGCGCCGGGCCGCACGCCATGGGAAACTGTTGGGCATTGACCGGCCTTTCCTGGCAGAAGTATGCCAAGTGGCCGTGGCTGTTTCCCAGCACGCATACCCTGAATTAAAGGAAAAACAAGCTTATATTGACAAGCTGGTGAGCATAGAAGAAGCCCGCTTTTATGAAACGCTGGACCAAGGGCTGGAGATTTTAAAAGGCTACGTGCAAAAGTTAAAAGCCGCTGGGGAGACCGTACTGGGCGGCCCGGAAAGCTTTAAAATGTACGACACTTTCGGCTTCCCGGTAGATTTAATGATTGAAATTTTAGCAGAAGACGGGCTGACCATCGACGAGGACGCTTTTAAACAGGAAATGAAAGCCCAGCAAAACCGTGCCCGTTCTGCCAGGGAAGAATCCACGTTTATGGGGGCTAAGGAAACCGTATACAGTCAAATCCAATCCGACAAAACCACTGCTTTTATCGGCTATGAACAGAACAGGGTAGAAGGTGCAGAAATCATTGCCCTGGTGGTGAACGGCCAGTTGGCAGACACTGCCAAAGCAGGAGAACAAGTGGCAGTTTTGCTGGACAAAACCCCCTTCTATGCCGAAAGCGGCGGGCAAGTGGGCGATAAAGGTACAATTTCCGTAAATGGCAATGTGGTCACCGTGACAGATTGCGTGAAGGTGGTTGGCGGCCGTTTTGCCCATTTAGGCACGGTGCAGACAGGCAGCTTATCCGTTGGCCAAAAGGTTACGGCCAGCATCGACATGCCATTGCGCAGGGCCACAGCGGCTAACCATTCCGCCACCCACCTGCTCCACCAGGCGTTGCGCACAATTTTAGGCAGCCATGTGGAACAAGCCGGCTCTTATGTCACCGGGGACAAACTGCGCTTTGACTTTACCCATTTTGGTGCCGTCACCAAAGAGGAACTGCAACAGGCAGAACAAATGGTGAATGAGCAAATTATGGCCGCCCTCCCTGTGGATGTTGCCAATCGTCCGTTGGAAGAAGCTCGGAAAATGGGTGCAGCAGCCTTGTTTGGGGAAAAATACGGGGACATCGTGCGGGTGGTGGCCATGGGTGACTATAGCCTGGAACTGTGCGGGGGTACCCATGTGTCCAATACAGCCCAAATTGGCACGTTTAAAATTGTGTCCGAAGGCAGTGCTGCTTCTGGGGTGCGCCGTATTGAGGCTTTAACCGGCCTTGGGGCACTGGCCCACTATCGCCGGAACGAGGAAACCTTACAACAGCTTTGCGCATTGTTCAAAACTGCGCCAGACAAGCTGCTAACCCAAGCCCAACAGCACCTGCAAGATGCCAAGGACATGGCAAAGGCGCTGGAACAAGCCCGTGGAAAAATGGCTGGCTCCCTTGTGGAAACACTGATGAACGATAAAGCGGATGTAAAAGGCGTAACCATGGTCACCGCCAAGGTGGAAGGCATGGCCACTGAAGCCCTGCGGGACTTAGGGGACAAGGTGAAAGACAAGTTGCAGTCCGGCGTTGTGGCGCTGGTTGGCATGAACGACGGAAAAGCCACCATGCTGGTGATGGTGACGGAGGACGTGGTGAAGCAAGGGGTCAACGCCGGGGCTATCATTAAGGAAGCCGTCACCGCCATTGGTGGCAAAGGGGGCGGCAAGCCCACCATGGCTATGGCAGGCGGGAAAGATGCCGCCGGGGCTGATGAAGCGTTGAAGCTGGCCCGCAAAGCTGTGGAAAATATGCTGGCTTAATGAATATATGAATGAAAAACCCCCTGAAAAATTGCTCATGTTTTCAGGGGGTTTTTCATAGGAAACACTCCAGTGACAAGGAGGTCATGGTAAATGTATAAGCGGATAGCTATGACTGTATGCTTTTTTTACATCAGCCTATATTTCAGCGGATGTGTATCTGCCAAAACTGAGACAACACAGGTGCATCTGATACATGATGACGCTTTACCTTGGGATGATTCGGTTGGAGATTTTACAGACAAACTTGATATAAAGCCGGAAACAGCTGTAAAGATGGCTGAGTTATTGCTTTTAGATGTCACTCCAGAACAATTGAAAGATAAAAAACGAAATCTGCACAAAATAGCAGATAAGGATATTTACGTTATTTCATATATTTCCAAGGAGAATGTACTTGGCGGTGATATAAACATTGCCATACATTCAAAAACAGGTGAAGTGCTCAAAATGTGGGCAGGAGAATAGTTTGTGAACAATCATACTACCTGTTTTAATATACCTTCACATAAACCGTCTTTTGGTTACACTTCTCTTCAATAAAAACTTTAAACGCATCCCCATTCCCCACTCCCACTTGAAAACCCGCTTTTTGCACCGGATAGCACAGAACCTTTCCAGAAAACAGCAGGAAATACTTGTCTGTTTCGGCCAAATGGGTGATGGCCCCATACTGCACCTGTGATGTGGCCAATTCACTTTCCCCGGTAAAATGGCTGTCATAAAAGCGAAGGGTGCACAAAAGGTCTACTTTAGCTGCACGTTTAATGCTTGCCTTGGCATACCACCGGCAAAACAACCTGTCCCCCGGCTTTTCCATAAACTTGATAAACAGAAAACCAAACAACAGGCTAAGCACGCCTGTCAGCACCAGTGTCCATGGTGGCTGGCTACCCAGCCGCTGAATGGTAAACAAAAGTATAATGACAGGGAGCAACACATAAATCAGCCGTTTCAGTGATTTTTTCTCAAACAAGGTGTACACAGCAGTGGCCACATGCTGGTAGCTTTCTGCATTTTGGAGGTACTGCACGAAAAACTTTTCTTCCATAGAGCTGTCCTCTCTTTGTAAAAGAGGCTGTTACATAGCCACCCATAAGTGGTGCAACAGCCCCTTTTTATTTTTACGGCTTGGCGTAAACTTCCTTGCCGCCAATAAATGTGTTTTCAATTTCAATTGTGTGAATGTCTTGGGGGTTGATGGTTAAAATGTCGTCGGAAAGGATGATAAAATCTGCCAGCTTTCCTTCTTCAATGGAACCCTTCAAGTCCTCTTCAAAATTCACGTATGCCCCATTGATGGTGTAGGCCTGAATGGCTTCCTCCAAGGTTAGGCATTCTTGGGGATACCAGCCCCCGGTGGGCAGATTGTCACGGTTTTGGCGGGTAACAAAAGCATGAATGCCATACATGGGCGAAAGGTAGTCGTTAGGGCTGTCGGAACCTGCGGCTACAATGGCTCCCGCATCTGTAATGGAACGCCATGCATAAGCCCCCAAAATGCGCCATGCCCCTACCCGGGTTTCTGCCATAGACATATCCCCTGTTGCATGAATGGGCTGCATCAGGGCGGGCACGTTCAGTTCACCGTAACGGGGAATGTCACTTAAAGATTCCACCTGGGCATGAACCACGCTAAACCGTTGTTCGTTGTTGGGGTTTTTACCAGATTTCACTGTTGCTTCAATCACGTCCAGGGCATCACGGCTTGTTTTGTCCCCAATGGCGTGAATATGTAACTGATAACCAAGCTCCAGGGCCTTTTCTGCATACTGGGCCAGTTCTTCCTTGCTGATTAAAGTATTGCCTGTTTCGCCGGGCTTGTCGGAGTAGTCGGTCATTAATTTGGCGCCCCGGCTGCCCAATGCACCGTCTGCTTTCAGTTTAATAGCCCGAATGCTTAAATGGTTGTCCAGCAATCCGCTCACCGCAGGTGTTTTGGCCTCTAAGAATTGGTCGGCCTTGGTTTTGTCCAGCACCGCATACACACGGGTGTTCACTTGGCCTTCGCCAATCAGCCGTTTTAAAAGGGGAATGTCAATTTCATCACCGGCATCGTCCACGGTGGTGATGCCCAGTTGAGAATAGGACTTGTCGGCGGCTAAATACGCCATGACCTTTTCTTCCTCAGACCATGCCGGAATAATGGCATTCACCAAACCCATGGCAGCGTCCACCAAAATGCCGTTGGGGTTGCCGGAAGCATCTCTTTGAATGACGCCCCCATCTGGGTCTTTGGTATCTTTGGTAATGCCGGCCAGTTCTAACGCTTTGGAGTTAACCCAAAGGGTGTGGTTATCGCTTCGGATTAAGGCCACCGGGTTGTCCTTGACCACAGCGTCCAAGTCTTCCTTGGTGGGGAAGGCATTGTTGGTCCACAACTCTTGATTCCAGCCGTTGCCCCGAACCCACAACTCGGTGTTGCCCAAAGCTTCTGCTTTTTCCTTAACTTCACTTAAAATGGCTTCTTTAGACTTGTCGGTGCAGTTGATTTGCAAAAACTTGAGCCCATACCGCATAAAGTGCAGATGGCTGTCGTACAAACCGGGCATGACGGTTTTTCCGCCCAAATCCACCAATTTGGTGTTGGTACCGGCCAATGCCTTCACCGCTTCATTGGTGCCCACGGCCACAAACTTGCCGTCTTGCACGGCGAAAGCTTCAGCCACGGAAAAGTCTGCGTCCACGGTGACCACTTTGCCGTTGTAGTACACGGCATCCGGCCCATCGGCGGCCCAAGCCCCTGTGGTCAGCATGGTGACAGCCATGCAGACCACAAGCAGAAAGGAGATGAATCTTTTCATGTTTTAACCACTCCTTTGAATTAGAATGAAAAAATTATAAACCACTTTTTTCATTCACGTCAATTGTAGGATATGGTAATAATTGGGCTTCAAATTTAGGTATATTGCTATTTTTAAGTTATTTTATCAGCTGTTTGCTATCCATAAAATGCATAAACCGATTGTAGGCACTATGGGTGTTTTGGGCTTCGGTAAACAGGCAATCCCCTACAGGAACTTGTAAACAAGCCTGGCCGCCTTCCAAGGCAAAATCTTTCTGGTAAAGCACCGGGCTGTCACCCATTGGCACAAACACGGGTTTTGTCCAGTCTGTGTCGTTAAGGCCTGCATAACCCGGCACGGTTTGGCTGATGTCTTTGCGAATTTGCCAGCCTCTTTCGTAGTTGATGGCCTTTTGGGAAACGTTGGCCAGATTCCGCACCAGCTCCCAATTGGAACAGCCGCACAGGGCCGGCAACGCTTGCCGCACCCGCTGCACTTGCCGCTGCATACTGGTATAAGTGCCGCAAGATTCCGCCATGGTGGCAGCAGGAAGCACCACATGGGCCATTTCCGCTGTTTCCGTCAAGTGGTAGTCGGACACTGCCACAAACTCCACCTTGCTTAAATCCACGCCTGGTACATCTTCCCCAAAAATAACCAAACCTTTAATTGTTCCGGCTTCAATTTGGGCAACCATGGCGGCACTGTCGCCCTGCACACCCATATCCACCAAGCCTTGGCTGTTGCTGTTGGACAATAGGCTTACCATACCCGCCCGTGGCTTGCCAATGTGGCCGGACAATACAGCCATATCCGCCAGCATCCGCTGGGCATCGGTTGAAGTACCTTTGGCATCGTACACAATCATGGCTTTCTTGGCATTGGCGTACAGCTTGGCCGCTTCAGCTGCTTCTTCGCCTGGGGTAACACCCTTTAACGCTTCTGCCAGCGCCTCAAGACCCTGGGCATTTTGGGGCTTCTTACCCATATCCAACAAAGCTTTGGTCATTTCTTTCAAGACCTTCAAGCTTTTTCCTGGGGTTAATTTCATCGTTGCCCACTCGTCTGCTTGTGTTTCCTTGTTGCTCACCAGAATGAGTTTTGCGCCTTTTTCCACTGCTTTTTTCACCACAATACCGGCAACGGTATGGCTGTTCAGCACATCATCGCACACCAGCACAATCACATCGGTGTGTGGCAGTTCTTCCAGTGTGTTGGGGCTTGCATCCTGGCCAAACACTTCTTTTAAACCGCTCTGCACGCTGTTGAAGGAGAACACCTTATGGGTTTTCAACACTTCTCTGGCATAACGGTTCATCACGTAAATGTCTTCGTTAATGTATTTATCGCTAATGGCCACAGCCAGCGCATCAGTTCCGTAACGGGCAGCGATGCCCTGTGTTTTCTTGGTAATATGTAACAAAGCTTCTGCCATGGAAACTTCCGTCATCTTGTCGTCCTTGCAAATGAGGGGTTTTGCCAGGCGGGGCTGTTTTTGAACCTCTCCTGTGCCAAAACGGCCTTTGGCGCAGAGCAACGCATTTGGGCGTTGGCTGTCGTCCGGCAAGCTGCGCAGCAACATACGGCCCTTGGTTTGCAACTTCACCCCGCAGCCCACACTACAGAATCCGCACACACTATGGGTGGTTTCTTCTTCCAGCGGCACGTTTTTAGCCACAGGCAGCCGTTCGCACAGCGCCCCAGTTGGGCACAAGTTCACGCACTGTCCACAGGAGATACAGTCAGTTTCTGCCAACGGCAAGTCCATGGCTGGTTTAATTACTGTGTCAAAGCCCCGTTCCACAAAGCCCAACGCAGTCCGGCCCATCACTTCTTCGCACACCCGGACGCACAAGCCGCACAAAATGCACTTGTTTGGGTTGCGCACAATAAAGGGGTTGGAGGTATCTTCTGGCTGGTGGTGGGTTTCCCCTGCAAACTGTGCAGGATTCACCCCGTAACGGTTGGCGTAGTCAATGAGGCGGCACTCGAAGTAGTCGGCGCAGCCGCATTCCAGGCAACGGCTAGCTTCAGCTTTGGCCTGTGCTTCCGTGTAGCCTAAGTTCACTTGGTCAAAGGTATGGCGGCGCACTTCCGGCTTCAAGTGCGGCATGGCTTCCCGCTTCACTTTCGGGTGGTGGGCCAGTTTTTCAGGGGTCATTTCCCGTGTAACGATGAACGGTTTTTTATAAGGCACTTCTGCCCCATTCAGCCCGCTGTGAATCACATCGGCAGCCCGTTTGGCATCCCCAATGGCTTCAATGGCAATGCTGGCTCCTTTGTTGGTGGCATCCCCCACAGCATAAACCCCTGGGAGGTTAGTGCGGAAAGTGTTTTCATCTGCCACAATGGTTTTCCACTTGGATAATTCAACCCCTTCCATGCCATCCGGGTTCACCCCTTGGCCAATGGCCAGAATGACGGTGTCTACATCCAGTGTTTCCTCTGCGCCAGGCACAGCAACAGGGGCACGGCGGCCGCTGGCGTCTGGTTCGCCCAGCTCCATAATTTGCAAGCGTAAAGCAGACACATGGCCGTCAGTGCCTAGTATTTCAATGGGGTTGGTCAAGTTTTTAAAGATAACCCCTTCTTCTTCCGCTTCCTGAATTTCAATGGGTTCGGCGGGCATTTCTGCCTTGGTGCGGCGGTAGACGTTATACACCGCTTCTGCACCAAGCCGAACCGCTGTGCGGCAAGCATCCATGGCGGTGTTTCCGCCACCGACAATGGCCACTTTTTTGCCGGTGAGCACCGGGTTGTTCTGGGCCACATCACGCAAAAAGTCGATGCCCCCCAACACCCCGTCTAAATCTTCACCGGGGCAGCGCAGGCCAGAGCTGACCCATGCGCCAATGGCAAGTACGGTAGCATCATGGCTATTTTTAATGTGGTCAAAGGTCATGTCTTTGCCCACTTTCACGTTGTTCACCATTTTTACGCCCATTTTTTCAATTAAGCGAATTTCCGCATCTAAAATGGCTTTGGGTAACCGGTATTCAGGAATGCCGTAACGCAACATTCCACCCATTTTGTCCATGGCATCGTACACGGTAACGGCATGACCGTAGCGGCGTAAGAAATAGGCGGCTGTTAATCCGCCGGGGCCGCCGCCGATGATGGCCACTTTTTTGCCTGTATCCGGGGCAATGTCTGGGGTGTAAGGACTTTCGGAAGCCATGTCCAAATCGGCTGCAAAAGCTTTCAAATGGGCAATGCCGATGGGTTCCTCCACCATGGCCCGGCGGCAAGCTTCCTCGCACGGATGGGGGCAAACCCGGCCAATGGAGGCTGGCAGAGGAATCACGTTTTTAATCATGGCCAATGCTTCTTCATATTGGCCGTTGGCAATGAGGCCTACATAACCCTGGCAGTCCGTATGGCCTGGGCAAGCTTCCAAACAAGGCGGGCGGCAATCCCCCGCATGGTCTGAAAGCAAAAATTCCAGAGCAATTTTACGGGCTTCCTGCACCCGTGGTGTGTCTGTTTGAATCACCATGCCGTTGGACGCAGCCGTGGCGCAAGCCCGCATAAGCTTGGGGTTGTTTTCCCCTTCCACCAGACAAACACCGCAAGCGCCGAAGGTTTTCACCCGTTCGTCATGGCAGAGGGTTGGGATAAAAATGCCGTTTGCTTGGGCAATCTCCAAAATGGTTTGGCCGTCGTTGCCCTTCACTTCAAAACCGTTTATATTCAATGTGATTTGTGCCATCTCGCTACCTCCTAATCAACCACTACGGCGTTAAAGCGGCATACTTGCTTGCATTTGCCGCAAGCCACACAAGCATTTTTGTCAATGGTGTGGGGCTTCTTTAATTCGCCGGAAATGGCTTTTGTGGGGCATTTCCTTGTGCAGGCGGTACAGCCGGTGCAAGCGCTTTCGTCTATGGAATAAGTCAAAAGCGGGGCACACAGCTTGGCCGTACACTTTTTGTTGTATATATGGTCTTCATATTCGTTTCTGAAATATTTAATGGTGGTTAACACCGGGTTTGGCGCTGTCTGGCCTAAGCCGCACAATGCCCCTTCTTTAATCTGGTTGCCCAAATGTTGCAGAAGCTCAATGTCCCCTTCCCGGCCTTCGCCTTGGGTAATGCGCTCCAGAATCTCCAGCATCCGCTTGGTGCCGATGCGGCAGTGGGTACATTTTCCGCAGGATTCTTTGCAGGTGAAGTCCAGGAAAAACCGGGCCATGTCCACCATACAGGTGTTTTCATCCATAACCACCATACCGCCGGAACCCATGATGGCACCGGTAGCGGCCAGGGTTTTATAATCAATCACCGTATCAATGAGGGAAGCTGGAATACAGCCACCGGATGGGCCGCCCATTTGCACAGCCTTGAAGGTGCCGCCGTCTTTAATGCCGCCGCCCACGCCGTAAATAACGTCTGAAATGGTTTGGCCCATGGGAATTTCCACCAGGCCGCCTTTTGCGATTTTACCTGTTAAAGCAAACACCTTGGTACCTTTGGAATTTTCTGTACCCATGGCCGCAAAGGCGCTGCCACCGTTTTGCAGTATCCAAGGCACGTTGGCATAGGTTTCCACGTTATTGATGTTGCTGGGCTTTTGCCAGAAACCTTTTTGCGCCGGGAAAGGCGGTTTCAGCCGGGGCATTCCCCGTTCGCCTTCCAGAGATGCAATGAGTGCGGTTTCTTCGCCGCACACGAAAGCACCGGCACCGGCTTTAATGCGCATATCAAAAGCAAAGCCAGAACCGCAAATGTTTTGCCCTAAGAAGCCTTTGTCTCGGGCTTGCTCAATGGCTTTTTCCAGACGCACAATGGCCAAGGGGTATTCCGCACGCACGTACACCACGCCTTCAAAAGCGCCGATGGCGTATGCGGCAATGAGCATCCCTTCAATGAGGTTGTGTGGGTCACCTTCAATAACCGCACGGTCCATGAAAGCCCCTGGGTCACCTTCGTCGGCATTGCAAATAACATATTTTTCATTGCCAGCAGAGTTTCTGGCCGCCTGCCATTTAAACCAGGTGGGGAAACCTGCGCCCCCACGCCCGGCCAAGCCAGACACTTTAATGTCCTCTATAACGGCCTGAGGTGTCATGGTTGTAAGCACTTTTTGAGCGGCTTCATAGCCACCTGCTTCTATGTATTCGTCAATGCATTCCGGGTTGATGATGCCGCAATTGCGCAACGCTACCCGTTTTTGCTTGGCGTAAATGTCCATGTCCTCCTGGGGCAACCGGTACTTTTCTTCCTCGCTGGTCTCCCCTTTCAGGCTTTTAATCAGCTCGTCCACCACGGTGTTGTTAACCTTCACATAAGTGGTTTTATCTCCGTTGTCGTTAATCACATCTATAATCGGCTCTAAGTAGCACATGCCGATGCAGCCTGTGGTGACAATGTCCGCCCCAATTTGGTTGTCTTTAAGGGCCCCAGCCAAATAGTCTGCCACTTTGTTGGCCCCGGCGGCAATGCCGCAACTGCCTTTGCCTACCAATATTTTCATTGGGTGCTCCTCCTTATTCTTCGGCGTTCTTTATGTCTTTCAATATTTTACGCACCTTATCCGGGGTTAAAGTGCCGTAGGTTTCACCGTTAATCATCATTACGGGAGACAGTGAGCAGCAACCCAAGCAAGCCACGTTATTCAGCGTAAACAGGCCGTCTGGGGTGGTTTCCCCTTCTTTTATTCCTAATTCCTCACAAATAACCGTTTCAATACCCGCAGAACCGTTTACATGGCAAGCGGTGCCCTGGCAGAGCAGAATAACGTTTTTACCCACAGGCTCCATGCGGAACTGGGTGTAAAAGGTGACGACCCCTAACACTTTGGCAGGCTTCACTTTGGTTTCATGGGCAATGTAGCACAGTAAATCCATGGGTAAATATCCAAATAAATCCTGAGCTTTCTGTAGAATGGTGATGAGGCTGCCCGGCTTGTCCTTATACTGCTCTAAAACAGGCGCAAGCTTAGCAATGTCGATGGATGGGTCTTTGAACGTAAAGGCTTTTGGTTCCTTGCAACAACACATGTTTTCACGTCCTCTTTGATTGGTTTCCTGCTTTTTTATTGCACGGCGGTTGTGCAGCCGTAATAACGCAAGCATTGGCGTTTGTATGCAAAATATTGTAGCATAATCACCCATACTAATCAAGAGCAACCCCGGCCCATTACTTATGAAAAAGATTGAAACTTTTTGTTTTTTAGCATATAATGTTTGAGAGATTGAATAAAGGAGTAAAGGTATATGGACTTTACAACAAATTTAGAACAGGCCATGAAACATTTATCTACAACCGGAGCTTTTTTAACCGCCAAAAGTGAGGACGGCGTGAACACCATGACAATCTCTTGGGGTTTTGTAGGCTTTTTCTGGCACAAACCCCTGTTCATTGCCGGTGTACGCCCCCAGCGCTACACCATGAAAATATTGGAAAAGGCCGATAGCTTTACGGTAAGCATTCCTTTTGGCACTTTGAAAGAAGCATTAACCATTTGCGGTACCAAATCTGGGGCAGACATAGACAAAAGCCAGATTGTGCAATTTGTAGATGCCAAAAGTGTGAACAGCCCCATTGTGGCCGGATGCAACCACTATTACGAGTGTGCCATTGCCCACGTGGACACCTTAACGGAAAGCGCATTAAAGCCGGAAATCTTAAAATTCTATGAAAAGGATTATCATAAACTATTTTTTGGGGAAATTATAAATTGTTACTAAGGAGAAGGTTAACGCTATGGCTACCGTGTTTGTTTTTTTGCCGGAAGGATTTGAAGAAACAGAAGCCATTGTAACAGTGGACATATTGCGCAGAGGGGGAGTTACCGTGCGCACTGTGTCCTTAACGGATGAATACATGATTAAAGGCTCTCACGGCATACAAGTGAAGGCAGACACCTTGTTTTGGCACGTTGCAGAAAACATAGACGCCAACGCACTGGTGCTGCCTGGGGGGCCGGGGGCGTCTACGTACAAGGCCCACCAAGGGCTTGTAGCCCTTATTAAACGCTACGAAGCCCATGAAAAGATTTTAGCTGCCATATGCGCAGCCCCAGCCACCCTTGGGGAGTTGGGGCTGTTAAACGGCAAAAACGCTGTCTGCTACCCTGGTTTTGAAGAAGCCCTAATAGGCGCAAATTTTGAAGACCAGCCGGTGGTGCAAGACGGCCGCATTTTAACAGCCAAAGGCCCTGGTGCGGCCATGGCTTTTGCATTTGCACTGCTGCAAATGCTAACCGGTGCAGACAACACCCATCAGGTGGCGGATGGCTTTATAGCACCGCCAAGCTTAGTTTAGCCTAAGCCAATGGGTGTAACCGGTTAAGAGCCTGCTTAATATCCCCATTGCAACGCCTTATCCGCTACAAGCGAGATATTAAACATGCTCTAAGCACTCTACCTGTAAGGACTGATACCCATGATAACCATTTACAATTCACAAAACCGGGATTTGCAAGAGGTATCCACCATTTTTGACGGGGTTTGGGTCAATATGGTGAAGCCCACTGAAACAGAAATACAAAAGATAGCCATTGACGCCAATGTAGATACAGATTTTATTCGTGCGGCGCTGGATGAAGAGGAACGTTCCCGTATAGAGGTGGACAACGACACAGACAGCCTTTTAATTGTTGTGGACGTTCCTTTTATGGAAATTGAAGACGATACGGTGGCCTATGAAACGTTGCCTCTTGGCATAATTTTTACCAAGCAATGTTTAATTACCGTATCCCTTAAAGAAACGCTGGTGCTGCAAAGTTTTATCAGCAACAACATGAAAACCTTCTACACCTTTAAAAAGTCCAGGTTTATTTTACAAATTTTGTACAGAAACGCCACGTTATACTTAAAATACTTAAAACAGATTGATAAACAAAGCAACCACATTTTGGATGAACTTGAAAAGTCCATGAAAAACAAGGAATTGCTCCAGCTGATGGAACTTGAAAAGAGCTTGGTTTACTTTTCTACCTCCTTGCGTTCTAACGAGCTGGTAATGGAAAAGCTTTTGCGCTATGAGTTTATTAAAAAATACCCAGATGACACAGAGTTGTTAGAAGACACCATCATCGAAAATAAACAGGCCATTGAAATGGCCAAAATATATAGTGACATTTTAAGTGGCCAGATGGACGCCTTTGCTTCCATCATTTCCAACAACCTGAACATTGTAATGAAGTTTTTGGCCTGCATCACCATCATTATGGCCATTCCCGCTGCTGTTTCCGGGTTCTTTGGCATGAATGTAGCCGGCATACCGGTGGCCGACCATCCCTTCGGCTTTTTTATTGTGTTAGCCATCACCTTGACCATTTGTATCACGGCAGCTATTTTCATGGCCAAGAAAAACATGATGTAACTTTCACACATTCCCCTCCCCCTTAATATACTATCATTATGACGGACAACCATGTGTTGCATAGACAGTATAAAGGGGGAAAAAAGAATGCCAACAATAAGCCTGGTGACCATTATTTCATCACAGGCCGCCGCCCAGGATGTATGCTGGGCAGCAGCAATTGCAGATGAAATCATTGCGGTTCGGCTAACAGACAACGCTTGTACAGAAAACACCCGGCCCTTATGTTCATTAAACGGCGAAGGTGTACAAACCATCCGTTACTATGAATACTCCGGGCCATTGGATATGGCCGATGCCTGGAATTTTGCTTTTTCAAAAGCCACCATGGACTATATTTTTTGGCTAGACATTCATGAAGACATAACCCCCTCAGACGCTGAAATGCTTCTCCGGCTAAAGGTCACTTTGCCCGCAGACATAGATGTGGTGATGATGGGCCATAGCCCCCGTCTTTTAAAGCGTGAAAACCAATTTTTATGGTTCGATCCTGTGCATCCCCTTTTAATGGTTTGGGGTAAAAAGCTTTATTTAGACCTGTACATCGAAAAGCATGGCAACACCATAACGCCGTCACAATGCGTTACCATATACCGCAACGCAATAAAAAACCAAGAAACGTTTTCTTCCCGGGCTGCTTATTTTTTTGCCCGGGCTTTGGAACATGAAGGTTTTACAGAAGAAGCTGTACAACTATACCGCCTATTTTATGAAACTGCACCTTTCTACTTTTCATAAACAAATTTGTAAGAAAGTTTGATGAAATTGTTTGGCCAACAATTTCATCGAACCCACGTTTAAGGAGA
>CAZCQP010000006.1:2045-79209 GCA_964500895.1 uncultured Eubacteriales bacterium | reverse complement strand
CCGCCTTTCTCAGCCGCCAAAAGGACATTGCCGAAATTAAATGGACGGATGGTGTATATGACCGGCTGGTAAATAACCAGAGCCACTCGTCCGAAGCGCAACTGCTGAAAAATTGCCGGGTTAGTTGGAGATCCAAATCAGTTGCCTCCTATTGGACGTGGAAAGGTGTTTGCTGATATCATATCATGGCTTAATGATAACTATCCGAGAGGCTTACTTTCCCTCATGTTGAGTCTGTCGGAGAACTGGGACTATACGACAAAAGGGCTTGCGAAAATCTGCAAAGACGGTGTAGACAGCATATGTTCCCCCGAACAGCACGGCTATGTGACAAGGGAGCGTGTGCGTGACAATAAGGGGCGGCTTGGTGATAACGAATACGTCGCCTTTGGGTGAGGGGCACACTTTTCAGATGAATCAAATCAAGCAAGTAATACATTTATCCAACACATATTTGATGAAGCAGAAGAACGTGCATTACAACTTATAGATGAAATCAGCAAGAAATCAGCAGAATTATCCCAAAAGTTAAATGACGCTTCAAAAAAGGAACAAACTTTGAACTCACGCAGAGTTACACTCAACAAATGAGATCATAACTTGCACTTACATGAGCTAAGACAAGAGTTCTCTGCAAATATTATGTACTTGACCGTCAAGCCCAAGTCGTCGAAGCTGCTTCGCATATCTTCGAAATACTGGCGGTACTCAGGAGGCCCCTTAGCCGGAATCACACCGCCATGAAAGGTTAAATCGACGGCAGTGTTGTTATGGTCGGCGGTACGGCATATGAGGGATCAGATCAGCACGATGAGCAAAATTACTGGAGATAGAATGGGGGCAATGACCCAGCCCACGGCCTTATGGATTTTCTCATTGGAAAGCACGGTAGCCGCAGCTTTTGCGATTACCGCTATTCGTGCCTCCAAAAACATCAACTTCTTATCTTGGCAATTGACAAAGCGCAATCTATTGCGTATAATGAAATTATGCAATAGGTTGCACTTATTGAAAGGGTGAAAAGATGAAGATACCAGACAACAAACAATATGTCTTGTTTGGCGGTGCTTTCGTGCTGGCAAATAAATTGCAGTCGGTTGCCGACAAAAAGGTGCAGGGGCTTTCCACAAAGCAGTGGTTTTTGATGCGCAATCTGAGCGATTTACCCGCCGAGCCGCCGCCAACCATCACCATGCTGGCAAAAGAAACAGATACTTCTCGGCAAAATGTCAGTAAAATGCTTGAGGTGTTGCAACGACAGGGCTACGTGATTTTGTGTGACAACCCAGAAGATCTTCGCAGCCAGATCGTGAAGATGACCAAAGCCGGAAAGCTGGCATTGCAGCAGATGGCTGGCGCGGCAGCTCCTTTCTTTGCGGATTTGTTTTCCGGCATCAGCATGGAAGAATGCGAAGTGTCGGCCGGAGTAATGATTAAGCTGGTCGACAATCTCCAAAGAATGCAGGAGGATACGGAATGAAGCTAAGAAGCAAAAAAAAATTTGTAGTCGTTAGCGCAGTCGTGATATTGGGGCTGGTGGCAGTCATTTTTCTAAACCTGCCGAAGCCAGTAGCATCCTCTGATGCGGTCTTTGATCTGGGTAAAATTGAAGACGGCTCCTACCTCGGAGACTGCGACAACGGACTTGTGAAGGTGCAAGTAGAAGTTACAGTGCAAAATCATGCGATTACCGATGTGCGAATTCTGAAGCATGACAATGGGATGGGAAGCGCAGCTGAGGCCATTACAGAGCAGGTTGTGCAGCGGCAAAGCGTGGAAGTAGACGCTGTATCTGGTGCAACTCTAAGTTCACAAACAATTTTGAAAGCGGTTGAAGTCGCTTTATTTGAAAGGCAGGGAAGTAAATGAACACGATAGTCATTTATAAATCACACTACGGTTTCACCGAAAGGTATGCACACTGGATTGCAGAGGAGCTGTCGGCAGAACTGGTAGAGGCGGATAAGATTAAGGCGGCGGATTTGCAAAAATATGATACGATCGTTTACGGTGGAGGGCTTTATGCCGGTGGGGTGAGTGGCCTTTCCCTCATAACCAAGCAGTTTGACGGCTTGCGTGACAAGTCGCTCTATCTGTTTACTGTGGGTGCTGCCGACGTGACCGATGCAGAGAACATCACAAATATCCGCGCCAGTCTCACCAAAGTACTTACACCGCACATGCAGGAAAAGATAAAGATTTTTCACCTGCGAGGCGGTATGTGCTACTCAAAAATGAGCTTTATTCACAAAGCCATGATGGGTATGATGCGTAAAATGCTGCAAAAAAAGCAAGCGTATGAGCTGCGTAAAGATGAGAAAGCCATTCTTGACACCTATGGGCAGGACATAGATTTGTCCGATCGCCAGACTATTTCTGAGCTGGTGCAGGCTATCAAGGCGGGCGCATAACAGCAATAACCTTACCACCATTTTTGTTCCCAGAGGGTATACTGTGTGTCTGTCTTTTTTTCCCTGGGGCGAAATACTGGCATCGCTCATGAATTTCTTCTTTCGTCCTTTGGAACCCGCAGCCGCATAGGTGTCGTACCCAGCGCCAACGTAGCGGCTGCTGGTGTAAAAATATACCAGAGTATATTTAAAATTGCAGCAGTATATCTAAAATAAAAAATAAGTTCATTGAATCAGACATTCCATATCGCAAAAGGTTTTACGAGTAACAATCAGCTTTTTAATTGGATTTATCAATTTGAATTGGGGACAAAAGATGGCACTTTACGGTCTGATTTTGAAGTAAAAAACTAAATGTACTCGTGGATATTTACAGTAACAGGCTTTCTACTTATGTATCAAACATCAGGCAAATCCTTTATTGAACAAGCTCAAATAAGCGAAACGGCTTATTGAAACCTCATTTCAAATGCTTATGGATTCTTTAAAATCAAAATATAAGTAATTAATTGAGTTTGAGCAACAGGTTGGAATAGTGTAGGCTGACAAAGAATAAAAATATTTTGTGAATTTTGTTGCTCCCTACCAGACACATTCCAATATCGCTGTGCCCAAGCCATTCCTGAATGTCCTTCATAGAAACACCTAGAGAAAGCAGCAGGAGGTGGCGCAAGAATGTCAAATAGCATATAAACGCTAAAGCTATTATATCGCACTGTTTTGATCTTTTGCAATTTCTCGTTGCGTTTTACCTGCTTCTACCATGTGCTTTATTTCAACTATGACTTCCCGAAATATTTCATTTCCTTTTCCCCTGCCATTAAAATACCTCCCATTATAGTTTTATTCTACAATAGGAGGTTCTTTAATTGTTCTTGTAAAAAGATAAGCGTCTGGAGCTTGCCCCCGGCATTGAAACATTCCTTTACCGAATGACTTCAATATGGTGCGCACGCATAAAATCAGCCGCCAAGGGGGTTATCACTGTTTTCGGGCCGGTTTTAACCGCCTTTATGCCATTTTTGTAAAGCCTTTTCAGCTCTTTTTCCTGTATCAGCTTGCTGCTTGTCATATCCAGCACTTCGTTCGGTGTCGTAGCAGGAGCAGGATGTTCCTCGCACGTTTCTGACGGCATGGCCTGACCGGCTACCCCTGTTATTTGATGCAAATCTTTCCTGCGTACCAGCACATAATCATAGGCTTCTGCACCCGTAGCGTCCGCCTGGCAAGCCACATTAAAATGGTTTGCCAAAAGCTGTTCCACTGCACTGTCCACAACGCCTACCACCAACAGACGTTCTTTTTCCGTCTGCCGAAGCTGCCGCAGCACTTCATCCATCACCCGCTGTATGAGCGTTTCTTTATTCATCACATCACCTCCGCAACAACCATTTGCAACCTTAATTAATCAGCAATAACAATGCCATAGCAACCTTTTTTAAAACCGCAGGCGTTTGCCTCATCATAATCGATGTGGGCATATGTCCGAAAGTTAGGTGATACCCTGACCACAACGTCATCAAAAATCAACTTTCGTTCGCCACACACCTGCATTTTGACCACTTGCTTATCCTGCACACAGAAAGCTTGCGCATCTTCTGGCGTCATATGGATATGCCGTTTCGCAACGATGACCCCTTCGGTTATCTCCACTTGTGCATGTTCCGATGCAATGATGATGCCCGGCGTTCCTTTGATGTTGCCGCTTTCCCGCAAAGGCGCCTTAACCCCCAGTGCAACCGCATCTGTTTGTGACACTTCCACCTGAGTAAAAGGGCGCTCGGGGCCCAGCACCACCACGTTGGTGAGCTTGCCCTTCGGCCCTATCACCGTCAGCCGTTCTTTGCACACAAACTGCCCCGGCTGAGACAAGTCGGCCACTTTCGTCAGCACATAGCCTTCGCCAAACAGCTTTTCCACATCTTCCCTGCAAAGGTGTATATGACGGCCGGACGCTTCCACTTCCACCAAGCAGCATGTTTTCAGCTTGCAGACAATCTTGTCCGCAATCCATTCAATCATGTTCGTATCCATCACACAGCACCTATCTGTATTCTTTTGCCAGGATGCGGAACATCATGATGTAAAACAATGAGGACAGGCGGTTCAAGCCTTTGATAATATCGCCCCTGGCAGGAACACCATATTCATCTTTAAATGCATCATAAGCGGCTAATTCCACTTCACGTACGCCCACCCGCAGCAGGTTCAGCGCAGCCACTTCTTCGCCGTACTTATAATCAGGCGCAAAATGGTTGATGTTATAATATTTTTTAGGGTTATGGGACCTAGCCCGGATTTCATCGCTGTCCATGTTTAACAGGGTGATGTCCTGCATTTCCTGGTTTAAAACTTCGCACCGCAGAATCATCCGCACAAAGTCCATGATTTCCTGCAAGTCGTCCACCACTTGCTGCATCCCTTTGTTCAAAAACCGTAATTGTATATCAATGATTTTGGCTTCAAAGCTGTCAATGGCCCCCCGAAAGCGGACAATCTTGTGGTCTTTAAACACCAGCTTGTTGCCATAAATCTGGGTCATAAACTCCGGTTTTTTTTCAAATACACCGCCTTGTACACTTTCATACTTTTGTGGGTATGACACAGGAGGCAGGTTGCTTTCATCCTGCTCCACGGGCGGTGCTTCTGTTTTCGGCGGCTCTGCCGCCGCTACCTGTTCGCCGTCCGTAACCAACCGGATTCTTTTTTCCGCCAAAAATGCTTTAGCAGATGGCGTAACAATGGTACCTTTTTCCACTTTATATTCTGTGATGTCAGCCAGGTTTTTGTTCCTGAACTCGGCCCTGACATCTGCTTCTGTCAGCAGCGTTGCCAAACGCCCACATCCTTTCTGTTGCCGAAACCCTAGCAAATGAAGCACAGCATGGCCACTGTTTTACAGTGGCCTGCCCTGCCGTTTTGTCCATTGTTCAGCAAGCTGTCGTCAACAGTTAGTTGCTGGCTTTTTTAGGCAGAATCATTTCTACTTCTTCGTGGGGTCTTGGAATAACGTGAACAGAAACCAGTTCCCCAACGGCGGCTGCCGCTGCTGCGCCTGCATCTGTGGCTGCCTTAACTGCGCCCACATCGCCTCTAATCATAACGGTCACAAGGCCGCTGCCGATGTTTTCTTTGCCCACTAACGTCACGTTGGCGGCTTTTACCATTGCGTCCGATGCTTCAATAGCACCTACTAAACCTTTTGTTTCTACCATTCCTAATGCATTCATTGCTGACATGTTGTTTTCCTCCTTAAATTTATCTTTTTAATCATATGCATCATGTATGTATCATACCAGGCAACTGAAAAGTTCTGGCCTGGGGTTGGGGATGACAATGGTACTAACCAACATCCCCTCTGCACCGGCTTTTGCCGATGCCGCATCCACCGCCGCCTGTACGGCGCTTACATCGCCTGTTAAAGACACAAATGCTTTGCCGCCGATACCCACGCCAAGGCGGATTTCGATTAGCTCTACATCGGCCGCCTTCACTGCGGCGTCGGCACCCAATATGGCCGACGTGATTGAAAAATATTCTGCCACGCCGAGGGCGCTTTTGTTTTTAATGTCCGCCACGCCGTTCACCGCAGCCACCACTTGCCGGTGCACCCGAGGAATGACCAGATGGTCCACCACCGCTTCACCACCAGCCGCCATGCCCGCTTTCACAGCGGCATTCACTGCCGCCACATCCCCTGTTATCAATATGGTGAATTTTCCAGGGCACGTGGGCTTGGCGGCGGCCAAAAACACATCTGCGGCTTTAATCATATGGTCTGTGGCTCCGATGCCTTTGGCAATGCTGTTTAATTCTAAAAACCCTATGGCATGGCTCATGAAACCACCTCTTTTTCAATCCAAACGTATTCATCAATTTTTATGACCGTTCCGCTGATGCCGGTGTGGACATTGGCACCCATTGCGCCGGTGGGAATCTGACCGATTTTTTCTCCGGCACATACGCTGTCGCCTTCTTTTACCACCGGTACAGCCGCCTGACCAATGTGCTGGCGCAAAGGCACCCGCACTGCCGTAACATCCGGCACAACCACATGGTCGCCCAATGACACATGGTATTTGTCCAGCCCCAGCCGGGCAATAAGCCGGTGGGATGGGATTCTGCGTCCGTCTCCCCCTGCTCTTGCCTGAACCGGCAAGCTACCTGGGGTGTATTTGACCCCTCGTTCCCGCAACTTGGCCTTGATGGCCACATTCACCCTTCGGGGCGACAAGCCCATGGGGCATGCATATTCTTCGCATACACCACATTCGCTGCAAAGAAGCGCTTCTTGTGCTTCCTTCGTCTGCACCGCTTGGTCAAAGCCTTGATAAGCCGTCAGGCGCATCATTTTGTGTGGCCGTAAGTCATGGCCAAGCAAATAGCGGGGGCACATTTCTGTGCAATAGGCACATTGTATGCAGACCGATTTTGCTCTGTTCAAAATGTGCTGCAAGGGCTGTTCCTTCCGCTTTATAAAGGACAGGTCGGCCGGAATAGCGATGATGGCCCCAGTGGTTTTGGTTACAAATGTTTGCTCACACTGTTTTGGGCTAAGGCAGCGCCCCATCATGGGGCCGCCTAACACAAACATCACATCCTGCCGCTTTAAGCCCCCTGCCGCCTCAATACAGGCGCTTAATGGCGCACCCACCGGCACATCCACGAGGCGAGGGGTATGCACCTCACCCAGCACAGACACCAGCTTTCTTGAGACGGCAATGCCATCGGCTGCGTCGGCTACGCCAATCATCGTGCCCACGTTGGACACCACCATGCCCGCCTGAATGGGTACGCCCCCCGGGGGGACCACCCGCCCGGTGACATGGTTTGCCATCACATGCTCATCCCCTGCGGGGTAAAAGCTGTCCATCAAAGACAACGTAACAGGGGCACACTGCGCCTTGATGGCCTGGGTCAGTTTTTCCGCTTCCGAATGATATGCTTTTTTCAGCGCAATGATGATATGTTCAGCCTGTAAGTGCTGCCCGGCCAGGCAAGCCCCACGGACAATACGCTCTGCCATATTGCGCATCATATATTTATCTGTTTCCAGCAGGGGTTCGCATTCTGCGGCATTGATAATTAGATACTCCGCTTTAGCGTCCAGCTTTACATGGGTGGGAAACCCTGCGCCGCCTGCGCCTACCACCCCTGCCTCGAAAACATTCTGAATCAGGTTCAACCACAAGCCCCCCCTTCTCATAGCCGTTTTAAGGTGTTATGAACGCTGTCCTGCGCATAACTTTTCCAGCACTCTTTCAATAATGCGCTCTACATATGCATTTTCACAGGAACCGGCAGGTGCAGCCGTACCTCTAATGTCATCTAATTCCCTTACCCCATAGCAAATGCGCCGAATGTTAATCAGGTGAAGGGGGCCAATGTTATCGGAGGTTGAGCTACCGCCAACAGCACCGCAGCCCAGTGTGAGCGACGGCAACAGGTTGGTTGTTCCCCCAATGCCACCCAACGCACCCGGTGTATTCACCAGCAGTCTGCTGACCGGTTTACGCAAGGCAAATTCACGCACAATGGCAGTGTCGTTGGTATGGATCATCATGGTATGCCCCGCACCTTCGTGGTTGAGAATCTCAATGCTTCGTAGGCAAGCGGCTTCCCAGTCGGCCTCTACATAAAAGCCAAGCACCGGGCACAGCTTTTCCTCTGAAAGTGGGTATTGTGCGCCCACGCCAGTCTCATAGCCCAGCAAAACCGTTGTGCCCGCCGGAATATCAATGCCCGCCATTTCTGCCACAACATGGGCTGGTTTGCCCACGATTTTAGGGTTCATGGTGCCACTGGGCAGCATTAATATTTTTTCCAGCTTGCTCTTTTGGTCTGGCTTCAGGAAATAGCCGCCTTGTCTTTCAAATTCGGCTTTCACCACGGCTTCCATTTCGGCCTCTACCACAACAGATTGTTCTGAAGCGCAGATGGTGCCATTATCAAAGGTTTTTGATTCAATAATGCGTTTAACGGCCAGCGGAATGTCCGCTGTCTTTTCGATAAATGCAGGGCCGTTCCCCGGCCCAACCCCGATGGATGGGGTACCGGAGGAATAAGCAGCCTTCACCATGGCCGTGCCACCTGTGGCCAAAATAAGGGATACATCTTTGTGTTTCATCAGTTCCGCCGTGCTTTGCATGGTCAGTATTTCCATGGTGGCAATAGCACCTTTGGGGCAGCCGGCGTTCATGGCAGCCTCATTCATCACCCGGACGGTCTCTGTGATGCATTTGAGTGCACTTGGGTGGGGCGAAAACACAATGGCGTTACCTGTTTTAATGGCAATAAGCGCCTTAAAAATAACAGTAGACGTAGGGTTGGTAGACGGCACCAGCGCCGCAATAACGCCGATGGGTACGCCGACTTCCATCACTTGTTTTTCTTTGTCGTCGTTCAATATGCCTACCGTCTTTAAATCTTTGATAGAATCATACACAGACTGGGAAGCAAATTGGTTTTTGATGCATTTATCTGCCGCCTTGCCAAAGCCGGTTTCTTCGTTTGCCATCCGGCCCAGCCGTTCTGCATTCTCAAAGCCCGCTCTGTACATGGCGAAAACAATTTTGTCCAGCTGTTCCTGCGAAAAAGTTGCCAGTTGCGCCTGGGCGGCCTTGGCTTCCTTCACAAGGTTGCGCACAGCCTGTATCGACACCAGGTCTTTATCCAAAAGTTCCATGGCTGTTTGCCTCCTTTACAGCTTCAGTTCCACACCAGACATTTTTTTATCCAGCATCAGCTTCAAAAGTTCTGCAATATGGGCGCCTGCTTCTGCCGGTGGGGTGCCACCTTTGTGAATGTTAGACACAACGGTTCGTCTGGCTTCCGGCATGTTCACCGTGGGCTTATACGCCATATAAGCGCTCATGGATTCAGCCGTTACAAGGCCTGGTCTTTCACCAATCAGGCAACACACCACGTCTGCGTCGGTCAGTTCGCCAATGGCATCCATGGCCCCAACCCGGCAATATTTCACGAAGGGAATGGGCCCAACGTCAATGCCGTATCTAGAAAGCCCTTGAATGATGGACGGCAAAATGTCCGGTATATTGGCTTCAATGGCGGCAGAACTTAAGCCGTCACCAATCATAATTTGCACCTTCATGCCGTGTTTCAGTTCTTTTTTCATTTGGGCAGTGGTTTCACTGCTAAAAGTTTTGCCAAGGTCTGGCCGGGTAACGTATTCATCTTTATCCGTGCAGCTTGTTTGAACAGACACAAAGCCGTTTGCTTTCACAAAATCTTCTGAAACATTGGAAAACACGGAATCCTGTGCTGTGGCATGGTCTGCCCGGAAACGCAGGGATGTGACAGTTTTGTACCGTGGGCCTGCCCGCCACACGCCAAGGCGTGCAGGGGTATATTTTTTCATGGCCAAATATCCTTCTTTGTCCGCAGGTTCCGGCACCAAGAAGTGATCTTTTAAATCAATGGCCGTAATGTCTTCAATTGCACCCGGATCCACTTGAATGCCACATGTATCTTCTTTTACAGAAACTGCCTGTGGGGTGTCCTGGGGGCCGGCGGCTTCTTCACTTAATATTTGTGCCAATACTTTTTCAATCATGCTTTTAATTTCGTTTTCATTGACCACTGGTTATGCCTCCTCTTTCATTATTGAACGTGAGCGCCCAAAGTGGGCCCATTCGGTTTATTTCAAGAATATGGATGCGTCGCCCATCCGTTTTGTCATTTTGCCATCTTTGATGATGCCAATTTGTTCCATCCATGTTTCAAACTCTTTAATCGGCCGCAGCCCCAGCAGTTCTCTTAAAGCCATGGCTTCGTGGTAACCCGTGCACTGATAGTTCAGCATCACGTCATCGCCATGAGGAATGCCCATCACATAGTTACAGCCCGCCGCCACAAGCAGTACAGCCAGGTTTTCAATGTCGTTCTGGTCTGCTTTCATGTGGTTGGTGTAGCAGGCGTCACAGCCCATGGAGATGCCGGTCAACTTGCCCATAAAGTGGTCTTCCAGACCGGCACGAATCACTTGTTTGGAGTCGTACAAATATTCCGGCCCGATGAACCCAACAACGGTGTTAACCAAAAACGGGTCATACCGTTTAGCCAAGCCATAGCAGCGGGCTTCCATGGTCACCTGGTCTGCGCCGTTGTGTGCATCGGAAGACAGTTCAGAGCCTTGCCCTGTTTCAAAATACATCACGTTAGGGCCGGTGGAGGTGCCGTGGGATAACATGAGCGCCTTGGCTTCGTCCAGCATTTGAACGTCCAAACCGAAAGCGGTATTGCCTTTTTGTGAACCGGCAATGGATTGGAAAACAAGGTCGCAAGGCGCACCTTTCCGAATGGCTTCCATCTGGGTGGTTACGTGAGCCAACACACAAATTTGGGTTGGGATGCTCCATTTGTTTCTAAATTCATGAAACAGTTCCAGCACCCGGCTAACGCTGGCCACAGAATCGTCCACAGGGTTCAGGCCAAGGACCGCATCACCCACGCCATAGCTTAATCCTTCCATCAAAGAGGCCAAAATGCCGTCCACATTGTCTGTGGGGTGGTTTGGCTGCAATCTGGTGGAAAAAGTGCCCGGCAAACCAATGGTGGTGTTGCAATGGGCGGTAATGTTAATTTTTTTGGCCCCGTAAATCAAGTCCAGGTTGGACATGAGCTTGGTTACACCGGCCACAACTTCAGAGGTGATGCCTTTAGACATTCTCTTAATGTCGTTGCCCGTTGTATTTTCGTCCAATATGTATTCACGAAGCTCTGAAATGGTTTTATTTTTGAACTCGCTGTGAATTTTTTCATTCACGCTGTCCTGAATCACTCTGGTAACCTCATCTTCTTCATAAGGCACCACAGGGCTGTTGCGCAACTCTCCAACAGTCACTTCAGACAGAACCACCTTGGCCGCAATGCGTTCCTCGGAGGATTCCGCTGCAATACCGGCCAGCTTGTCGCCGGATTTTTCTTCATTGGCTTTTGCCAATACTTCTTTTAAGCTATTAAATGCATATGTTTTCCCGTATAAACTTGTTTTCAGCTTCAGAGTAATCCCTCACTTTCGTAAAATAAATCAAGTGCATGTGCACGATGCGTGCTACTTGAAAACCAACGTCTTAATGACTACAGGCAGCACACTGCCACCGCCCACAGGCTTTCCAATATCAATGTAGTCCCCGTTTTCCACGGTAATCATGTCGATGCAGACAATGGGGTGCCGGTAGTTCAAAAGCCGGTTAAGGGTTTGCCCCAGCACCTTGGCCATGTCAAACTCCACCACCACCACCAGCGGCATGTTGGCGGCAATCATTTTTTCACAGCCTGCCACAATGCCTTGGGCTACATTGGTTACTTCCTTAAATCCAATGCTTTTTTTACCCGTCATGGCCACGGCCACCACCGGTACGTTCTTTTCATCCTCTAAGGTAAACCAGTTCAGTTTATCCCTAATGGCTCGGGCAATGGTTGCATTGTCCGTTTCTTCTTCTTTTGTCAATTTGAGAATGGGTACATTTTTCAGCGGCAAAATATTTTCGCCATATTCAATGGTGCTGCCGCTTATTTCCGTAATGTGGGACCCGGCGCCCACCACAGTGGCCCGAATGGTTTCGGTTGCGTGTACCCGGTTGATACACTTTAAGCCTTCGCATGCATGGATGGCACGGCCCAGCAAAATGCCGATGTCCCCGTAGGCAAACACGTCCTCCTGGGTGGCTTCTCCTACATAATCCGCCACGCCGCCGGAAAAACAAATGTTTTTCACCGGCTCTTTCAACACAACGTCGTTGCCTTCAATGGTGAGAATGGTGGGGTAAAAGCTGTCTTTTTCCACCGTGCCCAGAGACATGGCCAGCAAGTTGGCCATTGCCGCCGTCACCTGCTGCAATTTGCCCAAATCTGCCTGGTCGCCTTCCCGCAAGCCAATGTTTTTATAGTCAATCAGCTTTTTTATTTTAGGCGCAATATACGTGATGCGCTTGGTGGCCTTGTCCACCTTAATGAGCCGCCCGCCAATGTCCAGGCAGCTGGTGGCCATCAACTCACCGTTTTTAAACAGCACAAAGTTGGATGTGCCCCCGCCAACGTCATAGTTGGCTGCATTGGTCAAGTGCTCTTTGGAATAGACGTCCACCCCAGCCCCTCTACCGGCAATGATGCTTTCAAGGTCTGGCCCGGCGGTGGCCACCACAAAGTCTCCTGCAAAATCGCTCAGGTACAGCACCACTTCGTTAGCATTTTCTTTGCGTGCTGTTTCACCGGTAATCACCACTGCACCGGTCTGGATGTTCTGCTTGTCAATACCGGCTTTCCCATATTCTTCTACGACAATATCTCTTACCTTTTCCATGTCGATTTCAATGGGTGATTTAAGGGGTGTAAAGTGGATGTGGCTGCGATAGACAATTTCTTTGTCAATAATGGCAATCCTTGGCACACTAAAATCGGAAGCCGTGTTTTCAATGGTAATATTGGAAAACACAACTTGTGTTGTGCTGGTGCCAATATCAATGCCCACACTTAGTATCACTTCTCTCAAGCCTGACACCCCCTTCCTACCGGTCAATATAGGCTTTTAACGCCTCTACACCCAGGTCTTCTACAGCCGACACTTCAAAGATTTCACCTGCACCGGCTTCTTTCAGCCGTTGCCTGGCTTTGTCCACCATGCTTGATTCAGCCTTGTCCATTTTAGTAATAATGCCAATGGTTTCTTTGGAAAAGGCCGAGGACATCATGGGTGGCAGCCATACTTCTTCCGCCGTGCAGTCCTCCACCAAGCCAATGATGTCCGCTTCGGCGGAAGAAATAAGCAATGCGCCGTAATATGCTTTGTGCTCTAAATATTCCCCCGGCGTGTCTATAAACTGGTAGTAAGACTCAATGCTTTGGGTTTTTTTATACTGCATGTCCAACGCTTCTATCTTTTGAATAAGCGTTGTTTTTCCGCTGCCCGTCTTACCAATCAGGATGACTCTTTTCATATGTCTCTCCTTTGGCGCAAACTATGAGCGGGTGATGTCCGACGGGGTAAAACCCATCTTACCCGACAGCAGTTCCAGCACACCTTTAAGGGCCGATTCCACCGCAGAAACATCGCCTGTTATCATGAGCGAACCGCTGAACCGGTCGATAAAGCCAATGTCTACAGCGGCAGACTTTGTGGCCACATCCGCTGCAATGATGGCGGCTTCCGACGGAGTGATGGTCAGAATGCCAATGGCGTTTCGGCTGTCTTCAAACAGGCCCAGCTTTTTGTGCAGACCTGCAATGGGGTTGGCTATCAAATGTGCCAGCGTAATCTGTTTGCCGGGCACATATTCCTGTATCACTCTTTGCTTTTCTTCGCCCACACCTGCACCATCCTTATAACATGATTCCGTTGCCTTCATAAATGTCCATCAGCAGCCCCTTCAGGCTTTCCTTTGAAATGTCCACCGGGTTTGCCGATGTACACATATCGGCAAGTATTTTGTCTGCCGAAACATCCAGCCTGTCTGCAAAGGTTGTTGGGTCTATGCCATGCTCTTTTAAGGCTTGCTTGATGCCAAACTTTTGGTTAAAAGCTTGAACGGCCATCACCAATCCTTTACACGCCGCAACATCATCTGCCAAGGGAAGGCCCATGAAACGGGCCAGCACCCCGTATTTCTCATGCACACCATTGGCCACATATTTGGTCAACCCTGCATTGTAGGCAATGACGTATGGCAAAACAATGCTGTTGGCCAAGCCGTGGGGAATGTGAAAATCCGCCCCAATGGTATGGGCAATGCTGTGGTTAATGCCCAAGCCGGAATTGGTGAAGGCCAGCCCTGCCATGGTAGATGCAATGTACATTTCCTCACGCAGCGACGTATTGTTCAGGTTTTCGTACAGGGGAATCAGGTATTTAAACACTTTCTGTGCCGCTTCCTTGGCATACATATCTGAAAATGGGTTTGCATTTTTGGATACAAAGGCTTCAACGGCGTGGGTTAACACATCCATGCCCGTATTGGCCACAATAGCCAATGGTAGCGTCTTGGTAAACTGGGGCCACAGAATGGCCACATCTGGAATCATCCTTTTGGCGCTTATGGGTATTTTCACGTTGTTTAATGGGTCTGTGACCACCGCATAAGACGTTACTTCCGAACCCGTGCCGCTTGTTGTGGGAATGGCAATGAAAAATGGCTTGTGAATATACTTTTCATCCATCATTTGCCCTTTCAGCCGGGTGCAAAAATAGAGGATGGCCTTGGCTGCATCAATGGCCGAACCGCCGCCCAGCGCAATTACCACATCCGGTTTTTCCTGGAAGATGTGATGCACACCCCTGCTGATGGTTGCGATGGAAGGATCCGGCTCTACATCTGAAAATATGGTGTAAGCATACCCTTTTTCCCTGAATACCTTTGTCACGTCTTGTGCAATGCCGGAACTGACCATAAACGGGTCGGCAATGACACAAATTTTTTCATCTTTTATGCTGTCTAAATAATTCAAGGCGTCCTCGCCGAAGCAAATTTTCGGGCACGCTTCAAAATAATGCATTGAAAGCCATCTCCTATTGCTCGGACCAGTTGGCGGGGTATACCACGTATAAGAACCGTGCCTGGTCTGGCGTACTGAAAGTAATGCTGGAGTTTTTGGGGATAAAAAGCACTTCTCCTGCGCTAGCGCTTACTTTGCGGCCGTCTATGATGATTTCCAGCGTGCCTTCAATCACATAGTCCACTTCGTCATATTTCAGCGTCCAGTCGAAGCTTGCGCCGTTTTTCATTTCCATCATACCGCAGCCCAAACGAGGGCTTTCTTCCACAGTCATAATGTCTTTTAAATAAACGTCCTGGCTGGGGATTGGGAAAGGAAACTTTTCACACACCACTTTATTGGTGTTCACCGCCATCACGCCGGAGCTGTCCACACGGCGAAGCCCTGCCAGCCCTGGGTCTGCGTTTTTTGCTGCTTCTTCTTGTAACACCTTGCGTATCATTGATTCGATTAACTTTGCATCAATTTCCATGAAAGATCTTCCTCCTAGCTTGCTTTATGCTCTTTGCCCACAAACAGGCTTGCGATAATGATAGCAACCACACCGCCAACCAACTTGCCGGCAATCATGGGCATAATGACTTTAGGGTCTTGGGCCGAAGCGTAACCCAAATGGTCACCGAATGTAAACGCTGCACACACGGAAAATGCCACAGAAAGCACTTTGCCTTTGTTGTCCATGTCTTTCATCATGCCGAACATGGGGATGTTGTTGGCCAGCGTGGCAATCATGCCCGCCGCTGTCACATCGTTTACACCCATCAGCTTGCCCAGCACCATCAGCGGTTTACTAAACACTTTTGTAATGAAATGCACCAGCGGGTACGCACCGGCCAGCGTAATGGCGATGATTCCCACCACTTCAAGCTGCGGGCCAATGGGGTCCATACCGGGAATGATGACAATGCCTGACAGCGCTTCAATAATGGCAGCGCCAAAGCAAACGGTAATTAACACCGTAATGGCCACTGAAAAAATGTTAAACCCTTTCAGCATAGTTTCTGGAATGAAGAAAAGCCCAAGTGCAAACAAACCTGCTAAAACGATGGAAGGAATCAGATTCACCAACAAAATGCCCATGCCAATGCCGTCCGCAATGCCCGATGCAAATGCGCCGAAGGGAATGGCTATAAAACCTGCCAACATACCTTTTGCAAGAAAAGGCTTGTCCGAATCTTGAATGATGCCCAGCGAAACCGGAATAGAAAACACAACGGTAGCACCCATCATAGCGCCCAAGTAAATACCTGAAAGGTTATGGATTTGTGCATTTTCCGTCATAACTTTGGCCAACGGGTACCCACCCATGTCAATGGCCAGCAGCGAGCCGGCTACCATGGCCGGGTCTGCACCGATTATGGCATATAATGGGCTGATAATCGGTGTCAGTACATTGCCCAAAACGGGTGCAAAGCACATGATACCAACCATAGCCAATGCCAGCGCACCCATGGCCTGCACGCCTTCTTCAAATTGGGTTCCATAACCCCATTTGCTTTTAAAAACCAACTTGTCAACAATACCAACAACCATGAAAAACAACATAATGTATATAATAATATCGCTTATTCCCATGCTGCCGCTCCTTTTCCTGAATTAATTTTTGTGTGCATAATCATGCTTTTACTGTTGCAAGTCTATTGCGTCAATAATCCCCACAATCATACTGTCCACCGGAATATCTTTGTTTTCGGCCACACACCGGGCAGAACTGCCGGAAACCACAAGCACCGTTTCGCCAATGCCTGCGCCAATGCTGTCTGCTGCAACAATGGGGTATTGTTTCGGATGGCCGTCATAGCCGTACGGTTCCACAACCATCAGCTTCATGCCCTCCAACCCCTTGCTTTTGCTGGTGGCCCACACATTGCCTATCACTTTGCCAATAATCATGTAAAGCCTCCCTATGGCTGAATGTGCACCATCTGCCATAACTTAATCTTCGCCCCGGCAGCATAAAGCAATGCCTGTGGGCGTCACCAAAAACGGATTGGCCGGTTTGTACACCCGGATGCCCAGTTCTTTTGAGAAAATGTCCTCTACGCCTTTTAAACAGCACGTGCCTCCCACCAGATACACATCCTCCACGTTAAAGCGCTGGATGTTGTCCCGCACAATGGCGCACATTTTCTGAATAACCGGGGTTACAGCCAGTAGCACTTCTTTTTGGCGTCTGGCATCTTTTTTTAAGCTTTCCGCTTCTTCAAAAGACACTTTATACCGGCCGGACAAAACCAGGCTCAGGTGGGTTCCGCCGGTTGCTTCGTCTGCCGTATAGATAACTTTTCCGCCGTCCAGCACTGAAAGCCCCGTGGTGCCGCCGCCAATGTCCACGATAACGCCTTGCTGAATGTTTAAGACAGCATTGGCCGCTGTGGGTTCTTCAACAATGGCGGTCACATCCATTTCGCAAGCTTCCACCACATTTACATGGGTGCGCTGGTCGCCAGGGGAAGTGCCCGGCGGCACTGCAATGGCTGCCTTTGTTAGAGCAACGCCTAACCTGTTTTCAAGCTTGGCCTTTAGTTGCCGGACGGTGTTCACCGCACCGATGTAGTCAACCACCAACCCGTCTTTCAGCACTTGCGAAAATGCCAATTCACAGGCCACAGGCTGGCCTTGCCCGTTTAAAACCACCACCACAATGTATGCCGTGCCTAAATCCACGCCCACCATCAGTTCATCTGGGCTTTGAAATGCACCGTTTACGGTTAACGACTGCTCCACGCTGCCTATAAACGCATCCACCCGTTCAGCACAAAACATGCTGCCACAACCTTTCCAGATGGGCTTTTATTATTCAGTGATTACCAAGCTTTTCGGTAAAATCATCTCCACTTCGCCGTGGGGCCGTGGAATAACGTGTACAGATACCACTTCGCTAATTCTTGCCGCAGCAGCTGCACCAGCATCGGTAGCTGCCTTGACTGCACCAACGTCGCCTCTAATCATGACGGTCACTAAACCGCTGCCGATTTTTTCTTTGCCAACCAGTGTTACATTGGCTGCTTTAACCATGGCATCGGCTGCTTCAATGGCGCCTACCAGCCCTTTTGTTTCAACCAAACCTAATGCATTTGTTATAGACATATGTATACCTCCATGTATAAGATTATTGTTGTGCTTCGTAGCACTTTAAAATATGTTCTATTAAGGTTTCCTGGTTCAGAAGCTTAATCTCCTGATATTTCAAACCTTGGATGGGAAGCTGTCTGGCCAGTTGCCGCAGTTCGGCTAACTTCATGCCGTTCAGTTCTTCTCTTGTTTTTACAGGTAAGGCCGGTGCAAGCTTTGCTTCTTCCTGTTCAACCGGTTCTTCTGGCTCTTCCGGTAAGGTCTGTTCTTCTTCCGGCATCTGTGGTTCATCTGGGCAGGCGGTCTCCTCTGGCGCATTGTCCGCAACGGGCTGTACGGGGGCTATGCTTTCCTGCACGCTATCCTGCACATTTTCCTGGGCCGCACCCAGCAAAACCATGCCAACGTCCTGGCTGCACCGGGGAATGACATGTGCGGAAACAACCGTTCCCACCTTCTGTGCCGCAGATACGCCCGCATCTACAGCCGCTTTCACCGCACCCACATCGCCTTCTACAACAACGGTTATCAGGGCACCGCCTATATTTTGCTTAGTCACCAATTTAACATTGGCTGATTTCACCATCGCATCCAGCGCTTCAATGGAAGCCGTCAAGCCTTTGGTTTCAATCATACCGATTGCCTGCATGGCGAATCACCTCTTAATATTTAGTTGGGTTCGCGGCAACGGCCTTTACAGCGTCTGCAAACGCATCACATGCGGCTTTACAGGCTGATTGACTTCCCGTCAGCAAGCCGCCGCCAAAGTTTGTTTCAGATGGCGGGCCATAAAATGCCACCATGGTCACATCTGCCGCCTTCAGTGCCGCATCCAGCCCATACATGGCTTCCAATGGAGGGGCGATGAGATAGGCCAAAGGTTGTCCTTCTGGAATGTTGGCCACTTGAGACAAATAGGAGCCTGTTCTGGAAATACACTGTGCGTAATAAACCACACTGTCGTCTTCGTTGGCGCTAATGAAATGGGCTTCGTTTTCCACCACGTCCACGATGGCATCTAAGCCGCTTTTTACTTCTGCGGGGCTTGCACCGGAAATGATACCAATCACTTCACCGGCCAGCTTGGTGTTGGCGTTGGCCGCACCGCCGTAAAAGCTTTTGCCATACACCACTTTAACGTCCACCCGCTTGGTGGCTTCGTCCATAGCCGTGTAGGACACATCATCGCAGTCGGCCGTAAACATGCCAATGCTGCGGTGCCCTGCAGGCAGGTTGAATTCCTTTACCATGTCTTCATTCACATTTGGAATAATTCTTGCGCTTAATACGCTACTTTTTAATGCATCGTTGGTCATACAGACACCTTCCTCTTCTTTACTATTTTTAGCTGTATGTACTACAGCTTTAAATCTAGCCCGCTGGCCTTGCGCTCAATCATAAGCTTCACAATGTCTGCAACGTGAGCGCCTGCTTCGGTGGGCGGTGTGCCGTTTTTGTAAATGTTGGACACCACCGTGCGCATAGATTCGGCCATGCCTACGCGCCCTTTGTACGTCATATAGCAGCTCATGCTTTCGCCGGTTACCAAGCCCGGCCTTTCACCAATGAGCAACACGGTGACCTCAGCATCTAATGCTTCCGTCACGGCGTCCATGGCCCCTACCCGTCCATGCTTAATAAAGAACGGTGTGCCCATGGTTAGCCCATGGCCTTTTAAGCCCTGCACCAGTGACGGAATCATGTCCTCGATGTTTGCTTCTATGGACGTGGAGCTTAACCCATCCGCCACGATAATTTGCACTTGAGGTGCATGGACACACTTTTCTTTAATGATTTGCGTGTTTGCTTCATCAAAACACCTGCCCGTGGCCGGGTTCGACAAAAACTGCACTTTGTCTTTCGACGTGGTATGTACGGTAAACAGGTTGTTACGTGTAAGCAACGCTTCGTCCACTTCGCTAAACACAGCGTCCATGGCTGCCGCATGGTCTGCCCGGAAACGTAGCAGGGTGCTGGTGGTCAGGCGGGGGCCTGCTCTCCAAACGCCCAGCCTGGCCGGGGTGGCCTGTTTCAGTTCCATATAGGCTTCTCTGTTTTCCGGGTTTGGCACGTTCAGCACCTGGTTCAGCTGAACGGTTGTAATGTCTTCCACAGCCCCATCACAGCCGCAATCGGCTGCGCCTAATTGACCACACGGTTCATTGCGTTGTAACTGTCCAGCGTTTTCTTTTGTCATTTCTTGAATGACACCTCTGATCACGCTTTCCAAGCTTGCTTTATCCACCGACTTTCACCCCTCCATATTTATTTTAAAAAGATGGATGCATCGCCCGCTCTTTCACCTAAACGGCCATTTTCATCCAGAATGCCCATTTTGATTGTCCATTCAAAAAATTCTTTGGCGGGTTTAAGGTTTAAAAGTTCCCGCAATGTGGCGTCATCGTGGAAGCTGGTGTCCTGATAGCTCAACATCACGTCGTCGCCACAGGCCACGCCCATGTAGTAATTAGACCCAGCCATAGCCAAGAGCATGGTTGCAATTTCCTGGTCGCCTTGGTCAATGCCCGTGTGGTTGGTGTAGCAAGGTGCCATTCCCATGGGCAGACCGGTGAGCTTGCCCATAAAGTGATCTTCCAAGTTGGCACGAATCATCTGCTTGCCGTCATACAAGGTTTCTGGCCCAATAAAGCCTGATACATTGTTCACCATAAACGGTGCATACTTTTTAATGTAGCCGTATGTTCTTGCCTCCAGGGTCATTTCGTCTACGCCCAGGTCGGCATCCAGGCTGCATTCAGAACCTTGGCCGGTTTCAAAATACATCAGGTTCGGCCCGGGTGCAATGCCGTGCTTTTTAATAATCTCGAAGGCTTCGTTTAAAATGGCTTCATTCACACCAAAACCTTCGTTAGCCGGTTGCGTGCCTGCCACGCTTTGAAACAACATGGAAACCGGTGCGCCCTTTTTAACAGCCTCCATTTGCGTTGTAATGTGGGACAGCACGCAGGTGTGGGTTGGAATGTCCCACTTTAACATGAAGTCGTACAGTGTGTTCATGATGCGGGTTGTGCCTTCCACATTGTCTTCCACAGGGTTTACACCAAGCACGGCGTCGCCGCTGCCATAGCTCAAGCCTTCCATTATGGATGCCAGAATACCTTTGGGGTTGTCCATGGGGTGGTTGGGCTGCAAACGGAATGATAATGTGCCTTCCAGGCCAATATCATATTTGCATTTGGCGCTGTTACGCATTTTTCTGGCACCGTACACCAAGTCCATGTTGCTCATCAGCTTGGTCACGGCCGCAATCATTTCGGCGTTCAGGCCTTGGCGCAGGCAGTCCAAGTCTTTGTTGGTGGTCTTGTGGTCGAGAATATAATTTCTAAGTTCCCCCACGGTTTTAGACTTGATGCTTTTGTAGATGGTTTCATTGATGCCATCCTCGATAACCCTTGTTACTTCATCGCTTTCATACGGAATGAGCGGATTGTTGCGTATTTGCTCCAGCGTCAGTTCGCTAAGCACCACTTTGGCGGCGACCCTTTCAGACACAGAGCGGGCACCAATCCCCATAATCATATCCGCAGATTTTTCTTCGTTTGCTTTTCCGAAAACTTCTTTTAAGCTATTGAATTGAAAAACATTGCCATGTAAAGCTGTTTTCAGTTTCATTTTTCAACCCTTCCTTTTGTATGTTTATAGCCTATAGCCATCTGCTATAGGGGCACTATAACCAAAATAAAAAAGCTCAAAAAAACCCTTATAGGGATTCTTTGAGCTTCGTTGCCCGTTATTGATATACGCCGTTGCATATCAAGTATGAAATTGAAAAAAAGCAAACATTTATTTAAGCTTAAAACAAAAGTGTTATCTTTGTACCTTTTGTGGATGTATCAATGATGATACTACCGCCCAGCTTGTCCTTAATTAGGCTATTCACCAGCTTCAACCCCAGGCTTTCTTCCTTTTTGGCGCCTTCTATAAACCCGGCACCATCATCCTCCACAACAATGCATGAATAAATATCCCCCTGGGATGTGCGGATGGAAATTTCCCCCCGGCTTCTTCCCACAAAACCATGCTTGACGGAATTTTGAAGCAATTCATTCACAATCATAGCAATGGCCGTGGCCGAAGCAGACGGCACATTAAAACCCTGGCCAACCACATGGATGTCTAAATCAAAACCGTCGCCCATCATATAGCTTTTGGTGTTTTCAGCCATCCGGCAAAGCATCACCTTGACGTCGATGGAATCCACACCTTTAACAGACAAAATCTCATGGGTGATGGATATGCTGAAAATCCGGCTGATGATGGAGTCGCACACTTTTTTGACTTCGACCTGGCCGCTTCTTCTGGCTTGCAGACGGATTAGGCTGACAATCGTCTGTAGGTTGTTTTTAACTCTGTGGTGTATCTCTTCAATGGCGGCCGACTTCAAGATAAGCTCTTTGTGGCTATTCTCTTTGTCGGTCTTGTCATTAATGAGAATGACAATGCCAATGCATTGGTCGTCTTCGATAATAGCCGCATGCACAATGGTGAGCGTATATTTCCCGATTTTTACCTCTGCATGTTCAATGTACTTTTTTTCGACCACATCGTCTATAGTATAACTTCCAAGAACCAAATTGTCAAACCTCATACCTACAATTTCGTCGTTATAACCAAGGTTCTTGTATAGTTTTTGTGCATTTTTATTTGCGAACACCGCTGTGCCCATGGTGTTGAAATAAATGATGGCTTCGTCAATATGGGACACGATGCTAAACAAGTCGTTTTCATCGCTACTCATGCGTTCCCTTTGCATTTTTTCATGCAAACGAATGCGCTCTTCAGAATTGGCCGCATTGATAATGTTGCGCTCCATAATGAGCACGCCAATAATTTTATCCTCATCGTTTCTTATGGGGCTAACGTTTTGGCGTATCACAAAGTCCTGCTGTACAATGGCCTTCACTTCCCGGGACGGCACGCCTGTTTCCAGCGTGCGAAAAACCCCCGGCTCGTTATGCCTATGCATGAAATGCCCCACAATGCTATCGCTGTAAAAAGATGTTGCAGTGTGCGGGTTATATTGGGCCACCACTACAGCATGGCGGGCATCTTTTGTAAAACAATCAATGAACATATCGCAGCCTTCAAGCTCACCAATAATGGGCAAGCTTTCCCCCACTTGCAATAGCTTCTGTATGTCACTTTCGGTCGCATGGGTATACTTGCTGCAAACTTCTATCATCATGCGCTTATTTATTGCTCTGATGCTATGATAATCTTGGCAATATCGGCTATAGTACACGCTTTACTCATTGCCACCTTTCTTAAATAACTATACGCTTCTTCTTCACTAAGATTATCTCTTTTCATTAAAATGCCCTTGGCTTTTTCAACCACTTTCCGAGATTCCAGGGCCGCTTTCGTTTTCTGATAATCTTGCTCCATGGCGTCTATTTCGTCCTGTTTGGCCAAGGCAATTTCAATCGCCGGCACTAAAGATGCTTCGGCCACCGGCTTGATAAGGTATCCCATCACATTGGCCTTTTTGGCTTGCTCCAGCATGGCTTTATCACTATATGCCGTCAACAACATGACACAGCGGGCCAGCTTTTCATTTTTAATGACTTCTGCGGCCTTCAGGCCGTCAAACAATGGCATTTTTATATCCATGATTACAAGGTCCGGCTTTTTGCTTCTGCAAATTTCTACAACATCATAGCCGTCCGATGCTTCCCCCACCACATCGTACCCTCTGCTTTCAAGGATTTCTCTTATATCCATTTTTATGATCGGCTCATCTTCGGCAATAACGACTTTTACTGACATCGCATAATTCCTTTCCACCGATAATATGCACTCATTCCTAAACCATTTGTACACTTTTCACTTTTTATTTTCACTTTATACTTTAATTCTTTGATATAAAAATTACACGCTGGTCATATTTAATTTTATCATAAGTCTTTATTTTGTCAATACACCTCGTGAGCGACAGTTTGACAAACGGATAAATAGAAAACATCATCAAAAACCAGTTTGGCTCTTTCTTTAACTAGCTTTCTAACAGCGCATCTTGACAAAGTAAAAAGACTATGCTATATTAATGGCACAGGTTAGTTATGACTAACCAATTATTAGCACTTTGAGTTAGTCTCCCCTAACCTCATGTGCATACTTAACTTTAAGGAGGTCTCAATGATGCCCTTAACAATGGCAAGCATTGGGGATACCAACCCCATTCGCAGAATCACCGGCAAAGACGATGTGCGGCAACACCTTGCCCAGCTTGGCTTTGTTGTTGGTTCAGAGGTGACCGTTATAGCAAAACTTGCGGGAAACTTAATTCTTTCGGTGAAAGACAGCCGTATTGCATTAGATGAAACCATGGCAAACCGAATTATGGTTTAGGTTAAATGGAGGTATATGATGAAAACATTAAACGACGTTCCTGTTGGGCAAAGCACCACAGTGATCAAACTGCACGGGGAAGGTGCCACAAAGCGCCGCATTATGGACATGGGCATCACAAAGGGCACCACCATACTGGTGCGTAAGGTTGCCCCACTGGGCGACCCTATTGAATTAAATGTGCGTGGGTATGCGCTTTCGGTTAGGAAAGCAGACGCACAGATGATTGAAGTGGAGTAAAACAGGCACGGCCTATATTTTTAAGCATGGGTTAGGCTAAGCTAACCTGCAAGGAGGAAACAATGGTAGAGATAAAAATTGCGCTTGCCGGTAACCCCAACTGCGGCAAGACAACGCTTTTTAATGATTTAACAGGCAACGCCCAGTATGTGGGCAACTGGCCCGGGGTAACTGTTGAGAAAAAGGAAGGTAAGCTAAAGGGCGACAAAAGCGTAACCATTCAAGACTTGCCGGGTATCTACTCCCTCTCGCCCTATACGTTGGAAGAGGTGGTAACCAGGGAATATTTGGTGGAGGAACAGCCGGATGCCATTTTAAACATTGTGGATGCCACCAACATTGAAAGAAACCTTTATTTGACCACCCAGCTCATAGAGCTTGGTATTCCGGTGGTGGTGGCGCTGAATATGATGGACACCTTGCGCAAAAACGGGGATGAAATTAGGGTGGATAAGCTGTCTAAAGCTTTGGGCTGCCCGGTTGTAACCATGTCTGCGCTGAAAGGCGAAGGCACAAAAGCAGCCGCACAACAAGCCGTTGCAGCGGCTAAGGAAAACGCAAAGTATTTTGTGCCCTGCACCTTTGAGGGCAGTGTGGAACATGCCATTGCACATATAGAGGAATCCCTGCAAGGGGAAGTTTCAGCCCAAAGCATGCGGTGGTTTGCCATTAAGGTATTTGAACGGGATGCAAAAGTGCTGGAAAAGCTAAACTTATCTGCCGAACAGTTGCAACACTTGGAACAGCATATTGTGGAATGCGAGATGGAGCAGGACGATGATGCAGAGAGCATCATGACCAACCAACGGTATGCATACATATCCAAATTGGTGTCTGCCTGCGTGAAAAAGAAAGCACCTGCCGGCAGCCTGACTGTTTCAGACAAGATTGACCGCATTGTCACCAATCGCATTTTGGCGTTGCCCATCTTCGCCGCCGTGATGTTTTTGGTGTACTACCTTTCCATTACCACCTTAGGCGCAACACTTACCGACTTTACCAACGAAACTATATTTGGGGAATGGGTGTTGCCTGCGGTGGGGAACTTTTTGGACGGTATCCATGTTGCACCGTGGCTCACCGGGCTTATTGTGGACGGCATCATCGGCGGTGTGGGTGGTGTGCTCGGGTTTGTGCCCCAGATGTTTGTTCTGTTTTTGCTGCTTTCCCTGTTGGAAGACTGCGGGTACATGGCACGTGTGGCTTTCATCATGGACCGCATTTTCCGCAAGTTTGGCCTTTCCGGCAAAAGCTTTATCCCGATGCTCATCGGCTCCGGCTGTGGTGTACCGGGTGTTATGGCTTCCCGCACCATCGAAACGGACCGTGACCGCAAAATGACCATTATGACCACCACTTTCATCCCTTGTGGTGCCAAGATGCCCATGGTGGCGTTAATTGCCGGCGCACTATTCGGCGGTGCATGGTGGGTTGGCCCCAGCGCCTACTTTATGGGCATTGCAGCCATCGTCATTTCGGGCGTTATTTTGAAAAAGAGCCGGTTGTTTGCTGGTAACCCTGCCCCCTTTGTCATGGAACTGCCCGCCTATCACGCCCCAACCTTTTCTAACATTTTTCGCAGCACTTGGGAGCGTGGGTGGTCCTTCATTCAACGGGCAGGAACCGTTATTCTGCTTGCCAGTGTGGTTATTTGGTTTCTATCCGGGTTCGGATGGGGAGATGCCGGTTTTGGAATGGTGGAGGATATGAACCACAGTATGCTTGCAACCATTGGCAATATTGTGGCGCCACTCTTTGCGCCGCTGGGCTTTGGCTCTTGGCAAGCCACGGTGGCCACCATCATGGGGCTGGTTGCAAAGGAAGAAGTGGTGGGGGTATTCGGGGTTCTTTTTGGCATTGGAGGCGAAACACTCACCATGGTTGAAGCAGGCGCTTTTGAGGGATTGTCCCCCATTGCATTACATTTTACAGGGCTTTCTGCTTATGCGTTCCTTGTGTTTAACCTGCTGTGCGCCCCTTGCTTTGCGGCTATGGGTGCCATCAAGCGTGAAATGAACAGCCCCAAGTGGACGGCTATTGCCATCGGCTACATGTGCGGGTTTGCTTATGTGATTGCCCTAATTATCTACCAGCTGGGGTTGTTTGTTACAACAGGCGCACTGACCCTTTGGACGGCGGTGGCTGTGGCATTGGTTTTAGTATTGCTGTTTTTATTGTTTAGAAAACCGGCAGAAGAAAAGTAGAGGGGTGATTGTATGGGTTTTATCATTCAAAATCTGCCCACCATGCTGGTGGCAGGTGTCGTGTTTGGTGGCATTCTTCTTGTTGCACAGAAGCTGTATCGGGACAAAAAGGCAGGAAAACACGGGTGCGCTGGTTGCAAAGGATGCACCGGCTGTACCCGTGCAAAAGGAGACATGTATACACCTTGATTGCCTGGCCGTGTGTGCTCTACGCCACAACAGTGATATTGTTAATTCAGTGTAGGTATGGTAAGCTATGCTGGAGGTGATATGCGTTGAAAGAATCGGCAGAGCACTATTTAGAAACCATTTTAATCTTAAGCAAACGCTTGGGGCAAGTGCGCTCTATAGATGTTGTGAATGAAACAGGCTATGCTAAGCCAAGCATTAGTGAGGCCATGAAAAAACTAAAAGCTGCCCAGCTCATTCATATAGATACCCATGGATTGATTACCTTTACAGAACTTGGCGGGCAAAAGGCAAACGCCATTTTAGAGCGGCACAGCATTTTAAAGCAGGCTTTAATGGGCATTGGCGTTCCAGAACACATTGCAGACGAGGATGCCTGCAAAATTGAACATCATCTTAACGAGGTAACCTTTCAAAAGATTAAGGCCCATCTAAACAACAAAGAAAATGCGGGTACATGAGCTTGATGGGCAATCCTTCACATCATCACCAGAAAGTGTGGCCAATCCAATGATGGGTACAAAACAAAATGTCCTTGCTTTGCTTGAAAGCAAACGGGGCCAAAATATATCGGGCAGCTTCATAGCCCAACAGCTTCACATCAGCCGCAATGCTGTGTGGAAAGCCATTAAGGAACTGGAAAAAGAGGGCTATAAGATTCAAGGGATTACCAACAAGGGCTATTGTCTTTGCGGGGATAACGACATTTTATCTGTTCAAGGAATGCTACCCTTTTTGTTGCAAACACCAATGGCGGAAAAGATTTTAATATACGATGCCTGTGCATCTACCAATAAAACCGCAAAAGAAATGGCCATTGCCGGGGCGGAACATGGCACAACCATTATAACCGATTGCCAAACAGCAGGACAAGGGCGGTATGGCCGGGCATTTTATTCACCGGCTGGGCACGGCATCTACATGAGTATGGTTCTGCATCCCGGGCAGCTTGGGCTTCATACCCCCACATTGGTGACAGCCCTTGCCGCCGTGGCAGTATGCGAAGCCATTGAAGCCATTACAGAGAAAAACCCCCAAATCAAATGGGTGAACGATATATATTTAGAAAGCAAAAAGATATGCGGCATTTTAACTGAAGCAGTCACAGATTTTGAAAGCGGCAATATCCAATGGATTGTGGTGGGCATCGGCATCAACTTCAGTACACCGGCCATGGCCTTTCCAGAAGATTTACGGCAGATTGCAGCGTCTATTTTTCCAGAAGGCCCTCCGTCAACCACCAGAAATCACCTTGCTGCCGAAATTGTCAACCGTTTAACCACTCCAGCGCACCCCCATAAGGAAAAGGAAATGCTGGAAAAATACAAGCAGCGGTTGCTTTGGCTTGGGCAAGAAATTTTGGTTACAGGCAATGGGGAACCTTACAGGGCCATGGCGCTGGATATTGATGCCATGGGGCGCTTAATGGTGAAAAAAGCTAACGGTGAGGTGCTTTTTCTTTCCTCTGGGGAAATAAGCATCCAAACAATTGTCAACCACTAATTAATCGTTGGTTGACAATATATTTTCTCCCATGTATAATAAAGCAAATATACATAGGAGCAATGATGCAAATGAACCCCAAAAAACTGTCACCCCAAGACCTTTGCCACATTGGCCTTTTCACAACCATCATAACCATATGTGCACAAATCAGCATTCCTATGCCCTATGGTGTACCCATGACGTTGCAAACATTCGCCATTCCTCTTGCAGGCATTGTACTGGGCGTCAAAAAAGGCACATGGGCAACATTGTTTTATGTTCTGCTTGGTTCCATGGGCGCCCCTGTTTTTGCAGAGTTTACGGGGGGCTTGGGCATTGTTTTTGGCCCAACAGGCGGCTTTATTCTTTCCTTCCCCATCTTGGCTTTAACTGCCGGGTTGGGAGGGCGTAACAATGACAAAGTTTGGTTGGTGGTTGGGCTTGTAACAGGCACCGTCATCAATTACCTTTGCGGTATGTTTTATTTTAGCTTGGTTTTATCCAGCAGCCTAGCAACCGCCTTTTTCGCCTGTGTGCTTCCCTTTATCCCCACAAGCCTTGTAAAGATTGCTTTAACGGCGGTTTTAGGCAAGAGCATTAAAACAGCGCTCTTAAAAAGCAAGGTGTATGTATGAAGTTACGCCCCCACCATTTGTTGTGTACCCAAGGGTACAGCGGCAAAGGATACAGCCATGCTTTTGTTGAAAACATGACGGCCATAACCAACCACTTGCGCAACGATGCCACTGCTACCATTGACATTGTGTGCTCCACCGATGACATTTGCAGCAAGTGCCCCAACATGCTTGGTGTGGATGTGTGTGTGGATAACGAGAAGGTTAAACGTTATGATATGAAGGTGATGCACTATTTTGGTCTTGAAGAAAAGCGCTACATTTACCAAGACCTTATCCGCATGATTCATGCAACAATGACTGCCTCTATAATGGATGATATTTGCGGGGATTGTAGCTGGTACCCGGTAAGCGCCTGTAAGCGAAACATTCTTAGGTAACTAAAAAGGCTGCCTTGCTTTTCCTTTGCAAGGCAGCCCCCAGGCTGTCGACAACTGATAAAAACCTGGGGGCTTTGCCCCGAACCCTAACCGCTTTTTAAAAAAAGCGGTGCAAAAACTTTATTAAATGCCGCTTTGCGGCATTTACGGTAAAGGCTTTTTGAAGAGTTTGGGAAACTTTTTCCCGAAAAAGTTTCCCAATGTCTTTTGTCAACAATCTGAGGCTATCCACAGCTGATAAAAAACCTCGGGGCTTTGCCCCGAACCCTAACCGCTTTTTGAAAAAAAGCGGTGCAAAAACTTTATTAAATGCCGCTTTGCGGCATTTAAGGTAAAGGCTTTTTGAAGGGTTTGGGAAACTTTTTCCTGAAAAAGTTTCCCAAGGTCTTTTAAAAGGCAGCCCAAATCGTTATTGTACCTGACTTAAGATCCCTTCATACACCCGGTCTGCATAGGCCACGCCCCGGTTCAGGCAAGCTTGCCCTTTCGCCCGGCAATCGGCCACAAAACTTTCGTCTTGAATGCCCGATAAATTGATGCACACGTTCAGCCACGCCCCTTGAAGGGCTGTTTTTAACTGAATGGCAGCCACCCCTAAGTCACTGGCGGCGTTGGGGTTTGCTTTGCCCAGAGCGGCTTCCGCCAAGCCCAATGCATCTACCGCTAAATGCATTACATCCAAGGGCACCCGTGCTGCTTCTTTCAGCGCTTCCTGCATGGCGGCTTTGCGGTTGGCCTTGTCTTCCTCTGTGGCTTTAGGCATGGCAAACACAGCGCTAACCCCGTTAAAAGCTTCTGTGTCTGCGTCTATGGCGTGTGTCAGCTTTTCCTTTAAACCCTGGCTTCTTTCCAGAATATCCTGCATCAAGGCGTCATATTCCTTGTACTTCTCTTTTCCGGCGGTTAAGGCGGCTACCATGGCCACCAGGCTTATGCCCAGCGCCCCGGACAATGCCGCCGCGCTGCCGCCACCAGGGGCAGGTGCATCGGAATAAAGGGTATCTATAAATTGAGAAACCGTCATCTCTGTTAGCTTCATTTCTTCACCCATTTCATGAATTGGCAATCACGTGGTTTTCCAGCACTTGCTTGTTGTAGTCAAAATCTTCCACCTGCATGTAGTACAGGGCACTGTCAATGAGGGCTTTGGCAGGGGTTACCCCAATGATTTCGCTGCCCAGAATGGACACACCATACCGTTTGGCTTCCATGCGAATGGTTTCATAAGCCAGGTATAAAGGTGTGCCCTCGTAGTTCACCATGTTCATGGATACTTGGGCAATGTTCCGGTCTTCCAGCATGACCCCAATGGCTTTGCAGTATTTAAACCCGCCGCTGGAACCCCGCACCACCTTGGCAATTTTGTTGGCGATGGACAAGTCGGCAGTGTTTAAGTTCACGTTGAAGGCCACCAAAGGCATTCTGGCAGAAACAGCCGTTACCCCGGCGGTGGGGTGAATTTTACGTTCACCAAAATCCGGCGCCCATTCCGGCTGCAACAGTTTTTCAGGCATTCCTTCAAATTGACCTTTGCGCACCACCGCCAAATTCCGGCGGCCTTCGCTGGTGGCGGCATCTTCGTACAGGAAGATGGGAATGTTCAGTTCCTGGTTAATGCGCTGGGCGGTTGCTTTGGCCATGGCCACGCATTCCTCCATGGTCACCCCTTGCACGGGCACAAAAGGCACCACGTCCGTGGCACCCATGCGGGGGTGCTCCCCAGTGTGCTTGGTCATGTCTATTTTTTCGCTGGCCAGCTTCACCAGGCGGAAAACGGCTTCTTGCAAATTCTCTGGGTCACCGATAAGGGTGAACACGCTGCGGTTGTGGCTTTCGTCGGAAGAATGGTCCAGCAAAATGACGCCGGGTGCGCTTTTGGCACAAGCCACCAGCGCTTCAATCACGTCTTTGTTCCGGCCTTCGCTGAAATTGGGGATGCATTCCACTAATTTTGGCATGAAACTCGTTCCTTTCTTGTCTAAAAGCTTCGTCCGCCCAGGGGGCGAACGAAGCTTTTTAATTATTGAAAGTATTGACCCACAGTTTGTTCTACAAGGCTTTCTTTTGGGATGTACGGCAAAGTAATGTGCCCCTTGCCCTTTTCCATGTTGTTATATTCAACGCTGACGGTGATGGCGTTTTGGTTCCTGGCCCAGCTGCGTCTGGCCACGCCACCCATCACGTCCCACATCATGGCACAGGCAATGATTTCTCCAGCCCGGTGGCTGCCGTCCAGCACCATGCCAAATCCGCCGTTGATGGACTTGCCAATGCCCACGCCGCCCCCGTTGTGCAGCGCTATTAAGCTCATGCCTCTGGCTGCATTTCCGGCAAAGCATTGGGTGGCCATGTCTGCCATCACGTTGGAACCATCTTTAATGTTGGAAGTTTCCCGGAAGGGGGAATCTGTGCCGCTTACGTCGTGGTGGTCACGGCCCAGCATCACCGGCCCAATTTCGCCGTTTTTAATCATTTCATTAAATTTCAAGGCAATGCGGGTGCGGCCAATGGCATCCTGGTACAAAATGCGGGCCTGGGTACCCACCACCAGCTTGTTCTTTTGGGCATCCCGAATCCAAATGTAGTTATCCCGGTCTTGCCCGCAACGGTTGGGGTCGATGCAATCCATGGCGGCTTGGTCTGTTTTGGCTAAATCTTCTGGGTTACCGCTTAAGCACACCCAGCGGAAAGGCCCGTAGCCGTAATCGAAAAGTTCCGGCCCTAAAATATCTTCCACATAAGATGGGAAGATAAAGCCGTCTTTTTCGTCTACCCCATTTTTAGACACTTCTTGCACACCTGCATCGAAAATGGCTTTCAAGAAGGAATTGCCGTAATCGAAGAAGTAAGAACCCCGTTCTGTCAGTGTTTTGATTAAGTTAAAGTGGGTGCGCAGGGAGGCATCCACCCTCTTTTTAAACTGTTCCCGGTCTTTGGCCAGCATGTCCGTGCGTTGCTCAAAAGTAAGCCCTTGTGGGCAGTAACCCCCATCATACACGTTGTGGCAGGAGGTTTGGTCGGATAACAGTTCAATATGGATGTGGTTATCCACAGCATACTGCAACAAATCCACAATGTTGCCGTGGTATGCGATGGATAAGGGCACTTTTTGTTCCAAAGCGTCCTTGGCCATGGCGAACACTTCGCCTAGGTCGTCAGACACTTTGCCCACCCAGCCTTGGCTGTGGCGGGTTTCAATGCGGGATTTATCTACTTCCGCAATGATGCCCACGCCGCCTGCAATTTCAATGGCTTTGGGTTGCGCACCGCTCATGCCGCCCAAACCACTGGTAACAAACAAATGGCCTTTTAAATCTTCATCCTGGCCAATGCCCAGTTTCAGCCGCCCGGCATTCACAATGGTGTTAAAAGTGCCATGCACAATGCCTTGTGGGCCTATGTACATCCAGCCGCCAGCGGTCATTTGCCCGTAGTTGGCCACACCCATTTGTTCTGCAATTTCCCAGTCGTCAATGTTGTCGAACATGCCAATCATCAGGGCGTTGGTGATAATCACCCGGGGCGCTTCCGGCCGGGAAGGGAACAGCCCTAAAGGATGGCCAGATTCCACCACCAACGTCTGCTGGTTGGTCATCACTTCTAAATACTTTATAATGAGCCGGTATTGCAGCCAGTTTTGGCATACGCTGCCCGTTTCACCATAAGTAACCAGTTCATAAGGATACAGTGCTGTCTCAAAATCTAGGTTGTTGTCAATCATCACTTGAAAAGCTTTGCCTTCAATGCAGTTGCCCTTGTATTCGTCTATGGGCTTGCCATAGAGCCGTCCTTCTGGGCGGAACCGGTAAGCATAAATGCGGCCATAGGTGGCCAGTTCTTCCATCAGTTCCGGGGCCATTTGTTCATGCAGGGCCTCCGGCAAATAACGCAGGGCATTTTTTAAAGCAGTTTCCGCCTGTGCTTTGGACAAACGAAAACCCCTGTTCGGTGCACGACGAATACCCGGCTGGAAGGCCGGGTATTCGGGCAGAACGGGGTCAAGTTTGATCTCCATGGCATTGGCAATGGCGTTATTATCAAGCATCTTAACCACTCCTTAGCACGTGTATATCAAAGTTTTAAATACAGGTACTACAGTTCAAATGTGAACCCCATCAATGGGGCATGCTGTTGTGCGCCGTACACATCCCGCTCCCCTAAGTCACCGGAGCAGATGGGCCGTTTAATGGTGATTTTAATGGCCTTGGCTGGTTCAAAAGCCAAGATATTGATGATGTCGGTTTCAGGAATATGGTACAGGGCAGCAAAGCTTTGGGTGTTAATCACTTTAGCATCCCATACTTTTTTAAACATGTCAACATCTTTAAAGATAATATCAAAAGTTAATTCGTAAGGGCCGGAGTTTTTACTGCGGATAACGTCTGCAATGTCAAAGAGCTTCATTGCCATTCCCCCTTTCGGCATTCTTCTATGGTCATGGGGAAGCACTCGCAAGGGTCATTAACCGCCATCAAGTGGTACATGCTAAAGGCATATACCACGCCGCCAGGAAAGTCGGACGGAGAGAACGGAAACGCCAGGTTGCCGGCGGTGGACTTCCGGCCTTCATAACCAAAGTGCAGCATGGTGGAACGGGCAAAGCTGCAAATGGTATTGGCTTGTTCTTGGGTGGGTGCCACAGCTTCAATCACCACGCCCAGTTCGGCAGGGTCAACTTCTGCTTCCATGCCCTCAAACATGCCTAAAACCCCGTTTTTACCATAAAGTTTAAAGTCTAAGAAAAAGTCCGTAATGCCAAACTTTTCAAAGTTGGATTTCACTTTGGCCTTAATTTCTTCCACCATGGTGTCAATTTGGGCAATCATGATGGGGTCTTTGCAAGCGGCAAAGGAAACTGTGCGGTAACCCACTTTTTTAGCGCCTTCAAGCTTCACGAAGTAGCCTTCTTCTGTGGGGATAAACCGGCTGCCTTTCACCATAACGGTGTTGTCTGAAAATTGCTCGAAGCTGGTCTGTGTCAGGTCTAAAATGCCGCCGGGGCCAGGCAGGCGCACCGGGTTGCTTTTTTCGTACAAGGTATGGGCGGCCACGGAAAGCAGGGTGCACTTCCGGTTGGAGGAAAGCGGGAACACTTTAAAATAATCTTCCCCTAAATAGCCCATCATACAGTCGCTGCCGCTGCCAGGTGTGGAAGCAATGGCGGCGCATTCCAAAATTTTGCCCAAGTGAATGGCCAAGCCGGGGTTATAACCTTTGGAAACAGCCAAAGAAGCAAACACGGCAGGGTCGTATGCACGGCCGGCCACAATCACTTGTGCCCCTTCTTCCAGCGCTTTGATGAAAGGTTCATGCCCCATTTGGGCCACAATGTTGGTGGATGCTTCAATGTCTTGTTCAGTGATTTGTTCAGCCGGTTCTAGGGGCACAATTTTGCCTTCGGCCAGTTTTTGTTTCACGGTTTCCGGCGCAATTTGTGCGTTGATGGCAGCCATTTTAAAGGAAAGCCCTTTTTCGGTGGCAATTTCTTTAATGATTTCTACGTTCCAGTTCAAGTGGCTGTCTGCCCCGCTGCCACCGGCAGAACCGATGATAACAGGAATGCCCGCTTCTAAAGCAGCCGGAATCATTAAGCTTAAATCCCGCTTTACGGCGTTTCTGTCTGTAAAGGACTTGCCTGCACCTAAATAATATGGGCCCGGGTCTGTTGAACCAGCATCCACCGCAATGACGTGCGGTTTCAGCGCCATGGCCGCTTCAAAGGCGCTTTCAGGAAAGCCGTAGCCTAAAATCGCCGTTGGAGAAAGAATGCGCATTTCTTCCAAGCCGTTCACCTTCTTTCAGAATTTATAATTAAATGAGGTTTTTCAATGCCAGAATGCGTTGCATTTCGTTGTGTACAATCATGAAACCTTCGTCCACGCCCATGCCGGGTTTGGCCAATGTTTGTACCGGACGGGTTGCCATGGCAATGTGGGCACACACAGCAGCGGACCGTTCGGTTTCGTTGCAGGTGCCGCCTAAGTAAGCGCCCATGCCGTTTTGCTTGCAGTAGATAACCGCTTCAATAGAGTTGTTAATGCCGCCAAGGTCTGGGGTTTTAATTTGTGCCATGTGCCCTGCTTTTTTGTCTGTGAAAATGACCACGTCTTCGTAGGTGTTGCACCATTCGTCGGCCACGATTTCCACGTTAATGTTTTGTTCTTCCAGCTTCTTGGTGATGGTTGCCAGTGCTTCCACTTGAGCTTCCCGTTCGCCCATGTCCACAGGCCCTTCAATGCGCAGGTGGAAAGGTTTCGCAGCTGCTTCCAGTTTGCCCAGGTAAGCCACAATTTTATCACAGTCGTTGTTGAAAGCCAATCCTAATGTGCCGTACACGTCAATGTGCAGCACAGGGGCATAGTCTTGCACCGGGCGGATTTGTTGAATGCGTTCAGACAGCCATTTCACGTAATCTTCCAGTTTTTCGCCGTTTTCGCCCAGTTTGTCTTTCACGTTGTTAATCAAACCGTGGGGCAATACGTTGGCGCCTTTTAAAATCATTTTGTCTACGTTGGCGTAACGGTCGTCGCCGGATTGGCAGAAGATAGGCACTAAAGTGTCTTCCATGGTTAAGCCGTATTCATCGGCCACCACTTGCGCCATCAGCTTGTGGTTGGCTTTAGCCACTGCATCCAAAATGGCTTGGGTTGCGCCGTAACGAATGGCAGTGTGCATGGGTTTGCCGTCTGCATCTTTTAAGCTGTCTACAGCAGTTGCCATTTCTTTAAAGGTGGTGATTTCTTTGCCCACCAACAAGGGAGCCACTTCTTTTTCAATAATGGGAATGAAGTCTTGGGCCAGGAACAATGGGTCACGGCCGCCTGCACCAGAGTATTGCACGGCTGCACAGTCGCCATAAGCCACTTGGCCGTCTTCTAAAACAAGCATAATGGAAATGGATTCACCGGCTTGACGCACTTTGGTAAACCCTGGGGTTACCGGGTTGCCTACATAGGTGTTGCCGTCTGCTTTTGCGCCGGTTTTAATGGCTTTTTGGTCGTCAAAGAAAAAACCTGTTTTGCCAGCGGAACAAGCTAATTTTACAATTTTCATTGGTTTTCCTCCTCAATGAATCAAACACTTTAAGGGAAAGGGTTGGGCGGTCAAGTGCCGCCCCCACCTCTGGACTGTTGTTCAATTTGGGCGGTCAGAGACCGCCCAAACAGTTGCATTATTTTTATTATTTAGGGCGACCAACCAGGTAGCCTTTGCCAATGGCGTAAATGTCGTCAATAACCATCTGGAAGCTCACGGCACGTTTTTCTGCTTTGCCACGGGCTTGCAGTTTTTCTGTATGGAAATCTGCAATTTCCTTGGAGAAAGGCAGGTTGCCGATGTCTAAGAAACGGACAGCACCGTTGTTGTCACGGGCGGGCAAGCACTTGCCGGCGTTGTAGCGGCTGGGTGCAAAAGGCACGTCGATAACACCTGCCTGGAAGGCACGCACCGTACCGATGGCGGCATCGTTGTTGCCAAATTCCAGTGTTTTTTGCATGATGCAATCCACTTCGGCTTCCAGCACTTTGCATTCAGCTTCCACTTCTTGCAGGTTGATGTAGAGCTGGTCTTTCAGCATGGACACCACTTGCTTGGTGGCACGAAGGCCAGCAGCGTTGGCTTCCTTGGTAGGAATACCCAAAGCTTCATGAGGGGTTTTAACAATAACTTTGGTGGCACCGGACAGTGCAGCCGCAGCAGCACCCCAGGAGATTACACCGAAAGCACTGGCTTCATCTGGTGGGAAACCACCCATCCATTGATGGAACACGGTGGTGACGGTCACGTCGTTAAAGCCAAATTTTTTCAAGTAGCTGTTGGTTTGTTTTTCAAGGCTCTTAATGGCGGCAATGTCTTGCATTAAGTTACCGCATTGGCCGTAACCGACAGTCAGGTGCTTCACGCCTTGAGCGGCAGCCATCAAGCTTTCTAAAATGGCCACACTGTTAGAGATACAAGGTGGTACCAGTGTGCCGGTTAATGGGCCGAAAGGTTCACGGTTAATGGTCACCCCGGCTTCTTCGTAAATGCCAATCAAGCGGTCGCAATATTGCCAGTCGTAAATGGTTTTTTCCAAAGAGTGGTCTTTGGCGTAAGGAATGTTGTAAGAAATACCGCCGCCTTCATAGGAGGTAAAGCCACCGGCTACGGAAATTTCTGTTAACAAACGGGCGTCCGGTGTGCCGTGGCGCACTTGCACCGGGCTTTTCACTGCAGAGGTTACTTTCCGGCAAATCTCCACACCGTGGTTTACTGCCGGGAAGCCGTTCAGCATGGAACGGTTCAGCTTGCGGGATTCTTCCATACCCACATCTGCTTCTTTGTAACGGTTGTGGCGGGTGTAGCTGTCGATGGTGGTGGGCAGTAAATCTGCATGGCCCTCGTCTTCTAAATATTTAAGCAGTGTGATGTGGTTTTCTGGCAATGCCACCCCAGCCCGAGGCTGAATGAGGGTGTCGCCGGATGCTTTGGCTTTGTCCAGCTTCACAGAGAAGCGTTTGGACGCAGGAATGGCCTTTTGCATTTGCACCGCTTCGTCAAAGTTTACGTCCTTGCCCGTGGGCCACTGTGTGAGCACTTCTTTTTGAATGCTATAAAACAGGTCATCACTGAGCTTTTCATTCTTTAATTCCATGGTAACCTCCCATATTTATGGTTAAACCGCTATATTATTGAACTTCAATAAAGTTTTTCAGCATAATTTCCACTGCGGCATCTGGGTCTATACGCCCCAAAAGCCCCATGGCGGCAAATATGTTGTCTTTGTCCAGATACATCCGTGCTTGGGCAGGCTTTAAAACGTTGGGCAATGCCGGGGTGTACAGGGATTGCTTTAAAATGTCCCCCGGTCTGCTGCTGTGGATGATGCTGCCCCCAGACCCGATGATAGCTTCCACTTTGGTTAAATCTTTGCCTTCTTGCAAGAACACTTCCCCGGCAGGGGTGTAGGCCGATTCATACGTGCCGCAGTGCCGATTGGAAGCAATGTACACCGCCATGGCCGCCAAACCTTCGTCTATGCGGTTTTCCCGGGTTCCCGGTTGAGGCACGGTGTCCATGGCGCTTTGGCATTTGTCTTGCCAGGCCAGCACTTCCTCTGGGGTAACTTCCGCCCAGGCTGCCACGGCTTCCGGTGTGGCTTCGGCAATTAAATGGGGCATACTGTACCGCACCCCAATGTCCCCTTCTACCGTTCGTTTGGCAAAAGGTTCCGGCAAGCCTTTCATTACCACAGTGGCTCTGGATGGCGTGCCTGCCGCCATGGAATACACATCCGTGGTGGCGCCGCCAACATCATAGGCCATTAAATTTCCCATGCCCGCTGTTTTGTCTGTGCCTTTGGCCAAAAGCTCTGCGGCCTCGAACACAGCCAACGGTGTGGGGATGATGCTTTCAGACATTTGAACCTGGGCATCGTTTAAGCCCTTGGCTTCAATAATGTTCTTGATAAATAGCTTGCGAATGGCCGTTTTGGCGGGCATGATGTTCAGCTTGTTGAACTGGGGCATCACGTTTTCGCACAAAATGGCATCTTTACCCGCCGCTTCTAATATTTCTCCCACTTGGTGGGCGGCGGTTTTGTTTCCTGCCACAATAACGGCAAAGTGCCCGGGCAACGTGGCCAACATGTTGGCGTTGTGCAAAAGCACGGCCTTGTTGCCCCCGTCAATGCCCCCGGTAAGTAAAATAATGTCTGGGGATAAAGCCTGAATTTCTTCCAATTCATAGGGTGAAAGCTCGTATGAATAGGTTTTCAGCACCTTTGCCCCGGCGCTGGCGGCTGCCAGTTTGGAGGCTTTGGTGGTTAAATCCGGCACAAAGCCGCATGAAATCATTTTAAGCCCGCCAGCGGCGCTGGAAGACGCCATCTTGTAGTCAAAGTCTATTGTGCCGCACTGGTCTTTCAGCATGGCCAAGGCATTGTTTAACCCCTGGCACACATCGGTGTCAATAGTGGTAAAGGACTTGGCCACTCCCAAAATCTGCCGCCCGGTTATGTCTATGGCCGTCACCTTTGTAAAGGTGGAACCAAAATCCACCGCCAGCATGGTTTTTGTCATACCATATCCCTCAAATCGGCTTCAAAGTGGCCAATGCAGTCTTCAGGCAATGTGCCGGGCGGGTATACTCTGTCAAAACCCATGGCTTTAAATGTGGCAGACACTTGTTCAAAATCTGCCGCACCAACCACCAGGTTACCGCCCACGTAAAGTTTAATGTTTTTAAGTCCGGCTTCGTCACATTTTTCGCGCAATCCCCGGCAGTCAATTTCGCCGTGGCCGTAAAGGGAAGATACCACAATGGCATGGGCATCTGCTTCCATGGCGGCCTCAATAAATTCTGTTTGAGACACCATAACCCCCAGGTTGATGACGTTGAACCCCGCTTGGGTTAACGCATAGTCTAAAATCTTGTTACCCACGGCGTGAACGTCTGCGCCAATGACACCCATAATCAGGGTGCCTTTTGTTTTTTCCATCCTGCATTCCTCCATCATCACTACTGTCTTCAAATTGGACTGTACCAATTAGCAACTTGTTTTTATCATTATAAAACCGTTTATACCCATTGTCAAACAATTTATAAAACTTTTTTTGGTCTATACCAATTACTACAGTGGCAATTTAATGGCTCCTTAATTTTTGCCTAGGTTATCACGTATGAGACAGTCTGTTATGCACATATATTGATGTTAACATTTTTATCGGTGGTGATTTAGTATGCCCCAAACCATACAACTCAACGACATGACTTACAACATGGAAAAAACAGGCACGTACCTCCATTTAAGCCGCCCTTCCAGCGCCCGGGACATGACCGTGCACCTGTACTTTCCCCTTGGGGAGGCCAACCGTTATGAGCAGGAGGTTTTAACAGACGCTTTGTCTACCCTGTATACGGAAAATCATTTGAAAGATCTGCAACCCTGATGGATGAAGCCATTAAAAAAGTGGCCTGTCTGTACCGGGTGTCCACTAAAAAACAAGTGACAGATAACGACATTCCTTTGCAAAAAAAGGCTTGTCGGGCATTCATCGAAGGCCGCCCAGGCTGGGAACTGGCTATGGAATACACGGAAAAAGGGGTGTCCGGCTACCATAAGCGGGCGGAAGAACGGGACGTGTTGCAGCAGATGAAAGCCGATGCCGGCAACGGCTGCTTTGATGTGCTTTTGGTGTTTATGTTCGACCGCCTTGGCCGCCGTGAGGATGAAACCCCTTTTGTGGTGGAATGGCTGGTGAGCCGGGGCATTGAAGTGTGGAGCGTGACGGAAGGGCAGCAAACCATTGAAAACCGCACGGATAAGCTTTTAAATTATTTGCGGTTTTGGCAGTCCGGCGGGGAAAGCGAGAAAACTGGTAAAAGGGTGTGGGAAAAACACAAGCAGATGGCCATGGACGGGGTTTTCCGTGGGGGAAGCCCCCCCTACGGCTACCGGCTGGTATGGACAAAAGATGCCACAAGACAAGGCTTGCCTCGGCGAGGGCTGGCCTTAGACGACACCCAAGCCCCTATTGTGCGCCGCATTTACCAGCTGGCGGCAGATTATGCCATGGGCGGGGGGAAAATTGCCCAATGGCTGAATGCAAAAGCCATTCCCACTCAAAAAGGGGGCCGGTGGACGGGGGCGGGGGTGTTATCGCTGCTTAAAAACCCGGTGTATAAAGGGTGGTATGTGTACGGCAAACGGCAGCGCAAACCCACTGGGCAATTGCGTTTGCCGGAAAAAGACTGGATTACGGCCCTAACCCCTTTGCCCCACTTGGCCATTGTTTCCGAAGCAGTGTGGGCACGGGCAGAGGCTTTGCGTCAACAACACACCCCAAAGCCAACTACCCCTAGGCTGCAAGCCCAGAGCAAAAGCCCCCTGCTTTTTTCCGGGCTTGTGTTTTGCATGGGCTGCGGCCAGGCTATGGGGGTGCGTTACGGGCAGAAACGGTGGAGGCTAAAAACAGGGGAAGTGAAAACAGCGTCAAAGCCCCAATACACCTGCCGCACCGGCGGTCACCCGCCTGCCTGCCCCAGCCAGCACACCTACAGCCAAAACAAAATAGACCCGGTGGTCTTGAGCCACATTTTTGGATGTCTGCCCCTGGTGGATTTTACGCGAGTGCAAGCAAAAATAGAGGAACGCAAGACCCAAAATGTTGTGGCACAAAAAGCCCAAGCCCGGCAAACAAAATCCGAACAAAACCGTTTAAACAAAGAACTTGCCGCCTTGCAGGCAGAAACCGCAAAGGCGTTGCTGGGGGAAAGCCCTTTTACTCCCAGGCAGTTGGCCACCATCATACAGGAAAAGGAGGCCCAGCTTTTGGCCGTGCAGGAAGAAGCTTCCCAGAGTCACTGTGAACCCTCCGCTCCCGTTCCTTTCCCGCCCGATTGGCAAAAGGAACTGCTGAACGCACCCCCTGAAACCCAAAAGATGGTACTATCCGCCCTCATTGAACGCATTGAAGTTTCCCCCGGCCATTTGCACATTTACTTTAAACACCCCCTGCCAGGCTGGGAAACACAGGCAGGTGACCCGCCATGACCAAAACACGCCGGGTGGCCTGCTTGTACCGGGTGTCCACCCTGGGGCAGCTGGACAAGCTGGACATGCCCATGCAGCGCCAATCCTGCCAAGCCTTTATTGACCAAAAGCCCGGCTGGGTTTTGGTGGAGGAATATGAAGAAAAAGGGGTTTCCGGCTACCGCAAGCCCTTAAGCAAGCGCCCGGTGATGCAGCGGCTTTTGGGGGATGCATCCCAAGGGTGCTTTGATGTGCTGCTGGTGTTTATGTTTGACCGCCTGGGCCGTCAGGAAAAGGAGATGCCTTTTTTGGCCGCCCGGCTGTGGGGGCTGGGGGTGGCGCTTTACAGCGTATGCGAAGGCCCTTTGCGGCTGGAGGATGCAGGCGACCGATTGATGAACTACATCCGCTTCTGGCACGCCGGAGGGGAGAGCGCCAACAACAGCCAGCGTGTATCGGAAGCCCACCGGCAACTTGTGGCCGCCGGAAAGTACCGCGGAGGAAGCCCGCCATACGGTTATCAGTTGGTGGAAAGCAGGGAAGTGAACCGCCGGGGGCGGGCTGTACACCTGCTTACACCCCTGCCAGAAGAAGAAGCCGTTGTTACCCGCATTTTTTACATGGCCGCCCATCAACAGGCGGGGGGCTACAAAATTGCCAAAACCTTAAACGCACAGGGCATTCCCACCCAAAAAGGGAACAACTGGCGGCCCGCAGCCATTTACCGCCTTTTGCAAAACCCGCTGTACAAAGGGGTATACGGGGGCCATTTTTACCCCCATTTGGCACTTGTACATGCAGACGTATGGGAAAAAGCCAATACCCGCCGCCCACAGCCAAAGGCCAAGGCCGAGGCGGCTTTGTTGAACCCGCTGCTTCATTGCAGGGCATGTGGGGCACGGATGGCGAAGAAAGGCCGAGCCAACAGCTATTACTGCACGGGCAAAACAAGGCTTTCCCCGTGCACCGGCCCTTACAGCATACCTGCTGGGGCAACAGATGCCGCCGTGGTTCAAGCCGTCAGCCACATACTGCCCCTGTTTGGGCTTTCTGCTCAAAAGCCCTTAAAAAAACGGCTGCGGCAAAAGGCCACCGCCATCCACAAGGCGTATGGCAAAACCCAACAGCAGCATACCCACTGTGTGCAAGCCATTAGCGGTTTTCTGGCAGAAGGCGAACCAACCAAAGCCTATGCTTTGGCCGAAACGTTGGAAGCAATTGAAAAGCAAGCCGAAACCTTAAATACCCAGCGCCAAATACTGCTGCCCTTTCTCTAACAGCGCCCATGATGGTGGCAAAACTGTTGGTGGTGGCGGCGCACCTCCAGCTTGCCCAGTAGGAAGCGCTTGCACCGGTTGGATGCCTGGCGGCAACAACGCTGTGGGCTTAAACGGCTGGGGCACTGGCTGGGGCACTGGCTGGGGCACTGGCTGGGGCACTGGCTGGGGCGGCAGCTGGGGCTGTGGCTGTGGTGGCGGCTGTGGTAGCAACTGGCTTGGCTCCGTGACAGAAATCCCTATTGACAGAATTGCCAGCTTTACCCATGTAGCCATTTAATGTAACCTTCCGGGCTGGCTTTCAAACGACAGCCCTTCATGAACGTTTTTGCTAAAGACAAAAACCAACAATGCGCATTACCTCTCTCTGAAAAAAATACGAAAGCAAAGAAGGGCATCCCACCCCGGCGTAAGCCGTGGTTAAGGATGCCCTTTATTTGTGTAGATAAAAAACCTTGGGAAACTTTTTCAAGAAAAAGTTTCCCAAACCCTTTAAAAAGCCTTTATCTTGAAATGCCGCAAAGCGGCATTTCCCTTAAAAACTTTGTGCTTCTTTCTTTTACGAAAGAAGTGTGGTTTGGGGACAAAAGACCTTGGGTAGCTTTTTCGGGAATATGTTACCCAAGCCTTTTAAAAAGCCTTTACCTAGAAATGCCGCTAAGCGGCATTTCCCTTAAAAGTTCTTTGCTTCTTTCTTTTACGAAAGAAGTGTGGTTTGGGGACAAAAGACCTTGGGAAGCTTTTTCGGGAATATGTTACCCAAGCCTTTTAAAAAGCCTTTACCTAGAAATGCCGCTAAGCGGCATTTCCCTTAAAAGTTCTTTGCTTCTTTCTTACAAGAAAGAAGTGGGGTTTGGGGCAACGCCCCAAGGTTTTACCCGCCTCTAAACTTTAAAACTCTCTACCATGGTGGCCAGCAGCTCGGACTGGCTGCTCAGTTCCTGAGACGCTGCCGCAGATTCCTCCGACGTAGAAGAATTGCTTTGTACCACCTCTGAAATTTGGTTAATGCCAGCGGTAATTTGGGCAATGCTGTCTGCCTGGTTGGCGCTGGACTGGTCAATGTCCTCAATGATGGACGAAATGGAATTAATGTCATTCACAATGGTGTTTAAAGCATCGGCGGTGGTGGTGGCAATTTCCGAACCCGCATTAATGTTTTGAATGGTTTGGTCAATGAGCGACTCTGTGTTTTTGGCCGCTTCCTGGCTTCTTCCTGCCAACGCCCGCACCTCTTCCGCCACCACCGAAAACCCTCTGCCGTGCTCACCGGCCCGGGCAGCCTCTACCGCAGCGTTTAAGGCCAGCAAGTTTGTTTGGAAAGCAATGTCGTCAATCACCTTAATGATGTTTGCAATGTCGTGGGAAGATTTTTTAATGGTCTCCATAGAATCCAACATCTGCTGCATTTCTTTGCGGCCGTTTTCCGCCCCGGCAATGGCCCGCTGGGACAGTTGGTTTGCTTCTTTGGTTCTGGCTGTGTTTTGGGTAGACTGTTCGTTAATCACGCTGATGGACGCCGACAATTGCTCCACAGCACCGGCCTGGTTTGAAGCCCCGGAAGCCAAGTCCATGGCAGATTCTGAAATTTGCCTTGCACCAGCGCGCACATTGTCCGCAGAAGCAATAATGTTTTGGATGGTTTCCTGCATGGTGTTAACGATGTGGTTGATGGAATCTTTAATCTGGCCAAACTCACCCACATAGTCCCGGTTAATGGTAGAGCGTAAGTCACCCTCTGCCATAACTTGCAGCATTTGGGTAATTTCAGCAATATAAGAACCAATGGTTTGCACCATGCTGTTCAAAGACAACATCATTTCCGCAAAAGCGCCTTTGTAGGCATTTTGAATCCTTACATCAAACTGCCCACGGGCCAACTGCTCCAGCACCTGGTTGGCATCTTCAATGGGTTTGTTCACCGCAGCCAACAGGTTGTTTAAGCCTGTTACAATTTCCTGCCAACCATCTTTGTAAGCGGCTGCGTCAATGCGGGTGTCCAGCTTACCGCCGGCGGCGCTGTCTATCAGCATAGACAAGTCTGTATGCAAAGCCTTAATGTTGGCTTTAAACACATCAAACCGTTCGTTGGCAACAGCCTTTTGCCCGGGTAGCTGTGTTAAAGTGGCATTAAAATCACCATTGCCTAAGGCGCCAAAGGCATCCATGATTAATAAATTATCGTTAATCAACGTGCTGCAAAGTTCATTTACCCCCTGGGCCAACGACTGGTATTCCCCTTTAAACACTGTTTCGTCCACTCTGGAATCGGTGATGCCTTTATCAAAATCTACAATCAGCTTTTGCAGGCGGTCCACCAGCATGGAAATGGTCTGGCGCACTGTGCCCATGGTCTGCACCAGGCTGCCAAACTCATCTTTGCTTACATAGGTGACGTTGCTGTTCATCCGGCCTTCAGATAAATCATTGGCCATTTGCTCAATGGCTCTCACTGGGGTGATGATGGACCTGCGGATTAAAGCCACCATCAAAACGGCTAAAAACGCAATAAATAAAGTAATGAAAAACACAGCGGATTTCACGGTACCAAAGGTTACTTCCGCATCTGCTTTCTGTTTGTCTGCCAGTTGGTAAACCACGTCCGACACTTTTGTTAACGCCTCGGTAGCACTGTCAAAGGCGGGAACGTACTGGTTTTCAAATATCTCCAGCGCTAATGCATCGTTTTCCTTGGACTCTGGAAGATTAAGGATGTCTGTAATTTGTTGCCTGTATTGGGCAGCGCTTTCTAAGCGCTTAACGTATTCCTCTATAAGTGCTGGGTCTGTTCTGGCATTTTGCTTGTAACGGTCAATGCGTTCAAGAAGCAGTGCCCCCTCTTCATCCGCTTTTTTAAGCATATCCAGCTTTACATCCCGGCTTTCGGTGGCAATGGCTTCGGTTAAGTAACGTTCTATAGAAACCATTTCATATCGAATTTCCCAAATATAGCCTGTATTTGGCAAGGTTTTGGTGGCATACAAGGTGACTACCTTGTTTATTCTGCCAATACTAAATAATGAAAGCGTACCAAGCAAAATAATCATGACCAGCACCACGCCGAACCCTAACCAAAGCTTAGCGCTGATTTTTAAGTTTTTCATTGCTTCTCCTCCATTTTTTTAGAACCTGTATTCAATCAATTTGCCAGTAATTTAGGCAAGCAATCAAATTGTACATTCATATTGTCGGCGATTGTGTCCCATTCTATGTCTTGGTTTTTTAATAAAATGTAGATCCCTACCTGGACTAAGTATATTCCCGCTGTCAAAAATTAGCAATACCTTAAATGAATGTTTGCCATTTTTAGAATGCACCTTATGACTTAATTTGCCGTAAATGTGTTCAAACTGTTTAAAAATAATCAATAAAGTTCATATTGACTTTAAACAATGCGCTGGGCTATACTTTTGTTATGGTATTTTGTTAGAAGAATGTATGAATGGAGGATTGTATGCGCAAACGATTTTTAGCAATGTTGCTATCTGCGGCCATGTTTTTGGGCCTGTTTGGCCAAACCGCCTATGCCGCAGAATTTACTGACATTTCCGGGCACTGGGCGCAAGGAGCGGTGAACAACTTTGTCAGTTACGGGGTTATCAGCGGGTACCCCGATGGCAGTTTCAAGCCGGATGGTAAAATCACCCGTGCTGAAATTTCCGTTATTTTAGAACGCTTAATGGGCTATTTAGACACAGCGTCCAACCAATACGAAGACTTGGAAAAAAGCGCCTGGTACACAGAACCCCTGCTTAAAGCTGCCGCCGCAAATGTTTTTGCAGGCTACCCAGACGGCACCATGCGGCCAAACGCCAACATAACCCGGGCTGAAGCCCTACGGGCATTGGCTGTGGCGCTGGGGGTACCCGAAAGTACCAAGCAGGCTTATGCCAACGAATACATACCAGATTGGGCCGTGCAATCTGTAAACGGCATGGCTGCCCACGGGTATCTGGAAGGGGTTTTTAAAGGCAACTTTGCCTTTGATGCCAACATTACCAGAGCCGAAGTGTTGGCCATTTTGGACAACGCTGTGGAAGGGTATTTGAACCATGCCGGTAGCTATTCCAAAGATACCGCCAGCGGTGTGCTGGTAAACACTTCCGGCGCCGTGCTTAAAGACATGACTGTCGGCGGCGACTTAATGATTGCCGAAGGCGTAGGCAATGGTGAGGTGGTCTTAGACAGCGTAACCGTGGCAGGCACGGTGATTGTCCGGGGCGGCGGAAAAGATTCTGTTATCATTAGGGGTAATTCCCACATTGCCCACCTTGTGGTGGCTAAAAACAACGGCCCCGTTTCGGTAAAAATACAAGAGAATGCTGTTGTAGACACCCTGGCCATGGAGGCCGGTACACTGTTTGTGTCTGGTTCCGTGCAAAACCTGACCGTTATGGCGGGCACAAAGGTTAATGCTGTGGGCGCCAACGTTCAAAACCTGGTTATTGAAGGCAAAGGGGCAACCCTTACCCTGGACAGTGCCAGCAAAGTGAAAAATCTGACAGCCAATGCACAAGTAACCGTAGAAAATAAAGGTACCATTAGCAATGTGCACATAAACGCTTCGGGCACTGTTATTAAAGGCAATAGTCCCGATACCGTCACCGTCGCTTCTGGCGTGAAGGACGTAACCCTGCCGGACGGTACCAAAAGCACTGTATCTTCCGTTTCCAGCCCAAGAAGCAACGGCCCCCACAAAGGTGGTTCATCTTCCAACAATAATGTACCTGTTGAAAGCATTGCCCTGGATCAATCCTTCATGTATCTGGGCGTGGGGCAGAAATATCTGTTTGAACCCGTCATTACACCCAGCAATGCCAAAAACAAGACCATTGCTTGGCATTCCAGCAACCCCGATGTGGTAGCCGTAGACGATACCGGCACTGTTAAAGCGTTAGACTTCGGTACTGCTACCATCACTGCCACCACAGAAGACGGCGGCAAAACCGCTACCTGCGATATAATGGTGATGTTTGATTTGGATGCCTCCGATGGCATTTCCGGCGACTACGTGATGATTTCTAATCTTTTTTCATCAGAATGGTACGATATGCCTGTCTTGGAACTGCCAACCGGCCCCCTTGAAGGCATTGTAACAACCCCACCTGCTTCCGGCAAACGCATGGCACCCGAACCCTCGGAGCCTTATGCCATACCTTTTAGCCCCCGGGCAGACCTTAGCCAATTGAAGGCAAGCCTTGCGTCCAAGCCCCAGCCTTATAGCACCACCACCTCCAGCGCTGTAGGGGATGTGAAGACTTTTAAGGTGTTAAAACATGCATTTTTGGATAACACATTAGAAAATATGGAAGATAAGCCCTTTGAGCTTCTGGTAAAGGGCGAACATTGCTATGTTTGGGCAGATGTTTTTGATGCCGATTATGTGGTGACCTCCGCCATGGCAGTGCAAATTGCCAATGAGTATGACCAAAAATCTGGGCTGGTCATTGACGTTTTCGGAGACTTATATAACCCTGCTAACGATGGAATGCTGAATATTTTGCTTTATGACATTCAAGATAACTTTGACCCTGCTGGCACCAGCGGATATATAGGCGGCTATTTCAATCCTTGGGATTTTAATCCCGAAGCAAATCATGCCGCCATCATACATATTGATACGTATCCCTTGATTTTTTATCCCGGCAGAGGTGTCACAAACAGTTATTCCGTGTTGTTCCATGAACTACAGCATTTGATTAATGATTCCGCAATGATCATGAGCCCCTACATTGTTGAAAGGCTTATGCCAGCGTGGTTAAACGAGGCCATGTCTATGGCAGCGGAAGAAATTGTATACCCCAACAGTGTGCTTATCCCACGTGTGAAATACTATAACCTGTATGGCACCGAGGGGGTGCGTAACGGCCGCTCTCTTTACGGCTTTCATGAAGATGATAACACCCTAGGCAGCAATTTATTGGGATATTCTTTATCCGGCATATTTGCGGAATACTTAAAGCAGCAAACCGGCGGAACACAGGTTTTTACCGAACTGTTGAACTACTACCGCACACAACCAGAACCAACCGATGACGGCGCTTTCCAGTGGGTGCTGGCCCAGGAGCAATTTGCAGACACCGGTTTGGCAGATGCACCGTTAGAAGTCGTGAACCTCTACTACCGCATCACCCTTTTTGCCAACATGGATGAAGGCATCTTCAGCTTCCATGGTGCCCACCCAGACTCCACATTGGATACGCTGGAACCCATTGTGTTCTATAACCCTAACGGCACAAACCTTAAGCCCGGCGGCACCATTGTGGTGCAAAAGTTAGACCCCAATGTACCATTCTACCCCAGCGAAGGAGTCAGCGGAATAATACTTTTTATGGGCATAACCCTTCCTGAAGCGACACCTGAAGAATAGGCAAACATGCTCAGCAGCAGCCGGTATAGCCACACACTATACCGGCTTTTTACATGTTTTGGGCTGCATTACCGCTGCAAAAAGAAACTAACATTTTTGTTATAACTGCCGATATACAAAGTGAGCGTTCAAACAAACGTAGTTAAACGGCCATCCACACAGGCAGTTGCAAAATTGGTGGCCAGGCATTTTTACGTGGTGCAGGAGGGTTATCATGTATAAAAAGTTACCCAAAATATCCGAAAGTGAATGGCTTATTATGAATAAACTATGGGAGCATTCCCCGGCCACCGCTGCGGAGATTGTGGAGAAAGTGCAAAAAGAAAAAGACCTTGAGGTGACCACCATTAAAACCCTGTTGCGGCGGCTTATAGCCAAAAAAGCTGTGGCTTTTACTGTGGATGAAAACAATGCCAAACTGTATTACTATCGGCCCATTGTATCCCAATCGGAATGTGTTTTAGAGGAAAGCAAACAATTTCTGCATTTGTACTATGAGAATAACCTTAAAAAAATGTTTGCCATGTTTTTGGAAAACAACCAACTGACCCAGGACGAAATTGCCGACTTAAAGCACATATTGGAGAAAAAGAAAGTTAAATAAAATGGATAACCTTGTCATGCACCTTCGGGCATTGATGCTTCAACATGCTGTACTGCCGGCTTTCTTTTTTATGCTGCTGCTGTTGGTAGTGAAATGGCTTTGTATTGCCTTCTACTTTAACCTTATTTATGGCATGATACAGTGTGTTAAAAAAAGTAAGCACATCAACCGCCATGTCCAAGCCAATTATTACTGCTGGTATGTATTGCTTCTAAGCTTTGTACTTGCAAACCTAGAGGTTAACCATTACTTCACAAGCCCGCTGTTTGCCATGTTGTATACAGACAAACCTTATGCCCCTTATTTGTATGTTGCGGCTTGCTTTTTGGCCCTTTTATGGCTATCGGTTGTCATCTATAAAATGGCCGGCTACTTTATTTTAAATTGGAAAATACAGCAATCCTTTAAATACATGCCTCCCTTCAATGACCATAAAAACTTATTATCAAAAGCCAAGGCCGCTTTAGGCATTAAAAGAGAAATAAGGGTTAGCATTGCGGCATACATAGATACACCTGTATCCTACGGCATGGTAACCTCCTGCATTTTGCTGCCCCAAAATTACCAAGAAAAATTTACGCACCAAGAGCTTTACCTCATGCTTTTGCATGAATTGAGCCACATTCAAAACGGGGATACGGTGAAATTTCGTTTGCTGCATTTTTTGGAATGCTTCATGTGGTTCAATCCTGTAATGGGGGTGTTCCTCAAACATTTCAGGCGGGATACGGAATTATTGTGCGATAGCCAGGTGATGGGGGTTCAAGGCCATTCCAAGGAGCGCTATGGGCAGTTATTGTTAAAAGGCTGTTCCAGCAGGCATTCTGTTGCGGGCTTGGGCTACGGTTTTTCGGATGCTTACACCATATTAAAAGACCGCATAGAAGGGCTTTACCGTTTTAACCCTATCCGCCACAACGTTACCCCTTTGGCTACATTCGTGGTCATTTTATGCATGACGGTGAACACAGCCGTTCATTTTGTTTATACAAACCATCTGAACCTAAACCAAAACTATAACGCTGTGTTTGAAATTCTCTTAACCCAACCCGATTATTCCACCTTTCAAACCATCGACCCCACGGTTTACCCTAACATTTATGCTATAGAAAACGATACAATTTATGTGGATCAATTGGCCTTACGTGCATTGCTGGGGGATTATGCAAGTACCGGCTATGACACCGTGGTTCTCAGTTCCAAAAACTTTGATTACACCTCTCACCCCTTTGAATTTATAAATGGCACCAATTATCACTTTTCTGCCCATGAACTTTTCACAAAGGATATGCCCAGGTATTTTACAGAAAAGTTATCCAACCGCAATGATTTGGAGCATCTGTTTTTAGCCATAAGCGGTAAACTTTAAAAAATCTTCTAAATTATTTTGCTGTAAACACCGATATAAAATAGAGGTTAAAACAAATGTAGTTATACCCCTTATAACTACATTTGTTTTACATTAATAATCAAGGAGGATGACCATGACAGTACAAAAAATCCCTTTTGCATCAACAGGCAGCGGTTTTGGCCACATGGGTACAGTTGCAAAAAAGGCCGGTGAAACCAAAACGGGAAACACAGGTAGCCCCAGTGGCTCCAGCCTATCTTTGGCGTTAAGCGCACGCTACGACAAAATGCTTGAAAACATTCAAAAGCAAATCCAAAAGGTAAACGAAAACGACCATTACGATGCCGAAACCAAGAAAAGCAAAATTGAGGAATTGGAAAAGCAACTGAAGGAAATTGAAAAAGCAAAGATAGACCAAATGTCTGAGTCTGTGCTGGAGCAAAATAAAAAGGGGCAAGGCAAAGGTTCTAAAAGCAAATCTGATGTCAACGAAAAGGGAAGCACCGAAGAGGGTGTGGTTCTGGATTTAAGCTTTAATGCAAAGGCTATGCTGGAAGCAGATAGGGGCTTAAAAAACCTGCAAAGTGCCAATGCACAGAAAGTGCAACTTCGAGGGGAAGCCAATGTGCTGACATCTGAAATCAAGATGGACAAAAGCCGGGGCGTCAACACTGCAAAAAAGGAACAACACCTTGGCAAACTTAAAGAAGGGGTAGATAAGGCTTCTAAAAACATGGGGCAAGCGGTGAAAGACATCCATGAGGCTTCCCAAGCCATGTCTGATACAAGCACCTCTAACGATGGTGCCCAGGCCGAAACACCAAACACGCCCACCTCTATTGACAGTTCCAACAACACCCCAAACCAGCAACCCGCAGCAGATAAGAAGCAATAAACCCTTCAAATCCTTCCATGCCCACATAGACATGGAAGGATTTTTTATGCCTTTTTGTCGGCTTGTGCACAATTTTCTGATTCATTAATTTCTGGCTTGTATTGTAAAAACCGGCCGTTTGCGTTAAAATAAACCCATGTATGACAAGATGTTTGGCCCATAGCAATTTCAGAAAATTGGAGCGAAGGAAGGAATAGCATATGGACAATGCACCGTCAACCACACAAGTGCAAGCCGGCACCCTTATTACCAACGCTGGGCAATTGGTTACCTGCGTGCCTGCCCCGGGCAACCCCCTGGGCATTATTGAAGGGGGCTGCGTAGCCATTCAAGGCAACCGCATTGTAGCCGTGGGAAGCAAAGACACCGTGGCCAAACAGTGTGATACCACACTGGCCAAAGTGATTGATGCCACCGGTAAAACGGTAGTGCCCGGCTTTGTAGACTGCCACACCCATCTGGTGTTTGGGGGAAGCCGTCGGGCAGAGTATGCAGTTCGGCTTACCACCAACGACCCGGAAGCCATTCAAAAAGCTTGCCCTTTAACCGGGTTGGAAGCCTCTATGGCCATGACCAGGGAAGCCAGCGAGGACGCGCTGTACGCCCAGTCTGCCGCCCGGCTTTCCGCCATGATTCAAAATGGCACCACCACCATTGAAATCAAGTCTGGCTACGGCCTGAATGTGGAAGATGAAATGAAGCAGCTGCGGGTGATTCAGCGGCTGGCCAAAAACTTCCCTGTGGACATTATGCCCACTTTTTTAGGTGCCCACGCCTGGCCTGCCAACATGCCCAAAGCCCAGTACATAGAGCTTCTGCTGAAAGAATCCATCCCTGCCGTAGCCGCTTCCGGGCTGGCCGTATTTTGCGACATTTGGTGCGACGATGGCTTCTACGATGCCAAAGAATGCGAAACCATCCTAAAAGCAGGGCTGGATGCGGGGCTAAAGCCTAAAATCCATACAGACGGCTATTCCTACATAGGCGGTTCAGACTTGGCCGCAGACATGGGCATGGTGTCCGCCGACCACTTAAACTACACCCCACCCGCCGCCATTGAAAAGATGGTGAAAGCCGGGGTCACCGGTGTTGTGCTGCCCACCACAGACTTTGCCGTGAACCACCCCAAACCTTTTAACCCACGGCCCATGTTGGATGCCGGGCTAACCTTAGCCCTGGGCACCAACTGCAACCCAGGCGTGTGGGTGGAATCCATGGCCTTTGTGATGATGCTGGCCACCCGCCGCCACGCCATGACACCAGCGGAAGCATTGTTGGCTGCCACCATCGGCGGTGCTAAAGCACTGGGGCTTTCCCATGACCGAGGCACCTTAGAGCCGGGCAAACTGGCAGATGTGCAAATTTGGCACGTGCCCCAATTTGAAGATGCCGTTTACAGGCTGGGGGTTTCCCCAGTGGAAACCGTGATTAAAAACGGTGAAGTTGTGGCATAACTGTTCAGCTTCACTCAAAATACAACCACACAAGGAGGCACTTAAATGATTTACTTGGACGGAGAAAGTTTAACACTGGAACAAACCGTGGCTGTTGCCCGGGAAGGGGCCACGGTGGAAGTCTCCCCGGAAGGCAAAGAGAAAATTAATGCATCCCGGGCGCAAGTGGAAAAATTTATTGCCGATGGTAACGTGATTTACGGTTTAAATACAGGCTTTGGTAGCTTGTGCAACGTGGCTGTTTCCGACGAGGAACTGGTGGATTTGCAAGTGCGGCTTATTTATTCCGATTGCTGCGGTGTGGGCAAACCCTTTGACACCGAAGTGGTGCGGGTGATTATGCTGCTGCGGGTGAATGCCCTGGCCAAAGGCTTTTCCGGCATTCGCTTGTCTGTGGTACAAACATTGGTGGACATGTTGAACGCTGGGGTGCATCCCATCATTCCCGAAAAAGGCTCTGTGGGGGCCAGCGGGGATTTATGCCCATTGGCCCACATGGCACTGGTGATGATGGGCGAAGGAGAAGCAGAGTACAAAGGCACGGTGATGCCCGGTGGACAAGCCTTGGCCAAAGCGGGGATTGCCCCCATTGCCCTTAGGGCCAAAGAAGGGCTTGCCCTCATTAACGGTACGTGTGCCATGATGGGCCCGGCAGCGCTGGCGGTATACGATGCCAACATTTTAGCCAAAACCGCAGACGTGGTGGGCACTTTAACCATGGAAACCCTTTCAGGCATTGTGGATGCCTACGACCTACGGTTGCACAAAGCCAGAAACCAAAAAGGGCAAGTGGCCGTGGCGGAAAATGTTTTAAAACTGTGCCAGGGCAGCGGATTAACCACCAAACAAGGGGAAAAACGGGTGCAGGATGCCTATTCCCTGCGGTGCATTCCCCAAATACACGGGGCCAGCCGCCCGGCTTTGCAGTATATAACGGAAGTGATTGAGGCGGAACTAAACGCCGCCACAGACAACCCCCTGATTTTCGCCGGGGACAAAGCTTCCGTCATTTCTGGCGGCAACTTCCACGGCCAGCCGGTGGCCATTGCGATGGATACACTGGCGATTGCCATGGCAGAATACGCCAATGTATCCGAGCGGCGCATCGAGCGGCTGTTAAACCCCGCCCTCAGTGGCCTACCGGCGTTTTTAACGGAAAAAGGAGGCGTGAACTGCGGCTTTATGATTCCCCAGTACGCCGCAGCAGCCCTTGTCTCTGAAAACAAAGTGCTGGCACACCCTGCCAGTGTGGATTCTATCCCCACCTGTGCCAACCAGGAGGACCATGTGAGCATGGGCACCATTGCCGCCCGCAAAGCACGGGAGGTTTTAAAGCACGTGCAACAGGTGTTGGGCATTGAGCTTTTGTGCGCATCCCAGGCGGCAGATTTTACAGACCCAGCCAAGCTGGGGGCAGGCAGCCAAACCGCTTACAAAACTTTGCGGAACAAAGTGTCCTACATGGCTTCGGACCGGGTGCTGTACCCAGACATGGCCGCCGCCGCCCAGTTGGTGGCCGATGGCAGCGTTCTGGCTGCCGCAGAAGCCGCCGTGGGCAAACTGAACTAGCCAATAGCAATATATAATAACGCATATACTACATGATAAAAAAGGAGCATTCCCATGGAAAAAAACATTGTTAACGCAAAAGAAGCGGCACCCCCAATCGGCCCATATAGCCACGCTGTACGTGTCGGCCAGTTTTTGTTCACCTCCGGCCAGGTTCCCCTGGACGTAAACGGCAACAAAGTGGACGGGGACATCACCGCCCAAACCCAGCAAGTGTTCGCCAACCTGAAAGCCGTTTTGGCCCAAGCCGGCCTGGGCTTTCAAGACGTGGTGAAAACCACCGTTTTCATGAAGGATTTAGGGGATTTCGCCGCCATGAACGCCGTGTACGCCACCTATTTCACGGAAAATCCCCCCGCCCGCTCCACCGTGCAAGTGGCTGCCCTGCCCAAAGACAGCCTGGTGGAAATTGAGGTGGTGGCCGTTGCCCAATGAATGTCTTAAAGCGCCTGGAAATACAGGGGTTTAAGTCTTTTACAGATAAAATAAAGCTAGAGTTCAACCACAACCTCACCGCCGTGGTGGGGCCCAACGGCAGCGGCAAAAGCAACATTGCCGATGCCGTCCGTTGGGTGTTGGGGGAACAAAGCGCCAAAAGCCTTCGGGGGATGAAGATGGAAGACGTGATCTTCGCCGGCACAGAAAACCGCCGCCCCCTGGGCTTTGCCGAGGTGTCCATCGTGATGGACAACAGCAGCCACATTTTGCCCATTGATTTTAACGAAGTGAAAATTACCCGGCGAGTGTTTCGTTCCGGGGAAAGCGACTATTTGTTAAACGGTGTGGCTTGCCGGTTGAAGGACATCCACAGCCTGCTGATGGACACAGGCATCGGCCGGGAAGGCTATTCCATCATTGGCCAGGGGCGCATTGAGGAAATTCTAAGCGCCCGTTCGGAAGACCGGCGTTATTTGTTTGAGGAAGCCGCCGGTATTGTGAAATTTAAAAACAAGAAGCAGGAAGCCTTGAACAAGCTGGAAAAACAGCGGCAAAACCTGTCCCGGGCGGAAGACGTGCTTTCCGTGTTAGAAAGCCAGCTGGAACCCCTCAAAGACCAGTCGGACAAAGCCAAGGCTTATTTGGCATACAAAGAACGGCTGAAAGCACTGCAAATCAGCATGTTCCTTACAGAGAGCCAGCGGCTGGAGGAAGCTTTGGCCACCATCAATGCCAACTTGGAAACCGTCATCCGCCAGCACACCGATGAAGAACGGCAACTAAACGCCTTAAAAGAAGATGGCTCCTTGTTAAGGGAAAACTTTCTGCAAGCCGAAGAAGCCATGAAAACCCTGGCCCACCGGCTGGCGGAAGCACGCTCTCAACGGGAGCAAAAGGAAAACGACATTGTACTGGCCAAAGAACAGCTGCTGCATGCCCGGCAGGAAATGGCCCGCATTCAGGAAGCCATGGCCGGGGAAACAGCCGCCCAAACCGCATTGGCAGAAACATTAGCAGAAACCCAACAGCAGCAAGACACCCTTGCCCGCCAAACAGAAGAAGCCCGGGCCGCTTTGTCTGCCCAGGAAACCGCCTTTGCCACATTAAACGCGACCATGAGTGGCAGCCAACAACAAATTGACCAATACAACCAGGCCATTATGGAGCAGATCCGGCTGGCCACAGAGGCCGGGGCGGAAGCCGACCGGCTGCAAAACGCCTATACCCAACTGGAAGCAGAAAAGGAAAAACTGGAAGAAGCATGTGAACAAAACGAAGCAGCCCGACAGGCCAGAAGCCTTAAAATAGACGCATTAAAAAAATTGCAGGCCCAGCTTTTGGAAAGCTTGGCCGCCATCCAAGACGAACAGACCACACTGGCCGGAGAAAAAGAAGCCGCCATTGGAAAGCTGCAACAATTGGAAGTGCAGCACCGGCAAGCCGCCAAAACCTTGCAGGAAGCTTCTTCCCGGTTTAAAATATTATCGGACTACGAAAACAGCTACGAGGGATACTACAAAAGCGTAAAAACCCTTTTGCAACAAAAGCAGAAACAGCCCAGTGCCTTTGCCGGGGTATGTGGGGCAGTGGGGCAGCTGGTGGAGGCAGAGCCCGCCTATGCCACCGCCATTGATGTGGCCCTTGGTGCAGCCACCCAAAACGTGGTGACCCAAACAGACAAAGACGCCATGGCCGCCATTCAGTTTTTGAAGGAAACTCAGGCCGGGCGGGTGACGTTTTTGCCCATGACCGCCATGAAAGCCAAAGGGCTTGGCCGTGACAAAGACCACCTTCTAAAAGAAAAAGGGGTGGTGGGGCTGGCCAAAGATTTGTGCCGCTACGATGCCGCTTATGAGGGTGTTTTTGCCCACTTGCTGGGCAATGTGCTGGTGGTGGACAAGCTGGCCAACGCCTCGGCCATCCACAAAAAATATGGCTATGCCCATAAAATGGTCACTTGTGACGGGGAGCTTTTAAGCGCCGGGGGGGCTATGACCGGGGGCAGCTTGAACCAGAAAAGCAGCGGCATTTTCAACCGCAGCCGGGAGATTAAGGCTTTAAAAGAAAGCATTGCCGCCTTAACCGCAGAAAACGACATCTTACAAGCCCAGCTGGAAAAGGAAAGCCATCAATTGGGCATTATTAAGGAAAAACAGCGGCACAACCAAAGCTTGTTGCATGAAAAAGCACTGGAGCAAGTGACGATGAAAGAAAATTTGGCACAAGCAGAAGAAGCACTGACCACCCTTGTGGCCCAGGCAGAAGCTTTAGCTGCTCAGGATAGCCAGCTTATGGCTCGTTTGCAGGAAACCAACCGGGCCATTCGCCGCCATGCAGTAATCCAGGTGCAGGCGGAGGAAGGGTTACGCCAGTTGCATGCCCAGTTGGCGGAATATCAAAACAGCATGGCCACCCACCGGGAAACCCAAGACAGCCATATTCAACAGCTTACGGATTTGAAGGTGGCATTAAGCGCCAAAACCCAATCGCTGGAAAACCTGGCTTCGGAAAGAGCCCGCATAGATGCAGAGTTGTCCGCTTCCCGGGTGCGGATGGAGCAGCTTTCTGCACAGTGCCAAAACCAAGAAACCCATTGCCAGGGCAAAGAACAGGAAATTCAAACATTTGAAGCCGAAAAGGCACAGCTTGCCCAGCAATACGCCATCCAAACAGAAGCATTGACCAAGCTGGAAGCCCAAAAAGCCGTTTTAAGCGACCAACTCAACAGCTTGGCTGACTTGGAAAATCAAAGCCAGGCGGTGTTGCTTACGTTGCAAGGAGAAAAGGCCCGACTGGACATGAAAAAAGAACACTTGACGGACACCCGCCGCAGCTTGTACGATAACCTGTGGGAAGAATATGGCCTAACCCCCCAGACCGCCAAAGCTTATGCCGACCAAGCCCTGGCCTTAGACATACCCTTTGACCAAATGAAAAAGGACGAGCGCAAGGTGAAGGAGGCCATTGCCGGGCTGGGCAACGTGAACGTGGGGGCCATTGAGCAGTATAAGGAAGTACGCACCCAATACGAGGAACTTTCCGCCCAGCGTGCAGACATTTTAGAAGCAGAAAAGCAGCTGAAAGTGCTCATTGATGAACTGACCGCAGGCATGGAAAAGCAGTTTAAGCAGGAATTTTCCCGCATTTCTGAAAGCTTTGCACAGGTGTTTAAGGAGATGTTCTCTGGGGGGCAAGCGTATTTGAAGCTGGGAGACGAAAGCAATGTGCTAGAATGCGGCATAGACATCATTGCCCGTCCGCCGGGGAAAACGCTGCAAAGCATGTCTTTGCTTTCTGGCGGGGAGCGTTCTTTAACGGCCACTGCCCTGCTTTTTGGCATTTTGCGGCTGAAACCTTCCCCCTTCTGCATTTTGGACGAGGTGGATGCCGCTTTGGACGACGCCAATGTGAAACGCTACGCCAATTTTTTGCAGCATTTTTCAGAGGACACCCAGTTTTTGCTCATCACCCACCGAAAAGGCACCATGGAGGCCGCCGACGTGCTGTATGGGGTGACCATGCAGGAACAGGGCATTTCCAAGTTGGTATCTGTAGATTTTGCGCAGGCTGTGAAAGCCGTTTAAATAGCAATTCACAATAGAAGGGAACTAGAACAATGGCAGACGATATGGAAAAACAAGAAAAGCCCAAGGCTACCGGCTTTTTTAAGACTATGCTGGCAGGGCTGGGTAAAACCCGGCAAAACATTATGTCCAGCGTGGAAAATGCGCTGAAAGGCTTTCAAAAGATAGATGAAGCCCTGTACGAGGAATTGGAAGAAGCCTTGATTATGGCAGACATTGGGGTGCCCACCGCCACATGGCTTATTGAGCGGTTAAGGGAGCGGGTGAAGCAAGCCCGGGCCACGGACGCCACAGAAGTAAAAGCCCTACTGGCCCAAACCATTGCCGATGCCCTAACCGAAGACGAGGAAGCTTTCAACTTAAAAAGCCCGTCAGTGCTGTTGATCATTGGGGTGAACGGGGTGGGCAAAACCACCACCATTGGCAAGCTGGCCAGTCATTATAAAAGCCAAGGCAAAAAAGTGTTGCTGGCAGCGGCAGACACGTTCCGTGCTGCGGCCATAGACCAGCTGGATGTATGGGCAAACCGAGCCGGGGTAGACATCATTAAACACCAGGAAAATGCAGACCCTGGGGCGGTGGTGTTTGACGGCGTGAAAGCCGCCGCCGCCCGCAACAGTGACCTGCTCATTTGTGACACTGCCGGCCGGTTGCACAACAAGAAAAACCTGATGGACGAGTTGAAAAAAATATACAAAATCATTGATTTAAACTACCCAGAAGCCCAGCTGGAAGTGTTGCTGGTGTTGGATGCCACCACCGGCCAGAATGCTTTGTCCCAGGCCAAGCTGTTTAAAGAAGCGGCCAACATCACGGGGCTGGTGCTCACCAAACTGGACGGCACAGCCAAGGGTGGCGTAGTGCTGGCCATTAAGCACGAACTGAACGTGCCCATCCGCTTTGTGGGTGTGGGCGAAAAGGCGGAAGACTTGCAGCCTTTTGTAGCCGCAGATTTTGCCCGGGCGTTGCTGGACACGGACGGGGAAGCAGAGGCTTCTTAAAAAGCCTTTTGCTGGGCAAGCAGCACATCTAGGTTGTTAATGATTTTTTGAAGCAACCCTTCAAAGTCCGTGGTTTCTGTTGCCAACGACAATGCGCAAATGTCCTGCTCAAAACCTGTGGGCAAATGCTGGCAATGTTTAAGGCAATAGCTGACCAACCGCTTTTCCCCGGGATGGTACAGCCGGTTTAATGCAAAAATAATGTCGAAATAGCTTGCCAGAAAGGCCGCAATGCGGTGATTCACGCTTACAAAGTCTTTTCTGGCTACAGCCTTTTCAATTTGCCGATCATAAGACGATATGAGGCCCCCTAAAAGGGGCCTGTTTTTTATGATAATATTTTGTGCCAGGGCTTCCGGGTAAGGGAAGGCATACTTTTCCACCAGTGCTTGATACAGGTTTTTGGGGTCGTAGAGCACTTTGGCGGTGAACACGTTATAGCAGATGCACGTGGTATAGCCCATCCCGGCATTACCGTCTATAAGCGTGCTGTGCAAGTTGTTTTCCGTCTCCATTAAATTGCGGTAAATGATTTCAAAATAGTTGCCGTCTTTTAAAATGCAGTCGTCCTCTGTTTCCCAATAGGTGTTGTTCAGTTCTATATAGGAACACAAGGGTTCTAAAATGGCCTTCCTTGTTTCCACAGGCAGTTCCTTGTTTGCATACACATACATGTCATAATCCGAGTTCTGGTCGTTCTGGGCTGTGGCCCTTGAACCACCCAACACCAGGCAGTCCACTTCCTCTAACCTTTGAAAGGCTTCCACCCCTTGATTCAACCAAGGGCTAAGGCTAAACATGGCTTACCTCCTTAAAAATAAAAAAATAAACCTTCAAAGGTTTATATGCCGAATTTTTTTCCATATACCTTCAAAGGTTCGCATTCAATACCCTATTTACTTTTTCCCTTCCAAATGGGCGGCCAGGGCGTTCAATCCCAGTATGTACCCCTGGGGGCCAAAGCCGCAAATCTGCCCCAGGCACACCGGTGCAATGACGGAGGTGTGCCGAAAAGCTTCACGGCTGTGTATGTTGGAAAGGTGCACCTCTACAGCCGGAATGTCCACCGCAGAGATGGCGTCCCGCAGGGCATAGCTGTAATGGGTGTATGCCCCCGGGTTGATGATGATGCCCCGGGCTTTCCCCCGGCAGCTATGGATGCAGTCTATCAGCCCGCCTTCGTGGTTGCTTTGGAAACAGCTGACGTCAAAACCCAGCCGGGCCCCTTCTTCCACCAACCGGCGGTTAATGTCCTCTAAGGTAACGGTGCCGTAAATACCCACTTCCCGCAGCCCCGTTAAATTTAAGTTTGGGCCGTGCAGCACTTGTACCTGTATGTTTTCCATGAAATACTCCTATCTGGGCTGTTTAGCCCCTGAATCCTTCGTATATGCCTATTACCGATCGTCCCCCTCGTCGTGGCGTGGGGAACGGCCCACCAACACAGCGGCTTTGGTAATGGCCGCAATAATGTCTACATCGAACTGTTGCTGCAAAGCCGAAAGCTTGGTGTACAGCTGGCCTTTTTTGGTCACCACATACTTGGGCGGCAGGGAGTTTAGCGCAATGGCCGTGATGTCTAACCGGCATTTTTCGCAGGTGCAGCTGTTCACCGCATTCAGAACAGGAATGAGCGCATCTTTCACACAAATCTCCATATAATTGGTAATTTCCGGCATGGGTGCATGTCTCCTTTTCATCATTTTAAGGGTTCAAGCAGAGCCTGTATTCATAATAAGGAATGCTGGATTTTCGAGCGAATTTTTTGCCAGCTCAGCACCTTTGGTGCGTCCGGCCTTCTTGCCGGTGCATCAAGGCTAATTTTGGCATAAAATCCGCCGAAAAGGCGGCGTTTCGTTTATGAATATAGGATCTAAGCTTTGTATGTTATTATCCTTATCATAATGCTTAATTATGCAGCATGCAAGGGTCAATTCCATATTTTTCCAAATACTTTTTATATTGCCCCAGCACCCACTTTTCTGTGCTGCGTTTCAGGCGCACCGTCCATTCATCCCGCTCTGATACGGGGTGAACCAGCACCGTTAACAAACCCTGCCGGTTTCCTCCCCACACATCCGTAAAAAGCTGGTCACCAATCATGGCTGTGTTGGTGGGATTGCAGCCAAGGAGTGCCATGGCTTTTCTTAAACCTTTGCCGGTAGGTTTTTTAGCCTGGGCCACAAAGGGCAGGTTGAGTTGAATGTTAAACCCAGCCACCCGGGCTTCATGGTTGTTGGACAACAGGCCTATTTTAAAGCCCTTGGCCCCTAAATCTGCCATTAAACCCAAAATTTCCAAGGTGGGGGTTTCTATGTCAAAGGGCACCAGTGTGTTGTCAATGTCGAACACCAGCGCTTGAATGCCCTTTTCTTTCATTAATTGGTCATAAGGAATATCAAACACAGACGGGAAAAAAAGATTTGGGTAAAACCGCTTTAACATAAAGAATCCCCCTCTTTATTGCAGCAAATCTGGCCGTTTGGCCATGGTGCGTGCCAAGGCCTGGGCTTTGCGCCATTTTTCAATGTTGGCATGGTGGCCGGACAATAACACCTCCGGCACCTTCCGGCCCATAAATTCCGGGGGCCGTGTGTATTGGGGGTACTCTAAAAGCCCATTTTCAAAGCTTTCATCCACAAAGGAATCCGGGCTGCCTAAAACGTTTGGCTGTAGACGGGCCACACAGTCTGCCAGCACCAGCGCCGGCAATTCCCCGCCGGTAAGCACGTAATCCCCAATGGAAATTTCAATGGGGGCAATTTCTTCAATCACCCGTTCGTCTATGCCTTCATAATGGCCGCACAGCAAAATAAGGCTTTCGTGTTTGGCCAAACCATGGGCTTGTTGTTGGGAAAACGTTTGGCCTTGGGGGGTTAAGTACACCACGGGGGCATCTGGCCCGGCTTGTTCCCGGGCATACAAATAAGCCGCATACACCGGCTGGGGTTGCATTACCATACCAGCCCCGCCACCGTAGGGGTAGTCGTCCACCTGTTTGTGCTTATTATGGGCAAACTCCCGGATGTTGATGCACCGCACGGCAATGGCGCCTGTGTCCATGGCCCGGCGGATGATGCTGTGGGCCACGGCGGCTTCTATCATTTCGGGGAAAAGGGTTAAAAAGTAAAAGGTCATTCCACAAGCCCCTCCAACAGGTGAACCGTCATGGTTTTGCCGGGCACATCTACCTTTAAAATGCATTGCTTAATGGCCGGAATGAGGATGGTTTTGCCTTCTGCTCCGGTTACGGCGTACACATCGTTGGCCCCAGTTTGCAGAATGTCTGTGATGGTGCCCAGGGCGTCTCCTGTTTCGGTCACCACCGTTAAGCCAAACAAGTCTTTATAGTAATATTCGTCTGCTTCCAAGGGCAGTGCCTTTTCCGCAGGAATTTTCAACACGCAGCCTTTATAGCCCTGCACCGCTTCAATGGTGTCTAACCCTTTAAACTTCAAAATGACAAATTGCTTTTGAAAACGCACCCGCTCTATGGGCAGTGGCTTTAAACCTGCTTTGGTTTCCACCAATATTTCATCTAATAAATTAAATCGGCCTGGGTCGAAGGTTTCGGGCAGAACCCGTACTTCCCCCTGCAACCCCTGGGTATTCACCAGGGTGCCAATGGTAAACGTATCCATTTAGGTCATCCGTTCCTACTTTTAATTTTATCTTATTGTGAAAAGAGGCTGTATCAAAACACCGCCGGAAAGTTTTCCCGGGCTTACATGCCTTGACACAACCTTTTTATTGCCTAAACAATTTCCACAAGCACACGCTTGTTTTCATGAATGGCAGCGGCCTTCATCACATTGCGAATGGCTTTTGCAATGCGGCCATGCTTGCCAATGACCTTGCCCATGTCGTCTGGGGCTACACGCAGCTCCAGCACCAGGGTTTCGGCCTTTTTCACCTCGGTTACCGATACAGCTTCCGGGTGTTCTACCAAATTTTTGGCTAAAAGCTCCAGCAATTCCTTCATGACATATTCCTCCTTAGAAAACGGAAAGATGTCTGTTGTTATGCTTCAAATGTACCGGCCTTTTTCAACAGCGCTCTCACTGTTTCGGAAGGTTTCGCGCCGTTTTTCAGCCACTTTTGAGCGGCTTCCACGTCAACCTTCAACACAGCAGGGTTTTTGGTGGGGTCGTAGTAGCCCAGTTCCTCAATGGCTTTGCCATCTCTTGGGGTTCTGCTGTCTGCAACCACAATTCTATAAAACGGGGATTTTTTTGCACCCATTCTTTTCAGTCTGATCTTTACCATGTTTTCACCTCCTTTAAAGGGTTTCGTTTTTATGCAATACACTTAAAAGGGCAGGTTAAAGGGTAACCGTTTTCCTTTTTTGCCTTTGGTCATGTCTGAAAACTGTTTCATCATTTTGCGCATGTCTTCAAATTGTTTCAGTAGCCGGTTCACTTCCTGAATGCTTCTGCCGCTGCCCTGGGCAATGCGCTTTTTACGAGAGCCATTTAAAATGTCTGGGTTTTCCCGTTCCTTGGGGGTCATAGACTGGATAATGGCTTCCACATGTACCAGTGCTTTTTCGTCTATCATGGAATCGTCAATGGCGGCCTGGTTCAACCCGGGCACCATGCTTAACACGCTTTTTATAGAACCCATTTTCTTAATCTGCTGCATTTGCACCAAGAAATCTTGCAGAGTAAAGCTGTTGGTGCGCATTTTTTGCTCTAAGTCCTTGGCTTCCTTTTCATCAAAGGCCGCCTGGGCTTTGTCGATGAGCGAAAGCACATCACCCATCCCCAAAATGCGGGAGGCCATACGGTCTGGGTAAAAGGGCTCCAAGTCCGTCAGTTTTTCCCCCATGCCCACCAGTTTGATGGGCTTGCCGGTAACGGAACGGACAGAAAGGGCTGCGCCACCCCGGGTATCCCCGTCCAGCTTGGTCATGATGATGCCATCCAGCCCCAGCTGGCTGTTGAAGCTTTCCGCCACGTTCACAGCGTCTTGGCCGGTCATGGCATCAATCACCAACAAAATTTCCTGGGGACGCACGGCGGCTTTAATGGCCACCAGCTCTTCCATCATGGTTTCGTCAATGTGCAACCGCCCGGCAGTGTCAATCAACACCACATCGTGAACGCCTCGGGCATGGTCCACGGCGGCTTTGGCAATGGCCACCGGGTCTTTGGAATTTTCTATGGTAAATACGGGAATGTTGAAGTTTTTGGCCACCACTTCCAGCTGCTTAATGGCAGCAGGGCGGTACACGTCACAGGCTACCAGCAGCGGGTTTTTGCCTTGTTTTTTCAAAGAGCCCGCCAGCTTGCCGCAAGACGTGGTCTTTCCGGCCCCTTGCAACCCGGTAAGCATAAACACCGTGGGGGGGGTGGATGAAAAGGTGAGCTTGCTTTGGGCAGAGCCCATCATGGCCACCAGTTCGTCGTGAACAATTTTAATCACTTGCTGGCCGGGGTTTAAGCCTTCCAGCACATCTTTGCCCACCGCTTTTTCAGACACAGCATTGATGAAGGTTTTGACCACCCGGAAGTTCACGTCCGCTTCCAAAAGGGCCAGTTTCACCTGCCGCAGTGCTTCTTTTACATCTTTTTCTGTGAGCAAGCCTTTACTTTTTAAATTTTTAAAAATGGCTTGCAGCTTGTCGGACAAGTTTTCAAAAGCCATGGCTACTCACTCCTCACTGCTTAAATGTCGTTTTCTATGTTTGCAATCCATTGTAACAACGTTTGTTTTTCTTCTTCTGGGGCGTGCATGTCCCCAATGTACTGGGTCATTTGCGCTAACCGGGATTTTTGCGCTTCTTGCCGGGCAATAAGCCCCAACGCTTTTTCATACCGTTTTAAAAGCTTCACTGTGCGCATGAGCAAATCCCGCACCCCTTGGGGGGTGATGGCGTGGTCTTCCGCAATTTCCTGCAACGACCAGTTTTCAAAGTAATACAGGCCCATGAATGTTTTTTGCTTATCGGTAAGCAGTTCACCGTAAAAATCCAGCAGCAAGGTGGTGTATACAAAGTCTTCCATTGCGGGCCTCCTTGCCGTAAAGTAAAAACACTTTACACTTGTATGAGTGTATATGAAAAAAACCGTTCTGTCAACTGTAAATTTTCTTTGCATATGTATGGCAGTGTGTTATCATGGGGTTGGCACAAAGCGCATAAGGGCGGTGGGCTTTGCTCCGAAAGGAGTTGAGGCCATGAGCGTATATGAAGCCATATCTTTAATGATTAGCTTTGCAATGCTCATTGTTACGATTTTCAAAACAAAAAAATAACCGCCCCAATGCCAGGACAGCGGTTATTTTTGCGGTTATTTCCGTAAAATAAAACTGCAAAGCCTGCCGCCTTTGAAGCGGCTGTGCTGGGGGAGTGTGACAGCACTCCCTCTTTTAAATCTACCCATAGCATAACATATTCATACGCCCATGTAAATGATTTTTATATTTTTAATAGGGGTGCGCCCATGACCCAGCTTTTATTTGAAGACTATATCTTAGACAACATTCACGGTTACATCGCCTTAACCGAAATGGAGTGCAAAATTGAAAAACTGCCCGTGTTTCGGCGGCTGCGTGGCATTAAGCAGTTAGGGCTTACCAACTGGATTTTCCCCGGGGCGGAACACACCCGCTATTCCCACAGCCTAGGTGTGATGCACATTGCAGACCAGATGGCCTCTAAGCTGCACTTTACTGCCTACGAACGGCAGCTTATCCGGCTGGCGGGAATGTTGCACGACATTGGCCACTATCCTTTGTCCCATGTGGGGGAGCGGGCATACAAAAAAGATGCTGCTGTTTTGCAGCATAGTCTTAAGGAAACCGTAACAGCTTTTGCCCAAACCCTTTCCCACCAACATGACGAAGAGAGGGACATTCTCACCCACACGCTGATGGAGAAAAGCCCCAACCCTTTCCATCACGAAGCCATTGGGGAGCAGGTGATTCGCAATAGCCGGCCCATTTTGGACATTTTCCACCAATACGGCTTTAACGTAGAGGATGTATGCGCCATCATCACCGGGGATATACAAAACCAGCGGCTGGTGAAGTTTGTGCAAATTCTTCATGCAGAACTGGATGCCGACCGCATAGACTACCTGCTGCGGGACACTTTTTCTTCCGGCACGGCCTACGGTGCTTTTGAAATCAACACCCTCATCAAAAACCTGGACATGGCCCACCACACGGAATTTGGGGTGGATGTGATTGGGGTGAACTCCAAAGGCATTATGTCGGCGGACCAGTTTCTCATTAACCGCTACTTTGCTTATTCCCAGGTGTTTTACCACAAGCACGTGTCCATCATCACCTACATGGCGGAAAAAATCATTGATTGGCTGCTGGCCACCAGCGAAGGGGGCTTCCCGGATAAAGACACATTGCGCACCTGGATAACCCGGCAAGATGAAACGGACGATTATTTCAACTTTACAGACCGTTTTTTCATGGATGCCATCAAGCGGCTGGATGTGCACACCACCCATTGCCCGCCCCTTATTGCCACCATGATTGACATGCTGAACCATTATATTACCCCAGAAATACTGGAACCTGCCGAGCGACACAACATCATTTTGTCCGGGCTAAACAACAGCCAGTTGCTGGAGGGCATGGCCCAAAGCGGGTTGCTGGAAAACAAATATCCCCCCGAAGGTTTCCTAAAAATTGACCAAACCTTTTTAACCCGGCATGTACCCATTGGACTATTTCGGCAAATTTACGCAGAGCACCACAAAGCCTTTGGCTTAACAGCACCTTTGGAAAGCTATGAAAAGCACCGGCTCATTCACGGGGTTGGGGTGATTCAAAACGATGGGGGCATCTGCCTGCTGACAGACGCCCATGCCTCTCTGGTGAAAGACTTGTGCCGCCACCGTACCGTTTTTTTTAGAACGTACCATATGAACCGGTCATAGCTACGGCTTAAACTGATACTGATTCAGCGCTTGCAAAAGCTGCATAAGCTCCACTTCTTGGCTTTGCAAGGACCCAAAAAACTCAATATCAATATTTTCAACAATGGGCAGAGCGGCGTTCATTTTTTCCCTTCCCAAAGGGGTTAAAGACACCGCCTTCGCCCGTGTGTCTCTGGAATGCTCCCTGCGCACCACCAGTGCGTGCTTTTCCAGCACGCCGATAATTTGGGACACAGACATCACGTCCATCCCCGCCAGTTTGGCAATCATCACCTGGGTTACTTCTGCTTCTTGCAAAGACAAGTAGCCCAGGGTGGTTAAAACCACAAACTGGGGGTGGGTGATGTCCAGCGTTTTTAGCTGCCTTTTAATTTCCGAATGCCACTTGTTATAGGTGCGCATAAACAATAAACCAACTGCATTTTCCGAATTGTCTTTATTTTTAGATTTAAATTCCATTACGCTTCAACCGTTTTTTTAATAAGTAAAACCGCATCCGGCACATCTGCAAACACTTGCTTTAAAAATGCAACTTTATCTTCGGTTATGCTGTCACTTTCTAACCGTACTGTATGTTGAATGGATACATAACCATGGTCTTCTTCAGTAATTTCGTGACCAAAATGCAGGGTGCCGAAAGGCAGCACAGACTTATCCCAAAATTCTTTATTTTCACTCACACATGTTAACACATAATCAATAGGCGGCATACCTTCAAATACCATGGTGCCGGCAGAGCCTTCTTGAAAACCCCCATCCAAAGTAATGCTTTTCAAACTCTGCTCCCAAATATACCACTTTTGTACGTCGGCATAGAACCCCCACACCTTTTCTTTTGTTGCGTGAACCTTTGTTTTAAAGCTAAACTCCATCATCATTGCCTCCCTATAATCGGTTTAATTTACAAGTCTATTATAAGTGTATTTATTATAAGTGTCAATATGATAATAGGTAAAAAAATTCCCAGGTAATCTGGAAATTTTTTATTGCATGTTAAAAACTGCCTTTGCTGCGCATAACGCCTTCCCGGGCCGCTTCCCTGGCCTGGTCTTTTTTGGCGATGGTGTCCCGCTTGTCATAAAGCTTTTTACCTTTGGCCAAGCCAATGTCTAGCTTCACATAGCTGCGGCTTAAATAAATTCTAAGGGGCACTACCGTCATGCCGTCCCGGGCAATGGCCCCCGCCAGCTTCCGTATTTCCACCTTGTGCAACAGAAGCCGCCGTTTGCGCATAGGGTCTTTGTTAAACACATTGCCTTGTTCATAAGGGCTGATGTGCATGTTGTACACAAAGGCTTCCCCATCCTCTATTTTCACATAGCTGTCCTTTAAATTGCACTTGCCCGCCCGCAGGCTTTTCACCTCTGTGCCGGCCAGTGCAATGCCCGCCTGAAAGGTTTCTTCTATAAAATAATCATGGTACGCCTTTTTGTTGCCCGCAATCAGCTTTTCGCCCTGCTGTTTGGCCATGACTGTCACCTCTTCCCGCTTATCCTACCTTGGGCATATTGTCTAACAAAATATACCCATTGTCAAGGGTTTTCAACCTGCGGGCACGGTAATGGTCACCAGGCAGCCGCCAGTGGAGGCGTTTGCAATGGCATACTCCCCCTCATGTCGGGCAATAATTTTCCGGGAAATATCCACACCAATGCCGCTCCCATCGGCTTTGCTTGTAAACTTTTCCCCTTTGGCAATTTGGGCCAAGGCCTCGGGGGAAAGGCCCGGCCCGTTGTCCTGCACAGACAGGCGCACCTTGCCCTCCTCCTGGGTAATGGCCATATGTATGTCTCCTTTTCCGCCCATAGACTCTATGCTGTTTTTAACCACGTTGGACACTGCCATGGCAAACAACTGCTGGTTGCCTTTAAAATAAGCATTTTTGTCTGGCCCGGCGCAGTCTACCTGAAAAGAAAGCCCTGTATCATGGCGCTTTTTGTAGTTTTCCACCACGTGCATCACCACGTCATACATGGCAATGTCCTCATCAAAGCGGTAGGCCGCTTTAATCAGCTCTATAAACCCCAAAAGCATCTCGTTGGTTTTCTTTAGCTCGCTCTTCATGATTTGTGTGTTCTTTTCAAACTTTTTGTCTTTGTCACACAGCTGAATATAGTCCACATTGGCCATGATGAGTGCCAGCGGGTTCTTCACCTCATGGGCAATGGTGGCCGCCAGCATTTCAATGGTTTCCGAGTACAGATGGTCGTCCATGGGGGCCTCCTTTCACAAAACGGCGTGCACCGTGAAATGCACTTAAAAGACCTTAGGAACCTTTTTCGAGAAAAAGTTTCCCAAACCTTCCAAAAAGCTTTTGCCTAAAATGCCGCAAGCGGCATTTTTGTAAGTTTTTGCACAGCTTTTTTCAAAAAGCTGTTGGGGTTTGGGGCAACGCCCCAAAGTTTTACTCCAGTTGCGGCAGTTTAATGGTCTTGCCAGACGTTATCATGTCCGCATCCTCCAGCCCGTTCACCCGCATAATCTCCAGCACCATCCCTTGTGAGCCATAAAACCGCTGGCTAATTAAACTTAAACTGTCCCCGGCCTGCACCGTATACGTTTCCGGTATAGCAGGTTTGGGTTCAACCGCCGGTGCCTGGGCCTGCGCTTGGGCAGGTGGCGGGTTGTCTACCGTGGCAGGTTCCGGCTCAACTGCTACAGGTGCGGGTGCAGGGCTTGGGCTGGGACTTGGTGTAGGTTCTGGCGGGGTAGGTGTGGTGATTGGTTCAGCCATGGCCAGCAAATCTTGGGTAAGCAGGCTGTTGCCATCCTCTATCAGCACTGTTTGCCCCTCCTGGGCATTGGGCTGAATTTGCGCCGCCTGTTGGTATGTATCCTGCCCAGCAAATACCGCTGCGGCTTGCCCTTGCTGCATTTCCACCAGCAAGTTTCGGTAGGCGGTGTTCAGCTGGGTCAGCTGGCCTTCCAGAGAGGAAATCCGCCCATCGTTTTGTATAAGCCCGGCCCCCATAATGAAGCACACCACAAACAGCACGGCACTTAAAGACATTAGCAAGTTCACCACCTGCCACTGGCCGCTTTTTTTGCGGGAGCCTTTAAATTTGGCCAAACTTTTCTTTTTCAGAGGGCTCATAAGGATGGTGCGTTCTTCCGCCGAAATACCGGCTTTTTTAATCACCGGCTTTACCGCATCCTCCACTTCGGGCAAAGGCCGCATTTTAATGCTGGAAATTTTGTTGTCCAGCATATATTCCTGCATCCCCCTGTTTTTGTCGTAGTAAATGAAATAACCTTGGCTTTCTGTCAGCTTTTCCTGGCTGGCATCGTATATGTAAAAGGCGTTTAGTTTTTCCGCCGGGTCTATGACAAACAGCACCTGGTCTTCCCGGGGGAATATTTTAGAATGAACGGCGGCATACCCGCTGTTTAAAAACACCCCATACCCCGGCTGAGACTGCATCCACCCCACAATGTCAAGCCCTTTGAAATACCGCTTAATTTCGTCTTTGGCGTGCTGCCAGGACTTTTCCGTAAAGCTAACCATATCCCGTTCGGTGGCGGTGTGCTGCCCTTGTATCACCCCGCTAATGAAAAGCACCGTCTGGTTGTCTATCACCAGTACCCGCCCCACCAAAAACGCCAGCCTTTCTTCGTAGCCCCCGGCTTCTGCATAGTGCTGCAAGTATGAGCAGGCATAATCTTCAATGTAAATACGCAATCCATCGCCAATGGAACCAATTTGTTTAACATTGGTGGGAAATTCAAATTCACTCATTGCGTTTGCCTCCTTTGTATTTGCCACAGTCAAGCATACTGCCGCTGCGCCCGGCCTGCATTGACACATCTTGTGGACAAGCATGTTTTTTTAATAAAATAGCATACAGGAAATGCAGAATTTGGCGCTTGCTGTCATTCATTCCTATTTTCGTAAAACAAAATATTACATTTTTCTTACATTTGTTTTGCCATTGTTTTACAGTATAAATGCCTTCTGGCTTTTTATACTAAAGCTGGTGATGCATGATGGAAGCCCTACACAACCGAATATACCCACAAACCATAGACAGCAACGCCCCAAACGCACATTTAGACTTTGCCTATGCCCTTTCCCAGTTGCTTTTCCCCCGCCCCCCTAAGCAGGAGGTGGTTTTTGTGTGCATTGGCACAGACCGTGCCACCGGAGACAGCCTTGGCCCGCTGGTGGGCCATATGTTATTTCCCCATATGAACCGGCTGAAGGGAGCCACCCTTTACGGCACGTTGCAATCCCCTGTACACGCCAGAAATTTGCAGGAAACGTTGGCCTTCATTGAATGCTGCCGGCCCAAGCCTTTGGTGGTGGCTGTGGATGCAGCCTTGGGCCGGGCAGACCACATTGGCTGGCTGAAAGTTGGCCCTGGGCCTGTTTGCCCTGGGGCAGGGCTTTCAAAAAATTTGCCCCCAGTGGGGGACATTGCCATTACAGGCATTGTGAACAGTTGCAGCGTTTCCGGGTTTGCCCTGCTGCAAAGTGCCCGGCTGCATGTGGTTATGCAAATGGCAGACTGTATATGCAAGGGTTTTATTCATGCAACGCAAAAATAATGCCAAATCCTTCGCAAAGATTGCACTTTTGTCTTTTTTCTGTTATACTTTATGCATTATTTTAAGGAGGAGATTGACTTGAAGAAATTTACTGCTTTATTTCCTGCCGTACTGTTTTTGCTGTTGACATATTGTGTCACTGTTTATGGTGCCACCAAGCTCACAGTAAACAGCACCGAAACGGAAGACGGCACAGTGTTGCTGCCATTGGCGGCCATCTGTGAAGAGGCGGGCTACACCATCACCACAGACGGTGACGCCATCACCATTACCGGGGAAGGGTTGACGGTTTCTTTAGCCCTTAACGACGATTCCGCCACTGTTGGTGAAGACACGGTAGACCTGGACGCTGCACCCCAGCTGGTAGACGGTGCCGTTTACGCCCCGTTGTCCTTGTTTGAAAGCTTGCCGGAACTTTACATCACCCAGCAAAGCCCGGGCATGTACACCGTGGTGAAGCGGGATATGGCCGATGGGGACAAAATGATTGAAACCATCACCACCGTTTCCGCAAACCCAAGAGGGATGCGCAACCCCGGCATTGAAGATGCCCGTACAACCATCACCAACGCCATGAAAGAAGCCGGGCTTACTGTCACCACCCAGCCTTTTGAACTGGAAACCTTCGACTGGGGCAACTTCTCATCCGCTTCCAAGCCAGAAATGGTGAAATACCAAGCCGTGAACATCATCGGCACTGTGAAGCCCAGTACATATGCAAAAACCTCAGACATTCTCATCATCGGCAGCCATTATGATGGCGTGAGTGATGTGCCCGCCGCCAACGACAATGGCTCCGGTTTGTCTGTTATGCTGGAACTGGCCCGCATCCTTGCGCCTCTGCCTAGCGACACAGAAATTCGCTTCGTGGCCTTTGACGCCGAAGAATCCGGCTTAAACGGTTCCATGGAATACGTGAAAAGCTTAAGCGAAGAAGAATTAAACCGTGTGGTGGGCATGATTAACTTCGACATGCTGGGTGCAGCCAAAGCAGAGGCTGTGAAAATTTATACCACCAGCGGGGAAGCCAACCACTTGTTTGACATTCTGCAAGCCAAAACCGAAGAAAAATTAACGGTACAAGCCTATTCCATGGGCGGCAGCGACCATATGTCCTTCTTCCCTAAGATGATACCGGACATTATGTTCGCCCACGACCCCATTCACGGGGAATACCACACCCCCGATGACGTGGTGGCCAACGTCAGCAAGGACAAGCTGGTGTACGCCGCAGAACACGGCTACCTGATTGCTTCTGAAATTATGAGCGACAAAACCCCGGAAATGGCTGGCACCCTCCGGCCAGAACCCGACGAAACCGTGTACCCCCTGAACTTAGAAAAACGGATGCCTTTCTTTAGCGAAAAAGCAGCTTTTGAAAAGGAAACCGGCATTAAATTTACGCAAGTGATGCCTAGAAGTGACTATGAAGTGCTCTATAAAGCCAATGTGTCTCTTTTAGGGTTAAGCCAGCCTATACCGGCTTATGCCTCTGGTTCTCCCTGGGGTTCCATGGTATACGCACTGGAACTGGACATGGCTGAAACCGGCATTTCCTACGATAAATTTACCCAAATTTTAACCTTAAAGTTTGGCGAACCGCAACAACACCCATGGATGGTGGATAGCGGTATGGATTATTACATCTGGAACTCCCCTCAAGGCAATACCATTAATGTGTCCAGAGGGGGCATCGACGACCCTGCCTACACCGTGTCGATTCAGCCTGCCAACCGGTTTGAGGACACCCAAGAAGGTTACACCCTGCAAAACGGTGAACTGGTGCGCATGGAAAAAGGCACCTCCATGCGGGAAATTATGGTTTCTAGAATAAACGGTGAAATCGTAGTGGAAGATAAAGTGAACCAACCTTCCAAAACACTGCCGGTTAGCCCGGAAGCCCAAGCATCTTGGAACAGAATAAAGCCCCTGTTAAGCCCGGAACAATTAAAAGCCATCACTTTTATAACCATTTGCACAGACGGTATTGGTGGCGAAACCATTAGCATGTATGAAAATTTGGCAAGCCCAGATTTTGAAATACCGGATTATACAGAAATGGCGGAACAACTGGAAGAAGGCTCAGGCTTTGGCTGGGGATTCAGCACTTCCACCGGCACAGAAGTGCGTTTGGATTATATAGACATTACCACCCCTGAAGGCGCTGCTTACACCAAAGAAGACTTTATGCGTTGCTACTTGGTGTCTTATGCGCAACGGCTAGCTTCTTCCCCCAGCCAGCTTAACCTTGGGGAAGAAATGGGTATTGGGTTTGCTGTGTCCAACATGGCTGTAGCGGAATCTACTGAAGCCGTTGACGAAACCGAAGCTGCTGTTGAAACAGTTGCTGTGGAAGCACCCGCCGAGCCTGTTGGTGACGAAAAAATAGAAGTGACCAGCGTTGTGGCCCCTGCCGAGCCACAAACTGAACTGGACTACCTGCGGCTTGCTTATAAGGAAGGCGCATACCTGGTTGCCTTTGCGGAACAATACTGGGCAGAATTTTATGAAACATACGGCCAGGATGTATACCGCGCCAAACTGTATGATGAGAACCCAGAAATGTTCTTAAACGAAAAAGCAGCCCAAAGCTTGTTTAGCGACTTTGCAGAATCTTTTGCAGAATTTGTGCTGGTAGACAGACCTGCAGGAGACAGCCTGGTAGAGCAAAAGGTGAAGTTCTTCTACCACTACCCTGAGCTGATTGACATTAAGCGGGAAATGCTGAAGTTGATGGAAAGTGTTGAATAGTTAAGGAGAGAAAACAATGGACGTACAGCCTTATATGCTGTATGCCGGAGAAAAAAGTTCCGGGGCCATTTATTACGATGTTGACCACGCCCGGGAACAGATTTTGGCCAAAGCGCCGGAAGACATTGCACGCCTGGCAGGGGTGACGTTTCTTGAAAAGGAACAAGCTTTCACCTTTACAAGTTTGGGGCAGTCCATCACGGTGGACTACCCCAGCTGCCAGGTGCATTTTACAAAGGGCGGGGAAAAACCCGCCCTTTCCTGGCAGTTGGCCATCTTACATTATCTGGTAACAGCAGACGGTGTGCCTTTAAGCGGCAAGTGGGTGCCTTTTCGGGAATACGAGCGGCATGTGGCGCACCCCACCGTGTTTGAGCACGATACCGGGCAAGTGTTGGTAGACCGGCTGGGCAACAAACCGGCTGCCAAGATTTTGGAAGCCTGTAGCACATTGGGGGCAGACATTGAAAAGTCCAGTGCCGATGTGTGTGCCGTATTCCACCTGTTGCCACGGTTTCCCATAAAGCTGAACCTTTGGCTTTCAGACGAGGAACTGCCCGGTTCTGGCGGGCTTTTGTTCGATAGCCGCAGCGCCCATTATTTGCCCGTGGAAGATTTGCATACCACCGGCCCTATGGTTGTGAATTTCTTGGCTTGCCAGTATGCCGCCATGTTTGATTAACAAAAAAAAGGGCTTGGGAAACTTTTTCGAGAAAAAGTTTCCCAAGCCCTTCAAAAGCTTTTTCTTAGCTTCTTTCTTATAAGAAAGAAGTGGGGTTCGGGGCAAAGCCCGAATTTTTTTTAACTTCTTTTCATTTCTGTTAGATACCACACATTGTCTATGCGCTTGGCGGTATATGCCCAATGATATTCCTTTTCTTCCTCTGCGCCATTGCTGCCATATTCCCGCAACAATTCGTATATGTAAATGACGGCGGTATCTCCGTTTATGGTGACGCTTTCGTTCTGAATCACAACCATTTCTTGCTTTAATTTGGCGTGTTGCTTTTTGTAGTTAATGGCCAAGTTATACACTTGGCTGTCTTTCACCATGTAGTTGAAGATGTCCTCATCCCCTACATTTATGTAGCGAATCCAGGCTTCATCAAACTTAACCACCAGCCACCACAACAAGTCCTCCTCGTTGTAGTAGGAACCTGCTTCTTGGCTGCGGCTGTTTTGGCTAACCACAGCGTTTAGGTTGTCAATTTCACTTTGCTTTTGGGCCAGGGTTTGCTCCATGTCTGCCAAAGAGGCTTTCAGCGCTTCATTTTCGCTGTTCATGGCGTTCATGTCCACACCGGGTGTTTCCTGTGCTTGGGCGCTTTCTGTATTGGCACTGTTTAGAGCATCCAGCTGGGTCTGCAGCGCTTCTACCGTGTTTTGCAGCTGTGCCAAATCATCGTTTTGCGCCTTAC
>CAZCQP010000006.1:0-1945 GCA_964500895.1 uncultured Eubacteriales bacterium | reverse complement strand
ACAGTAAAGTCTGAAGCGTCTTTTCCCCACGGCTGAAGGGTTGAAGCAGGGCCGGAAACAGCAGGAGCATCCGTGGTAATTTGAACCGTTTTGCTGGCTTCATCCCAAGAAACCTGTGCGCCGAAGGCTTCGCTCACCGCTTTGGCCGGCACAAGGGTGCGGCCGTTCACAATGGTGGCCGGTACGTCCAGTGTAATGGCTGTGCCGTTTTTGGTCATAGTCTTGCTGCCCACCGTTAGCACCACGGTTGTGTTGCCTTTTTTGGCAGTAACGGTTTTGGTTTTGTCGTTCCATTCCACCGTTGCGCCCAACGCCTTAAAAATGGCGGAAACAGGCACAAGGGTTCGGCCGTTTTGAATTACTGGTGGTTGGTCGAAATTAACCGGGCTCCCGTTGATGGTAACTGTAATTGGGCTGGGTGCACTGGATGCAGCAAGGGCAGTGGGGGCATTCCAGAATACCATGAAACAGAGGCACAAGACAATTGCCGTGTTGCACTTTGTGAATCGGGTTAACATTTTAAATCCTCCCTTAAAGTCATATACTGTCGAAAACCATCATAACACATTTGGAAGATATTTCAAGCATTAAAATAGCCCCAGGGCAGAAATTACTGGGTTAAGAGGGATTCCCAAAAGGCGTGGATATCCTTTTGATTTTTATAAATATACCCAATGTCATAGTTCAGCAGCGCCATGTCTTCAAGCGCCACGGTGCTTGCACTTTCCACGTCCTTTCGCACAGACCACGCCCCGTTTTGCAGGTATGGCCGGTAGCCTTCCCCTTGGCCGTCTGCTTCCCCTAACGTCCAGCGGATGAACAGTTTAGCGGCGTTAATGTTCTTGGCCCCGCCCGCAATCATCAGGTTGTTGGGGGCGTATACCCCGGCAAAGGGGGCCATGTCTGGCATAATTTGCACCTGGTAGCCCACATCCCGCAGCCGTATTTTGCTGGAAACCATAATGCCCAGCCGGGGCTCTTGGTTTGCCGGGCCGCCCACCCCTTCTGCCACTTCGTCACTGGAATTGACCACCACCAGGCCATTTTCCACCAGCTTACGCACAAAAGTTTTCCCGGCACCTTCCCCGGGCAGTGTCTCTAAAGGGGTGCCGTATCTGTCCATATACGCTTGGGCCATGGGTGCATCGTTTTGCGTCACCATGGCTAAAAAGCCAAAGGTGGTCACACTGCGGACGGGGTTTGGCATGAGTACTTTACCCCGCCATTGTTCCTCTGTCAGTTCCCACCAATTGTCCACCGGGGGGCTTTCGTAGGCCGCATCGTTGTAGGCCAGCATAATTACCTCGTTCATGAAGGTGAGCAGCGGCCCGTTGTTGCCCTCTAAAATGGAATCTTCCATGTCTTTGGGCACATATTTATAGATGAAACCCTGGGGAAGTAGCTCGTTAGAGAGCACACCGTTACCATCGGCGCACAACACCACATCGCAGCCATATTCCCCGGAAGTGATGGTTTGCCTTAGCATCTCCATCAATTCATCCGCCCGAATGTCCAGCACCTTGACGGTAAGCCCCGGGTACTGTGCCTGGAAAGACTTTGCGGTGTCCACCACCCGTGTGGAGGTGGAGTAAACCGTTAAAATGCCTTCCTCCAACGCTTTGGCATACAGTTCTTCCGGGGTTTCCACGGCATCCAGCTTGGCCTGGGCCAGCCAGTCCTTCCGTTGGCTGTTGTCCTGCCGGGCTGTACAGCCGGTGAACAGGGCCGTACACAATGCAAGCACCAAAAGCAGCTTTTCCATGGCACACCTCTTTCCCTTCTAAGAACCTGTATTCATAAACGAAACGCCGCCTTTTCGGCGGATTTTATGCCATACTGCGTTAAATTTTCTTGAAATACCTCAAGGGTATTCCTGCGAAAATTTGCCTTGCCTGGCAAAAAATTCGCTCGAAAATCCAGCATTCCTTATTATGCATACAGGTTC
>CAZCQP010000005.1:0-89595 GCA_964500895.1 uncultured Eubacteriales bacterium | reverse complement strand
TAAAAAAGCAACAAAGAATGTTGCTACTACCGGAACAAAAGCTAATACATAGTAGGCATGCTTGTTACTGCTTGTATGGGAACTATTTTCACATTTCTTTTTTGCGAAAATAATAGAACCGCACAATAAAATCATTAAATAAATAGCATAAGGAAGAAAATATCCCACAGTCTTTCCGGAAATATTACTTAAGAATGAGAACAGAAAAATCATGATTGGGGGTATTAGCAAAGCGTATGTAATTAGTGCTTTTGAAGGCAGAGGGGACTTCATACGATATGTCCTTCCTGTTATATCAATAATCCTTATTATCTTTTATTTTCTCTTAAAATATTGCCTCATTAAGTTTACGAAGCAAGCAATTAATAATAAAAAGATACATATGCATGTATATACAATCAGTAAAAAATCATCCCAGTTCCAATCAATCCACCCAGAATGATACTCAAGGCTGTATGCAAAGTCGCCAACGATTTTGTAAATGTCTAGAAAATAAAAAGTTATAGACGTTGTAGTTGCTGATGCGACTGATAAAAAAGGATCTATGGCATGTTCATTCCGATTTTTAAATAATACCATTATATTTATGACAAAAGGTAAGGCAAAAGCAGAGATAAAAAACAACCATTCTAAAAATGTTAAATGAATGTAACTTATAATAATCAATGAAATAGAACCATATAACAAACAACAAAAGCTTTCAATAATACCTAACATAATATAGTATATTTTTCGCATATTCATATCATTTCTCCGGTAGTCCGCTTCCTGAATTTATAGCGTAGCCATTGTTTTATTTTACCATGTTTAGCTACTCATTGAAAGTTATTCGACTATATTTATAAATATAAAAACAAAAAAACCCGTTAAAAACCAGTGTTGAGCAGGCTTTAAGGGTTTCTAAACAAAGAAAAGCAGGGGATGTTGCAAAATAGAAACCGCAACATCCCCTTGTGTTTACCAAAAACGTCTGCCAAACCACCATGGGGAATACCAGTTCCATGTATTCACACCAAAAAATGGGTTATACCAACCGCCAAAGCCGCATCTGCTACCGATGCAACCAGGATAGCCATAAAAACCAAAGCGCATCATCTTGAACACCCCTTTCTGTTATAATGCTACATATTATGCAAGCAGGGGTTGTATGGTGACAAGCTTTTGCAGACATCCATCATATAGGGTTGGTGGTGATTGTTTATAGGGTGGTTACTGGGGCGCATCTTGCCCAAGCTTCGATTCCAGCCCTGCATGTAAATCCTGAATAAGCGTGTGTACACAATTGTTAAAGCTGTCCACCGCCTGGAAATATTCCGCCACCATTTTAATGCATTGAAGGCTTTCAAAGGAGGCGTTCAACTCGTTCATCAGCTTTTCTGCTTGTGCCTGGGATAACTTTTGTGTCATGAGCATGTTTTGTTTCTTTCGGTATTCCGTCACCAGTGCATTGACGGGGGGCGTTTTCTTTATAGCGGCACGTGCTTTTTTAAGCGCTGCAAATTCTCGGGTGCCCGATAAATAACTGTCCATGTGCTGCAATAGGGTGTTCCGGTCCATGCCCTCACCTCCTTTGTTATGTAAACCGTAAGGCAGGGCACCCGGCTTTGCTGCGCTGGGAACACCGCTGTGGGTGCTTCCCCTGGTATTATATGGCAGCAATGTAAAACTGTGCATGGCCACCACGTGGGCAGTTAAATTAAGAGTTGGCGTCAAACTTTTTCATGCAGCTTAACCCCAGCACGGTGGGGCCAATGTGGGCAGCAATGGTGGTGCCCAGTGCCGCGGGAGGTAAATCGAAGGTGATGCCGTGTTGAGCGGTGACCATGGCTTGCAAAGCTTCTGCTTCCGCCAGGCAGTCGGAATGACCCACAACCACCCGGTAATCCTGGGGGGTATGGCCCATGTGCTTCATGCAAATATCCACAATGGTGGCAACGGCTTTTTTCCGGCCCCGCACTTTGCTGTAAGGGGCTAACTCCCCGTCTGTTAAATGAATGATGGGCTTAATGTCCAACAAACTGCCCGCAAAGGCAGACACTTTACCAATGCGCCCGCCCTGTTGCAAAAATGTGAGGGAATCCACCGTCACCCAAATGCGGTTGTGGCTTTTATGTGCCTCTGCCCAAGCGGCCACTTCCTCCAATGTTTTGCCTGCCTGTTGCATTCTGGCTGCTTCCAGCACCAGCTGTCCTTGGCAGATGCTGGCCAACCCTGAGTTGATAAGGGTGATGGACCTGTCTGGAAACACCTCTTCCAGTGCAGCCTGGGCGTTCACAGCGCTTTGGTAAGAGCCGCTGAACTTTGCGGTGAGGCAAAAACACAGCACATCCCGGCCCGCTTCCAGAGAAGGGGTGAAATAGTCCATGTAATCTTGAATAGAGGGCTGAGAAGTTTTGGGGAAAACTTTTCCATCCCGAATTTGGTCGTAAAAAGCGTCCAAGGTGATGTCCACGTTTTCCCTGAAATAATTTTTGCCGTCTAAGCTTACGTAAAAAGGAATAAGTGTAATCTGGTTTTTGGCGGCAATGTGGGGATGCAAATCGCAAGCGCTGTCTGAAAATATGTCAAAGGGTGCCACGATACCTCAGCTCCTTGGCGTTGGAATTTTATGTTATTATATAACAATTGAAATGGAATTTGCAAATTTTAATTTGCAGTGAATATGGGAAAACTTTTGCTTTGACGTTTGCAACAAGCTGTGCTATAGTAGTGCTATATGCCGAGTAAGCCAGACGGTCGCATGTGTTTACACATGAGGAAAGTCCGAGCTCCATAGGGCAAAGGCGCCGGATAACACCCGGTGGAGGCGACTCTAAGGACAGTGCAACAGAAATAAACCGCCTGTTTTTGCAGGTAAGGGTGGAAAGGCGAGGTAAAAGCTCACCGCTTTCCCGGCAACGGGAAAGGCTCTGTAAACCCCGCTTGGAGCAAGACCGGTTAAAAGCAGATGGGCTTGCCCGGCCCGCTTTTGGTAAAGGTCGCAGGAGCCTACCGGCGACGGTAGGCCTAGATAGATGACTGTCAAATACAGAACTCGGCTTACAGACTTGCTCGGCATATTAAATGAATACAAAAGAAAATGGGGGTATTGCAATGGAAAAAGTCATTCAGTTTTTAAAGGAAAATATGGTTTGCACCATGGCCACTTGCTCAAACAACAATCCCCGCGCCTCTGTCATGGAATACATGGTGGTGAACGACCACATCATGTTGGGCACCGACGGAGAGTCTATCAAAGCCCAAAACTTGAGAGCCAACAACAAAATTAGCGTATCTGTATGCAACATGCCTAAGTTTGTGGTGGTGGAAGGCACAACCGCAACCTGTACCCAAGACGAAATTGACACTTACAACGGCATCCTGTTTGAACGCCACCCGGAATTTAAAACTTACTTGGAACAAGGCATGATGCGCCCCATGACCCACTTTAAAGTAGTGCCCACAGAAGTGTACTACAGCGACTATTCTCAAGGCATGGTGCCTCCGGAAATCATTAAACCATAATCTGTACATATGTCAAAAGGCTGTAAGAAACCCTGTTTCTTACAGCCTTTTTTGCATCTATATATACCTGCGCACCTTTGCCCGATAAGCCAGATAGGCATTCCCAAAAGTCTTGGCTAAATATTTTTCTTCCTGCACAATCTGCAAATGCAGCATCACCATGGCAAACACCGTAAAGAAAAGTAACACCCAGTTAAAAAAGGTTATCAGCAGCCCCACATACACCAGGTTGAAACCCAGGAAAGCCGGGTTTCTGCTTATGCGGTATATGCCGTTGGTTTTCAGCTGTATTTCATCCTTTTCTGGAATGCCCGCCCGCCAGCTGTCTTTCATGGTAAAAACAGCCAGCCCAAAAACCAGGCAACCCAGAAAGCCTATGCACAGCCCCATGGCCTGTAGCCACGGCAAGGTGGAATTCCGGTACAGTATGATGCTGGAAACCTCCACAACCACCACGCTGTAGGTGGCCACTTTCATCACCAGCTCCGTCACAAACAGCTTCTTGTCCTTCTTGCCCCTGGCCATCTGGTCTGTTTGAATCCCTTGCTTCTTTTGCATTAACATCTTATTGACATAAATCCCATAAAACTCAATAAGCACTAAAAAGCCCAATACTTGATTCCACATATCCTTGTGACCATCCTTTTTATTAATTGTTCGCTGATTATAGCATTGAAAGGTGCCCATGACAAGTTGCCATTCGCTGGGCAGGACAAAACCGCTTTACAGCAAAACACGGCAAACGCTTCATGCGTTTGTCGTGATACTTGACTTTTACACAGCTTTCATATAATCTGTATAGTAAAGTGCTGAAAAAGGAAGCTTTTTCAACCAATCCCTGCCAAGGAGCGTGAAAAAGCCATGAAACATATCCTGTTGGTGGATGACAATGTGGCAAATTTAAAATACGCCGAAAACGTTTTAACTTCTTTGTACCGGGTAACCTGCCTCACTTCCGGTTTGCAAGCCGTGAAATTTCTGCAAAAACACCGCCCAGACCTGGTTTTGATGGACATTAACATGCCCGGCATGGATGGCTTTGATACGGTGAAAGCCATGAAAGACAACCCGGCCACTGCCCACATCCCCGTCATTTTTTTAACCTCCCAGTCCGACCCAGAGACGGAAGAAGCTGCCCTAAACCTGGGGGTGCTGGATTTCATAGCAAAACCCATGGTGCCCAGAACAGCCCTTTCCCGCATTAAAATGCACCTGGAGCTTTTGGACTACAGAATAGACCTGGAAGCCATGGTGGAAGAAAAGACCGCCAAGTTGAACCAGTTGCAAGGCATGTTTTCTGAAAGCGTTTCAGAGCTGGTGGAACAGCGGGACGGCAATACGGGCAGCCATATCCGGCGGTTGCGGTCATACGTGAATGTTTTAACAGATGAACTGATGAAACGCAACTTACCGGGCTATCTCATAGACCATGCTTTCAAAGAAGATTTATACCAAGCCACACCAATGCATGACATTGGCAAAATTCGTGTGCGGGACAATGTGCTTTTAAAGCCGGGAAAGCTAACAGAAGAAGAAATGGCCCATATGAGGATGCATACGGTGTGGGGCGGGGAAGTGATTGACCACGTGATTAGCGGGGTTTATTACGATGCCTTTTTGGACACTGCCAAACATGTAACCCGCCACCACCATGAAAAATATAACGGGTCAGGCTACCCAGACGGCCTAGAAGGAGAAAACATTCCTCTTGCCGCCCGCATCATGTCTATTGCAGACGTGTATGATGCGCTGGTTACGGAACGCCCCTACAAAAAGCCATTTCCCCATGAAGTGGCGGTAGACATTATAGTGAAAGACCAGGGCATTGCATTTGACCCGGTGCTTGTAGACATCTTCATGTCTGTGAACCAGCAATTTAACCACATTGCGCAGATGTTTGAATCTTGAGACAGGAGGAAGGCCCATGAAACGGGGCATTTTGGAATCTTTGGACGATGGCAGGCGGGGATACACTGCCGAGGATGACGCACCCTTCAACCAAGGCGTATGGGTGGTGATGCAGCCGGAGGATTTAAAAGCCCTGGATTGCAGCCCGAAAGCAGTTGCTTTTTATGGGCTGGAAAGCAAAGAAGCGCTGCTACAAAGCTTTAGCCAGGTATACTTCCAAATGCAGACTGTTCCTGTGGTGCACCCGGACGAGCGCCTATCCTACATGGGAGGGCGGCTGAACGCTGCTAAAGACTCCGCAGGCAAGCAAATTGAATATGACGTCATCTTAACCATAAATGGCATGAAAAAACCGGTACACACCGTTTTGAAAGTTTCACAATACCAGGGCACAGAAGTAATCTGGATGTATCAAATGGAGGGCGCCCATCTCAAAGAGCTGACACATGCTTTAAAGGTGCGTAGTGCCATCAGCAACACGGTCAATACCATTGCCGGTATGCTTATATCCTCTCAAATGGGGGATTTTGAAGAACGTTTTAACCTTGCCCTGTCAACCATCGGCCAGGCTGTGGGTGCAGACCGAGTGTGTATCTTTAAAAACATTCGGAACCCAGAGGGAAAGCTGGCCTTTAAAAGGCTGTATTGGTGGAAAACCGAAGGCAACACAGATTGCCTAGAACTGGCCTGTAGCGCAGGCATTGTATACGATGATGCTTTGCCCGGCTGGGCACCAATTATGGAACGTGGGGCATACATCCACTATACGGACGGTGTTTTTAATGAGGGGGACAAGATCTTTTTGTCCCACTGCCATGTGGTAACCCTTTACGCGCTGCCCATCATTACCGATGAAGGGTTTTGGGGTTATGTCCGTTTTGATGCCTGTAAAGGGCATACCCTTTTAGACGAAGTGGATGTTGAAATGCTGAAAACCTGCGCCAACCTGTTTGCTTCGGCTGTGATGGAGGAAGAAACTAGGCGAAAGCTAAAAAGCAGGGATAAACTGTTATCCACAGTGAATCAGGTGGCGGCTAACCTCATTTCCAGGCATAGCGGAAACTTTGAACAACGGCTGTACGAAGGCCTTGAAAAACTGGGCCAGGCTCTATCGGTGCAACGGGTGAGCATTTGGAAAATAGGCTGGGATGAAAAAGGGATGGTGTACACCGCCATTTTTGAATGGCGGGAAGGGGTAGATACCGTTTTAGGTACCCGTTTTACCAAAGAGGATGTAAACGCGGAAACCTTTGAGTTATGGCAGCAAGCCATGCATTCCGGCAAGTGTATTCGTTTTGTTCAAAGCGCTGCTTCCGGCAAGGATGTGGCATTTGCCCAAAGACTTGGGGCTGTTTCCCTTTTATCTGCCCCCATTTTTTTTGAAGGCAATCTGTGGGGCACCATCCAGTTTGATGACTGCACACGTGTACGGTCCCTCACCGAACACGAGGAAAACATCATCATCACCTGTGCCCATATTTTTGGTGCCAGCATTATTGACAATGAATTTCAGAGGTCGTTGGCGTACAGAGACCAGCTGCTGTCCATCGGCAATGATGTGGCAGGGCTTGTTTTGTCTGCCTCTATGGATGGCTTTGAATCTGTGCTGGAACAAGGGTTGGCTATGTTGGGCAAAGCTCTGGACGTTCACCGGGTGACTGTGTGGAAAGCAGGCATCAATTCGGAAGGGGACAGTGAGAGCATTGCCATGTACGATTGGTCGGCGCAAGGAACTGCCCTCATTAAAAATGAGCGCCTGGCACTGGACGATTTTGAGCCGGAAACCCAGCAAATGTGGGCGGAATCTGCCATTAAAGGGGACTGTATCCATTTTCACTTGAAAAACGCAATGGGCAAAGACCGAGAAATGCTTGTTAACATGCAAGCGGTGTCCTTTCTGTTCGTTCCCATATTTGCCAACGAAACCATGTGGGGCAGCCTGGCTTTTACAGACGCAAAAAAAGTGCGGGCATTCTCTCCCCATGAACAGAGCATGATTAAAAACTATGCCATGATCATAGGTTCTTGCATTGTGGACTATGCCTCTAAAACGGCACTGGTGCAGCGGGACAGGCTGCTTGAAGCCGGCAACCGCATGGCCAGCCTTTTGCTGTCTGTCCATTGGGGCGACTTTCAAACCAGGCTGCATCGAGGCTTGGGATTGCTGGGTAAGGCGCTGGATGTGCAGCGCATTGTGGTGTGGAAATATTGCATAGATGAAACCAAGGGCAGCTACAACGAAGCTGTTTTTGAATGGAGCCAGGGTTATACGCCCATTGTGGGGCACCGGGCTTTCAGCCACCAAATGGAGCCGGAAACGGTGGAGCAGTGGAATGCTGCTGCCCAGGATGGTGTTTGTATGCAGCTGAGCATCCGGGAACTGCATGGCAGAGACTTGGATGTGCTGGGTATCGCCCAAGCCCGGTCCAGCTTGTATTCGTTTATTTCTGTTGAAGGGGTGCGTTGGGGCAACGTGGCTTTTTACGACTGTGAAAAGGAACGTGTGTTTACCCCCCACGAAGAAAATATTGTGAAAAACTATGCCCATATGATTGGCACCTGTATCATAGAGGACGAGGCCAAAGCAGAGATTAAAAGGCGGGACGAACTGCTCATCGCTGCCAACACAGTGGCAGAGCGCCTCATGTCTGCTAAAAAGGAAGGCTTTGAAAAAAGCCTGGAAGATGTACTTAAAGTGATTTGCAAAGCATTTCATGCGGATAGGGCCTCCATTTTCAAATGCACAGACCATAACCCAGATACGTTTACCACAAGAGCCATCTATGAATGGGGGGAAAAGGTGCCTTCCGTATTGCATTCGGAGTTTTCCAAAGCCTCTGTGGATGCAGATACCTTTGAAATATGGCAGAAAGCCATGTTTGCCGGAAAAAGCATTCAGTTCACCAGGCAGCATGAGCACAACGGAAAAAATTTGGTTTATGCCGACCGTATGCAAGTGAATGCGTTGTTGTCCTGCCCCATCCATGTGGATGACCAGTATTGGGGCGGTATTCGTCTGGACCGGTGTGAGGATACGCAAGGTTTCACCCCGCATCAGGAAAACGTGGCTAAAAACTGCGCCCACCTCATTGGCTCTGCCATTGTGGAATATGAAGCCCAGAGAAAGCTGGAGGAAAGCAACCAGGAGCTGTTGGCGGCCAAAGAAGCAGCCGAGGCAGCCTCCAAAGCCAAGAGCACCTTTTTGGCTAATATGTCCCATGAAATTCGCACCCCCATGAACTCCATCACCGGCATGAGCGAATTGATTTTGCGGGAGGACATTTCCGATGCGGTGCTGGAATATGCCAGCGGCATTAAAAGCGCTTCCACAGCGCTGCTGTCCATCATTAACGACATTTTGGATTTCTCTAAAATTGAATCGGGGAAAATGGATATTCTGCATGTGCCCTACATCCTGCCCTCCATCATCAATGATGTTTCAAACATCACCATTTTAAAAATCGGGCAGAAGCCTGTGGAGTTCATTGTGGAAGCACAGTCAGGCATTCCCAGCCAGCTTATTGGGGACGAAGTGCGCATTCGGCAAGTGCTGGTGAACCTTTTAAGCAATGCGGCAAAGTTTACCAGCTATGGCCAGATTAAGCTGAAGCTGTGGTGCGAGGCAGGCCCCGCAGCAGACCAGGTGATTTTGAAGGGGTCTGTTTCCGATACGGGTATGGGTATTCAAGAAGAAAACCTAAGCCAATTGTTTGCAGACTTTACCCAGTTTGATACAGTGCGCAACAAAAACATGGAAGGCACCGGCTTGGGGCTATCCATCACCCTAAGGTTGCTGAAGTTGATGGATGGTGGCATTTCTGTAGAAAGTGTATATGGCAAAGGCACCACGTTCAATTTCTGGATGCCCCAGGAAGTTAAAGACCACACCCCCATGGCGTCTGTGAAAAGCGGGGGCAATTACAGCGTGGTGCTGCAAAAAGCATCTGTTCCCCAAGAGGAAGCGCTGGAATATGCCTTTGAAGACTTGCATACCCCCTGCACCATCTTTACGGACCCGGATGTGTTTTTAAGTGTGCTGATGAAAGCCAAGTTTACCCATGTTTTCATTGAGCTGGACTTGTATGAAAAACTGAAAGCTGCCATCCGGCAAAATTCACCGGATGCCAAGGTGGTTATCATTTTAAATAAAAACGAAAATGTGCGGCTGGAAAAGAACGAATGGGCGTTGTACAAACCCATTTATTCCCTGGCTGTGGCTGCGGTTTTAAACAATGAAGCCTACAGCAAGCATTATTTCCAGAAACGGGAAGGGGAAACCCAAAATTTCATTGCGCCCCAAGCCCGGCTGCTTATTGTGGACGACAATTTGGTGAACCTGAAAGTGGCCGAAGGCTTGATGCGGCCGTACCAAATGATCATTCAAACGGTGACCAGCGGCAAGGAATGCCTGCATATGCTGGAAAAGAACAGCCACCACTACGATATAATTTTTATGGACCACATGATGCCGGAAATGGACGGGGTGGAAACCACCCGGCGCATCCGGGCTATGGAGGGCAAACCCTGCCAAAACATTCCTGTGGTTGCATTAACGGCCAATGCCATTAGCGGTATGCGGGAAATGTTTATGTCTGAAGGCTTTGACGGCTTTTTGGCCAAACCCATCGAGCTGCAAAAGCTGGACGAAACTTTAAGGAAGTTTTTGCCGCCGGAATTAATTCAAATGAAGCAAACACCCAAAAAACAGGCAGGTGCTTCTGCCCAAAGTAATGGAGAAGGGCTAGATGCCCAAGCGTTTCATATTCCCGGGGCACAAGTGGAAACGGCGCTGAAAATGTGCGGTTCGGTTGCGGCTTTTAAGTCTTTGCTGGAAACCATTTACCTGGAAGGGCAGAAGAAAATTCCGCTGATGAAGCATTATGTGGAAGCGGGTGATTTATACAGCTACGCCATTGAAGCCCACGCCTTAAAATCCGTAAGCGCCACCATCGGTGCCACCCAATTGTCCCAGCTGGCCAAAACCCACGAGTTTGCCGCCAAGGCCAACGATGCAGACACGGTAAATGCCACAGTGGGTCAGCTGATGAACGAGTACGCCGCCCTGCTGGAGGCCATTGCCCCATATGTGGACACCAAAGCCAGGGTAGCCGGGGATAAAGCCATCGGCCAAGAGGAATTGGCCCAAAAGCTGCTGGTTATTGACAGCTGTGTGAAAGATTTCAGGGTAGGGGAAGCGGTGGAGGAAGCCGGTGCCTTGTTGGGCTACAAGCTACCTGCTGACGTGGCCGATGCCTTGAACACAGTGATTCGGGCGCTGGAAATGTACGATTATGATGCGGCCGAAGTTGCACTAGACCCTTTTGTAAATGCGTCTAACAAAAATTAAGGAAGAACAAATTCCATGAACAATATTTGCCTTACCATCGCCTACGCAGGCACCCATTACGCCGGGTGGCAGCGCCAAATAAACGGAATAAGCGTGCAGCAAAAGGTGGAGGAAGCACTGGCAGCCGTTTACGGCCAGCCGGTACCCATCTCCGGTGCCAGCCGAACAGATGCTGGCGTTCATGCACTGGGGCAACGGGGCGTGTTTGCCCCCCCTCACCACCAGCTGCCTGTGGATAAGCTGCCACACATTTTAAAACATAAGCTGCCCGATGACATTGTTATTTCGGCGGCCCAGTACGTGCCGAAGGACTTCAACCCCCGCCACGCCCGGCAGAAAACCTATTTGTATTACATGGACAATGGCCCTTTCCCCAACCCCCTGTGCCGCCACATGGCCTGGCACGTGCACTACCCGCTGGACTTTGAGGCCATGACCCAAGCTGCCTGGCACATGTGTGGTACCCACGACTTTGCCGGCTTTTGTGCTACCGGCGGCCAGGCGAAAACCACCGTCCGCACCGTGTTTGACGTGACGGTTTCCACCGGGGAAGGCGCACAGCAAGAGCTGGTGTGCATTGCGGTTACCGGAAACGCCTTTTTGTACAATATGGTGCGTATCATGGCCGGTACTTTGTATTATGTGGGTCTTGGCAAAATTAACGCCCAGGATATTCCGGCTATCATCGCAGGGAAAGATAGAACAAAAGCCGGGGTGACGGCCCCGGCTCACGGCTTGACTTTGAAGTGTATTGAGTATGAATTGCCCCTGGGGTGACGGGGGTGAAAAAGCCGCCAGGGGGAATGGCGGCTTTCTTAGGATTTAGTAAGAAAACTACTTCAAATCATTGTCTAAATATTGGAGTACCACAGACATGTCAACATTAAAGCTTTTCCATAATTCTAGGGACTCTGAATTAACGACACTCCAATGATTATTCCAAGATTTTTCAAAATATTTTTGGGTATCATTAATAATCATAATACTTCTACAGATACCTATTAAGTTATACGCTCGGGTTTTAGTCTTAACATAATTTATACACGCTTGGCTAATAATGTCATCCAACCCTTTAATTGTAACAATGCCAAAATTTTCTAGTTCTTCAATAATCTCCCCATCCCCCATATTAAACGTCTTTTTCACATTCGTAAAATCAAATTTCTTCGACATATATTCAAATAATGATATTGAATCAATGGTAATATCCATTTTGCCCTTTTCAGCCATACTAATTATTTGATTGCTGTATTCCGATATCTCATTTGATATTCTTTGAAACTCAAGGTCAATAAGTTCAAGTACACCGGCTGACATATAAAAACGCCTTGCAATGTCCGGAGGTAATACAATCCCAGATTTATATCTTCTATCATGCTCTATTTCGGCCCAAGCATGTTGCAATAAAGTTCTTACTTGCACTTCGGCTACACAATCTTTATAGCGTTTATTTTCGGTCAATAACAACCTATCATTGGACAGTTTAATAATCTTATGGACAGATAAGTAACCAAATTCATTTTCTGATAATTGGCTATGTTTGTCAATTGAGTTTTGCTGGTCTACAAAAAACTCTGATTCAATTAAATTACAAATCTTTTCAACATCGTCTGTAAAATATGTAATTATACGCAAACCCACTATATCTGTAATTTGCAAAAAATTGTTATATTTCTCCTTCTCACATTTTGTCTTAAAACTATCTTTCTCCTTAATCCTGCAACTAATAGAGTGTATATCTATATTGTATTCTCTAATAAGACTATCAAATAAATTATATAGAGAATCCTTAAATTCCATGCGTAAATTATAATTTTTATCATAATCAAAAAGCGCTCTCTGTATTTCTTGTTCCGTCATTCTTATCCTCCTATCAAACTGAACTGCTATGGTAATGTCCATTAATAAAAATTTAAAGATGCTATAGGTAATTATAACTAGATAGCAATTATTATGCAATACTTTGGAGAATAATTTATCCTTTTATCGTATTATGATAGCGATAGTGTTTATCTATATGTGACCTGCGATGCAAATATACACTCCAAAAGAGGTCTCCCCCTCAAACCCCCGTCCCTGCCTTCGTAATCATATTTAAAAGCAAGTTATGCTCATAAAAGACAACAGCCAACCGGGAGGTTTCCAGCTGTGTCATCAGGGTGGACAAGGTGGGCTGCATAAACAGCAGGGTAGCCGCCACAAACAGCAGCCAGATGACAACCGTGCCGGTCAACAGCCCGCAGGCCACGCCCCCGGCTTTGTTAAAGGTGCTAATCACCGGCAGCTTGGCCAATAAGTCCAGGCTGGCAGAAATCATGGCCAGCACCGCCAGGGTGGCCAGAAACACCAGCAGCATGGCAATGCCGTTAATGATAAGCCCGGTTAAATAGGCGGACACAAAGTCCTGCACTTTGTCCACCTGCAACAGCCGGTAAAGCTCGCTGTTGTTGTTCACCAGCAGCAGCTGGGACAGGGCGGCGGGCAGGTGCAGGCCTTCAATGAAGGTGGCTTGAGCCGCCACCGTTTGCTCCACCAGCGCTTCTTTCAGCCCCAGATGCTCCGTTAAAAAAGACTGGATGATGCCGGGTAGGCCCGTATAGCTTTTTAAAAACCCACTGACAATGGGGTACAGCCATTGGCTCACAAATAGCCCGATAAACAGGGCACACACCCCGAAAACAGACTTGATAAGCCCTTTGCAGTACCCACGAATAACAAAAATGCCTAAAATGATTGCGGCGGCCACATCTAGGCCGTTAATGTTCACTGTATCCACTTAGTTACTCCTTTTCATCACCGCCGCTTCCGTGGCGGAAACGGCCAGCACCGTATCTGACCCAGACAAAGGCAGCAAGGCCTTTAAATCCTGGGTGGCGTTATACTGCCATAGCAGTTTTCCTTTAGCGTTAAAAGCGTAAAATGTGCGATTTGCCCCAACGATAGCGGTTTGCCCCGTACAGTTCAGGCTGGTTATTTTTTTGCCGATGGTGTAATCCCCAAGGGGTTCGGCGTTGGCATTGTAAAAGATTAAATGCCCGTCCCCGGCGCTTTCAAGGCCGGTCATGGCCCCACCGAAAGCCGCCACAAAGCCGTTGTCCCCAAAAGCTTCAATAAACTGCACTTCATTGGTGAGAGTTTGGGCAGAAACCGACTGGGCGGCGTTTTCTGCGTTTAAGGCAATGGTGGTGATGGAGGCATCGCCAAAAGCCATTAAGGCGTTGTCTTTGAAGAACAAAAGCCGGGTGGCCATTTCGTTTTCGATGGGCACAGAGCCAAAGATGCCATCTATATAGTTGCCAAATTCTTCCTTATTTAAAAACGCCGTCATCACATGGGTCATCATCTTTATGCCGCTAATGTCCAGCAAACCCACTGCAGCAATGCGGTTGTCGTTGGAAATATCGGCGCACATGGGGAAAATGTTGGCTTCCTCGTGCTTAAAGGTGAGCAGCAGCGCCCCTTTGTCGTTGAAAACCTGGGTGGCATAATATTGGTCAATTTTAACGGTGATGGAGGCATAGCCGTTTTTGTTAATGTTAAAATTCAAAATAAGCCCTTTGGCATCTATGGCGTACAGCTTGCCGGATGGGCCATATACGTGAACCGTGCCGCCTTTGGGTTCTGCCGCCGCCGCATAGTCCCCTTCGCCAATAAGCACAGGGGCGGCCATGGTGAATACATCCCCCCATTTGGACTGGCCTTTTTCATCTATAAACTGCACCCCGTCTTTGGTGCAAAAATAAAAACTGCCGTTGGTCAAAGGGTAAAAGGAAGGCACACTGTCTGTGTTGTACGGTACAGCGGCCCCTGTGGGTGAAAAGCGCACCGGACGGTCGCCCCCTTGTAGAGACAGCGCACCCGTCAGCCAGTCCAGCCCGTTTCCTCTGTTGGCGATGATATATAGAAGCCCCAGTAACGCCAGCACAAGCATGGCGGCCAAGGCTGTTCGTCTGCCGTTTTTCGGTGCCAAGCGCACTCCCCCTTTTGTTAAAAATTGCTAATGCCTATGATACTATGATTTTTGGCATGATGCAAGACAGGTTTTATGGGTGCGCCCATTTGACAGTTGGAAAACACCTCTATATAATGATGTAAACAGTTAATGGTTGCCAAAAGATAGGAGGACGTGGGATATGAAGCATAAATTCATTGCAAAAAGATATTGGAAAAGTGGAGAAACGGCCATGGGCGCTTCGGATGTGCTGGCCCGGGCCTACGACGACGTGATTGATTTGAGCCTGGGGGACCCAGACTTGATTACCGATGACATCATCATCGACAACGCCTTTCAAGACGCCAAGCTGGGCCACACCAAATATACAGACTTTCGGGGTGACCCAGAGCTGCGGGCCGAAATTTCCAAGTTTTATAAAGAAGAATACGCCATGGACGTGGAGGATGGGGAAATTATGGTCACCACCAGCGGGTGCATTGCTATGTACTTGGCGCTGGAAGCCATTGTGGACGACGGCGATGAAATCATCATGCACACCCCATGCTTCACCCCATACCCCCAGCAGATTGAGCTGGCCAGAGGCATTCCCGTGCCCTTGGAAACTTACGGTAACGAAAACTTCCAAATTAACATGGCACGGCTGGAGAGCAAAATCACCGACCGCACCCGGGCCATCATTGTGAACACACCCTCCAACCCCACCGGGGCTTGCTTCACGGTGGACACTTTGCAGCAAATTGCCCAATGTGCTCAAAAGCACGACTTGCTCGTTATTGCCGACGACATTTATACCCTGTACACCTATGGTGAAAAATTCGTGCCCATTGCCAGCCTGCCGGGGATGAAGGAACGCACCATCACCATCAACAGCTTTTCCAAAGACTTCATCATGACTGGCTGGCGGGTGGGCAACATCATCGCCCCAGACTACATCATCCGGGTCATTCAGCAAATTAACGAAAACGTGGCTTTCACCAGCCCCTCTGTTTCCCAGCGGGCCGCCTTGCATGCTTTACGCCACAGAAAAGAAATACAACCCAAGTTTTATGAGGAGTACAAAAAAAGGGTGTTTTTGGCGGCAGAGAAGATTAACGCCATTCCTAAAATGTCTGTGCTACCCCCACAGGGTACGTTTTATTTGTTTATCAACATTGAAAAAACAGGGCTATCTTCGGCGGAAGTGTCGGACAGAATTTTAAAGGAAGCCCATGTGCTTACGTTGCCAGGGAATACTTTTGGTGCTTGCGGGGAAGGGTATGTGCGCATTGCTTGTATATGCAGTGTGCAAAAGCTGGAGGAAGCCATTCACCGCATTAGCCAAATGCCCTTGTTTCAATAGCAGACATGGAGGGAACGACCCCTGTGTCGTTCTGAAAAACGGAATTACACGGGGGTCATTCCCTACAATCAACCTTTTATTTCACGTACAGCAAAGTAATTGCCTTCAACATCTGCAAAGTTGAACGTTTTTTGGTGGGGCATTTCCACCATTTCCCCAACCTCGACCCCTTTGCTTTTCAGTTCATCGTACATGGCTTGAAGATGGTAGCTGGAAAATAAAATGGAAGGGGTGGATAAGGGCACTTCCTGTGATAGCTTTTCAACGATTGCCCGGTTAAGCAGCATCAGGCTAACGTCGGATGTTTTGCTGTGCGTCACTTCAACTGCAAGAATTGCATCTTCCAACATGGTGACATCTGTTTCAATGAAATCCAGTTTTTCTACCCAAAAATCAGCCGCCTGCCGTGGGTTGTGTACGTAAACCATCACTTGTCCAAATTGATCAATCATCGCTATCTCCTTAAAAAGTGGGTTAAAATGGCATTAGTTTATGCCATCTTCCAAATTTTATGCAAAATTTTGATGGAGGTTTTAATATGAACAATACAGAAGCCAAAACAGGACCTTTCTACCACGGTACAAAGGCGGATCTTAAAGTGGGGGACTTATTGGAGCCTGGCTTTCACTCTAACTATGGCCTAGGAAAGAAAGCCAACTACGTGTACCTGACGGCCACCATGGATGCGGCCATTTGGGGAGCGGAATTGGCGGTAGGTGATATGCCCGGCCGTATTTACTGTGTGGAACCTCTGGGCAGCATTGAGGATGACCCCAATCTTACGGATAAGAAGTTCCCAGGGAACCCTACTAAATCTTACCGCACCCAGCAACCGTTGCGCATTGTTGGCGAAGTTTTGGAGTGGGAAGGCCATGCACCAGAAGTGCTGCAAAACATGCGCAATCACCTGGAAAAGCTTAAGGAACTTGGTATTGAAGCAATCTACGATTGATTATCGTTAAAGCTGCTATGGGATTCTAATTGTGCCTAAAAGCATTCCAACCCTGCTGTACATAAGGGCATCCACCCACAAGGGCTTTGCCACAGATTTCCCCCCGAATTGTAATGATTGTCCTGCTGCGTTGCTTGAGCTTCGTAAAATTTATTCATTTTTTTGTTCTAAAGGCTAAAGATTTTATTTGCCTTGACATTATTTTCAAATGGTTATATAATGTAATGGTGTGTTAAATTTGGAATTTCCCTATGCGGCAAGTTCCTTTTTTTCATAAGCACAAAGTAGTGATGCATGGAAATGCGGGCTAAAGTCAATGCAAACCATTGGCAAATGCATCATGAAAATCGGGAAGGAGGTGCATGTTGTTCTAGTATGGATTTAGTGATGATTATACTGTGCGTTGTAGTTGCAGTTTTTTGCGGTATCATCGTGTTCTTTGCCGGTGTACTGTATCGTAAAAAAGTGGCGGAATCCAAAATTGGCTCTGCCGAGCTGGAAGCTGAAAACATTATTGAAGAAGCCAGGCGCAACGCCGAGGCCACCAAAAAGGAACTGCTTTTAGAGGCCAAGGAAGAAAGCATACGCACAAAAAACGAGGCAGAAAAAGAAGCAAAAGAACGCAGAAATGAGCTTACCCGTCTGGAACGGCGGCTGATTCAAAAAGAAGAGGTGCTGGACCGTAAAAGCGAAGCCTTTGAAAAGAAAGAGGAGCAGCTTTCCATAAAGCTTGAAGGTTTAGAAGCGCAAAAGCTTGAAATTACCAAGGCTTTGGAAAAGCAACAAGAAGAACTGGAACGTATTTCCGGTTTAACCTCCGAGCAAGCCAAAGATTATTTGCTGGCCAGCATTGAAAGTGAAGTTAAAGTTGAAGCAGCCATGCTCATTAAAGACATTGAATCAAAAGCTAAGCTAGAGGCGGATAAACGGGCCAAAAATATTGTGGCCAGCGCCATTGGCCGCTGTGCAGTAGACCATGTGGCGGAAACCACCGTTTCTGTGGTGGCCTTGCCCAATGACGAAATGAAAGGCCGTATCATCGGCCGTGAAGGCAGAAATATCCGCACTTTAGAATCCTTAACCGGTATCGACTTAATCATCGATGACACGCCGGAAGCAGTGATTTTGTCCGGGTTCGATTCCATGCGCAGAGAAATTGCCAGAATCGCCCTGGAAAAACTGGTGCTGGACGGCCGTGTCCACCCGGCCAGAATTGAAGAAATGGTGGAAAAAGCCAGAAAAGAAGTGGAAGTCATCATCCGCGAGGAAGGTGAAGCTGCCACCTTTGAAACAGGTGTACATGGTATACATCCAGAGCTTGTACGGCTTCTGGGCAAAATGAAGTTTAGGACAAGCTATGGACAAAATGTATTGAAGCACTCCATTGAGGTGGCTCATTTAACGGGGTTAATGGCCAGCGAATTGGGGGTTGACATTACACTAGCAAAACGTGCAGGGTTGCTTCATGACATTGGAAAATCCGTCGACCACGACATGGAAGGTTCCCACATCAGCATTGGCGTGGCCCTTTGCAAGAAATACCGTGAGTCGGACATCATCATAAATGCGGTGGAATCTCACCACGGCGACGTTGAACCCACCAACATCATTTCGGTGCTGGTGCAGGCCGCAGACGCTATCTCTGCCGCAAGACCCGGCGCAAGGCGTGAAACACTGGAATCTTATATTAAGCGCCTTCAAAAGCTTGAAAGCATTGCAGATACTTTTAAAGGTGTGGAAAAATCCTTTGCCATTCAGGCGGGACGAGAGCTGCGCATCGTTATCATCCCCGAGGATGTGGACGACCGTGGCATGACGGTTCTGGCCAGAGACATTGCCAAAAAAATTGAGGAAGAGCTTGAATACCCCGGCCAGATTAAAGTGAACCTCATTCGGGAAACACGGGCAATTGAATATGCAAAATAATGAAGAAAAAAAGGCTGCTGCAAGATGCCCAAAAGACATTTTGCCGCAGCCTGAATTTTTAATTTTAGTAAGGTGACCATTTGCCGACCGCAAAACTTTTTATAAAAAACACTTTTAACTTAGTTCAAAATTTTGTATAATGGTGTAAACTTGTAAATAGGGTAGTTAAGATAGAATTTGGATTCATATTTTTTACATATTTGCCGATAATATTAAGGAGCGTAAAAGATGTTTAGCGTAGACATAGGAATAGACCTTGGCACCGCCACTGTACTGGTGTATGTCAAAGGGGAAGGGATTGTGCTGAAAGAGCCATCGGTGGTGGCCATTAACAAAGACTCTAACAGCATTTTGGCAGTGGGGGAGGAAGCCCGCCGCATGTTGGGCAGAACGCCGGGTAACATTGTGGCCATTCGTCCGCTGCGGGAAGGCGTTATTTCCGACTATGACATTACCGAAAAAATGCTTAAATATTTTATACGCAAAGCCATTGGTAAGCCCATGCCCTTTGGTTTGCGCCCACGCATAGCCGTTTGTGTGCCTAGCAACGTAACGGAAGTGGAACGCAGAGCCGTAGAGGATGCCACCAAGCAGGCGGGGGCACGGCAGGTGTATATCATTGAAGAACCCATTGCGGCAGCCATCGGCGCAGGGATAGACATTTCCAGAGCCTGTGGCAGCATGGTTATTGATATTGGGGGCGGCACCACGGATGTGGCTGTTATTTCTCTGGGCTCTATCGTCGTAAGCAGCTCTTTGAAAGTGGCGGGAGACAATTTTGACGAATCCATCGTCCGCTACATTCGGAAAAAGCATAGCCTGCTCATTGGGGAGCGCACAGCAGAGGAATTGAAAATAAACATCGGCACGGCTTTCGAGCGCACCATGACAGCTTCCATGGAAATACGGGGCCGGAACTTGATTACCGGCTTGCCCAAAACCATTACCGTTACATCGGATGAAATGCTGGAGGCGTTAACCGAACCCTTGGCCAGCATTATGGAAGCCATTCACCAGGTACTGGAAAACACACCGCCAGAGCTGGCTTCGGACATTGGTGACAGAGGCATTGTAATGACCGGGGGCGGTAGCTTGCTCTACGGTTTCGACAAGCTGGTGAAGCTGAAAACTGGCATCCATACCATCATTGCAGAAGAAGCGGTGTCCAGCGTGGCCATTGGCACGGGCAGGTTCATCGAGTTTGCCACTTCTAAGGACATGAGCGACAGGATGCGTTACAACTAATTATGAAACGATAACGACGTCCGGGGTTGACCCCGGGGGAAATGGTGGTTATAATGATAAGAGGGTTATATGTTTCAGCGCTAGGCATGACCACGCAAATGAATAAAATGGACGTGGTGTCCAACAACATTGCAAACGTGGACACAGCAGGCTATAAAAAAGACACGGTGGTCACCCGCTCTTTTTCCGAAGAGCTGTTAAGCCGCCTGGACGATCCGGGCGATTTGCCCCACAGCAAACGTATGGGAAAAATTACCCCCGGCCTGTTTGTGGATGATATTCATACAAATTTTAAAACAGGGGCACTGCGCATTACCAATGCTCCTCTGGATGTGGCTATTTTAGGTGGTGGGTTCTTTTCTGTAGCCGTGGCAGATGCCCAGGGCAATACAACGGAAAAGTACACCCGGCAAGGTTCCTTCACCTTAGGCCCAGACGGCACATTGTCCACCAAGGACGGTCATGCGGTGCTGGGGGAACAAGGCCCCATTATAGTGCCCAACGGCAACATCACCATTGACGATACCGGTGGCCTGTATGTAGACGGCGAATTGATTGATAAACTGAAAATGGTGGATTTTGAAGACACCCATACCCTGAAAAAAGTGGGGGACAGCTTGTTTGAAGCCCCTGCACCTTCCCAGGTAACCGCCTTTACCGGCAAAGTTTCCAGCGGTGCATTGGAAAATTCCAACGTGAACTCTGTGAAGGAAATGGTGGACTTAATCACCGTAGCCAGAACTTACGAAGCCAACCAGCGGATGATTGGCATTTTGGACAATATTTACGGCAAAGCAGTGAACGAAGTGGGCCGGAAATAAGATAAGCTTTGAAGATTATTGTGGAGGTTAATGCATTATGATGCGTTCTTTATGGACAGCAGCTTCCGGCATGAACAGCCAGCAGCTGAATGTAGATACCATTTCCAACAACTTGGCCAACGTGAACACTTATGGCTACAAAACCGAACGTGCAGAATTTAAATCTCTGCTTTACGATACCATGCAGCGGGCAGACTTAGACCCCGCCAACCAAGGCAACCGTGTGGTGAACTTGCAAGTGGGCAGCGGTGTACGCCCGGTTGGGGTTAGCCGGATGTTCACCCCCGGCTCCATTCAGCGCACAGAACAAGCCATGGACTTTGCCATTCAAGGCAACGGCTTTTTTGCCATTCAGAAAGATGAAAACACCATTGCCTACACCAAAGACGGCGCTTTCAAATTAAGCCCCGTGGATGAAGGCTTGATGATGGTGACCACCGAGGGTTACCCTTTGCTGAGCATTGACGACGAACCCATCATCATCCCCCGGGAAATTTCCGCCAGAGACGTAACGGTGGACGATATTGGCCGGGTGATGTACATGCAGACCGACAGAACCCAGGTAGATTCCGGTTTTCAGGTGGATATTGTCCAGTTCCCCAACGTGCAAGGCTTGGAAGCTGTTGGCCAGAACTTGTTCCTTCCCACCCCTGCCGCCGGTGCGCCCATGAAGGAAGTGGACGGTGATGTAAGCACCTACAGCACCATTTCCCAAGGCGCTTTGGAATTGTCCAATGTGCAGGTGGCCAATGAAATGGTAAACTTAATTGTGGCCCAGCGTGCATACGAGTTAAACTCCAAGGCCATTCAAACTTCAGATGATATGTTAAGCCAGGCCAATAACCTGAAGCGGTAAGAGTGCCTAAGAAAGTAAGGAGTGACCGTTTATGGAAATTTCATCAATCAGTGATGCCCAAATTACCCAAATGTCTGCCCAGATACAGCAGGACGAGGCCAAGCTTGGCTCTTTCCAAAGCGTGTTAGAGCAGGCGGTGAAGGATAACAACAAGGCGGAAATGCGCCAGGCCTGTGTGGAATTTGAATCTTATTTCCTGCAAATGATGTTTAAGGAAATGCGCAAAACCATTTCCAAAGACGGTTTCATTCCCACTAGCCGGGCTCAGGAAATTTTCACGGAAATGCTGGACGAACAGTACGCCAAAAACTCGGCAAAGGCCGGGGGCTTCGGCTTGGCTGAAATGATGGAACGGCAGCTTTCCCGGGACTATTCGGTTTGAAAATGATCCATACAACTGCATAAAACTTATCCAGAGAGGTGGAGGGAGAAGGCCCTGTGAAGCCCAGCAACCGGCATGAAACCATGCATCGGTGCTAATTCCCCGGTTTTTTATCCGGAAGATGAGATGATTTCTTCAAATAAAAAGCCGATGATAAGGCTTTTTTCTTTTATAAATTAAAGGAGAATGTTAAATGATAGAATCTGTACGCCTGCGCATCAGGGATTCAACATTTGAAGACTGCACCCACTTTGTGCGGTGGGAGAACCAGCCGGAAACTGTCCGGTTCCTTTCCATCGGCAAAGGCCGCACCTACGAAGCGGTTTTAAGGGAGTTTTTTCAGCGGGAAGTAGACCCTTCCTATAAGCAGTTTACCCTGGTGGACAAGCACAGCCAAACACTCATTGGTCGTGTGCATTTAAGCCGGTTAGACAACCATTACAAGTCCGTGGACATCACCCGCATTTACATTGGTGAGCCGGATTATTTGCAAAAAGGTTACGGCCGGGAACTGATGCAACTGCTGATGGCCTATTGCTTTGAAACCCTGGCCATGGAAAGGGTCACCCTGGATTTTTACCCTGGCAACAAGGCAGAAGGGCTGTACCGCTCTTTGGGTTTTGTGTCGGAGGGGGTCACCCGCCGCAGCGCCATGAAAGATGGACAATATTATGATTTACATATGATGTCCATGCTGAAAGAAGAATACTACACAGGAAAACAGGAGGAATAACCATGAAAAAACGTTTATTTACATCAGAATCTGTAACAGAAGGGCATCCAGATAAAATATGTGACCAAATTTCCGATACCATTTTAGATGCCATTTTGGCCGAAGACCCTATGGCTCGGGTGGCTTGTGAAGCGCTGGCTACCACCGGCCTCATTATGGTGGCCGGTGAAGTGACCACCAACTGCTATGTAGACATTGAAAAGTGCGTCCGTGAAACCGTTACAGAAATTGGCTACGACCATGCAGACTATGGCTTTGATGCTAACACCTGCGCCGTGCTTACCTCCATTAAAGGCCAGTCCCCAGATATTGCTATGGGTGTGGATGCCGCTTTGGAAGTGCGTGAAGGGGGCACAGATGAGGCAGAAACCGTAGGTGCCGGGGACCAGGGCATGGTGTTTGGCTTTGCTTGCGATGAAACCGAAGAATTGATGCCAATGCCCATCTATCTGTCCCAAAAGCTGGCCAAGCGTTTGTCCCAGGTGCGTAAAGATGGCACATTGCCATACTTGCGTCCAGACGGCAAAACCCAGGTTACCGTGGCATACGAAGGCCATGTGCCCGTGGCAGTGACTGCTGTTGTAGTGTCTACCCAGCACAGCGCAGACGTGGAGCACGATGCCATTCATGCAGACATTCTGGAACATGTGGTGAAACCCATCATTCCCGCTAACCTGCTTACCCCGGAAACCAAGTATTTTGTGAACCCTACTGGCCGTTTCGTTATCGGTGGCCCACAAGGGGACTGCGGCTTAACCGGCCGTAAAATCATTGTAGACACCTACGGCGGATATGCCAGCCACGGCGGCGGCGCTTTTTCCGGCAAAGACCCCACAAAGGTGGACCGTTCCGCTGCTTACATGGCCCGGTACGTAGCCAAGAACGTGGTGGCTTCCGGCATTGCCAAGCAATGTGAAATTCAAATTGCCTATGCTATTGGGGTTTCTCGGCCTATGTCCGTGCTGGTAGACACCCGGGGCACCGGCAAAATTCCTGATGAAGCAATTGCCGAACTGGTGAACAAGCACTTTGACCTACGGCCTTTGTCCATCATCAAGCATTTGAACCTGCGCCGCCCCATTTACAAGCAAGTGGCAGCCTATGGCCACTTTGGCCGCACAGACCTGGATTTGCCATGGGAAAAAACCGATAAAGCCCATTTGTTGGCCGAGGCTGTGCAATAATATGAAGCAATAAGGGCGGGGAATTCCATGGAGGATACGAAAGCCAATCTGCATTTGCTCATTGAAATTTTGGAAGCCAAAGGCCGGTGCTTAGACCAGGTGCTGGCCATTACGGAAAACCAGGAAAGCCTGCTGTTAAGCCAGGAATCCGGCAGTGAAATCAACCTGCTTTTTAACGGGTTGTGTCAGGAAAAACAGCGGCTGATAGACGAGGTGCTCCATTCAGACCAGCTCTTTCAAAACCTGTTTGTCAAACTAGGGGACGACTTGGATGGTTTATTGCCCGAGTTTGAGGTGGAAGTGAAAGCCATGCAAGACAGGGTGCGCCAGGTGATGGATTTGGATGTAAAAATCCGGGTGACAGAGCAGCGCAACAAAGCACTGGCCTCTAAAGCCAGAAAAATACAAAAGTTACCTTTGTCTGAAGCCTCCAAGACCCAGCTTTTGGACCAGTATAAAAAACATAAAAACAACACACAATTTTAAAAAACGAAAGTGATGTGGTTTTTATGCATTATAAACAAAGCTTAGCGGCTTTTATTATGGGTATAAGTATTGCGGGGCTGGGGTGGACGCCTGTTTCAGCGGCTTCTCCCCAGCCCACCCCCCAGACAGTCATTGACCAGTCCCCAGTCTTTCAAACCCCAGAGCAGGTGAAGGCATTTTTGAAAAAGGGGAACATGCTTTTTAAAGTGTCCGATACAAATAAGGCGTACATTGGGGAAGACGTTCGGAAAGAAACAGCAGAACACGGCCAGAAACCCTATGCAGTGATCATCAGCTGTTCAGACTCTCGGGTGCCCCCGGAACATATTTTTAGTGCCGGTATCGGCGATTTGTTTGTGGTACGTACCGCCGGAAACGTGGTGGGGGATTTTGAGCTGGGCAGCGTAGAGTATGCGGTGGGCCAGCTGGGAGTGAAGCTGGTGGTTGTCATGGGCCACACCCAGTGCGGCGCAGTGGAAGCTGCCATGGAAGGCAAAGCAGAGGGGCACATTCAAGACATTGTGAACGATATTAAACAGGGCATCGGGAACAGCCCAACCCTGCGGGAAAGTGAAATTTTGAATGTTCAGCACAGCATAGACCGTGTCAAGTCCAGCGCCATCGTTCAAAAGCTGCTGCAAGAAAATAAGGTGGCTGTGGTTGGGGCGTTGTACCATATAGACAGCGGGGCGGTAGAGTTTTTAGACGAGCAGCCCCAGGTAACCCCGGAATAATTTTAATTTAAAAAGGCGTATTGCATCCTTTAACTTTAAAGATGCAATACGCCTTTTTTACCCCGCACCTTGGGGCGGGGTAGTTCACTAGGTATTGTTTGCGCTTTGGAAAGTTTTAAGCATCCGCTGGCCGGTGGGGGTGGTACACAGTCCGCCCAGACCGGTGCAGCGCAGTTGCGGTGGAAGCTGTGCCCCTACTTGGCCCATAGCCACAATGACTTCATCCAGCGGAATGACCGGGTCAAGCCCAGCCGCCGCCAGATGGGCGCTAACAAAGGCGTTGGCTGCGCCCGCAGCATTTCTGGAAATGCAGGGTACGTCTACGCAACCTGCCACAGGGTCGCAAATTAGCCCCAGCATGTTGGACATGGCCATGGCGGCAGCCTTTAAGCAGGTGCGTATGGGGCAGCCTGAAAAGTGGGCCACGGCAGCGGCGGCCATGGCGGCTGCACTGCCCACCTCGGCTTGACAGCCCCCTGTTTCTGCTGCAAAAGTGGCCTGTTCAGCAATAAAAACACCCACAAGCCCAGCACACAGCAAAGCCCGCACACCTTCTTGCCGGGGCAAATGTTTGTCGTGAAGCACAGATAAAACAACGGCGGGCAGCACCCCGCAAGAACCGGCTGTGGGGGCGGCCACCACCGTGCCCATGGCGCTGTTGTATGCCATCACCGCCGTGGCATATGCGCTGGCCCGGTGCATCACCCCTAAATCCAGCACAGGATGCGTAGACTCCAACAGCCCCTTGGCCTGAGGGTTAGAAAAGCCCCCTGGGGTGAACTCGCCTGCAAGCCCCCGGTTCACAGACTGCTCCATCACCGCCAGCAAGTGTTCGCCATAGTCCAGCACCTGCCCGGCAGACCAGCTGCTGCGGGTGCTTTCATACATGACGGCGGCTTCCCACAAAGCCATAGGCTGGGTAGTGCTGTCACATACTTCCAACAGTGCCGCCGCCGTGGTGAAGGGGGCTTCAGTATGCGCTGTACATGTGGCCACCGGCAATACCGGCGGGAAAACAAATGCCTTTGCACCGTGGGCGTTGGCAAATTGTTCAATGGCTTCACGTTGCTGGGGTGACGGCTCACCATGTAAACGCCAGTGTTGGAAAGAGGCAGTGGCAGAAAGCGCTGGGGCGGGCACACCCATTTTTGACATAAAGCTTTGCAAAGTAGCCAGCACCGGTGCTTCTGGCGGTTCCGGCCACAGCCACACCAGGGCGTGGCTGTCTCCCAGCAGCTCTACTGGCTGGCCGTTGATGTCCACAATTGCAACCATGCCGCCCCCGGTGGAATGGGTTTCGGCAGTGGCGGTTTCCCCTAGGGCGTTCTCCAGGGTGAAAAAAGCGGTATTGGGGTGGCGCCCTTGTTGTTGGCACAGCGTAAAGGTAACAGAAATGCCCCGGCATTTGGCAATGTCCAGGGCATGTTTAAAGTCCGGGTGGGCAATGTCCATGCCCAAAAGACCGGCTGTAAAAGCAATATGAGATTTTTGGCCTTCATATGTTCCTGCATAGGAACTGTCTTTAGGAAATGCAATGGTTGCCCGATTGAAGTCTGGCAGCAGGCAACGGGCCAGCAGGCCAATGCGGCCCGGCCCGGCAGTGTGAGAACTGCTAGGCCCAGTCATAACCGGGCCTAGCACGTCGTTAAAAATACTGGGCGTATATGCCATTATTTCGCCTTCTTTTCCGAGCCTAAGTATGCGGCACGCACATGGTCGTCATTAAGCAAAGACTGGCCGCTGCCATGAGAATAAATGTTGCCGGTTTCTAATACATAACCGTAGTCGGCAGTTTTCAGCGCCAAGTTGGCGTTCTGCTCTATGAGCAAAATGGTAACCCCTTGCCGGTTAATTTCCTTAATGATTTCAAAAATGCTGTTCACCACCAGAGGCGCAAGACCCAGGGAGGGCTCATCCATCATTAAAAGCTTAGGGTGGCACATAAGCGCCCGGCCCACTGCAAGCATCTGTTGCTCCCCACCAGAGAGTGTACCCGCCAGCTGCCAGCTGCGTTGTTTCAAAATGGGAAATAGCTCATAAATCCACTGAATATCTTTTTCAATACCGGCGGCGTCTTTGCGTAGGTATGCACCAATCTTAATGTTCTCCAGCACCGTTAAGTTGGCGAAAATGCGCCGGCCTTCCGGCACCAACGTAATGCCTTTAGACACCACCTGCTGTGAATCCAGCCCATAAATGCTTTCCCCGTTGTAGGTGATGGTGCCGCTGGTGGGCTTGGTCAAGCCGATGATGCAGCGCAGGGTGGTGCTTTTGCCCGCCCCGTTAGCCCCGATTAACGTTACAATTTTAGACTGGGGCACCTGTATGCTAATGCCGTTTAAGGCTGTAATGCCGCCGTATGTAACCACTAAATCTTTAATTTCAAGCATCGCCTTCACACCCCAAGTAAGCCTCTATGACTTTTTGATTTTGTTGTATTTCCGCCGGGCTTCCTTGGGCAATGTTCATGCCGAAGTCCAGCACGTAAATCCGCTGGGAAATTTCCATAACCAGGTCCATGTGGTGCTCAATCATCAGCACCGTCAGGTTGAAGGTGTCCCGCACTTCCTGAATAAAGTCTGTCAGCTCCAGGGTTTCTTTCGGGTTCATCCCGGCTGCCGGTTCGTCCAGCAGCAAAAGCTGGGGCTCTGTGGCCAAGGCACGGGCAATTTCCAACCGGCGCTGCTTGCCGTAGGGCAGGGCGTTGGACTGGGTGTTGCGTAAGTCCTGCAAACCCACTTTTTCAAGCAAAATTTCCGTGTCTTCAATGAACTTCTTTTCCTCTGCCCCATAGGGAGACAGCCCCGGCAAGCGGAAAGTAGCCTGAAAAATGTTGGACTTCAAATGCAAGTGCTTGGCAGTGATGATGTTGTCAAACACAGACAAGTCTTTAAAAAGCCGGATGTTTTGAAACGTCCGGGCAATGCCGGTTTGGGCAATAACGCTGGGGTTTTTGGCGGTGATGTCCTGCCCTTTAAAGGTGATGTTACCTTCTGTGGGGGCATACACACCGGTAATCATGTTAAAAACCGTGGTTTTTCCCGCTCCGTTGGGGCCAATAAGGGCCACAATTTCGTGGGCATTCACGTCCAGGTTCAAAGCATTCACGGCTGTAACCCCGCCGAAACGCATGGTTAGGTTCTTGGTTTGAAGCATTACCGGGCACCTCCTTTTTTACGGGACTTTAACAGCTTGCCCGGGTTTTTAAGGGTGTCAAAAACCATGTCCCAGGTGATTTCGTTTTTGCCCATAATCCCTTTCTGCCAGAACAACACAATGACCATGAGGGAAATGGAGAACACCACCATCCGCAGCCCCGGCCGGAACAAAGGAATGCTGGCACCGAAAAGGGTAAGGGGTTCATCGAAGAAGCGCAGAAGCTCCAGCCCGATGGTAACGATGAAAGCGGACATGATGGTGCCGCTCATGCTGCCCAAACCACCCAACACAATGATGAGCAGGAAGTTGTAGGTCATGGTGAATATAAAGTTTTTAGGGTCTACCGTGCCTAAAAGTGCACCGTACAACCCGCCGCCAATGCCGGCGAAAAACCCGCCGATGACAAAAGCCATCAGCTTGTGCTTTAACAGGTTGATGCCCATGGCTTCCGCCACAATTTCATCCTCCCGAATGGCTTTAAACGCCCGGCCATAAGAGGAGGTGAGCAGCAGCGCCAAAATCACCACCGTAATGATGGCGGCCAAATAAATGTAAAACATATTGGAGAGGGGGGGCACGTTTTTAATGCCCAACGCCCCGTTGGTAATGGTTTGGGTGTTGGTGAACACAATGCGGATGATTTCCGAAAAGCCCAGGGTGGCAATGGCCAAATAGTCCCCCCGCAGCCGCAAAACGGGAAAGCCAATAAGCAGCGCGAAAAAGGCCGCAATGCAACCCCCCAGCAGCAAGGCTGCAATAAAAGGCAGTTCAATGCCTGCAATGAGAGGGTTCATGGGGGCCAAGTAAAACACTTGCGCCCGCAATTCCACCGGCACAGTGAAAATAGCCACCGTGTAAGCCCCAATGGCCATAAACCCAGCTTGCCCCAAAGAAAACATGCCTGCAAAGCCGTTCACTAAATTCATAGACAAAGCAATGATGGTGTAAATGGCGCATAAATTCAGCACCCGCCGCACATAGCTGTCTATGTGGCCGTTGGCAAAGTATGTAAGCGCAAGCAGCGCCACAATAACCAAAACCGTGCATATAAGATTACGTTTTTTATGATTCATGCTATCCATCATCACACCTTCTCTGCAACTTGTGTGCCCAGCAGACCTGCCGGTTTAACAAGGAGTATAATAATCAGAAGAATAAAGGCAAAGGCGTCTCTAAAGCCGGAAAGAGAGGGGAACATGGCCACAATAAGCACTTCCCCAAGGCCCAGAATAAAGCCGCCCAGCACAGCGCCCTTAATGTCGCCAATGCCGCCGATAACCGCCCCAATAAAGCATTTAAGGCCGGGCATAACCCCCATCATGGGTGTGATGCCGGGGTATTTAACCCCCCACATAAACCCGCCCACGGCTGCCAGTGCAGAGCCAATGATAAAGGTGAGGGAAATGATGCGGTTGATGTTAATGCCCATAACCCGGGCAATTTCGTAATCTTTGGCTACCGCCCGCATGGCCATGCCGGTTTTGGTATGGTTAATGAAGTTTAGCAACACAAAAAGCATGATGACGGTTAAAGTGGGGATAATCAGGGAGATTACTTGAATTTTAACCCCTGCAATGTCTATGCTTTGAGCCAGAAAAGGAATTTCCGGGAAGCTTCGTGGCCGCCCGCCAAACAAATAGGTGGCTAAGTTTTCCAAAAGGAAAGATGCACCAATGGCGGAAATGAGCACCGAGTTTTTAGGTGCATCCCGCAAAGGGCGGTAGGCCAGCCGTTCAATGGTCATGCCCAGCAGGGGGGTTAACACCACCACGGCCACAAAAGCTAGCGGCCAAGGTAGGCGAAAGGTTGTCATGGTAAAGACAGCAAAATAAAGAGACATCATGAAAATGTCCCCATGGGCGAAGTTAATCATGCATAAAATAACATACACCATGGTGTAGCCAATGCCGATAAGGGCAAAGAGGCTACCTAAAGAAATGCCGTTGGCCATGTGCTGCATAAAGACGGTGAACGGCATTTTAATAGCTAATGAATAGCCGTAAATCACGGCAAAGATGATTGCGGCCCAAATGATTAAGGTAACCGCCAGGTTTTTTTGTTTAGTCACATTTATCCCACCAAATCCGTGAATTGGTTGTTTGCTTAATAAGATGGCTTTGGCCGTTGCCAGCCAAAGCCATAGGGTTCGTGCTGTTTATGAATAAGAATTATTCAGCCTTCACATAATCCAGGTACGTAAACTTGCCGTCTTTAACGGTCTTAATAACCGCATCTTTCACCGCATCCCCATCAGCATTTAAGGTGATGGCGCCGGTCACCCCTTCAAAAGCGGTGGTAGCGGCAATAGCGTCCCGAATGGCCACAGAGTCTGTGGAACCGGCCTGTTCAATGGCGTTCAGAATGAGTATGTATGCATCGTAGCCCAAAGCGGTTACAGCAGCAGGTTCTTTGTTGGGGTACATTTTGGCGTATTCATCCAAGAAAATGCCGGCTTCCTCTGTGGCAGACATTTCTCTGGCAAAGAAGGTGGAGAAGAAAATGCCTTCCACTTCTGCGCCGCCCACGGATAAGAATTCATCGGTTTCCCAAGTGTCACCGCCCAGGAACGGGGTTTCAATGCCCAGTTGTCTGGCTTGTTTAATGATGAGTGCGCTTTCTGTAAAGTTACCGGGGGCAAAAATAACGTCCGGTTTCATGGCGCTAATGTTGGTTAAAATGGCGCTGAAATCTTTGTCGCCGGTTTGATAGTTCAAGGTTTGCAGAATAGAGCCTTCATCCCCGGTATTTTTAACAAAAGATTCTTTAAAGAAGTTGGCCAGACCTACAGAGTAGTCGTTAGAAACTTCCTGAATAACAGCGGCAGTTTTAGCACCCAGCACGTTGGTGGCGTAGTTGGCCATAACGGTGCCTTGGAATGGGTCTATAAAGCACACCCGGAAGTAGTAGTCGTTGTTTAAGGTAACCTGTGGGTTGGTGCAGGAAGCCCCAACAGCAGGGATTTGATTTTCACGCACAATGTCTCCGGCGGCCATGGATAATGAAGAGCCCCAGGAGCCAATGATGGCAGTTACTTTGTCTTTTTCCACCAGTCTGGCGGCGGCAGTGGCGGCTTCGGCTTTGTCGGATTTATTATCGGCAATTACCAGTTCCACTTTTTTGCCTAATACTTCAGGGTACAGTTTGTTGGCCAGTTTTACGCCTTCCACTTCCAGTTCCCCGCCTGCGGCATTGTCGCCGGTTAATGGCTCGAACACCCCAATTTTAATGACTTCGCCGGAAGATTCGGCAGGCGCTTCTTGTGTATCGCCAGATGCTTCGGTGCCATCTGTAGCCGGCGCTGCTGGCTGGCTGCTACCTGCGCAGCCAGATAGTACTGATAAGCTTAGTGCAACAGAACATACAAGGGCTGTAAGTTTTTTCATTTTCAAACCTCCTATTTATTTTTGGCACATTACCATATTAAAAAATATATTAGCATAATAAACAAATATTGACAATAATATTTGCAAAAAAATAATAAAAAGTGTGAACAGAACAGGCAATTTTGTCCACCATGTGCGGACAAAACCAGGAAATATTTGTATATTTTTAGACAAACAGGCATTTGTATACAAAACCATACAAATGCCCGTTACATTTAAAAAAATAATGTTTCTATAGCTAAATGGTTAGAATAGGCATTTTTTTGTTATCGTCATAGCCAATGGTAAAGCCAAATTTCTCTAGGTCCCGCAGCTTTACATAATTTGTATCATTCATCAAAATGGCTTGCACAGATATTGTGCCCCCATTATACAGCACATTAAGTGTTTTGATTAACCCATCTGCACTTTTTTCGCTACCAGCCGAATTTGCCGGTGGCGGGGTAACTTTGGCCTGCTCACGCTCCCAAGGCATGGGAACGTCTGGCATGACGGCACCTTTTTGCAGCTGGGTTAAAGACAAACCGTTTGTAAACTGCATGTGTGGCCTGTCTGCAAAACCTTTCCATGCACCGCCCCATTCGCCGCCCATGTCCTGCCACAACTTTCCGGCGGTGTCAAAAAAGGCCATGTCTGTAAATGCCTGCCCTGCAATATTTTTAAATATGTCGAAGGCCAGCCGATAATTGTGAATGCTTTCTCCGCCCTGGGCATTGGTAACAATGCTTCCGGGTTTTGTACGGCCTTGGGCATACAGTGTGTTTTGGTATTCATTGTCCCTGTATGTGGCGCTAATGCCTACTGGGTATCCAAGGGCGGCCATGCGTTTAATCAGTTCCTGTGCGCCCCGTTGCAATGTGGGGTGTAAATCCTTGATGTCTTTGCTTAATATCATTTAATCGCTCCTTTAGGGTTTGTTGTCCATTTTACATGCCCCTTCCTTATACTATTCGGCACCTGCCTATAAACACACAAAAAAAGATGACAAATGCTAAAAAGCATTTGTCACCCTTTTTTTAATGTGTGTTATACCATGGTTGGGATGGGTCCGCCGCCTTGATGCATGGTGGCAGCTTGTGTTAATTTAGATTTAACGGTTGTGGCATCTTGTGGATTAACTGCTGGGGAAGGGATATAATAGCCCTTTTGTTCGGCAATCTTGTATAAATCATATTGGAACTTTTCATCCCCATCCCGCATTTGTTGAAAGGTTTGGCGCAGGTTTTGGTTGCAGCATTCGGTAATCACTTTGGCGTAGTTGCCGATGGATGCTTTCACACCGCTTAAAATATCTAAAACCATATCTTTTTCTTGCATGGAATCCTACCTCCTTACAGCATTTGAATTAAGTTTTGTGCAGCCTGTTGCGCTTGCATTGAAGCATTTTGAAACATTTGTTTTAATTGTGCGTCCTGGCATTGTGCAGCATATGCCTTAAACTTAGCAGACATCATTTGGTGGCCGGTGGCCACTTCACGAATGGAACACAGTTCCGATTGATTTAAATTTACCATTGCTTTCTACCTCCTAGCTTAAGAGTCGAAGTAAGTTTCAAAACGCCTATCTGTAAATTGATAGGCTCTGAATTTATTTTGCGTAAATTTATTGCAAATATACTGGGGCTTGTTTCAAATAAAATTTTCATTAAAACACAAAAAAAGCTGAAAAATATACATTTTTCAGCTTTTAAATGTTATTCCAATACGGATGCAGGGTTTACAAGTGCCTCGTTCCTGGTCACTTTGAAGCCTACGTGGTTGCCCAGCAGAACACTATAAATGGAAGGGCTGGCTACACCGCCAATGACTTGGCCTTTCTTTACAACATCGCCTGTTTTGACTAACACACCGTCTTGTAATTGACTGTATGTAGTCATCCAGCCGTTGCCGTTGTCAATGACTACTGTGTTGCCTGTTTCCTTGGATTTATATACATCTTTTACAACACCTGCGCTGGAAGCCATAACCTGGGCACCCAAGTCGGCTGCAATACACATGGTATCGTTGGTTCTGTACTGGTCTAAGGTTTTATCATAGATAGCGTGGGCATCGCTGAATTCCATAACAACATCGCCTAAAACCGGCCAAGCCATCTTGTCGTCTTCGGAAAACCCGGTAAAGGTAGCCACTGCGTCTTCTGTTTCTTCCACTTGGGCTTGTGCGCCTTCGTTGGCAGCTTCATTTTCTTGCGCAGTTTTCTTTTCTTCTGCTGGCTTTGGTGAAGCGGCAGGAGCAGTGCCTGTAGCAGGGCTTTCAGGCTTTGAGGTTGCCTGCGGCTCAACAGATTGCGGTTTTATTTCGGAAGGCTTGGTTTGTGGAGAGGGCAGTGGGGTGCTGGAAGTTTTGGTGTTGACCAGCGAAATGTCCTCTGGTGTTAAATAGCTTTCCGAAGTGCTGTTAATGGTGGTTTCAAGCTCGGTCACATCCACCACATTGGCTTCTCTTGGCGCTTCTTCAGGCGCAAGGGCCATCTTGCCAGGGGTTGACAGGTTGGTGAAGGACACCACGGCGGCCATAACCATGACCACTCCAAGGCAGGAGTACAGTGCCACATAAAACCCCTTTTTCTTGAAAATACTTTCTTTTGGAATTTTGTTTTTCATCCAATGAACACCTCCAGCCATATTATTGCCGAAGCATTTTACAGTTATTCATACTTTTGGGAAATTTATAATTTTTTTCTAGTTATGGGTGCGCCTAGGGAAAGCAGCTTATCCAGAAGGCCGTCATAGCCCCGGTCTATGTGGTAAATGTCACCAATTTCTGTGGTGCCCTCTGCACACAGCCCGGCCAGCATCAGTGCCGCCCCGGCCCGCAAGTCTGTGGCCCGCACCAAACAGCCGGTTAGCCGTTCCACCCCTTCAATAATGGCGGAATGGCTTTCAATTTTAATGTCTGCCCCCATGCGCTTTAATTCCCCTACGTGCATAAACCGGTTTTCAAAAATGGTTTCTGTCACCACGCTGCTTCCTTTAGCCATAGCCAGCAGGGTGGTAAAGGGGGCTTGCATGTCTGTGGGAAAGCCGGGGTAGGGCAGGGTTTTAATGTCCACACCCAGCAAAGGCCGCTTGCCAGACATTTTCACATGCAGCCCGTTGTCTGTAGATTCCACCTGGGCGCCGGTTTCCTGCAATTTGGCCACAATGGGCTTCAAATGGTCCCACACCACGTTTTCCAAAATCACGTCACCTTTGGTTACCACGGCGGCAATCATGAAGGTGCCTGCTTCAATGCGGTCTGGGATGACCGTGTGGTCGCAGCCTTTTAGTTCAGAAACCCCATGGATGCGGATGGTATCGGTTCCTGCACCACGCACATCTGAACCCATGGCGTTTAAAAAGCTGGCCAGGTCTACAATTTCTGGTTCGACGGCACAGTTTTCCAAAATGGTTTGCCCTTCTGCCAACACAGCCGCCATCATGATGTTTTCCGTGGCACCTACGCTGGGGAAGTCTAAATAAATTTTGGTGCCTTTTAATTTTCTGGCACTGGCAGTAACAAAACCGTGTTCTTGGGTAATTTTGGCTCCCAATGCGCTAAACCCTTTTAAATGCAGCTGTACCGGCCGGGAACCGATGGCGCAACCACCGGGCAACGACACCTTCACTTTCCCCAACCGGGCCAGCAATGGCCCTGCAATTAAAAAGGACGCCCGCATTTTGCTCATCAGGGGGTAGGGGGCTGCTTTGTTTTTAATTTTTGCGCAATTGACTTCCATGCATCGGTTCTTTTTATCCCAATCTGTGCCAGCCCCCAAATGGTTTAAGATTTCCGCCATTACTGCCACATCACTAAGCATAGGCACATCCCGTACCACGCAAAGTTCTGGGGTTAAAAGGGTTGCCGCCAGAATAGGCAGTACCGAATTTTTTGAACCGTTTATTTTAACCGTTCCTTTTAAAGGGGGACTTTGTTCTACAATGAATTTTTCCATAGCCTCACGCTCCTTGCTGTCTGTGTACTTTACAAATAGTATTGCCAATTTTCATAAGGGTTAATAATTTTATAAAAAATAAATGTAAAACACACTTGACAATTAAAGTAAAGCGTACTATACTAAATTTGTAAAACTTGCTTTACATGAGAAGGGAGACCTGGCTTGAAAAATAAAATTGCGACATTAAGAAAGGCAAAAAAAGAAACCCAAGAGGAACTGGCCATTGCCGTTGGGGTAACCCGGCAAACCATTATTTCTATTGAAAACGGGCGGTATGTTGCCTCTCTGCCCCTGGCGTTTAAAATCGCCCGGCACTTTAACCTGGCTATTGAAGACATTTTTATCTTTGAGGAGGAAACAGTATGATCATTAACTGGGATATGTCTAACAGAACTTTCAGGAAAGCGGTACACCTAAAAATATGGGCAAGCGTTGTTTTAATGGTGATTGGGGCGGCCACCCTAGGGCTTACGCTCATGGTTTTATCTGAAAACTACCAAGGCGTGATGGACGACCGTACCAGAAGCTTTATTTCCGGTTTTTACACCGGCATTGGCAGTGGGGTGCTGGTTGCCAGCTTTATCACATTGATTAAGCATATCATCCTATTAAAAAATGAAGCCAAATTTAAAATGGCGGAAATTGCTTATTACGATGAACGCAACCGTTTCATCATTAGCAAAACCTTTTCCATTACCGCTTATGTGTCTTTGTTTACACTGTTGATGGGTGTGGTCATTACGGGCCTGATGAACCCGGTGGTTTTCAAAACGCTGTTGGTGGTTTTAGGGGTTTATGGTGCCATTTTGTTCACAACCTATTTGGTGGTGAAAGCAAGGCATTAAAAGAACGCTTCCGGTGGTTCAATGCGCACTGGAAGCGTTCTTTTTGTACAATTTTATTTAACCGGTAACCGATGCACCTGAATCTTTAACATCTGGGGTGGCATCTGGAGCACCATCGTCCGTATACTGGTTGTACGGGTTGGTTAAGTGCTGGATGAAAGCTTTGCCAGACACCACATCATATTGTTCCAGCTTCAGCATGGCTTTGATGTAGTTGACCACCATAAAAAGCTGCAACACCAAAATGGGCAAGCCACACACAATCACCGAGGTTTGCAGGGCCGCTGTTCCGCCGGTAACCAGCAGCACAAAGGTTAAAAGCCCCATCATAACCCCCCAGAAAATTTTAAGGGGTGCGGGTGCTTCTGTGGCTTTGCCGTCTTCCCCGTAACCCACGGTGGTCATGGCGCCCAGGGTAGAGGTCATAGAGTCTGCCAGAGTGATGAAGGAAATGGCCACGCACAACATACCCAAAATCATGGTGAGGCCGGGGCGGGGCAGTTTTTCAAACAATGCAAACAGAGACACTTCAATGCCCAGGTTGTTTATGGTTTCACCAATGTTGGTGCCCAGGAAATGGTCCAGGTAAATGGCAGCGTTGCCAAACACGCCAAACCAAATCATGCCGAAAAAGCAAGGGGCAAGCAAGTTCACGGTAACAAACTCTTTAATGGTTCGCCCATAAGCGCACCGGGCCAAGAACAACCCCACAATAGGCGCAAACGCCAGCCACCATGCCCAGTAGAAAATGCTCCAGCCGCTGGGCCAGCCGCTTTTGCCGTAAGGGTCCAGGAAGAAGGACATGGGCAACAGGTTGATGAGGTAGTCCCCAATGTTGGTGATGGTGGATTCCAACACGTGGATGGTGGGGCCAGTGATGATGACAAAAAGCATAAGGAAAAAATAGAGGTAAACGTTGGTAGAGCTTAAAAATTTAATGCCTTTATGCAAGCCGGAATAACTGGAAATGGTGTAGCAGACAATAAGCACCACAATGATGGTGAACCACACTGCCGGGCCGGGCGCAATGTTCCATACAAAGTTTAGGCCGCCACCAATTTGCAGTGTTCCAAAACCCATAGAGGTGCCCACCCCGCCAACAATGGCGAAAATGGCCAAACCGTCTACCACATAACCCCAGGTGCCTTTAATTTTGTCCCCTAAAAAAGGAAAAAGCGCAGAGCTAACCTTAAACCCTTTTTTAGCATTAAAAAAGAAAAAGGCAGAGCAAAGCGCAGTGCTTACATAAATGCCGTATGTATGGAATGTCCAGTGGAAGAAACTGTAACGGACGGCGGCCGTGGCCGCCACAATGGAGCGGGGTTCCGTGTTAAGAAATGCGGGCGGGTTCATGTAGTGGGTCATGGGTTCGGCCACACCGTAAAACACAATGCCCACTGCAATGCCTGTGCACAAGGAAATGGCCCACCAGTTAAAGGTGGAAAGCTCCGGTTTGGCTTTGGGGCCGCCCAGTTTGATTTGGCCGTATTTGCTAAACCCGGCCCATAAACAGAAGCCCAGAAGCAGTGTGCTGCCAAAAGCATAAAACCAGCTGAAATTGGCCAGTGCCCCGCCCAAAAGGAAGTTGGCGGCCGATGCAAAGCCTTCTTTGTTCACCAGGCCGTAAAGCACCAGCGCCACCAAAACAATGGCAGGCGGGAAAAACAACGGCTTGTTAATCAGCTGAAAGATTCCCTTTTTCTCGTCATTTGTTGGCATACAATCATCCACCTCCATAATTTTTAAAACCATTTAGAATCTGTATTTATAATAAGGAATGCTGGATTTTCGAGCGAATTTTTTGCCAGGCAAGGCAAATTTTCGCAGGAATACCCTTGAGGTATTTCAAGAAAATTTAACGCAGTATGGCATAAAATTGGCCGAAAAGGCGGCGTTTCGTTTATGAATACAGGTTCTTAGATACGTCCAGGCCAGCCCTACGGAAATGGCAAAACCATGCAAAAAACAGCAGGGGTTTCCACACCTATCCCTCCTTGTTGTTGATGTTATAAAGAACCTGTATTCAATAAGCTGTCGCCCGTCTTTGAAGCGATTATTCCGCCATTCTTTGTTGTGGCGGCTTGCCATAATTTTTCTATTATGCCAGCGCCGTCACGCCTCAAATGGCGAAAAATCGCTGTTTCAAATTCAGGCAACCCAGTATTGAATACAGGTTCTAAAAATAATAAATATGGGATTATTTAAAAAATGTGCGCATTGACGGATGGAATACTGTTTTAAGAATGTGGCATGGTTACTGTGCAGTGTTGAATGTAGCATACAAATTTTTTATACAATTATCTTGCACAATTTTATTAAAAATTTTGTGGTATTTTAGGATTATATTTCTAAAATTTCCTTAAAAACAGGTTAAAATGCCCATTGACGATGGAAAAACAGCTGTGGGAAAATAGATTGGGTTTATAAAAATTTTGTATTCATAAAACTGTGTATAATTGTACAATAATTTAAAACGTTGTTATCGTATAATTCAATACAATTCAATGATTATTCAGCGGCGGGTGATGGTTTTGGGACGATATGCCAAAAAAGACGTCATGATGTATGCCTCCTGTATTCAAAATTTGTGCGGCATTGAATGTCATTATTTTCACTTAAAGCAAAGCAGCTTCGACCATGGCTTTATGCCGGTAACCTGCGGCTTGTGCCAGTGCGCCGGGGCTTTGGTTTGTAATGGCCAAAGCATTCATGCCAGGGCTCTTTCAGGTTTACGGGAAGGGCAGTTTGCCCGCATTTATTTTTGCCAGGCCGGGTTTGCTTTTGTGGGTGGCGGGCTTATGGACAAGAACGGCAATGCCATGGCCGGGCTGGTGGCTGGGCCTGTGCGCATCGCAGAAGAAGACCATGAAACCCCGCCTTCTGCCCAACATGCCCCCAAAACCTTATCCGGTGAAAAACTGAAACAGCTGGAAGAAATGACAGCAGCCATTTGTGAAATGTTGTTTATGCGCAAGGGAGGCCCCCAGGAGACGGAAAGAAACGGCCCATATAGGGTAAAAGGGGAAGTGGCCGATAGCGAGTTATACCGTTTATTAGATAATGAAAAACAGCTGCAAACCTACATCGCTCAAGGGGACGTTTCCAGGGCCGAGCAGTATTTGCAGAAAATTATCCAGCACAGGCATTTCAAACAAGCCAATAACCTGCAAGAACTGAAAACCCGTGTTATTGAGCTGATTGTGCTGGTTTCCCGTGCAGCCATTGCCGGGGGGGCAGATGTGAATAAAATCTTTTGGTTTAACACCCACTATGTGGCTGAAATAGAGCAGATGACGGGGTTGGAAGCTTTGCAGGAATGGTTGCAGCAGACCATGGCAGAGTTTATGAACCGGGCCATAGGGTTTACTCAAAACAAATATTTAAATGTGATGGCGGAAATTTTAAGCTACATTAAGCAGCACTACACAGAGAAAATATCACTGCACGACATTTCCGCCCATGTGTACGTGTCTAAGTCTCATTTCTGCAAGATTTTTAAATCCACTATGGGTTGCTCTTTTACTACATATATCAACAAAATGCGGGTAGAAAAATGCAAAATTTATTTGATGGACCACAAGTACAGTCTGGTGGAAATTTCAAGCATGGTGGGCTTTGAAGACCAAAGCTACTTCACAAGGGTTTTTAAAAAGATGGTGGGCATTTCCCCCGGCAAGTTCAGAGAATTACGGGGACGACTATATTAACGCAAGTTCGACGCAGTCGAACAAATCCGCAAAGCGGATTGAATTGCGCAGCAATTTTGCGAATATTCTATAGTTTCTAAAAGAGGAGGAAGGTATTATGCCAAGAAGCAATTACGTTACCAATTCCAGCCTGTGTATGCAAGTGTTTACCGATGCGCAAAAGGCTGAAATCCACTCGGCGGTGTTGGAAGTTTTAGAGCGGGTGGGTATTGAAGTACATAGCCCCAAAGCCATTGAAGTGCTGAAAAAAGGCGGCGCTTATGTAGACGGCAACCGGGTGCGCATTCCTGCCGCCATGGTGGAACGTGCCATCCGCACGGCACCTTCTCGGGTGGTTTTGGGCAACCGGGATGGGGAACGCACCATGTTTCTGGAAGGTAATAACTTTTATTTCGGCGCAGGCCCCACCGCCATTTACACCATCGACCCATACACCGGGGAAAGACGCATTCCCACGTTGGAAGACACTGCCAGAGCGTCCCGTGTGATTGATGCACTGCCCCACATCGACTACCAAATGGACTTCGGCACCATTGAAGGGGTGCGCCCAGAACTGATGGACGTGTACACCTTTAAAGCCATGCTGGAAAACTCCAAAAAACCCATTGTGCACTGGGCATACAACGTGGATAACGCCAAAGCCATGATTGACATGGCCGTGGCTGTGCGGGGTTCTCTGGAAGCACTGCAAGCCAACCCCTTGTTTGTGCTCTACACCGAACCGGTAACCCCCCTGGTACACGAATTTGATGCTTTAGACATTTCCATGCTGATGGCGGAATACAACCTGCCAAGCATTTACACCCCCGCCCCTCAAGCCGGAACCACTGCCCCCGCCACGTTAGCCGGAACCATCGTGGTTTCCTGCTGCGAATCTTTAAGCGGCCTGGTGGTGAACCAGCTTACCCGGGAAGGCGCACCCTTCATCATGGGCGGCGTCATCACCATTATGGACATGGGCACCACCCAAATCACCTACGGTTCCCCCGAATTTGCATTGATGGCAGCCGGGTTATCTGAAATGGCCCATTACTATAAAATCCCCATGTTCTCCACCGCCGGCTGCTCCGATTCCAAGTGCACAGACGGGCAGCAAGCTTCCGAAGTTGGCCAAAACATTTTAATGGCTGCCATGAGCGGCGGCAACCTGATTCACGACTGCGGCTACATTGAATCCGGCATGGCCACTTCTCTGGAAGCGCTGGTGATTGACGATGAACTCATCGGCAAAGCCAAACGGTTTGTCCGGGGCATTGAAGTGAATGCAGAGTCTCTGGCTGTGGACGTGATTGCAGATGTTGGCCCGGGCGGCAACTTCATGAGCGAATACCACACCGCCAAGCATTTCCGCAACGAATGGTGGTTCCCCACATTGCACGACCGGGGCCGCTACGATGAATGGGCAGCAGGTGGCAAGCAGACCATGGCAGACCGGGCAAAACAAAAGCTGCTTAGAATTTTGGAAACCCATAAACCCGCCCCCATCTCTTCTGGCTTGGCCAGCAAGCTGGAGGACATCATTAAAGGTGTAGAATCTAAATAATAAGGAGGAGTACATATGCCTTACATAGCAGACGATCATTTGGTGAAACAATTTGAAGTGGAAAGAGAAAAAGTGGGCAAGCACATTGAAATTGGCAAGGAAATTCTATGGCTCACCCAAAAAGAATGCATCGAAGTTGGCCCTTCCATTGACAAAACATTGGAACTGACCAACCAAGCGTTGGTGGCTCACGGCAAAAAGGAATACGAAATGCCAGCCAAAATCGGTATCCATCCTTTTTCAGACGTATTTTTCCACGCCATGCCCGCTTACGTGCCCCACAACTTGGCCTGCGGCATGAAATGGATTGAATGCTACCCCCAAAACCCCACCAAGTACAACCTGCCTCAAACGACAGGGTTGCTGGTGATGAATGACATCATGACCGGTGTGCCCATTGCCGTGATGGACTGCGCTTGGATTACCGCCATGCGTACCCCGGCGGTGACTGTGCTGGCCGCCGCAGCTTTGCACCCGGAAGCGGAAACCTTTGGCATGTTCGGCTGTGGTGTGCAAGGCATCGAGCACGTGAAGTTTGTGGTGAAAACCCTGAAAAAGCTGAAGAAAATTTATGTTCATGACATTCGTGAAGCCGCCACGGATAACCTGATTGAAGCAGTGAAAGGCTTTGTAGGGGATGTTGAAATCATCAAGGCCAAAAATGCTGAAGAAGTGGTCAAGAGTTGCGAAGTGTTAAGTTCTGCCACCATCATTGTGCTGGAACCTCAAAGCATTGTGAAAAAAGAATGGGTGAGCAAAGGCCAAACCATTTTGCCCTGCGACTTAAACACTTTCTGGGCACCGGAAATTTCTTTGGAAGCCGACAAATACATTGTGGACAGTATCCACGAACATGAACTGTTTGCAGGCATGGGTTACTTCCCCGGGGGCCTGCCTAAAATTGTGTGTGAAACCGGCGAAGTGCTGGCCGGGTTGGCCAAAGGCCGTGAAACCAAGGATGAACTGATCGTTTGCAGCAACATTGGCATGTCTGTTTGCGACGTGGTGATGGGGCAGTACATATTGACCCAAGCCCTTGAAAAAGGTGTTGGGAAGAAAATTGGTTTATAAACCATAAGCGTGGAGTGTGTGCCATGTCAGACAAACTTGAAAAGCTTCACGAAGCCAGTATGCGTATTTTGGGCCGCACGGGCGTGAAATTTCACCACCCGAAAGCTGTGGCCATTTTAAAGGAAAACGGAGTGAAGGTGGAAGGAAACGTGGCTTTTTTCACCGAGCAACAGGTGATGCACCACATTCAAAAAGCGCCCGATACCTTCACCCTGTATGCCGCCAACCCAAACCGCAACGTAACCATTGGCGGGGATGCTGTGCGGTTGGCTCCGGCTTACGGTGCGCCCTTGGTGGCAGACAAATATGGGGTCACCCGTACCGCCTGCATCCAGGACTATGTGAACCTGGCCAAGCTGTACCAAGGCAATGAAGACTTTAACTTCAACGGCGGCCAGCTGGTGATGCCCAGTGATGTGCCGGTGGAGGTGGTAGCCGGGGTGATGCACCACACCGCCATGAGCCTCACCGACAAGCCTTTGATGGTTTCCTCCGGGGACAAAAAAGCAGTGGATTTGCTCATGGCAATGACTGCCGCCCGGTTTGGGGGCAAGGAAGCCATGATGGAAACCCCTCGGGTGCTGACCATTGTGAACACCAACACCCCCCTGCAATTCGATACCACAATGCTGGACACCTTACTCACCTTTGCCCGTCACCGCCAGCCTGTGGTGATTGCGGCGGCGGCCATGGCCGGAACCACTGCCCCCATGACCATTGCGGGCACCATTGCCCTGGCCAATGCGGAAGTGCTGGCAGGCATTGTGTTGGCGCAAATGGCCAGCCCAGGCACCCCAGTGATTTATGCTTCTCAATCCGCCGTGGCGGATATGAAAACCTGCCTCATTGCCATTGGTGCCCCGGAAAGTGCCCTGTGTTACCAATACTGCGCCCGGCTGGCCAAGTTTTACGGCTTGCCCTGCCGAGGGGGCGGAAGCATCACCGACGCTTCTCTGGTGAACGCCCAGGCAGGCTATGAATCCATGCTTACCTTCATGACCTGCTACCAGAACAACATGAACCTGATCATTCACAGTGCCGGTATTTTAGAAGGATACGCCAGCGTGTCTTATGAAAAGCTGATGATGGACTTTGAAGTGGTGCGCTATGTGAAGCGGTTTGCCAAAGGCATTGAAGTGAACGACGTGACTGTGCCGGAGGATTTAATTCATGAAGCGGGCCATGGCGGGCAGTATTTAACCAGCGACCACACGTTGGAATTGTGCCGCAGTGAAGCGCTGGAGCCAAATATCAGCCAGCGTGGGCCTGTGAAGGAAGCGGGGCCAAAGTTTGAAGGGCGCATCAGCGCACAAATTCAACAACGGCTGGCGGAATACGTAAGGCCGGAGCTGGACTTGGATGCCTTAGGCCAGGCTAAAAAAGTTCTGTTAAGCCATGGTGTAACCGAGGATTTACTTTTGTCCATACAGGCGTTATAATAGGAAGAAACTCCTGGAGGTCGGTTGTACCATGCGTAACATTGAAAAAGTGTGTGCTTTTTTAGACGAACAAAAAGTGCATTACACCATCACCCATCACGAGCCGGTGTACACCATGGAAGAAATGGAGCGGCTTGGGTTGTACGCAAAGGGCGAGGTGGCCAAAAATTTATTCCTGTGCGATGATAAAGGAAAAATTCATTTCCTGGTGTCTTTAAAAAAAGATAAAACAGCGGATTTAAAAAGCCTGGCGGAAAAGCTGGAATGCAAAAAACTACGCTTTGCCTCGGAACAGCGGCTGATGCAGTATTTAGGGCTGGAAAAAGGGGCCGTTAGCCCCCTGGGTATTTTAAACGACGAGGAACGGCACGTGACCATGGTGTTTGACCGTGACCTGGTGGATTGCCCATGCCTGGGGGTACACCCCAACGACAACCGTGCCACCTTGTACATGGCTTATGCCGACTTAAAGGGCCTGATTGAAGCCCACGGCAACAGCATTAGGATTATGTCTGCGTAAACACGCAAAAAGGTGTTGTCCATGCCAGAGGAGCATGGGCAACACCTTTTTCTTATAAATCTTTAAAAATAGGCTTGCGGTTTTCAAAAACTGTATACGCTTTAAACCCGGCAGCCTTTAGAAATGCCGCTGTCTGGTCAAAATGGCTGGCCAAATCTTGGGTGAAGTGGGCATCGGAGCCCACAGTGATGATTTCACCGCCCAAAGCCCGGTAACGAGACACAATGTCCCAATCTGGGTGGGGGCGGCCAAGACCGTAACGATAGCCGGAAGTGTTCACTTCAATGCCTTTACCCCGTTCAATAAGCGCCTTCAAAATGGCATCCAACAAGTCTGGAAATTCTTCCCAAGCCATGGAACAGTCTTCGTAGGGGGCGTACCGGGTAATATAGTCCAAATGTCCATACACATCAAAGCAGCTGTACAAACGGATATTTTCTAATATTTCCAATAAATAGGCCTCATACGCCTGTTTTTTTGTTTTGTTTGCAAAAACGTCTTTTCGATATGTGTAAATGTCTAGCTTGCCGGATTCGTGGGAAGAGCCAATGATGAACTCAAAGGGAAAGGCATTGATAAATGTATGGATTTCCGCTTCCAAATGGGGGGCAAGCCCCAATTCTACCCCAAAAATAAGCTTTATTTTACCAGGATCCGTCTGGCTTTTTATACGGTTAAAATCTGATACATATTGGGTATAATCAATTTGATAGAGATACGGCTGACCATCCGACATGTAGTCCACATGATCGGTAAGGGCTAGGTGGGTAAGCCCCAGGTCAATGGCTTTTTGTATCATGTCTGCCATAGGGGCTTCCGAATCGCTGGAGTAATTTGTATGGGTGTGAAAATCTGCTTGAATCACCGGCATCAATCCTTTCCTTATGGAAGTAATATTACACCATGGTCACGCCCGTTTTCAATGGAAACTTTGACGGTTTTTTTACTTGAACTAGAGGAAGGTGCATGTTAAAATGCATATAACAAAATTGTCCCATTGCTTACGGCGGCAACTAAATTAGTCATATATCTTGCCGCCGTAACCCCTTCTTAAGGGGTGGGCAGTAAAAGTTGCCTTGCGACTTTTTACTGCTTGGGGTTATGGTTAGCTTTACCATTATTTTTGCATAAATATGCAACCAATGAAAGGAGAAACGCAATGTTAAACAAGAAAACAGTGGAAGACTTACAAGTAGCAGGAAAGCGGGTTTTGGTTCGCTGCGATTTTAATGTGCCTATGAAAGAGGGCGTCATTACCGACGAAAACCGTATTGTAGCTGCCCTGCCCACCATTAAAAAATTGATAGCCGGGGGCGGCAAACTGATTCTGTGCTCCCATTTAGGCAAGCCCAAAGGGCCAGACCCAAAAGCCACTTTAGCCCCTGTGGCCGAAAGACTTTCCCAGCATTTAGGCCAACCTGTCACCTTTGTGACGGACGACACCGTAGCCGGTGAACCTGCCCAAAAAGCAGTGGCGGCCATGAAAGATGGGGATGTGGTGCTTTTGGAAAACACCCGTTTCCGCAAGGAAGAAACCAAAAACGAAGAAGCTTTCTCCAAAGATTTGGCTGCACTGGCAGACGTGTATGTGGATGATGCTTTCGGTTCCTCTCACCGTGCCCACTGTTCCACCGTGGGTGTGACCCAGTTTGTACAAGATACTGCTGTGGGTTATTTAATGGAAAAAGAAATTGCCTTCTTAGGCAATGCCGTGAACAACCCGGTGCGCCCTTTTGTGGCCATTTTGGGCGGCGCTAAAGTTTCCGATAAAATCAACGTCATCAACAACCTGTTGGACAAAGTGGACACTTTAATCATTGGTGGTGGCATGGCCTATACTTTCATTAAAGCACAAGGCCACGGTGTTGGCACTTCTCTGTTGGAAGAAGACAAAGTGGAATACGCCAAGGAAATGATTGAAAAGGCTAAAGCCAAGGGGGTTCAACTGTTGCTGCCCGTGGATACCGTGGTGGTGCAGGAATTTAAAAACGACACCCCATTCAAAACTGTGGACTGCGACAGCATTCCCGAAGGTTACATGGGCGTGGACATTGGTGAAAAAACCATGGCCATCTTTGCAGAAGCAGTTGCAAACGCCAAAACCGTGGTCTGGAACGGCCCCATGGGCGTGTTCGAGTTTGCAAACTTCGCCAAAGGCACCATTGCTGTGGCAGAAGCATTGGCAAAAATTGACGGCACCACCATCATTGGCGGCGGCGATTCTGCCGCAGCAGTGAACCAGCTGGGTTTTGCAGACAAAATGTCCCACATTTCCACCGGTGGCGGCGCTTCCTTGGAATTTTTGGAAGGCAAAGAACTGCCCGGCGTGGCAGCTGTAGCAAGCAAATAAATTAAAGAAGATTGGGCAGGTGACATGATGCGGCAAAGAATGATTGCAGGTAACTGGAAAATGAACAAAACCCCTAAAGAAGGGGTAACCCTTATAGAAGCTTTGAAAGGGGCAGTCAACAACCCTATGGTAGAAGTGCTCATGTGTGTGCCTTTTGTAGACATTCACACAGCGCTTGAAGCGGTGAAGGACACCTCCATTAAAATTGGTGCGCAAAACATGCACTACGAAACCAGCGGCGCTTACACTGGCGAAATTTCTGCGGAAATGCTGGCAGAAGCCGGGGTTTACGCTGTGGTCATCGGCCATTCCGAACGCCGGGCGTACTTTGGCGAAACCGATGAAGACGTGAACAAAAAAGTGCTGAAAGCACTGCAAACCGGCCTGGTACCCATTATGTGCGTAGGGGAAACCTTAACCCAGCGGGAACAGGGCATCACCATTGACTTTATTCGGATGCAAGTGAAAATTGGTTTAAAAGACGTGCCGGCAGCAGAAGCATCCAAAGTGGTTGTGGCTTACGAGCCTGTGTGGGCTATTGGTACCGGCAAAACCGCCAGCAACGCCCAGGCAGAGGAAGTGTGTGCCGCCATTCGCCAAGTGCTGGCAGAACTGTACGGCCAGGCTGTGGCAGATGACATGCGCATCCTGTACGGCGGTAGCGTGAACGGCGCCAACGCCAAAGAACTGTTCGCCATGGGCAACATTGACGGCGGCTTGGTGGGCGGCGCAAGCTTAAAGCCAGACTTTGCCGACATTGTAAATGCTTAACAAAGAAGGGAAACCTATGGATAAAAAAACGACTGTGCTCATGATTATGGATGGTTTCGGGCTGACAGAAGTGCAAGAGGGCAACGCCATTTTCATGGCCAAAACCCCGGTGCTGGACGGCTTGATGGCCAATTACCCTTTTGAAAAAGGGTATGCCAGCGGCATGGACGTGGGCCTGCCCCCCGGCCAAATGGGCAACTCGGAAGTGGGGCACTTGAACATCGGTGCCGGGCGCATTGTGTACCAAGAGCTTACCCGGATTACCAAATCCATCACTGATGGAGACTTTTTTGAAAACCCGGCGTTCACCAAAGCCATTGTGGACTGCAAGGAAAACGGTGGTGCTCTGCATCTGTACGGCCTGTTGTCCGACGGGGGCGTGCATAGCCACAACGAGCATTTGTATGCCCTGTTGCGGTTGGCAGAGCAGCACGGGGTGGCTAACGTGTTCGTCCATGCCTTTTTAGACGGCCGGGACACTCCGCCTACTTCTGGCAAAGCCTATCTGGCTGAACTGGAAGCTAAAATGCAGGAAATCGGCGTGGGCCGTATTGCCACGGTAATGGGCCGGTATTACGTGATGGACCGGGACAACCGGTGGGAACGGGTGCAAAAAGCTTATGATGCGTTGGTGCTGGGCAAAGGTGAAACAGCGCCTTCTGTGCAGGCTTGCATTGACGCTTCCTATGCCAACAACGTAAACGATGAGTTTGTGTTGCCCACGGTCATCACCACCGACGACCACCCCACAGCCATTATTAAAGAAAACGATTCCATCATTTTCTTTAACTTCCGGCCGGACCGTGCAAGGGAAATTACCCGGGCCTTTTGTGACCCGGCGCTGGAAACACTGGAACGGCCTAATGGCTGTTTCCCATTGACTTATATTTGCTTTACGGAATACGATGCCACCATGCCTAATGTGACTGTGGCGTACCACCCTCAATCGTTGCAAGATACGTTGGGGGAATACGTGGCAGCCAAGGGTTTGCGGCAACTGCGTTTAGCAGAGACGGAAAAGTACGCCCACGTTACCTTCTTCTTTAACGGCGGGGTGGAAGCCCCCAGAAAAGGGGAAGACCGCATTCTGGTGCCCTCACCAAAAGTAGCCACTTACGACATGCTGCCGGAAATGAGCGCTTTTGCCGTCACCGACAAGCTGGTGGAAGCCATTTTGTCTGAAAAGTATGACCTTATCATCATTAACTATGCCAACTGCGACATGGTGGGCCATACAGGGGTGCTGCCCGCTGCCATTCAAGCGGTGGAAACGGTAGATACCTGCATCGGCAAGGTGATGGAGGCGTTGCTGAAAGTGGACGGCCAAATGTTCATTTGTGCAGACCACGGCAACTCTGACAAAGAAATTGACTATGAAACAAAAACACCTTTTACCGCCCATACCACCAACCCGGTGCCCTTTATTTTGGTAAACTGCCACAAAGCAACGGCGTTGGCCAAAGACGGTAAATTGTGCGACATTGCCCCAACCCTTCTGGACATGATGGGCCTGCCCCAGCCAGAAGCCATGACCGGGCGTTCACTGTTAATGCAATAATCAACCAAACCAATTTTTATACATTGAAGGGAGCAAGATTCCATGAAAGGTTTTATTGAAATTTGCAACGTATTCGCACGTGAGGTATTAGACTCCAGAGGCAATCCCACCATTGAAGTAGAAGTTATTGTAGATGACGATGGCAACCAATTTATGGGCCGTGCAGCTGTACCCAGCGGCGCATCCACCGGCGCTTTTGAAGCGGTGGAAATGCGTGACGGCGGCGAACGTTACAAAGGTTTAGGCGTGGAAACTGCCGTAGACAACGTGAACGACATCATTGCTGATGAAATCGTTGGCTTAAATGCTTTGGACCAAGTGGAAATTGACAACAGAATGATTGAACTGGACGGCACCCCTAACAAAGCTAAATTGGGCGCAAACGCCATCTTAGGCGTATCCATGGCTGTGGCTAAAGCCGCTGCTGAAGCCCTTTCCATGCCTTTGTACCAATACCTGGGCGGCTTCAATGCCAAACAACTGCCTGTGCCTATGATGAACATTTTGAATGGCGGCAAGCACGCAGACAACACCGTAGACTTGCAAGAATTTATGATCATGCCTGTGGGTGCTGAAAGCTTCAAAGAAGGCTTACGCATGTGTGCCGAAGTGTACCACACACTGAAAAAGGTTTTAAAAGACAAAGGCCTGTCCACCGCTGTTGGCGATGAAGGCGGCTTTGCACCAGACTTGGCAAACGCAGACGCTGTTTTAGACATTATGACCGAAGCTGTGAAAAAAGCCGGCTATGAAGCAGGTAAAGACATTTATTTTGCCATGGACCCAGCGGCTACAGAACTTTATGATGAAGCAGACGGCAAATACCACTTCCCAGGCGAAAGCAAAATGGAAGGCCGGGAAATCGTGCGTACTTCCGAAGAAATGGTGGAATACTACGCTGCCATGGTGGATAAATACCCCATCATCTCCATTGAAGACGGCTTGGCAGAAGAAGACTGGGCTGGCTGGAAGAAGCTGACCGAAAGACTGGGCAACAAAATTCAGCTGGTGGGCGACGACTTGTTCGTAACCAACACCGAACGTCTGCAAAAAGGCATCGACATGGGCGTGGCTAACTCCATCCTCATTAAAGTGAACCAAATCGGTACATTAACCGAAACTTTCAACGCCATTGCTTTGGCAAACCGCAACAACATGACTGCTGTGGTTTCTCACCGTTCCGGTGAAACAGAAGACGCCACCATTGCAGACATTGTTGTGGCTGTAAATGCTGGGCAAATTAAAACCGGTGCACCTGCACGTTCCGACCGGGTGGCTAAATACAACCAGTTGCTGCGCATTGAAGAAGAACTGGGCGATGTGGCCCAATATCCTGGCATGGGCGCTTGGTTTAATTTAAAGAAGTAAGAAATTGTTGATATTAGGAGGCAGCCGTGCAGTTTGTCACCCTGCAACAAATTGTTGATGAATACGACCTTGAGGTTTTAACCAAGAACGTAGACATTACCCAAAAAAAAATTACCCGCCCGGAAATCAACCGCCCTGCTTTGCAGCTGGCCGGATTCTACGACTATTTCGACATTGACCGGTTGCAAATCATTGGCATGGTGGAGTACACTTATCTGGAGAAGATGTCCAGAGAAAGCAGGGCGGAAACCTTATGCCAGCTGTTTGCCTGCCGTCTGCCAGGGATTATCATGTGCCGGGGGTTACAGCCCTTTCCGGAAATGGTGGCCCTGGCAGAGGAATACGACACCCCGTTATTAAAAAATGACCAAAGCACTTCTGAATTTATGGGTGAAATCATCCGCTGGCTGCGTGTGCAGCTGGCGGAAATGGTCACCACCCATGGGGTTTTGGTGGACATTTATGGCGAGGGTGTGCTTATCATTGGCGAAAGTGGCATCGGCAAAAGCGAAACGGCGCTGGAGCTGATTCAGCGGGGTCACCGGCTGGTGGCGGATGATGCGGTGGAAATTCGCCGGGCGTCCCGGCAAACGTTAATTGGCAGCTGCCCGGAAATGATTCAGTATTTCATAGAGCTGCGGGGCATTGGCATCATTGATGTGCGCCAGCTTTTTGGGGTGCAGTCTATCAAAGCCACCCAGTCCATAGACCTGGTGATTAAGCTGGAAGTTTGGGACAAAAACCATGAATACAACCGGTTGGGCCTGCATGATGAATACATGGAGATTTTAGGTAACCCGGTAGTGTGCCATGTTATTCCCATCCGTCCCGGCCGAAACTTGGCCATCATTTGCGAATCGGCGGCCATTAACCACCGCCAGAAGAAAATGGGCTACAACGCCGCCAAAGCTTTGAACGATAAAGTGATTAAAAATATTGAAAGAATGAGCGAGTGATTATCCATGACATGGCGACTTGGGGTAGACATAGGGGGAACAAATCTGGCAGCCGGGCTGGTTTCCAAAGACGGCGTCATTGCCCATAAAGCCAGTGTGCCCACAAGCCGGGGGGGAGACCCCGTCCGCATTGTGGAAGACATTGCCCACCTGTGCAAGGATATTTTGGAGCAAACCGGAACAAGCCCTGCGGATGTTGTTTCCTTGGGCATGGGCTTGCCCGGGGCATATGATAATGGGGCAGGGGTTATTATTTTCACCCCCAACCTGCCTTTCAGAAACACCCCCGCGCGTGAACTGCTGACCCCCCATTTCCCCTTTCCCATTTTGTTGGGTAACGACGCTAATTGTGCGGCTTTAGGGGAAGCCACCAGCGGTGCGGCCAAAGGTTGCAGCTCTTCCATTACAGTGACATTGGGCACCGGGGTAGGGGGCGGCATTATCGTTAATGGTCGTATTTACGAAGGTGCTTTCGGCACTGCCGGGGAAGTGGGCCATCAAGTGATTGTGGCAGACGGAGAACTTTGCGGCTGCGGTCGGAAAGGGTGCTGGGAAGCTTATGCATCTGCTTCGGCCCTCATTCGGGAGGCTACAAAGGCGGCTAAAGACAACCATTCGTCCGCTTTATATTCTTTGGCCGAAAAGGAAAGCATCACCGGCAAAGCTGTTTTTGACGCTGCCCACGCCGGGGATGCAACAGCCAAAACCGTCATTCACCAATACATCCAGGCGCTGGCTTGCGGGCTGGTGAACCTTATCAACATCCTTCAGCCGGAAATGGTGGTGCTGGGGGGCGGCATATGCGCCCAGGGGGATGCGCTGCTTATTCCGTTAAAAGAAGCGGTGGAAGCCCAGGTGTATGGGGGCGTTTTGAAAACCCGGCTGGCTGTGGCCACCTTGGGCAACGATGCCGGTATCATTGGGGCGGCCATGCTGGGTTGATCAGTTCTGCCCAGCCGCCTTTATGCATATGCTGATAAAAAACAAGGAAGTGACATCTTTGTCCTTACAAGAAATATTTGCCGGCATTATTCCGGAAAGCCAGCTGTTTCCACAAGCGCCCATGTCTGCCCATACGTCCTTTAAAGTAGGTGGCCCAGCAGAACTTTTAATCATGCCCCAAAACCAGGAACAGGTGATGGCCGCTTTGAAACTTTGCCGGGAACACGGTGTGCCGGTGCTGGTGATAGGCAATGGCTCTAACTTGCTGGCTCCAGACAAGGGCATCCAAGGTGTGGTGCTAAAGTTGGCCAAGGGCTTTGATTCGGCGGAAGTGTTGGAGGGCCATTGTATTAGCGCCCAACCGGGCATTTTGCTTTCTAAACTGGCGGAAACCGCCTGCCGTGCGGGTTTGGACGGGTTGGCCTTTGCTTCCGGCATTCCCGGAACGCTAGGCGGGGCGTTGACCATGAACGCCGGTGCTTACGATGGAGAAATGAAAGACGTGGTTAAAGACGTGACGTTACTTTGGCCGGACGGCCGGGTGGAAACGGTGCCGGGTGAAGCCATGGCATTTGGTTACCGCACCAGCCGGATTCAAACGGAAAACGCTGTGGTGCTAAGCGCTACCCTTCAGCTAAAGCCAGGAAACCAAGAAGACATCAAAGCCCGTATGCTGGAATTGAACCGCCGCCGGGCGGAAAAGCAGCCCATAGACATGCCTAGTGCCGGCAGCACCTTTAAACGGCCGGAAGGCTACTTTGCCGGGAAGCTCATTATGGACTGCGGGCTGGCTGGTTACGCAGTGGGTGGAGCCATGGTTTCACCAAAACATTGCGGCTTTATTGTGAACACCGGGGAAGCCACCGCCAAAGACGTGCTCACACTTATTGCCCATGTGCAGGATAAAGTGTATAAAACCTTTGGGGTGATGTTGCACCCCGAAGTTAAAATTCTACTGTAAACGAAAGGGTGAAAGGAGGAGGGCGCCAATGCATTTTGTCATTGTTACCGGTATGTCCGGTGCTGGCAAAAGTACGGTTTTAAAATTTTTAGAGGATTTGGGCTATTTCTGTGTGGATAACCTGCCCCCTTCCCTTATACCTAAATTTGCCGAAGTTTGCGTCATGGCCGGTTCGGAAATGGACCGGGTGTGCTTGGGCATAGACATCCGGGGTGGGCGGCTTTTTGAAGACTTGTTCGCCCAGCTTTCGACGCTGCAAACTCGGGATTATAATTTCCACATTCTGTTTTTAGACGCTTCCGACGACGTGCTGGTGAAGCGGTATAAGGAATCCCGCCGTAGCCATCCTTTGGCAAAAAATGACCGTGTCATCGTTGGGATAGAAGAAGAGCGGAAGCTGTTAGCCAACATTAAAGAGAAATCCAATTATATAATAGACACATCCCATATGCTTACCCGGGAATTGAAAGAAACACTGGTCAACATTTTTGTGGACAAGAAGTCTTTCGATAGCTTAATGATTACCATTTTGTCTTTTGGTTTCAAATACGGCATTCCGGAAGATTCAGACATGGTGTTTGACGTGCGCTTTATCCCCAACCCCTTCTACATTCCCGCATTAAAAGAGCTTACCGGCAACGACCAGCCTGTGTCGGACTATGTGATGAGCTGGGAAGAAAGCCGTACTTTTCTGGAAAAACTCAATGACCTGGTAGACTTTTTAATTCCCAATTACATTAGAGAAGGTAAAAATCAGTTGGTCATTAGCATTGGCTGCACGGGTGGCAAACATCGCAGCGTAACTTTGGCCAATGCCCTTTATAATGCTTTACAAAAAAAGGGTAATTCTGTTATGATAAAGCATAGAGACATCATCAATTTATAGGCTTTTGAGGTGACCCCATGTCCTTTTCTGCCAAAGTGAAGCGAGAGCTTTGCAACCATGAAAACGGCGTAAGACACTGCGATATTGCTGAGATTGCAGGCATTTTAAACACTTGCGGCCATGTTGCATATGCAGACGGGAAGCTGTCGGTGGCCATCCAGACCGAAAACCCGGCAGTGGCCAAAAAGTTTTTTAAGCTGGTGAAAAGCACGTTTCAATGCACATGCCATGTGTCTATGAAACGGGTGGTGCAGTTTAAAAAAAATAATCGGGCATATGTTTTGTCTGTGCGGGACCAAGAGCAGGCCAAGAAGCTGCTTTTAGCCACTGGCCTGTTGGAAATGGGCCAAGACGGCCCGGTTGTGCATAAACATTTAAACCCCACCGTGGTTAAAAGCCCTTGCTGCAAAAGCGCATACCTGCGGGGGGCGTTTATGGCAGGCGGTTCCCAGTGCGACCCGGAAAAGGCGTACCATCTGGAATTTGTAAACAGCCAGAAGCCGCTGGCCGTGTCGCTTATGGCACTATTGCGCTTTTTCGAGCTTAAAGCCAACATCATCGAGCGTAAAGGCATGGTTGTGGTGTACTTAAAAGATGGGGAAAGCATTGTAGATTTGTTAAATATTATGTCAGCCCATGTGGCATTGTTAGACTTGGAAAATGTGCGCATTATGAAAGACATGCGCAACCAGGTAAACCGCAGAGTGAACTTTGAAACAGCCAATTTGGATAAAACAGTGAATGCTTCCATTAAACAAATTGAAGACATTCGTTTTATTCAAGATACACAAGGGTTGCAGCGGTTGCCTGGCCAGCTGCGGGATATGGCGCATTTGCGCTTGCAGTACCCCGAAGCCAGCTTAAAAGAGTTGGGCACATTATTAAGCCCCCCAGTCGGTAAATCCGGGGTCAACCACCGGTTACGCAAATTAAGCCATATTGCAGAAAAAATAAGGAGAGATCATGATGACGGAGAAAACGGTAGTGGCAGCAGTTAGCCTTGAGGCCCGTCTTGCGGCACTGTTTGTGCAAACAGCCAGCCAATTTTCAAGCAACGTCCGTTTGCAGCTGGATAACAAAATGATTAACGGAAAGAGCATCATGGGCATCATTTCTTTAAGCGTGCTGGACGGCAACACCATCACCATTTCCGCCGAAGGGGAAGACGAAGCCCAAGCCGTGGAAGCGCTGGAAAGATTCTTAAGGGACGGCAAGTTATCATAAAAGGACAAGCTTTTTAAAGGGGCTGGAGAACTTTTTCAAAAGTTCTCCAGCCCCTTTTTATATTTTTATACAATGGTTACATGATACGTCCGCAGCCAGTAATCCAGCTGCAAATAAAAGGCCATCAGCTGGGGTGCGGCCATCAATTGGCCGTACCAGGGCTTTCCGTATTGTACCGGCATGGTTAAAAATTCAACCACCGCCTCTTTGTTCACAAATGCCAAAATGGGAGATTGGGGGTCGTGCAGCACATGCATGAGCCGTTCAATGAGCAATTGAACGTAACCCGGATGGTACGTCTTGGGGAACGGGCTTTTTTTGCGTTCAATTAGTGCTTGGGGCAACAGGTCTTTGAACGCTTCCCGCAGCAGGCTTTTGGGGGTGCCGTTGCATTTCATTTCCCAGGGCAGGTTCCACAAGAAGGCAGCAATGCGGTAATCTGCATAAGGCACCCGCCCAGAAACCCCGGCTTGGGCACCCATCCGTTCTGTGCGGTCCACCAAGTTGGGCATAAACCATTTCAAGTTCAAATATGCCATGGCACGGCGATTCACCGTGTCTTGGTCATCATCTTCCAGCAAAGGGGTAGCCGCAAAGGTTTCATTGTATTGCTGTTGCACATGGCCGTCAATGTCTAGCCGGGACAGCAAATCATGGGAAAGCAGGGATTTCCGCACGTCTGTATGGCGAATCCATGGAAATTTTCGGGTGGTTAGGGCTTCCCCGCTGTGGAACCAGGGGTACCCGCCGAACAGCTCGTCGGAGCATTCCCCGGTAAGGGCCACCCCGTAGTTTTTGCCCACTTCCTTGCAGAAGTATAAAAGGGAGCTGTCTACGTCTGCCATGCCGGGCAAATCCCGGGCTACAACTGCCGGGTACAGGCTGTCTGCCAGCGCTTCAATGGGGCAGGTGATGACCTGGTGCTGGGTGTTGTATAGCCCGGCCACTTGTTTGGCCCATTTGCCATCGGTGTCTCCCTGGAAATCGTTGGCCTGGAAGTAAGTATCGTTTTCTTCGTAATCAAAGGAAAAGGTGGGCAAGACCTCCCCTTGCTCTGCCAAAGTTTTGGCAGCAATGGCCGTTACAATGCTGGAGTCTATGCCCCCGGATAAAAAGGAGCAAACGGGCTTTTGGGCCTTCATCTGCCGTTGCACCGCATCCTGCACCAGATAACGGGTGTGGGCCACCGCTTCCTCGTAAGTAAAGTCATTTTTCACGCTGGAAACATCCCAGTAACGGCATTCCGTGAACCGGCCTTCCGTAAGCTGTACAAAATGGCCGAATTTCACTTCCCGCACGTTTTTAAACACCCCGTTGCCTTCGGTTCTGGAGGGGAACAAACCGAAAATTTCGCACAAACCGGCATCGTCCAGCTGTGCCTGCACGCCGGGGTATTTCAGCAGCCCCTTCAGCTCGGAAGCAAACACCAGCGCATCCTTTGTAAGCGTATAAAACAAGGGCTTGATGCCCAGCCGGTCCCGGCACAAAAAGAGCCGGTGGGTCTCCCTGTCCCAAACCGCAAAAGCAAATATGCCGTTAATGACGGTGGCACATTCTTTGCCGTAATGTAGAAAACAACCTAAAATCAGTTCGGCTTCGTCCCTGGTTTTGCACTGGAAGCCTTTAGAACTTAATAGGTGTCGCAATTCAGCCGTGTTGTATATTTCAGCGTCCGCTGCCACCCAGTAGCGTTGGTGGGTCACGTCACCAGGGTTTGGGCTATCCTGGTTCATGCCCAGGCCAATGCCGTCCTCTAGCTCGTGATGCATGTGGTTGCCCCGGTGTGCAAGGGTACTGCCCATGGCTTTCAAGGTTTCGCTGGCTTTTTCACCGCTTAATGTGCTTTCAGGGGTTATCCTGGCAAATCCATAAATTGCTCCCATACCATCAGTCCTTCATTTGGTTTTCTATACCTCCTTCAATCATATCCTTTTGTAAGGGTTTACGTGCTTGTACGCAATAAAAAAAAGCTTTCAACATGAAAGCTTAAATTGGGGGGGGCGAGATATATGGAATCGCCCCCTATGGTTGCCCATAGCTGGGCACAATTGCTTTAGATGACCACATAGCCGGTGGGCACGCGATGCTCAATGGTTAGGGTATAACCCCGCCCGTTGTGGGGCATCCATTCGTAAAAATGCTCTTTAACCCCAAAGTAATGGCCCATGATGGCGGAAATAACCCCGCCGTGGGCTACCAACAATGTTTCCTCTTGAGGGGGACGGGCTTCCATTTCTGTAGCAAACTGCTCAAAAGCGGCAATCACCCGCTTCTTAAATACCGCCATGCTTTCCCCGCCGGGGCAGGGGGTCGTATCGTCCCCAGCAACCCACGCTTGATAGCTGCTGTCGTCTTTGAGTTCGTCGTAGTGCCGCATTTCAAAGTCCCCAAAGTGAATCTCATTAAAAGCTTCCAGCACGGTCATGTCTACAGGCCCGTAAATATGGGCCAACGTATCCTGGGTGCGGCGTAAAGCCGAAGCATAAAAATGCATGGTTAAGTTTGTGGCGTTGGGGTAAATGCCCTGTTCTTTTAAAGCCGTAATGGCGGCTTTGCCCGGTTCAGACAGGGGAAGGTTCGTATGCCCGCAGTACATGTCGTCGATGTTGGCCTGGGTTAAGCCATGCCGCACCAAATGTAACCGCCTACCCCCGCTCATTGCTCCACCGTGCGCTGAAAAGCACCTTCATAAATAATGTCCAACTTATAGCCCTCCTGTATGGTGAATAGATGTAAGGTTTTTCTTCTGTTATTTTATTGAACAATACCTAAAATTTACTACAGATTTTAATGCTTGTCAAGCAGGGTAAAAAGCTTTAAAAAACTTTGTCGAATTTTAGGAAAAATTGTTGAATTTTACTGTATACCATGGTATACTGTAGCGGTGGTAGAAACTGTTAATAATGCCCAAAGAAGTGAAGCCGTTTTTGGTATTTCCCATAATGTGAATTTTAAAATCTGCAAAGGTGGTTTTTTGGTGGACCCATTTACCGATTCTGTTCAATTGACCCTAGATGATAGCCATGAAACAAGTCCGGCAGAACACAAATATCAGCCGCCCTACGAAAAATTTATTCAGGACATGCGAACCCCTTTAAGCGTGATGTTCTTGAATTTGCAGTTGATGGAGCACAATTTTTTTAAAAAAGAAATGGTTAAGCAATGCCTGGAAGACATTAAAAGCAACTGGTTCCAAGTGATTAAGCTGATGAATGACGCCTGCGACAGCCATAGGCTTGTGGAAGGGGACATGAACCCGGATATTTGCGACTACGACCTGACTGCTCTGGTAACCAACATTGCAAAAGCGGCTGGGCTTTTGGCAAAACGTAAAAATTTAGAATTAATTTTCACTTGCCGCACCCCTGTTTGCATGGTGAGCACAGATGGGCAAATTATTGAACGTATTATTTTGAATTTGCTGTCCGACGCTTTTAGGCGCTGTAACGGAGACGGCAAAGTGTTTTTAAAAACGGCAATTGAGGGTGAGTTTTTTGTCATTACCATTTTAGACCGTGGTTCATTTTTTGATAGAGATTATTTAAAAATTGTATTTGAAAATCGGCGGGCTTCCACCAGTACTGGGCCAATTCCCAAAGGGTTGCTGTGGGTGATGGTGGTGAAACAACTGGCGGATTTAATCAATTTGCACATCACTGTAGAAGCGCTGCCCGAAAGCACAAGCCTGGCCGTGTATATACCCGTGGTGCAAAGGGGTGGCATGTCTACCGGAAACCGGCTGCAAGAAGATTTTTATTTCGACCATATGGTGCAGGTAGAACTTTCTAATTAAAAAAAGCATTGGGAAACTTTTGTGAAAAAGTTTCCCAAGCCCTTACAAAATAAATGCTGCCACATACAAGGTTAAAAAGCCGGGGGCTCCTAAAAACCCCACAATAAGCGCTGTAATAAGGTTAATACCCACGGACACCCCGAAAGGGGTGAGTGCAGTGTTCATGATGGCCATGCACACCGCCCCGATAAGCGCCCCGGTTGCCGTGCGGGCCACAAACCGCAAAGGCCGGGCGAACAACAGCAACACTAAAAAGATAATGCAACAAATAATCATCCAAACGATGACCTGTGATGAAGGCATGTCTTCACCTCCCGCCGGCCACAAGTCCCCTTTCTTTGCACTGCTTCAAGTAATACTCATACCGCTTGTTTAAAGCCATAATTTCAAAAATGAAACTGTCTGTCAGCGCCTCGTTGTTGGTTAAGTCAAAACTTTGCCGGGCTACATCCAAGTCTTTCAGCACGCTGTTTAAGGCTTGAATCAGTTCTGCGTCTTCACTGGTGATAAAGTCTCGCTGTTTTTTTAATGTGAACCCCTTGGTTTTGGGCGTTTTTATGGGCAGGTGTGGTTCCAAAGGCATGGTTTCCACAAAACCGCCTCCTTTTAACTTTAGTTTGAAGGCCAAAGTTTACGTACTTGGCCTTACCTTAACTATAGTCAAAATTTACCAGGTTTATTCTTTTGTTTGTGAAAAATTTCTGGCTTTCCACCAGCAGCAAGGGCATCAGGCTCAACCCGGCCACCACCAGCCATTGCAGGCTGTTTAAGGGGGTTACCTTAAAGGCGGCAGCCAAGGGTGCTACCATGATGACGGCACTTTGCAACAGCAGGCCCACCCCGAAGGCGCCCACCAGATACATGTTGCCGGACAGCCCGATGGTGAACAAAGAATGTTCGCTGCGCATGTTAAAGGCGTGTACCAGCTGAGAAATGCTCAAGGTGGCAAAGGCCATGGTGCGCCCCACGGCATGGCTGTCTCCTACATCAAAGTATAGGGTGCCCACTCCAAAGCCGATGAGGGCCAAAAATCCAATCATGAGCCCTTCGCAAACAATTTGCCCCCACAGGCCGTTGGAAAACAAGCTGGTTTGCTTGTTCAGCGGCTTTTGGCGCATGGTGTCTGGGGCGGCAGGGTCCAGACCAAGGGCAATGGCGGGCAAGGCATCGGTCACCAGGTTCACCCAAAGCAGATGAATGGCCAGAAGGGGCGTGGCCCACCCCAGCACAATGGCCGTTAAAATGGTGATGATTTCCCCAATGTTACTGGAAAGCAGGAAGTGTACCGCTTTGCGAATGTTCTGGGTAATGCCCCGGCCTTCCTCCACTGCCTTCACAATGGTGGCGAAATTGTCGTCAGTCAGCACCATGTCGGCGGCGCTTTTGGCTACGTCTGTGCCGCTTAAGCCCATGGCACAGCCAATGTCTGCTGCTTTCAGGGCAGGGGCGTCGTTCACGCCATCACCGGTCATGGCCACCACATGGCCATGGGCTTGGTAAGCTTTCACAATGCGCACCTTGTGCTCTGGAGACACCCGGGCAAAGACGGATACCTGATTAATGACAGCTTCCAGTTCTTCTTGGTCCATGCCTAAAAGTTCTGCCCCAGTCATGGCTTTGTCTCCGTGCTGCATGATGCCCAGCTGCCCGGCAATGGCCACGGCTGTGGCCAGGTGATCCCCGGTGACCATCACGGGCTTGATACCAGCGGCTTTGCAGGTGGCTACGGCGGCTTTGGCTTCTTCTCTTGGGGGATCAATAAGCCCTAACAACCCAAGAAAGGTGAGTCCGCTTTCGGCGGCCTCTTCCGAGGTGGGCATGGTAGCCACCCGTTTGCAAGCCACCCCCAGCACCCGCAGTGCCTGTTCTGCCATGGCTTCATTTTGTTTAAGCGCCATACGAAGGGCTTGGCCGTCAAAGGCAGCTGGTTTGCCTGGGTGGGGGTAGTATTGGGTGCAACGTTTCAGTAAGATTTCTGGTGCGCCTTTGGTGATAACCAAATAATCCCCTTGGGGGGTGCGGTGGATGGTGCTCATCCGTTTTCTGCCTGAATCGAAGGGCATTTCACCCACCCGGGGCCATTCTGCTTCCACCTGAAGCTTATCCACCCCCATTTTAAAGGCCGCCCGCACCAAAGCAGTTTCCATAGGGTCACCCAAATAGGTTTTATCCTCCCCGATGCCTTCCACCACGGTGTTGTTGCACAGGGTGGCATGTTGTAAAACGCTGCGTTTTAACGCCGTTTTGTCATCGGCAGTTAAAGGGGTGGCCGGGTTTGAGGGGGCGAAAATGTCCACCACGGTCATTTTATTTTGGGTGAGGGTGCCCGTTTTATCGGAGCAAATCACGTTGGCACTGCCTAAGGTTTCCACGGCGGGCAGTTTGCGTACAATGGCGTTTTCTTTGGCCATACGTTGAACCCCTAGGGCCAACATAATGGTGACGATGGCTGGCAACCCTTCTGGAATGGCCGCCACCGCCAGGCTTACGCTGGTCATGAACATGTCAAAGGGGGGCAGCTGGCGCAAAAGACCGATGCAGAAAATGCCTGCGCAAATGCCCATGGCGGCCAACCCTAAGGTCTTGCCGGTGGCTTCTAACTTTCTTTGCAGGGGGGTGGGGGTTTTGTCTTCCTCCATCATCATGCCGGCAATTTTGCCCATTTCTGTGGACATTCCCGTGGCGGTGACAATGGCTGTGCCCCGGCCGTAGGCAATGCTGCTGCCTGCAAATACCATGTTCTTTTGGTCACCCAAGGAACCTTCAAGGTTGAGCTTGTCCGTTACCTTGTCCACCGGCTCCGATTCACCGGTTAAGGCGGATTCCTCTGTTTTTAAGTGAACAGCCGTGAGCAGCCGGGCATCTGCGGGAACCAAATCCCCGGTTTCCAGCACCAGAATGTCCCCCGGCACCAGCACGTGGGTGTCCACCGTGGTGACATGGCCGTCACGCATAACTTTGGCTGTGGGGGAGGAAAGCTGTTTCAGTGCTTCCAAAGACTTTTCAGCCTTATATTCCTGCACAAGCCCCAGAACGGCGTTCAGCACCACAATCATTAATATAATGAGAGGATCCAAAAAATCCCGGGTGCCGTTGAGCAAAGACACCACAAAAGACACTGCGGCCGCCGACAACAGCACCACAATCATAAAATCATTCAGCTGCATGAAAAAACGTATCAGAAGGTGCGTTTTCTTTTTTTGCTCCAGCCTGTTTTGCCCGTAAGTCACCTGCCGGGCCTCCGCTTCCCGGCTGCTTAGCCCTTTCAATCCGTCCGAGCCTAAACGCCCGATAACGTCTTCGGTCTGTTCATTGCTCCATGTCATTGGTACATCTCTCCTTTGTAAATATCGTAAGTATCCTTGTCCCATATGTATATTTTATTGAAGCAAAAGTTATGCCAAGCTCATAGTATAAAAGTGCAAGCAGTAGAGCAAGAAAAGGAGTGAGGCTAATGGTTGCAGCACTTTTCGCCATTTCTGTAAGCATTGATGCTTTGGGCATTGGTGTGTCTTACGGTGTTCGCAAAATTAAAATGTCTTTTCAGGCCAGGTTCATCATCTCTGTTATTTCGGCGCTGATTACAGGGGCCTCTATGTTTTTGGGGGGCGAGCTGGAAGTGCTTTTGCCAAAAGGGGCAGCCAACTGGATTGGGGTGTTATTGCTTTTGGCCATGGGTGTATGGGTCATTATCCAAGGGCTTGGGGATACCTCTAAAAAAGAGGCACGGGGCAACAGTGACATACCGCCAGAAATGCGCACAGAACACACCGTGTGCCGGCTGCTCATTAAGTCTTTGGGCATTTCCATAGCCGTTATCCGGCACCCCCAGCAAGGTGACTTGGACCATTCCAATAGCATTGAACCTTTAGAAGCACTGTACATTGGACTGGCACTGTCTATGGATTCTTTGGGTGCAGGCATTGCCATGGGGGTTATGGGTTTTAAAGGACTGTTCATTCCTTTGTGGGTGGCTTGCGGGCAATTTATCTTTTTGTCTGCCGGGCTTTCTGTGGGGAAAAAAGTGCCCGCCGGGCGGGCATGGGTTTTTGTTTCCGGGGCTTTGCTCATTATCATGGCAGTATTACGTACATTATAAAAAAAGCAAAATTATTTTCCAAAATTTTAAAAATTAGCTAAAGTTTTCTAAAATGCTGCCGATATAGTAAGTGAAGTAAAAAACTGAAGATTCAACGTATACACTTATCATTCATTATAGTTATCATAAAGGGATTTAAGAGTATTCTACGGAAGGATGTATGAAAGATGAGTAATATGGTTGTTAATACCAATATTCTGGCACTTAATGCCCACCGGGCTTTAAAAGGCATTGGTACAATGCAGACAAAAGCTTCAAACCGGCTATCTTCCGGGTTGAGGATTAATACCGCAGCAGATGACGCTGCCGGTTTAGCCATTAGCGAAAAAATGCGTGCCCAAATCAAAGGCTTGGACATGGCTTCCAGAAATGCACAAGACGCCATATCTCTTGCACAGACTGCCGAGGGCGGGATGCAGGAAATTGACAACATGATTCAGCGTATACGTGAACTGGTGGTGCAAGCTTCCAACGATACCAACGAGTGGGAGTTGGTCACCGGGGCTGACCGCCAAAAAATTCAAGATGAAATTTCCCAGCTGGTTGAAGAAATTGATTCTATGTCCAGCCGTGTAGAATTTAATAAAAAACGTTTGATCAACGGTAGTTTTGCCGCCACTGCGGTGGATACAGCCACACATAATGCCTATGTGGTTAGCCGTAACAATTTAGATGCGGCCATTTCAGCAGCCATTGAAGCCAAGCACAAAATCACTCTGGCTTTGAATGACTCTACAGCTACCGGTTTTACCGGCGCACTAAACGCTCTAAAAATGACCACCGAATACCGTACCGGCACTATAACAAAACTGGTGGATGATGCCATTGCAGAAATTGCTGCACAGGTAGACAAAGCCAGGGGTGCAACCACTAGCAGTGTGGTTGCCCAAGCAACGTTGGCCATTTCTGCACAGGCAGGCAGCAGAATGAAAGCGTTATTAGACGCTGTGGCCACTTTGGGCGTATCTGCTACCACCCAGGTAGAGGTTCAACGTTTGATAGGTGCAGTGACCAGTGCGGTAACGCAAGCACTGAATAACTATAGTACAACAATAACGGCGCTGAACAAAGCACAGGCCACCTTTAATACCGCCAAAGCTGCTTACGATGCCGATGTGAAAGTAGAAGGCATTTACTTCCAAGTGGGTGCCAATGCCCAGCAAAAATTGGAGCTTTCCATTAATTCTGTAAACTCCAACTTCTTAGGGTTGGGAGACGGCAAGGGCAATACCACCATTGATGTGGTGCGGGCTTCTGGCCGTGACATTACCGACATTTTAACGACCATTGATCGTTCCCTTACATATGTGACAACTGAACGTGCTAAACTGGGCGCAGTGCAAAACCGGTTGGAATTTACCATAAAGAGCCTGGATATTTCCTCCGAAAACCTGTCTGCATCCGAATCTCGCATCAGAGATGCCGACATGGCCAAAGAAATGATGAGTTTTACCAAGTCCAACGTGCTGCAACAAGCAGGTACAGCCATGCTGGCCCAGGCCAACCAAGCACCTCAAAGCATTTTACGGTTATTACAATAACCAATTTCAACCGAATGATAACAAAAAAAGCACAGTTCAATATGGGCTGTGCTTTCTATTTATGTACAACGGCACAAATCTCCCAATGTGCCATTGTTCGTTTAATTCCAGCCGCAAGGGGTTATAGTCGTGAAACGGAAAAACAAGCTTGAAATCATTAGCTTTGATGCGCACTGGGAGCATTTGTTGGAAGAACAGCTGCAAAATGAAGCCTTCACAAGCATGATTGACATCTTAGAGCAAGTGGCACAATGGGATATAGGCAAAAGCGAATTATGGAAATATCGCAAATACTTTTATGCACTGCCGGAAAGCAAAGTGGATGCTTCGCCTATTTTATGCAGCGCTATGGCCCATTTGGCCATCATTTCAGGCAATATTGAGCGTTCGGAAGTTTATGTAAGCAAGCTGAAAGCACTAAAAAAGAAATATCCCCCAAGCAGCCCCCGCTATCAAGCTGTTGAAAATTACCTTGCGTTTCTGGGGGTAGCACTGCCACATAAAAACCAGAAAAATATATTGCAGGCTATCAAGCATTTGGCTAAAGCGGTTCAATCAAAAGGTGCCCATGTTCCCCAGCTATCTCTTACCGTAAACCGGCCCAGCGTGGTGAACGGAGGCAGAGACTGGACCCCCCTGCTTAGACATGCCAAGTTTTTGCGCCGTCCGGTGGATGCGCTGAGCCGGGCAGTGTTAGGGGATGCCGCTACAGGTGCGGTTAATGTATGCATTGCAGAGGGACTTTATCTACAAAATCAAATTTCGGATGCCCTGGTGCTGTTGGTGGGCACAATGCCCTTTATTGAACAAAAAGGTGACGTTAGCGTATTATTTGCAGCCATGTTTTTGCAAATGGAAATCATGGTGGTGACAGAGCAAATTCCTTCGGCTTTGCCCATGCTGGTTAACATTGAAAACAGGATGCAGGCGGCAGGTGCCCATTATCTGTTGCCCAATATTAACGCTATTTACGCATGGGTGGCTTTGTATGACAATGATTTTAAACGCATACAGCATTGGATGGCCAACGAAGCGCCCAACGAAAACGGGGACTTTTCTACCTTAGACCGGTTTCAATATTTTGTAAAGCTGCGGGTGTATTTAATGCAGGAGAAGCATTTGGCGCTGCTGGCTTTGGCAGAACGGCTGCGGCCCATACTGGAGGCTTTTGGCCGTATTTTGGAGCAGTGCGAACTAAACATGTTGCTGGCTATGTCTTTTTATGCCCAGAACATGCGTGAGGAGGCCTTTGAATACCTTGAAAAGGCACTGGCTGCGGGAGAAAAGTATCGCTATTACCGGTTGTTTGCAGATGAAGGGGAAAAGCTTTATTTTATTTTACGGGACTATAAGTCTGCCAGAGGAGATTCGGATTTTTTAAGCTATATGATTGAGCTAACCAGAAAAATGGGCTTAATGTACCCTGGCTATTTAAAGCACCAGAAAGACAGCCTACCTCCCTTAACAGAAACAGAGCTGAACGTTTTGCGGCTGATGGGGGCGGGACGTACCAATCAAGAAATTGGTAAGCACTTGGAAATATCCTTAAACACTGTAAAATTTCACACCAAAAATATTTTTAATAAGTTAAACGTAAAAAACCGCCACAATGCGGTATGTTATGCAAAGGAAATTGGCTTGTTTTAACAGTGAAGTGTAATGGATGGGCAGGCAGAGCTTGCCCTTTTTGTGTGCATATTATGAATTGGTCTTTTCATAAAATATCAAAAGCTTGTAAAGAAGGCAAAACGTTGTATAAGCAGCTTATGTTTTAAATTTGGAAACATTTTTAAGACTGGGCGATTGTAGAAAGATTGATTTTTAACGCACTTTTTGCTATAATGCAAATGCATATTGGTAATGCCCCAGGGCGCTGCTTTGAACTGCCTTGGTAATTTGAAAGGGAAAGGGAGGGTAGGTCATGAAAGCAGAGCACGCATTGCAAATGGAACAGCTGCAAAAACTGGTGATGACACCTGAGCTTATTCAGACCATACATATTTTACAATTAAATGTGCATGAGTTGGAAGCCTACATCGACGAGCAGCTAGTGGCCAACCCCATGTTAGAGGTGCAGCCCCGGCAAGAATCAGCCCAAGAGGAACCCGAAAAGGCTAGAAACGAAATTGACTGGGAAGAATATTTTAAAGATAATGAACGCTATGACGACATCAGCTATCGACAATGGGAAGGCAGCCAGCCAGACCAAGGCTTTTCTAGCGACCAACTCTTTGTTTATGGAACTACATTAAAAGATTACCTTTTATCACAACTGCAATTGGTGCCTATAGATTACAAGCATCGGAAAATTGGCATTTACATTATAGAAGCGCTGGACCAAAACGGTTATTTACGTTTAAGCAAAAAAGAAATTGCCCAAAAACTAAACGTTACCCAAGGTGACGTGCGTTATGCCCTCACGTTGGTGCAGAGCTTAGAGCCTGCCGGCGTGGGAGCCAGAAGCCTGGAAGAGTGTTTATACATTCAGCTGGAACGGCTTGGGCTGTTAAACGAACAGATTTTTGCAATTATTCATGAGCATATGGAAGATGTGGCCTGCAACCGGTTGCCTAACATTGCCCGGGCCCTTAAAATCCCGGTGAAAGAGGTGCAGCGGCTGCTGGACATCATTAAAGGGTTGGAGCCAAAGCCCGGGCGTCCTTTTGCCACCGGCGAAGATTTGCGCTACATTGTGCCAGATGTTTCCGTGGAAAAAGTGGACGACCATTATGTGGTGAACATTAATGAATCGGCATCCCCCAGGCTGACCATTAGCAACAGCTACAAACGGATGTTGTGCGGTGCAGAGAAGCATTCGTCCTTGTCCTCTTTCTTAAACGACCGGCTCAATTCGGCGGTGTGGCTCATTCGCAGCCTGGAATTGCGTAAGCAAACCATTTTTAAAGTGGTGCAGGCTTTGGTGGATTACCAGAAAGATTTTTTAGAGTACGGCGAAAAACATTTAAAAATACTCACCCTTAAAATGATTGCAGAAACGGTGGGTGTGCACGAATCCACTGTAAGCCGGGCCATTAGCGGCAAATATGTACAAACCCCCCGGGGGATATACGAACTGAAATACTTCTTTACATACGGCGTTTCAGACAACTACGGGCAGGGCATTTCCTCCCATAGCATCAAGGCGTTTATTAAGGAAATTGTGGACAAGGAAAACCCCCACGACCCATTGAGCGACCAAGACATTGTGGCCATGCTGGGTAATAAAGGCATTAGCATTTCCCGCAGGACGGTGGCCAAATACCGGGGGAACATGCGCATTGCCCCCGCCAATAAACGGAAGCGGTTTTAGTATCTTTTAAAAGAATAATTTCGAGCCATAGCCGTCATGTTAACCTTGGCGGCTGTTTTGATTATTAGGAGTGATTATGAAGAAAATAGGGATTTTTTATCATTCTGGAGTGGGCAGTACAAGAGCGGTTTGTGAAAAAATTTATTTGCAATTGATAAAAAGCTTTGCTGTTGAAATGTATTCCGTGGAGAAGTTACCCAAAGACTTAGATATGAATGTTTTTGATGGGTTGGTCATTGGATTTCCAGTCATCCATACGCACCCCACAAAAAGAATACTGGCATTTATTCAATCCATTAACAAGCTTTCAAAGCCTAAAGCAACATATATTTTTACAACATGCGGACTATATTCTGAAAATGCCTTAAGAATATTTGCCAAGCAGTGTATGCCAAAGCATATTATTCCAGTATTGCATAGAGTTTTTTGGGGTTGCCCAGCAAGCGACGGTGCGCTGTTAGCACCATATATAAAGGCTTTTTTCACGTTTCCAAAAGATATTGATTTGAAAATTGAAACAGATGCATGTGCATTTACAACAATTATTCGGAATGAAGAATGTAAGCTGAGAATGCCACGGTTTAAGTTATATAGCATTATAAATTATCCAAACAAGCTGGCAGGACAGCTTATCACCTTTCCAATATATACCCATCAAAATGCTTGTACAAAATGTGGAAAATGTATTGCTAACTGTCCGGCACATGCACTTGAGCAAGATGTTTCAGGGTACCCTGTACTCATTTCAAGGAAATGTGAGAAATGTTATCGTTGCATCCATTCTTGTCCCCGAAAGGCTTTATCGCTTAGCAAGAAGAAACGCCCAAAGCAAACACTATGTTAGCAAGCGCATAAAGATAACCATTGATATTCAGTAAAACTTACGGTATACTTTATTAAGAAAATGAGTTGCAAAAACAAGATTGTCCATGGGAAGGTGATATAGTGTCAAAAAAATCGAGTGTATATTGGTTTGAGCCTGTTTTTTACTTGTTTTTTGGGTTGTTTCATATGCACAGAATATGGGGATTAATTTACAGAAAGTCTTATGCAGATTATTGGCTAGGCATTCTTGCAGAAAAAAATATAGTGTACTATGTTTTGATGGTAACGCTCTTAATACTCTGTATAAGTGGAATCGCTGTCTTTGTCAAAAATATAGGTAAAAATTTTTGGTGGCGTTGGGTTTATATTTTTGGTGGTGGTTACGTTTTATTTGATGTAATAGCTGTTTTACTTGGCATCACATGGTGGAATGACTTGCTATTATTTATGTTTGACATCAATAATTCACTTTGGAATGTCGTTTGGGGTGGATTTGTTTTTATAGGGATATTATCGTTTTCTCTTGGTATTTATTTAATACATCTGCGTAAGCAAAGATTATAAGCATAATCACAGGCTGTCGACAATTGTAAAAACTTCGGGGATTTACCCCGAACCCTAACCGCTTTTTGAAGTACAGCCGCCTTGTAGAATAGGGCGGCTTATTTTTTTGGCGAAAGCATAAAAAAACTCAAAAAGCCAAACTGACTTTTTGAGCCATACATATTTCATGCCGAACAAGCGCCGCTATATACTGCGGTACATGGCTTGCGCTTCATCCTTCTTTGCTTTTTCGTTTATGTTTTCTACGGCTATTCGGGTCACGTTGTCTCCAAAACGAATTTCGATGGTATCACCCACTTTAACAGTGACGGAGGCCTTGGCCGGTTTGCCGTTCACGCTGACACGCCCTGCATCGCAGGCCTCGTTGGCAATGGTCCGGCGCTTAATGAGCCGTGAAACCTTTAAAAACTTGTCTAAGCGCATAAATTATTTTTCGTTAACGGCATCTTTTAAAGCTTTACCCACTTTAAAACGAGGTGCCTTAGAAGCAGGGATAGGCATGGCTTTGCCTGTTTGAGGGTTTCTGCCTTCTCTGGCTGCACGGTCTGCCACGTCGAAGGTGCCAAAGCCAACCAATTGCACTTTACCGCCTTTTTTCAGTTCTTCAGTTACCACGTCTTCAAAAGCACGCAATACCTTTTCGGTGTCTTTCTTGCTCATTTCAGCTTTAGCCGCCATTTCGGTGATGAGTTCGTTCTTATTCATTGCTTGTATTCCTCCTTGGATATATTTTTAGGACGCTGCATCATTTTGCGTTCCCAAAACCGCCCAAGACGCCAGTATCTGGCGCAAGACGGCTTAAAGCGCTCTTATTGTTTTGCCCGCTTCTTGGTTGTCTTTTTCAAAGAGTTCAAAATTAGTTATAAACGTTTCTAACGCATTTGTCAAGGAAAATTCGGGATTTATTTTTAATTTTCTTGAAATTGATACGGTCTGAAACAGCAGTTGACCAAGGTCTGTTTCCACTTCTTGATTTTTTTCAGATATTTTGTCTTTTAGCACATTAATTTGTTCCTGCATCTTGTCTAACGCCGCCAAAACGTCATCTTCTGTGCATAGGCCAGCCCGTACCGCACGCTTCTGCACCTTCTCTGCCCGCACAAGGGCAGGCAGTGCTTTGGGCACATCGGTCAGGTTGTCCACCGGGCGTTTCAGGCCCTTTTCCTTGTCCTTAATTTTTTCCCAGTTGTCCAACACTTGTTGGGTGCCGCTCACAGACACATCCGCAAAAATATGGGGGTGGCGCAAAATCATTTTATTGCAAATGCCGTCAATCACGTCTTCTAAAGTGAAAAGGCCCGCTGTATCCGCCATTTTGCTCATCATCATAATATGCAGAAATACGTCCCCCAGTTCTTCCTGCAAGCCTGTGGTGCTCTTTTTGTCAATAGCATCCAAAACTTCGTAACATTCTTCCAAAATACAGGGGCGCAGGCTTTCAAAGGTTTGCTCTTTGTCCCAAGGGCACCCGTTTTCCCCTAACAGGGTGTTAATAATATCTAAAAACCGGGCAAATTGTTGTTCGCTGGACATGGCTGTGCCTCCTCGAAATTTCTGTTATTTTCGTGCGTCCGGGAAACACTGATGGTATGACAAGGTTCCAAACGTCCCAAACTTGCCTCATCTTAACATAATTGGTTTGTGTTGACAATCCCTTTCCTTGTGCTACAATGGTGTGTAATCATTTGAAAGGAACCGATTTTATGCAGATTATAGAAGCAGAAAACGTATGCTTTTCATACAAAAGCCATCCGGCGGAAGACCAGCAGGCTGAAAGCCGCAAGGCTTTAAACAGTGTGTCTATTGCCGTCAACAAAGGTGAGTTTGTGGCGGTTTTGGGCCACAACGGTTCGGGCAAGTCTACCTTGGCCAAGCACTTTAATGTGCTGCTTTTGCCAGAGGAGGGCCAGGTGAATGTGCTGGGCATGGACACCCGGCAGGAAGCCAACTTGTGGGACATTCGCAAAAACGTGGGTATGGTGTTTCAAAACCCAGACAACCAAATCATTGCCACGGTGGTGGAAGAAGACGTGGCTTTCGGTTGCGAAAACCTGGGTGTGCCGCCCGCTGAAATTCGTGAACGGGTGGACCAGGCTTTGGAAACGGTGCATATGTCTGATTATGCCCAATCTCCGCCCCATTATTTATCTGGGGGCCAAAAACAACGCATCGCCATTGCCGGTATTCTGGCCATGGACCCAGCCTGCCTGGTGCTGGACGAACCTACCGCCATGCTGGACCCTTCCGGGCGGCAAGAGGTGATGGACACCATTTTGCGGCTGAACCGGGAAGAAGGCATGACCGTGGTGCTGATTACTCACTTTATGGAAGAAGCAGCCCAGGCACACCGTGTGGTGGTAATGGAAGCCGGGCAGGTGGTGCTGGAAGGCACGCCGCAACAGGTATTTGCCCAGGTGGAGCAAATGAAAGGGCTGGGATTAGGCGTACCTCAAGTGACCGAGGTGTGCCACCAACTGCAAAACTTGGGCATTCCTATCCCCCAAGGGTTATTAACAATAGATGAAATGGTGAGTGCTGTATGCAAGCTGACAAAAAGATAAAAATAAAAATCAGCCATTTGACCCATATTTATAACGAAGGGCTGCCCTTTGCCAAAGCGGCCTTAGACGACGTGAACCTGGAAATTGCAGACGGCGCTTTTGTGGGGCTTATCGGGCACACCGGTTCGGGGAAGTCCACGCTCATTCAGCACTTAAATGCCCTGCTGAAACCTTCTTCCGGCCACATTTATATTGACGACCAAGACATTCTTGCAGAGAAAAAGGGCTTGCGGGCGTTGCGCAAAAAGGTGGGGCTGGTGTTTCAATACCCAGAGCATCAGTTGTTTGAAGAAACCGTGTTTAAGGATGTTTCTTTCGGGCCAAACAGCATGGGGTTGCCCCAGCAGGAAGTGGAGCAGCGAGTGACCCAAGCGCTGGAATTAACCGGGGTGAAAGAAGCAGATTACCATAAATCTCCCTTCGAGCTTTCCGGCGGGCAAAAACGCCGGGTAGCTATTGCCGGTGTGCTGGCCATGTCTCCCGAGGTGCTTATTCTAGACGAGCCCACTGCCGGGCTGGACCCCAGGGGCCGGGACGAATTGCTGGGCAATTTAAAAGACATGCATCAAAAGCTTTCTTTAACAGTGCTTTTGGTGTCCCACAGCATGGAGGACGTAGCCAGCCTGTGCGACTCCTTGATTGTGATGCACAAAGGCAAAGCAGCGTTAACCGGCACCCCCCAACAGGTGTTCACCCAAGGGGAAGCATTGCGTGCCATGGGCCTGGCTGTGCCCCAAATGAGCCTGCTTATGGAAGCATTGAGGGAAAAGGGCTTTGACGTGCCGTCAGATATATACACCACCGAAGGGGCCACCCAGGTGCTTTTAAACATGCTGAAAGGGGCGGGTGGAGAACGATGAAAAACATGGTAATTGGCCAATATTACCCGGCCCAATCTGTCATCCACCGGCTGGACCCTCGGGTGAAGCTGGTGGCCACCTTTGCTTATATTATCTTGCTCTTTGCGGTAAACAGCCTATTGGGCTACGGGCTGGTGGTGCTATTTTTAGCCGGGGTGATTGCCCTATCCAAAGTGCCCCCAGGGTTTATGTTCCGGGGGCTTAAAGGGATTATGTTCATCCTTATCTTTACCGTGGTGTTAAACGCCTTTTTTACGGGAGGTACCCATATCCTATGGCGTTTCGGCTTTTTAACCCTCACCATGGAAGGGGTGGAAACGGCGGTGAAAATGGGGCTTCGGTTGGTGCTGCTGGTTACCGGTTCATCGGTGCTTACGCTCACCACATCCCCCATCGCTTTAACAGACGGCATTGAGTTTTTACTGAAACCTTTTAAAAAGCTAGGGGTTCCCGCCCATGAAATTGCCATGATGATGACCATTGCCCTGCGGTTTATTCCCACTTTAATGGAAGAAATGGACAAAATTATGAAAGCCCAAATGGCCCGTGGGGCAGACTTTGACACAGGCGGCCTATTGAAAAAGGCTAAAAGCTTGATTCCGCTGTTGGTGCCCCTGTTCGTGTCTGCGTTTCGCCGGGCCGACGAATTGGCCATGGCCATGGAAGCCCGGTGCTACCGGGGGGATGTAAACCGCACCCGGATGAAGGCGTTAAAGCTGGCTTCGTTGGATTATAAGGCCATGGTGCTGCTGGTGCTGTGGGGCGTGTTGGTAATGGCCACCCGCTGGCTGTAATGAAATGGAGGAATGCACAATGCAAAATACCTTGCCTAATAACGTAGCCTTTAATAAGGAACAAACTGTTCTCAATATCATTGACCAAACCCGGTTGCCCCAGGAATGTGTGGTGCTGTCTCTGGCCACCAAAGAAGCGGTGTGGGATGCCATCAAACGGCTGGCTGTGCGGGGTGCGCCAGCTATCGGTATTACCGCAGCCTTCGGTTTGTATATAGCGGTAAAGGATTTAAAAGAAAGCGGCCATGATGCTTTTTTTGAAGAACTGGAATCTGCCAAACATTATTTGGCTTCTTCCCGGCCCACAGCAGTGAATCTGTTCTGGGCGCTGGAACGGATGGCAAACAAAGCACAGCAAGTGAAAGCCTTGCCTGTGCCTGCAATTATTGAAACCTTGTACGAAGAAGCGGAAACCATTTTACAGGAAGATGCCGCTGTGTGCCGGGCCATTGGGGAACACGGCCTGACGTTGCTGAAACCGGGCATGACCATTTTAACCCACTGCAACGCCGGGTGGCTGGCCACTTCCCGGTACGGCACGGCGCTGGCCCCGGTGTATGTGGGGCAAGAAAAGGGGTATGGCCTGAAAGTGTTTGCCGATGAAACCCGGCCATTGCTGCAAGGGGCACGGCTTACGGCTTTTGAGCTTTCCCAGGCGGGGGTGGACGTGACCCTTATTTGTGACAACATGGCTTCCATCGTCATGAAGCAAGGTTGGGTGGATGCGGTGTTTACCGGCTGTGACCGGGTGGCCGCCAACGGGGATGCAGCCAATAAAATTGGCACTTCCGGGGTGGCCATTTTGGCCAAGCACTACGGCATTCCTTTTTACATATGCGCCCCCACGTCTACCATTGATTTCCAGTGCCCCCAAGGGAAGGACATTCCCATTGAACTGCGTGAGGGCAGCGAAATCACGGATTTATGGTATGAAACACCCATGGCGCCCGCCGGTGTGAAAACCTACAACCCAGCTTTCGACGTGACGGACCATGGGCTGATTACCGCATTTGTAACAGAAAGGGGCGTGTTTGCCCCAGACCAACTTCATTTCATTCAGGAGGTTGTTTAGCATGAAAAGTTTTCGCAAGGAACTCACCTTTCACACAGATTCCCGCCGGGCGTTCATCAACATCACCCCCCAGGTGGAAGCGGCTTTACGGGAAAGTGGCATCAAGGAAGGGTTGGTGCTGGTGAACGCCATGAATATCACTGCCAGCGTGTTCATTAACGACAACGAAAGCGGCTTGCACCGGGATTTTGAGCGGTGGCTGGAAAAGCTGGCCCCGGAAAAGCCTTACGACCAATACCACCACAACGGCTACGAAGACAACGCCGATGCCCATTTAAAGCGCACCATCATGGGCCGGGAAGCGGTGTGTGCCGTCACCAACGGCAAGCTGGATTTTGGCACCTGGGAGCAGATTTTTTACGGGGAATTTGACGGCCGCCGGAATAAGCGGGTACTGGTTAAAATTATTGGGGAGTAAAATTATTCTATTGACTACTCCGGTCAATGGTGGTAGGATGAATGTAAATTGACCACACTGGTCAAACTGCTGCCAGCCGGAGGTGCTTCATGCACGACAATTTTCAGGCGTTAAGCCAGGAAAAGCAAGACCGTATTTTAAACGCCGCATTGCAGGAATTTGCTGTAAAAGGCTACAAACAAGCGTCTACCAACGCCATTGTTTCCCGTGCGGAAATTTCAAAAGGGGCTCTGTTTCACTACTTTCCTAGTAAACAGGCCCTTTTTGAGTTTCTGGTGCATTACAGCTTTCATACATTAAAAACAGAACTTTATGCAAAAATAGAAGACATGGGCACGGACCCTTTTGAAAAATGGAGCCGGCTGGCTTTTTTAAAGCTGCAAATGTTCCACCGCTACCCAGCCATTACAACTTTTGTGTTTAGTGTTTATAAAGATGAAGACCCATTTGTGCGCCAGCTGATGAACCAGGAATATGGGCAGGCTGTGGCGGAAATGTCCCACCAATTGTTGGCTCAAGTAGATACGTCCCGGTTTAAGCCGGGCATAGATGTGGCGAAAGCGCTGCAAATCATTTGGTGGACGCTGGAGGGTTTTGGGGCAGAGGAGCAAAAGCGGCTGAGCAGCCTGGATAAGCTGGATGAAACTTATATGGCCGAAGCTGTGGCCAGGATGAACGCTTACTTAGACATTTTGAAAGCGGCCTTTTATAAGGAGGGAAGCCATGGAACCCATACTGACCATTGACCACATTTCCAAAACATACGTGATGGGGGAGGTGACCGTTTCTGCTTTGCGGGATGTGTCCCTGTCCTTGTTCCCAGGGGAATTTGTGGTTATTTTAGGCCCCAGCGGCTCTGGGAAAAGTACGCTGCTCAATATCATTGGGGGCATCGACACGCCAACCTCCGGGGATGTACGTTTTCAAGGGGAAAGCCTGGCCACCATGACGGAAAAACAACTGACCCGTTACCGCCGGCAAGCGGTGGGTTTTGTGTTCCAGTTTTACAACTTAATTCCCAGCCTGACCGCCAAAGAAAATATTTTGTTGGCCTCGGAGCTGGTGGAAGCACCCATAGCCATTGATGAACTTTTAGAGCAAGTGGGCCTGGCAGAACGGGGAGACCATTTCCCTTCCCAGCTTTCCGGCGGGCAGCAGCAGCGGGTGGCCATTGCCCGTGCGGTGTCTAAAAACCCGGCCATCCTCCTTTGCGACGAGCCCACCGGGGCGCTGGACGTATCCACAGGCATTCAGGTGTTGAAGGTGTTGAAAGATTTTAACCGGGTGTACGGCAAAACGGTGGTCATCATCACCCATAACGCCGCCATTGCCAACATCGCCCACCGGGTTTTGCACGTCAAAGACGGCCTTATCGACCGCATTGAAGAAAATTCAAACCCCATTGAGCCGGACGAGGTGGTGTGGTAAGTGGCAATATTACTGAAAAAGGCGCTGCGTTCCATTTGGCGCAACAAACGGGCTTATCTGGCCTGCATTTTGCTCATTGCCATCGGCACCATGTTGTTTGTGGCCATGGGGGCTACATCGGTGAAGCTGGAACTTGCCAAAGAGCAGTATTACAAGGAAAAACGGCTGGCAGACGTGTTTGCCACCGTTACGGCCATTCCCGCCACGGCCAAAGACCGGCTGCTGGCCATTGAGGGCGTTGAGGATGTATCCCTGCGGCTGGTGGAAGATGTGCGGGTACTCATACCCGGGGACGACCGGGTGATTACGTTGCGGGTGGTGTCTGTAGACCCAACGGAGGAAAACCCCATCAACGGCATTTTGGTGACTGACGGCGGGTTTTCGCAGCCAGGAGAGGTGCTGCTGGCCCAGGATTTTATGGCCGCCCATCAATTAAGCATGGGGGACAGCCTCACCCTGCTGGTAAGCGGCAGGGCTACAGACTTTACCATTGCCGGTTCGGCAGACAGCCCGGAATATGTATATGTGGTGAAGGATGCCAAAGAGCTTTTGCCCAACCCGGCCACTTTTTCCATTGGGTATATGCCGGTGGACGACATGGCGGCCTGGCTGAACACAGCGGGCACTTATAACCACGTGTGCTTTACCTTGGAACCTGGCGTTACCTTTGAACGCGTGAAAATAACACTGGAAGATGCACTCAAACCTTACGGCGTGACGGCGCTCATTCCTAAAAAAGACCAAACCAGCTACTTGATGCTGGATACGGAGCTGACCTCCATTTCCTCCATGTCCACCAGCATTCCCTTTGTGTTTGTGGCCATGGCCATGGTGGTGCTCTATTTAATGCTCAAGCGGGTGATGGAGCAGGAGCGCATGGAAATCGGCACCATGAAAGCTTTTGGGTACAGCAATGGCAAAATTGTGGGGCACTATTTGCTGTACGGGGGCATCACCGGGGCGGTGGGTGGACTGCTGGGCGTTGTCTTTGGCTACGGGCTTATTAATATGATGACGGAGTTGTACAGCCAGTATTTTAAACTGCCGGTGGTGGAGGAAAACACAGCGTTTGTGTACATGGCCGCTGGGTTTGCCACTGCTGTGGCAGGTGGGATGTTGGGGGCGTACATGGGCGTGCGTAAAGTGACCAAACTGCTACCCGCAGACGCCATGCGGCCGGAAGCACCTAAGTTAGCCAAGTGGGATCCGGTGAAGAAAGTGAAGCTGCTGTTGGCTATACTGGACACTGGCGGTGTCATGGCGGTGCGCAGCATGGCCAGAAACCCTTTCCGGGCGCTGTTTATCGTGATGGGGGTGATGTTTTCCTTTGGAATGCTGGCCTTTATGGGTTCTTTTAACAGCATGTTTGATGACATGCTCATCAACCAGTTTACCAAGGTACAGCGCTACGACATGAAGGTGTCCTTGCAAACGCCGGTGCATGAAGCTTCTGCCCTGTCCAATGTGGACGGGGGGCCGGGGGTGGTGCTGGCGGAAGGGATTTTGGAGCTACCGGTGGTGCTGCACCACGCCCATCTGAATACAGGGAGTATCATCACCGGTGTGAAGCCGGACAGCACCTTGTATAAAATTTATGATAATGACCTGAAAGCAAACTTTCCTCCCCCAGACAAGGGCATCATCATCAGCAACAGCCTTGCCCAGAAGCTGGAGGCCAAGGCGGGAGACATATTACGCATAGAATCCCCTTTGCTGCCGGAGGATGTGCCTGTGGCCGTCACAGGCATTGTCACCCAAAACCTGGGCAGCAGCTGCGCCATGGACATGGATGCGCTGGCTGGTATTTTCGCCATGGAAAACAGCGTCACAGCGGTTATGGTGCAAACCAACGACATGCCCGGCATGAAAAAGTGGCTGCAAAATGCTAAGAATGTGGCGGTGTTAGAGGACAAGGCGGACACACTGGCTTCCTATGTCAGCTTCCTGGGTTCCTATACGTACCTTATGGGCTTGATGCAAGTGATGGGGGCGGTGGTGGCTTTTGCTATCATTTATAACACCGCCGCCATTTCCCTTTCCGAACGGAAGCGGGAATTTGCTACTTTGCGGGTGCTGGGGATGTATGCAGAGGAAGTGGGGGGCATGATGGGGCTGGAATACTGGTTTTTATGCTTGTTGGGCATTGGGCTGGGGGTGCCGTTTACTTTGTTTTTGAAAATAAGCGTTTCAAATATGATGGACGTGGAAATGTTCACCATTCCTACCTATACGCCGCCAAGTGCCTATCTACAGGCCATTGCAGGCTGTATGGCGGCGGTGTGGGTGGCTAACCGTTCCACAATGAAAAACATCCGGCGTTTTGAACTGGTGGATGCCTTAAAGGAGAGGGAATAATGAAAAAGAAAGTAAAATGGGCGTTGTGGGCGTTGGCAACCGTGGCATTGGCGGCGGTTGCCGTTGTAAGCATGTTCAAGCCGCTGGTGGTGGATGTTTACACCGTGGCGCCGAAACGGGCAGAAAGTTATTTCATTGAGCAGGGTTTTGTGAAGGCTGCGGATGAAATGTCCGTTTATCCCGTAGCAGGGGGGAAGGTACTGTCTGTGCATGTGGCAGAAAATGACCCTGTTCGGAAGGGGGATGTGCTGTGTGTGTTAGATGATGCCGCAATGTTGGCGGAAAAGGCCCAGCTGCAAAGCGGTATTTCCGGCTACCGTGCGCAGATACAAAACTTAACCTTGGAGGAACAGCGTCAGCGGGACAGTTTGAAGCTGAACAAGGACAGCTTGCAAGGGGAGTACCAAGCGCTCATAGCCCAGGAAAGCCAGTCCGCTATGTCCAAAGGTGAGCAGTTACGGTTGCAGAACATTTTGGTGGAACAGAGCCGAAATGAGTTGGAAGCGGCCCAAAGTGATATGGAAAGGGCGGCCTTGTTGTGGGAAAATAGCATCATTAGCCAAAAAGAGTATACGGCAGCCCAGCAAGCCGTAGCCGCAGCCCAAGCCAGGCTAAATAGTGCCATCCAGCAGCTGACCCTCATTGAAAAGGGCGGGGATCAAGGCAATAGCGCTGACTATTACAACGCCATGAAAGCCGCTTTGGAACAGCAAATGCAAAGCCTGGACGCTGCCATGGCCAAAAGCTACACAGCGGGTATGCAAAATTACTACAACACCCTGATTGAAAGTAACCAGGCTTCCATCAGCCTGATTGAAAAGCAGCTGGCGGATACCACCGTTACAGCACCCATAGATGGGATGATTACCAGTTTACCGGTTAAAAACAGCAACATGGCCAGCCCTCAAACACCCATTGCGGTGATTACAGGGCCTTCTTCCCAGTTGATTGAAGTTTTTATTCCCACCAAAGACAGGGACAGCGTACAGGAAGGGGACCAAGTGCGGTTGGTGGCCAAACGCCAACAGGGGGATGTAACCTTTGAAGGAACGGTAGACTTTATAGATAGCCAGGCCACGGTGAAACTTTCATCCATGGGGCTGGAGGAGCGGAAAGTGAAAGTGCGCATCCTGCCGGAGCTAACAGAAAATGCGGTAACCTTGGACACTGGTTTTGACGTGGATGTATGGTTTTTTACTTATCAAGCAGACAACCAGCTGACGGTGCCTAAAACCGCAGTTTTTAAAGATGAATCTGGGCAAGATTGTCTGTGGCTGGTGGTAGGGGGCAAGGCCGTGCAAACGCCGGTCACATTAGGGCAAACCTTGCGCACGGAATATGTGGTGGAAAGCGGCGTTTCTGCTGATGATGTGGTCATTGTGGATGCCAATGTACAAGGGCTTTCAGAAGGGCAGCGGGTGGCTGCGGGGGAATAAAAACATGGGGGCGGATATACAATCCATCACTACAATAAAAAGGCGGATGTGGAATCCGCCTTTACAGCGTATTGGCGGCATAATCCATACCCATGTATTTGTCGCCGTTTTTCAGTTCGTCCAGCATCTGGTTCAGACGTTTGGTTCGTGTCTCCTGCCGTTTGGCCCTGGTAATCCAGCCAATATAATCATTGCGCTGGTAGGGCGGGCGGGCATTATAGCTAGCGGTTAAGCCGCTGCTTTCCAGCGCCGCCAGTACATCCTCGGGCATGGGGTAGACGAGTCTTTTTAAGGCCATGAAACATCTCCTTGCTAAAAAAACTTAATCATCGCCTCGGAGCAGGTTTTCCGCATAGTCTTGCAGGCTGGCCATGGAGTTGACACCACCTGCTTTGGAAGCGATCTGCTCACGGACGTAGCCAGGCAGTTCGTTATAGTATTGCTTCGCTTTGCCGTCATTTTCAATCAGTTGGAACAAGTCTGCATATTTCATCTTCATCACCTCACGCTTAGCGCTTTTTTTCAGTATTGCTATATTATGAGGCAAGGGCAAGAAAACTATGCGGCAAAGCAAAGGGGGCAGTTAAAAAAACTCCCGGGAACATAGCCCGGGAGTTAATAATTGCATGAATTATCTCAGCAATTGAAGCACACTTTGAGGTGCTTGATTAGCCTGTGCCAGCATGGAAGTACCAGCTTGTTGCAGTACGTTTGCTCTGGTCAAGTTCATCATTTCTTTAGCCATATCTGTATCGCGAATGCGAGATTCGGAAGCAGACAGGTTTTCAGAAGAAATATCCAAGCTCTTAATGGTGAATTCCAATCTGTTTTGCAGCGCACCCAGTTTGGAACGTTCATCGGTAACATAGCTTAATGCTCTGTCCATAGTGGTCAGAATATCAGTGATGTCACGGCCGGAAGAGCGTACCACGTCAATGGAGGTCTTGCCTTTGCCGTCGCCGATGCCCAAGAAGTTGGAGTTTACAGAATTAATGGACATTTCCAGTCTTTGTTGTGCGTTGGCACCAACTTGGAAGAACAGGCCTTCCACTTTAGGTGCTTTGTCATAGTTTGCTTTGGCTATGTTGAAGGAAGCGGTAGCTTGCTTCACAGTATCCACAGCGGTTGCATAAGTTGACAAAGCAGCGGACAGAGAGCCGGTTACTGCACTTTGCAAGTTTGTAATCAATTGAGCAGTGTAGCCAGCTACGGAGACTGTACCTTGTGCACCAACAGCGCTAACCAATGCTTGCAATCTGCTGCTTAAAGTGGTGGTGCTCAGTGATAAGCTGTTTGTTAATACAGTTACAGATGCCTGAGCAGAGCCAGCACCTGTGGATGCAATGCCTCTGGCTTTATCTACCACATTGGCCACTTCAGCAATGGCATCGTCTACCAGCTTGGTGATAACACCGGTGCGGTATTCTTCGGTGCTCTTTAGGGCATCCAAAATGCCGCCAAAACCGCTGGAGGTAGGATTGTTCAGCACTCTGTTGATTTCTGTTTTGGCATCGGTCATGTTGGTGATGGCGTTATCCAGCATAAAACGGCTGTTTACAAAGGCGTTTTGAGTGGTTGGGCCGTTGGAAGAATCCAATGCAGTTGCGGCAAAGTTGCCGTTGATCAGTTTCTTCTTGTTGAATTCCACTCTACCAGCCATGGAGTCTACTTCAGATACAAGCTGGGAGATTTCGTCTTGAATCTTTTGACGGTCTCCACCGCTTTGAAGTTCCCACTCATTGGTGTCGTTGGAAGCTTGAACAACCAGTTCACGAATGCGTTGCAACATGTTGTCAATTTCTTGCATGCCACCCTCGGCGGTTTGCACCAGAGAGATGGAGTCTTGCGCATTTTTAGAAGCCATATCCAAGCCTCTAATTTGTGCGCGCATTTTTTCGCTGATAGCCAAGCCAGCAGCATCGTCTGCGGCAGAGTTAATTCTCAAGCCAGAAGACAACCTGGAGGAGGCTTTGGATTGCATATTGCCGGTGCCTTTTAATGCACGGTGGGCATTAAGCGCCAATACGTTAGTGTTTACGACCATGTTACTCATAATCATACACCCTTCCATGGTATTTTTGCGGAAATCCATTTCCGCGAATTAACAGCGTTTTATAACGCCAAACTTTATATAAACCGAAGTTCCGGACCATCGGTCTATAACGATAACAAAACTTTCTCTTCATCTTATGTACAGCGGAAGGAACGGCACAAAACCGTGTATAAACCCCTCCAAAAGTAATATCGGCAAATCATTTGGAAAACTTTAGCAAAAAATTTGTATAAAAAAAAGCGGATGATGGGAATCGAACCCACGCCTTCGGCTTGGGAAGCCAACGTTCTGCCATTGAACCACACCCGCATACGTAAACGCAGTAAGTATTATGTTGTTATCGTGCTGTTTGAAGATAAGCTTTTGTTTCCAACATTATACTAGGGGATATTTTACAATTTGTCAAGGGTCAAATTGGTTACAAAAACCAATTTTTTATGTGCTTTAAAAAAATAAGCCGGAAAATAAAGAACTTTTCCGGCCATGGGTGTTCTGGTTATTGGCTATTGGTTATTGGTATCAGTGGTGTTGTTGTTGCGTTTATCCCACTTGCCGGTGATGTGGTCAATGGTAATTTTAATCATCATGGTTCTGTGGTAGTCCGCTTGAAAGAAAGCATCCATCTTATCCATATGTCTGCCGGAGAATTTTTCACAAAGCTTAATAAGGGAAGCTCTTTTCTCATCTTCGTCTTCCACAATAGAAGCTTGACCAAAAACAATGACACTTTCAAACATGGTGTTGAAATCAAAAGGAATCACCATGTTTTTGCCTACAACGGTATAAGATACATTGGGATTATGGCGGATGTTCTGGGCTTTAAAGCCATTGCCCGTCAGGCCGTGGAAATAAATGCAGTCGTTATACACCACATGGTTCACAGGCACCCCGTAACACTGGTTCTGTTCAGAAACGGTAGACATGATGCCATATTCGCTGTTGGTAAGTAGCGCCATGGCCATATCTTTGGGCATTGTTTTATCTTTGCGGCGCATTTTTGGTACATTCATGTAAAGTCCTCCTTCATAAATTTAAAGTAAAAAATTAGAGCAAAATGTGATACTGCTCCCCGGCCATTTCCACCACCGAGCCGTGAATGTCCCCGGTTGCAGTGATATGCAGCACCCCATAGGTAGGGAAGGGGGTGCCTTTGGGCAGGCTGATGCTGCCGGGGTTCATAAACCAAATGTTTTCTTGCTGAAACCAAACAGGCACATGGCTATGGCCAAACAGGCACACATCCACCTGCTGTTCTAAAGCCAAGTAATGCAGCCTTTGCAAATCCTGCTTCACATGATACCCATGGCCATGGGTTAAAAGCAAACGTTTTCCGGCGCAATCCACCAGGGTAAAGGGCGTATCTGGACTGAACCAGTCACAGTTGCCGTAAACCTGATGGATTTGAAGGTGGGGGAAGGAGGCGGCGCATAAGGGGGCTACGTCTCCATAGCCATCACCCAAATGGATGAGCCCATCCATGTCTTTGCCAATGCGCTGGAGCACTTCTGCCATATGCCGGGTTTGGCCATGGGAATCACTGAATACCAAAAGCTTCATGGCGGGCTTTCATCTCCCTTTTCATGGCTTCCAGCGCCAGTTTGCGGTGGCTGAGGGCATTTTTCATTTCCGGGGACATCTGCCCCAATGTAAGGTTTTGCTGGGGCACATAAAAAATAGGGTCGTAGCCAAAGCCGCCGTTGCCCAGGGCATCATAGGCCACAAAACCTTCCAGCGAGGCCAGACTTTGTAGCCGAAGGCCGTTAGGCAATGCCAGGGCCATGGCGCATACAAAACGGGCGGTACGTTTTTCTTGGGGTACTTCTTTCATCAAGGATAAGATGTGTTCATTTTTAACGGTATAGGGGGTATCTTCGCCCATATAACGGGCGGAATGTACACCGGGTTTTTTATCCAAAAAATCAATTTCCAGCCCGGAGTCGTCTGCCAGTGCAGGACATCCACTGGCTTCCATGATGGCCACAGCTTTAATCATGGCGTTATCGGCAAAGGTTACGCCGTTTTCCTCCACGTCCATGTGAACGCCAGCGTCTTGCAAGGACAATAGCCTGTAGCCACTGTCGGCCATAATTGCTGCGGCTTCTTTCAGTTTGCCCGGGTTGGTGGTTGCAAAAATAATATCCATAAGTGTCATTGCTCCTGTCAAGTAAAGAAAATATGTCTTCAATGATTATACCATTGGCCACAGCTTGTTTCAAGGCAAAAAAAACCAGGCGGAATATTATCCCGCCCGGATGATGTGTGAATGAATTACTTAATGGTTACTGTAGCGCCAACTTCAGCAAGTTTAGCTTTGATGCCTTCAGCTGTTTCTTTAGCCACAGCTTCTTTGATCATGGAAGGCGCACCGTCTACCAGGTCTTTAGCTTCTTTCAAGCCAAGGCCGGTCAGTTCTCTGATTACTTTGATAACTTTAATTTTTTCTGCGCCAACGTTGGTTAATTCCACGTCGAATTCAGTTTTTTCTTCAACTTCAGCAGCTGGGCCAGCACCTGCGGCTACCATAACACCGGCAGCAGCGGATACGCCAAATTCTTCTTCAGCTTTTTTTACCAGTTCGTTTAATTCTAAAACCGTCAGTTCCTTAACGGCTGCAATGATTTCATCAATGCTAAGCTTTGCCATAACCGGCACCTCCAAAATTTTAATTTTAATCGTTTAAGCCAAATTTTTAAGCTTCTGCTTGTTTGGCCACTTCGTTGATAATACGTGCGAAAGACGCCATTGGGGATTTGAAAGAACCCAACAGTTTGGAAAGCAGTTCTTCTCTGGATGGAATGTCTGCAATGGCTTTAATGCCTTCAGCATCATACACTTCGTTTTCCACCACACCAGCTTTAAATTCCAGCTGAGGCATGGCTTTCAATTCCTTGTTGAATGTGCGTGCGGCGGCCATTTGGTCTTCATAGCAAATGGCTACGGCCGTGGGGCCTTCCAAATACGCTTGAAGCCCTTCAAAAGGCGTGCCGGAAACGGCAAAGTTCATCATGGTATTTTTATATACCTTATAATCAACGGACGCTTCTCTCAGCTTTTTTCTAAGCTGGGTGTCTTGCTCCACCGTTAAACCTCTGGCATTCACAAGCACCACAGACTTTGCACGGGACAGCTTTTCCTTAATTTCATCAACGGTTTGCTGTTTTTTTGCAATGTTTGGCATGTCTACACCTCCTTAAGCAAAATAAAAAACCCTTTGCCCAATAGTGACGTACCCATAGACAAAGAGAAAATAAGCAAAGGATTCCTCGGCAGGCAACTTTCGTTTTATGCGCAATGTGCGCACCTGCTGTCTACAGATATTTAATTGAACGTTATGAAGTATACATGGGGTTTGGGGTTTTGTCAAGCAGTTTTTAAAAAGAAATGGACAAAATATTGCAGTTTGCCCAAGGTTCGCCTGAGAATTGCATTGAAAATGTAACCGGTTTGGTATACAATGGAATTTACCATCACTGGCCCCATGCTATAAGGAGGTGCCCCACCATGTTAAAAAATAACCGAATGGTGCATATTGCCTGCATTTTTTTATTGGCGCTTGCACTGGTTTCAATGGGTTTTATCCTGTATCATCGGGCGTTAAAGAACAGCCTGGCACAATACCGATGCGCAACCCTGGAAGAAATGATGTGGCAGCAACAGCACAGCTTTAAGACCAGCATTGAAGAACGCAAAGCCATGCTGCAAGCTTTAACCATTTTCTTTACAGACAACATCACTGGCGAAAGCTTGAACCAGTGGACCGTTACCTCAAAGCTTCTGGAAAAGGTGAATGAAAACAGCGGTTACAGCACGCTGATTCTGGCAGACAAAAAGGGGCGAAGCATTTCCGGCAGCGGTATTAAGCTGGATGGTCTGTTTAATAAGGAATACTTTAAAAATAGTCTGGCAGGCCAAACCTGTGTGTCAGAGCCTTTAACCATAGATGGGGCAAAGAAGTCTGTGCTGGCTTTTTCCACCCCTGTTTATGCCGACGGCAATGTGGTTGCAGTGCTTATTGGCTTGTATGATGCAAACGGCTTGGGCAGCGCATTCATTCCTGCCATTCAAGACAAGGGTTATTCCTATGTATACAATCAAGACGGCCAGGTGGTGGCCAGTACAGAATCCGGTAACATGGACCTGACCGGTGATGCCCTATATCTGTTTCAAGAGGGCAGTGTGGTTCGGTACGATACACTGGAAGAAGTGTGGAAGAAAACAGCTAAAGGGCTTAGCGGCCATTCCGTATACAAGGTAAACAACGAGGTTTGGCTTATTCATTATGCACCTGTAGGCATTAACGACTGGTTCATCTTTACATCGGTTTCAGACAAAATCTTGGCAAAAGAAGACCAAAGCATTTTCCAAAATACTGCATTGCTTGCCACCGGTGTGATTGCGGTATTAGCAGCCCTTCTATTTATGGTGGTTTATAAACAGCGCCAATATGCTAAAAGCCTTTATCAAACCGCCTATTACGATGCCAAAACAGGCGTTCCCAATCTGGAAAAATTCAAGCTGGATGCAGCAGAGTTATTATTCCGCCATCCAAATGCCTATTTTTATTTCGTTCAACTGGACATCCATCAATTTAAAATGATTAATGAAATGTGCGGTGTTGAAGCAGGGAATGCAGTCATCGCTAACGTTACCAGCGTTCTGTCCCAGTTTCAGTGCGACACCTTTGCCTTTGGCCGTATGAGCGCCGATACCTTTGTATGGATGGACATGCTGACCCAACCCACAGACATTCAGAATAGGATGCAAGCTTTTGAAAAAGCCTTCCACATGCAGGATGCACCGGCAGACAACCATAAAATTGAATTCCATTACGGCATCTATATGGCGCAGAGGGAAGATGCTGGCATTGATGCCATGCTGGAGAAGGTGAACTTGGCCCATGGCATGGCCAGAAAACAACAAGGGGGCAACACCTGCGACTATAACGATTCACTCAAGATAAAACTGGTGCAGGAAAAAGAGCTGGAAAACAAAATGGAAGCAGCATTGGCCAACAAGGAATTTGTGGTGTATCTGCAACCTAAGTATCATTTAGAAACAGAAATGGTGGTGGGGGCAGAGGCACTGGTGCGCTGGCAGACAGATGACAGGATTGTAGCTTACCCCAACCAGTTTGTTCCTTTGTTTGAACAAAACGGGTTCATCGTTAAGCTGGATATGTACATGCTGGAGCAAGTGTGTGCGCTCATCCGAAGCTGGATGGACGCAGGCAAGCCGCTGATTACGGTTTCTCTTAACTTTTCCAGGCTTTTCCTTACAAACGAGGGCTTTGTGGAGCAGATGGAGGCGGTGGTAAACCGCTATCAAGTCCCCCGCCAGTATTTTGAGCTGGAATTTACACCCTCTGCCGTGCTGAACCAGGAAAAATGGCTGCAAGAAGTTTTACATAAGCTGCACGACGCCGGGTTTATACTGTCTTTGGACAATTTCGGAACGGGGTATTCTTCTTTGGGGCTGTTGAAGAACCTGCCGGTAGATGCCATAAAAATAGACAAAGCCTTCTTTATAAGTAACCCGTATAAAACAAGGAGCAAGACCATTGTAAAAAACATGACCCAAATGGCCAAGGAATTGGGCATCCGCACGGCAGCCGAAGGGGTAGAAACAGATGAACATGTCCATTTTCTGCGTGAAGTGGGCTGCGAAATTGCTCAAGGGTATTATTTTTCAAGGCCGGTTCTTGCCGCCGATTTTGCTATAGATGAAGGTGCGTATATGCCTTTATACCGAACCCATGACGAATTGCTGGAAATGCCCGATATAGAATGCCTGCTGGATAACCGGGAGCAATTAGGGCATAACATGCCGGTGCTGGTTTACAGGCTCTTTGCATTTTCGCTCCGCAAAATGCTTTCGGAGGTGTATGGGGAAGCGGAAATGCATCAAGTGCTGCGGCGAGCAGGCAGTTTGGCGGGGCGTGCTTTTGCCCACGGGTTTATGGACTTGACCTTGCCTATGGGCGCTTTTGTACAGCAGATGGCCGAAAAATTAAAGGAACAAAAAATCGGCTTGCTTACCGTTGAACATTTAGATGAAGAAAGAGGTTCTGGTGTCTTCGTTTTGCAGGACGATCTGGATTGCTCTGGTATGGACGACTGTGGCGAAAGCCTTTGCCAGTTTGATGAAGGTTTCATTGCAGGCGTGATGTACGCCTACACCCAAAAAAGTTATGTGGTGATGGAGGTGGCGTGTTGGGGCAACGGTTCCAGTAACTGCCGATTTGAAGTACGGCCCAAATAATGTGAAAAATGCTCAAACTCCACCGTAAAACATAATATTTTTCTATACAATGTTTGGTCATTATGTTATAATTTTCACGCAAATCTTGTAAACGGAGCAATGTTTTTCAGGGGAAAAAGAGAAGAGAAAGGGGATTGGACAGCATGAAAACCGACATTGAAATCGCCCAAGAGGCGAGCATCAGCCACATCCGGGACATTGCAGCAAAAGCAGGGGTAGAAGAAAAGTATGTGGAAT